>CALQCM020000017.1 GCA_943329075.2 Chitinophaga pinensis | reverse complement strand
TCGGCGGCTCAGATAAGTATCTGCGCGTCAACAATGCGCATGAAGACGAAATGCCCTCCTCTGGCGCTTACTCGACTTTCATGCCGGAGCTTTTGACGACTTTCGCCCACTTGACCAGTTCGGTCTTGATCAAACCGGCAAACTCATCCGGCGTGCTGGTCGTGATTTCGAAGCTCTGGTTAGCAAACCCGGCCTTCACGTCGGGCAATGCGATGACCGCGAGAATCGCGGCATTGAGCTTGTCGATGATCGGTCTGGGTGTCTTGGCTGGCGCCAGCATGCCGTACCAGGCCGTGTTCTCGTAGCCCGGAACACCGGCTTCCGCAACCGAAGGCAGATCCGGTGCAAATGCGGAGCGGCCAGCGCTTGTTACGGCCAGCGCGCGCAGCCTTTTTTCATTCACCAGCGGCATTGTCGCGTTTGGCGTCCCGGACGAAAACTGCACTTCGCCGGAAAGCAGTGCAATTACCGCGGGCGCGACCCCTTTGTAGGGAACGTGGACGATCTCGATGTTCGTCATGCTTCTGAACAACTCCAGCGTCAGGTGTGCCGCAGCGCCGTTGCCGCCGGAGGAATAATAAAGCTGTCGCGGCTTGGCCTTCGCCAGCGCCACCAGTTCGCGCACCGATTTGACGGGCAAAGATGGATGTACCACCAACACATAAACCGTGGTTGCCATGAGCGCTATCGGCGAAAAATCATTGATCGGGTCGTAACCCGGTTTGTCATAAAGGGCAGGATTCACCGTGATCGTCGGCGTGGTGACCATCAGCGTGTATCCGTCGGGCGGCGATTTGGCGAGGATTTCGAGCGCGATATTGCCGCTCGCTCCGGCGCGGTTGTCGATGACGAACTGCTGGCCGAGGCGTTCGCTCAGCCGGGCAATCATCAAGCGGGCAATGCTGTCAGCGCCGCCGCCCGGTGGAAATCCGACCACTATCCGTATCGGCTTTCTTGGGTATTCCTGCGCGGTCGCCACGGAGAATACTGCGAGCAGTATGCCAGTGAACAAGATGCGTGCTGCGTAACGCAGTGTCGGCACAAATTCACCTCATGTCAGGATTGATACGGTAGTTCCACGTCAAATCGCGGATGTTTCGCAGAGTCTAATTGAAAAAACACCGGGGATTAGTATGATTAAAATGAAAAGCAGTATGAGAATTATGTCAGACCGATAGCAACGCCAGCGTACTACTATTTTTTAGCACGTCATCCCAGGAGGATGAACATGGCCGGCATCGTGCAGGTAAATAGAAGAATGGCGTGAACGGGGCCGGCGTCGCGATTCGACTACCGCAGATATTCGCGCATCCATTCCGAGTATTCTGCGTTGCGGGTTAGCAAGTCCATGTCCTCTGGGCTCGCCAGTTTCGACTTCAAGTCAGCAGGAGAACCGCCTTCGTAAAGGTGCGTATATACCTCGTGCAGCGCCTTAACCACCGCGCGTACCGGTGGATGGCCCTGCAGCAGTACCCGCACGCCGCGTGCGGCAAGGTCTTCGCGCTTTATTTCGGGTGCGGTGCCGACGATGATCGGCAGCTTCACCGCGGCGCGCACCGCATCGAAATCGGCAAGTTTTTTTAGGCCGGTAATGAAGATCGCATCGACGCCGGTTGCCGCGTAGGCCTTTGCGCGCGCCACTGTGCGCGCGGTGTCCTCGCCTTTCAGTGCAGCCGTGCGTGCTGCGATCACCAGCGCCGGATCGCGGCGCGCCGCCAGCGCGGCACGCAACTTGCCGGTCATTTCTTCGCTCGAAACCAGCTCAAACTCGTGTGCCGCGTTGAAGCGCTGCGGCATGATGAGATCCTCGATGGTCAGCAACGAGACGCCAGCATGCTCGAGTTCCTCGACCGTGCGCATAACGTTCAACGCATTGCCATAGCCGGTGTCGGCGTCGACGATCAGGCTTAGCCGGCTGTTGCGCATAACGCGACGCACCTGGTCGGCAAATTCTGTCAGCGTCTGCACGACGACGTCAGGCGCGGCGAGCACGGTCGCGGCGCACACCGAACCGGCGAGAATGCCGAGGCGGAAGCCAACCGACTCTGCAACCCGCGCCGACAGCGCATCGTAGACGGTCGCCGGCGACAGGCAGCGATCGCCTGCGAGCACAGCACGGATGAATTGGCGTTGTTCGCTATACATAAATGAACCTGGACAAAAATTGGGAATCGGCTGCGCGACTTCGACGCCCGTCAATTATTGCATAGCCACGTATCAAAATATCAGTCCGCTCGACCGATTGCTTTCGGGAACGACCACGGGTGGAATCCACCACCCAAAGCAGCCGCCTGCCTTTCTCCATAGTTGGACGTCCACAGTCCACGGCCGCACCATATTGCTAACCGCCGCTCTGATTAGTCACCGCTATAGCGTCGCCCCGGTGGATACCTCCCCTGCGATCCTGCCGGCAAGAGCGCCTGCAATATGCACCGCCTCCAAATCACCACAAGAGCGCAAATGATCAGCGCGCAGAATCGCCAGAAACTTGCCGCTCACCTTACCCATTCCGCGATTAAAGTCTGTTCGAATCCTTGCAGCCAAGGTCGGCAACGGCGCGATCTCGCTGCCGGGAATCTCCAGGACTGCGTTGACCGCCCGACAATCACGCCCACATCCTGATTTGTCCCCGCCATCGCGATCTCGACGATCACGCTGCAAGTCCGGTACTTTCCGGCGTTTTACGGAACTGGATCTGCAGCCGACGCGCAAAACGGCGAAGCAGTCTTCAAAGTCGGCAGCAAAACCTGCGCGCGCAAGGCGCCTGCGGAGAAGCAACAAGCGCTGCCAGAACGGTTAGTCGGCGCGAATGCCAGCGCCCTTGATGACCTGCGCCCAAGTTGCCGATTCGGTCACGATGCTCGCTGCCATTTCCTGCGGCGTGCCACCGATCGGCTCGTACCCTTCGGCGCGTAAACGCGCGGCGACCTCCGGTGACTGCAGCGCAGCGACCACCGATTTGTTGAGAAGCGCGATTGCCTTCGGCGGCGTGCCGCGCGGCGCCATCAGGCCGATCCAGATCGACACGTCGAAATCTTTCACGCCGGCTTCGATCATTGTCGGCAACGACGGTGCGGCGCTGGCCCGCGTGCGACTGGTCACTGCCAGCGCCTTGAGGCGCCCGCTGCTGACCTGCGGCATGGCCGACGGCATTGTTGCGAACAACAGCGTCACTTCACCGGACAGCACCGCGAGCACAGCGGGGCCGCCGCCTTTGTAGGGCACATGCGTGAGTTCGATTTTGGTCAGGTACCTCATCAATTCACCGGCGAGGTGATTGGATGTGCCGTTGCCGCCGGAGGCATAGGTCAGTTGACCGGGTTTGGCACGCGCCAGCGCGATCAGTTCCTGCACATTCTTCACCGGCGCGTTTGGATGCACCACGAGCATATTGGGCAGCGAGGCGATAATCGAAACCGGCGCGAAATCCTTGATGGGGTCGTAGTTCAGTTTTTTGTAGAGGCTCGGGTTGACCACGACCACACCGCTGGTAGTCGCCATGATGGTATAGCCGTCAGGCAGTGCGTGTGCCGCAAGCTCGGCACCGATGGCGCCGCCGGCGCCGCCGCGGTTATCAATCACCAGTGACTGACCCAGCACCTCGGCCATTTTCTGCCCGACGGTGCGAATCAGGATATCGGTGGATCCTGCGGCGGCAAAGGGGACGACCACGCGAATGGCCTTGTCCGGATACTGTTGTGCGATGGCCGCGTGCGTCGTTGCACCCGACAGTATGACGGCAGCGGTGAACGCGCTGCAGGCGCGCGGGATGCAGGGTCTATTTCGCATGCTTGCGCTGCAGCGCGCAAAATGCGCTATCCAGCCGGGTTTTAGCTGCATCGATGCGTTCGGCCAGTCGCATGGCGATCTTGCGGTCGTGCGCGAGATTTTCGCGCGCAGCGGCAATGTGATCGGCGACGCGCTCCGGCGCCGCGCCACCACGGTATTTGCGTTCGCGCACGCAGTTCATTGCATCAAACAGGCGATCAAGCACGTCTTGCCCGACCGCGATCTTCTTGCCGGTGTATTTTTCGATCGCATCCTCGAGCACCCGCGCCTTGACCTGCGAAGGCGGGATGTTCTTGTCGGCGACTTCCTGCATCATCAGCGACAAGATCTGGTGGCCCGTGCGGTACGACATGCCGTGTTCCTTGACCAGATAACCGACGACCGTGCTGGCCTGCGACCAATGGTCATTCGCGCATTGCGCCATGCGTTCCTTGTTGACCGTCATTTCCGCCAGCGAACTTGCGAGCGCGTCCATGGAGCGGCGCGATTCCTCGGCGCATTTCCAGAACTCCGCCGGCAGCATGGTCGCCATCTCAAGCTGATCGGAAGCGGTCTTGGTGATGGCCAGCGCCTCCATCAGGCGGCCTGTGATCAGGCCGCTGGTGCCGTGGATGAATTCCAGCACATACGGAATGCGCATCTGCGGTGAAATGCTCGATGTGATGCTCAGGCGGTCCGGCAGCCGGATGAAATTGAATTCGGCGCTGTGCCAGATCAGGAAATCCATGGCGACACGGCCGAGCGTGCTGTGCATCAGCGCCAGCGCCATATAGGTTTCGATCATGTAGTCGTAGTTGCGTATTGAATCGCGCGCATTCCACGGCGCGGCATCGAAGCCAAGCAGTTCATCCATGCGCTCGAGATCGAGTGGAAATTCGATGCCGTAGGCGGCGCCGGTACCGACCGCACTGATATTGGTGTTGCGGAACGCCGATTCGAAGCGTTTGAAATCGCGCTCCAGCGGTTCGACGAACGACATCAGATAAAAACCAAAGGTGCCGGGTTCTATGTGTTGAACATAGCTGTAGCCCGGCATCAGCGTCTCGACGTGTTTTTCGCCGATATCGATCATGGTTTCGCGCAGCGCCAGTGCTGACAGCATAATCTGTACCTGCAGACTGCGAAAAGCAATGCGCGACGCGACCACGCGCAGGCTGGGACTGGAACGGCCCAGGTGCAGCCAGCCCGACTTCTCTTCTTCGCAATGCTTTCGAATGTATTCCTCGCCGCCGTGAATGACGTTCCACAATGCCTCGCGCGCCGGCACCACGCCTTCCTTCTCCATTGCCGCGACTGCATCAACCAGTGCTGCGATGGTTTCGGGCGGCGCCATTTCCTGCTCGCCAAGCACGACAACCTGGGCTTTGTCCCATTGGTGCAATGCATCGAGAAAATCGGGTTCGCGCATCTGCTCAGCGTAATAATGTTTGAGCAAATCGCTCGGCGCCGCGTTCAGACGGCCCTTCCAGAAAAAACTCATGTCCATTCGTCCTGTTTGATAGGGAAATGTGCAGCGTTCGATGCGGCAAAAGCGCTTCGAAATTGTTCGATACTAGTTAATCTGTCGTGATGTCGGCGCATTTCGTTAGCTTCGCATTGCGGGTGATTTCCCTCCGGAGGTAAAAGAAATTTGACTGTTTTTTTCATTTAGATCTCCGTAAACGCGATATTAGAAAAGCCTGCGCGTGCGAAAAAGCACACGCCAGCACTTCAATCGGGCTTGAGTATGTTTTTACAGTATTAGCTGGCGGAAGGAACTTCAGTGTTGCAGAGCAAAGCACAATATCAGTTTAGTGAACACAAAACTCCTATCGGATTAACGTGTCAGGCGTCGAATGACACCGATACGCCGCGCGTGGTTTCATTCCAGCCGTGCATGACGCCAGCAGTCGCGCCAGGCCGGCCACCCGCGACAATTAGAAACAGGCGGCTAGGCTCCTGTATCGTCGGCACCCAGCAATGGTCGTCGTGCGGGTCGACCTTGGTGACGTAACGGTTAATACGTTCCTCTCGCCAGAGACCGCCTTTTTTAAGTTCACCGACTGTCCTGCCAGCCTTGCGACTCAACAATGCATGCACGTCAGCCTTTGACATGCCGGCATTGGCGAAATTATCTGCAATATCGGGCGCCAGCGCGACCACAAGGTCGGTGGCTCGCCAGGCGTTCATGCCCCCAAAGTTAGCCATGCAGTCGGTAATTGCGACGTGCAGCCTCTCAGGATCGTCATTTGCATCATCGTGCACAAGTTGCGGCGCGTCGCACTGCACTGCGGTAACCACGTTTTCGCCGGCCTCGAAGCCGCGGGTTACTGACAGTGGCTCCCACGGCGAGTCGTCTTCGTTTTCGGCGACGCAATAAGCGTAACGAATTGGGCTTCCAATGCAACTGAACGACGCTGCCGGAAAGCCACCCCCGACATTATAGAGAATCAACCGTACGGTTCGACCAATTGTAGTGTTGGCACGAAAGCCCGGACCAAAACAACCGCGGTCGCCATTGATGCCGATTTTTTTTGCGTAAGGCCCATTAAAAATCAGTAGCGGGGCTGCACCGTGAATGGTTGTTTGCACGCCGTGCATGTTAAGTTTTTCGGTAAGAATCGCGCGCATCGCGCCGAGAATTGCCGGCATGTATTCGGGCAATGCGCCGGCCATCACCGCGTGCTCGGCAATGCGTTGCACGGTCAGCGGTTCAAAATTCGGCGGCACAAGACCGATTTCCTCGTTCGCCGGATGCTGGGTGCCGCGCAGCATCCACTCGACGCGCTCCTGCGTCGGAGGGATCACCGGCATACCATCGGACCATGGTTTGCTGTAGAAAAATTCTATCGCGTCGTAAAACGATCCGTTTGGATCCAGATTTGCCATGCACTCCCCCTACTGCCTGATTGATGCGTCGTTCAGCCGCATTCGATTAATCGACCCTTGCCCCGGAAACCTTCACTACCTGCGCCCATTTGGCGACTTCTACCTTAATGTCGCGCGCGTAATCCGCCGAGGAGCCAGCGATAACCTCAAGCCCCTGGCTTTCGAGTCGGCTGCGGACGTCCGGCATGTTGAGAACACGCGCAATCTCTTGCTGCAGCCTGCGCACGATATCTGAAGGCGTGCCGGCCGGCGCAACGATGCCGTAGGACACCGAAGCCTCGTAATTCGTCAGACCGGTCTCATTCGCGGTGGGCAGATCTGGCAGCACCCTGGAACGGTGCAAACCGGTCAGCGCAAGCGCGCGGATGCGTCCGCCGGTTAGGTAAGGCATTGCCGGCAGCACACTCGACCAATAAAGCGAAATCTGGCCACCAAGCAGATCGACAAACGCGGGACCGGCCCCCTTGTATGGAATATGCACGAGCTTGATGCCCGCCTGTTGGGCAAGAAGTTCTGCAGCTAGATGGGTGGCGGAACCGTTACCGCCGGAGGCAAAAGTCATGGTTGCCGGCCGCGCACGCGCCTGAGTTAGTAAGTCACCAAGCGAACGCAATGGTGAATCCGTCGGCACCACGATCAGAAACGGCGACACCACCATCATAGTTACCGGCGCAAAATCGACTACTGGATTGTAGGCAATCTTGCGGTAGAGGCTCGGCGCAATCAGGTTCGCCGAATTAAGCAAGAACAGCGTGTAACCGTCTGCCACCGCGCGAGCCGAAATCTCGGCGGCGATGTTGCCGCCAGCACCTGCGCGATTGTCGACCACAACCTGCTGCGACAAGCGTTCGCTGAGTTTCTGCCCGACAGTGCGCGCGATTATGTCGTTTCCGCCGCCAGGCGCAAAAGGCACGATCAACCTTATGGACTTTGACGGGTATGTTTGCGCTCCCGCACATCCGCAGGAGAAGGCGCAAATAACTCCGAGAACCGCGGCCGCGACGTCATGAAAGCGGCACATACCGAACTCCGCGCCCCGCCCTAAACGCCGCCAGTTAGCTGCGCAAGAACTTCGTCAAGATGCTCGCAGGTCAGTTTCACGAGATCCTCACGACTAAGGTAGTAGACTGGGTGCAACAATTCGATACAGGGATGCCCAGGCATGCCCTTACCCTTGAATTGCTGCTCGAGAGCATTACGGAACGCGGAAGTGATGACCACGGTCGCGGGTATCCCGCGTTTTTCGAATTCGACGGCGTTGTGCACACTGCACACGGTGCAGGATCCTCATCCACCCAGCGCGCAAATCACAACATCGCATTTGCGCGCCATTTCCTCCACAGTTTCAAGCGGAGCGGGTTTCGAGTAATGGATGCCATGCCGAGTGACTAGTTCCTTCACTCCATGGTGCTTGACTAATTGTTCGCCAAGCGTTGCGAGCACGATATCGGCCTGCTCCTTGGTGTTATCAAAGAGGCCAACAACCTTGCCTTTAAGGCTGGCGGGACGGGGTGCCAATGCAATCGTTTTACGCGGCGCCACCGAGGGGTCGAAAAACACCATGCTCATCAGTCTTCTCCAGTGTTCACGATGCCAAAAGTCGACAAAGTATAGATTGTTTGAATCCATTTTTTTCTGACGACCACTATATATCCGCTGTAGCGGCGCGTCAAACCATATGAACTCGTGCGACACATCCGCGCTCTTGATGCTTGGCAGGTAAATAAAAAGGGCCAAAATAACGATCAGTCGAAAGTTCATCGACGTCTTTGGCACCGCGTAGCGGCGTCTCTCAGGAGTAGCCCGGGCGCCATATCTGGTCGTTCGGGTATGATTCGAGGGCCGCGGATTAAACCTGCGCGAACGGTTGTGTCATGAAGCTACTGCCTATCCGCAGACCTATCCGCCAATGAGGAATCGGCATGACCTCATACCTATTTAGATTAGGCCGCCTTGTCGCCAAGGCCACTTAGAAAGGGAATACCAATTGAGTTCCACGAAAAACGAGGTTGATGTCATCGTGATCGGGGGCGGCAATGCCGCCCTATGCGCCGCCTTATCCGCGCGCGGCGCTGGCGCAAACGTGATGCTTTTTGAGCGAGCGCCTGAGGATCAGCGTGGTGGCAACAGTGGGTTTGCAGGTGGCAACTGGCGCGTGGTTTACGATGGCGTCGAAGATATCAAGAAGCTGGTTCCGGACCTCAGCGACGAAGAGATAGCCACTACCGATTTCGGCCGCTACACGGAAGAGCAGTTCTTCGACGACATGGCGCGCGTCACGCAATACAGAACCAACCCCGACTTGTGTGAGGCAATTGTTAAGCGCAGCCTCGATACGCTGATCTGGATGCGCAGCAAAGGCGTCCGCTTCCTGCCCTATTACGGTCGACAATCTTTCAAGGTCGATGGGCGAGTTAAATTTTGGGGTGGCCTTACCATCACGGTATCTGGCGGTGGCATCGGGGTGGTCGATTCGCTGTTCACGGCAGCGCTGCGGGAAGGCGTCAAGGTTGCGTATAACAGCCGCGTCACCCGATTGTTACATGACGGCGCCGGCGTGCACGGCGTTGAAGTGGCGAGTGGCGGAAATGTCACGCAGTATCACGCCAAGGCGGTCATTGTGGCCTGCGGCGGATTTGAGGCCAACGCAGAATGGCGTACACGCTATTTAGGGCGCGGCTGGGATCTCGCCAAAGTCAGGGGCTCTCGCTTCAACACGGGAGATGGCATCCGGATCGCGCTCGACGTCGGTGCTCAGGCCTACGGCCACTGGTCTGGCTGCCATGCAGTGAGTTGGGAACGATATGCGACGGATTACGGTGAGGTTGCGCTGCGCACGAGTTTCCAACGCCATTCATATCCGTACGGACTAATGATCAATGCCAACGGCCGACGTTTCGTCGACGAAGGCGCAGACCTGCGGCCCTATACGTATGCAAAATACGGCCATATCGTGCTGGAGCAACCCGGCCAGTTTGCATGGCAGGTCTACGATGCCAAAGTCGCCCATCTTCTGCGTGATGAATACAAGAGCAGGCAGGTCACCAAGGTATCAGCCAATACTCTCGGGGAACTGGTCGCGAAGCTCGAAGGTGTCGACGCCGCAGCTGCGCTCAAAACCATTGAAGAATACAACGCCTCGGCCCCTTCAATCGGCACCTTTAACCCGACAGTCAAGGATGGACTCACCACAACTGGCCTGACAATTCCGAAATCTAACTGGGCGCAAAAACTCGATACCCCCCCATACGAAGCCTATGCGGTTACCTGTGGAATCACCTTCACATTTGGCGGCATAAAGATCAACACAAACGCCGAAGTTGTGGACGTGATGGAGGCGCCGATTCCCGGATTGTTCGCCGCCGGCGAGGTCGTTGGCGGAATTTTCTATTTCAATTATCCCGGTGGATCAGGTCTCACCAGTGGTGCAGTAATCGGCAAAATTGCCGGCGCCTCGGCAGCCGCGTTTGCAACGACCAAATCCGGGGCGATCAATTAATCAGAACTACCGCCTTCCGCCAAACAATCTGGAGCGAACATCTACGCTATCAGAAAAACTCGAGGGTCCCGACATCGGTGACTGATTCGAGATCCATGCAGCGCTCGAATAGCCGGGCGGCGCGTGCCTGAGGAATCGCCGTGGTTAACGCTTGAAACTTTGTTGCAAGTTGCTGCTCGGTCAGAGGTTGCTGCGGCATACCCGGGTAATACTGGCAGTCCTCGGAAAATTCACGTCCATCCTTCATTAACACGGTGACAAGCGACGCTAATGTGGTATCTCCCGGCCGCGCGGTGCGCACCGCCAATTTGACCTTGCGGGTCAGTGCACGAATCGCCGGATCATTCAGGGCAGAGTCATCAAACACCGCCGGATTTCGCGGATCGCGATAAAAAGCGAGTGCGACACTGAACGGCGCGCTGTACTGCGCCGTCGACATTTCCATTGGTTCAGGGATGTTGTGGTGGCTAACCATTTTTTCGCTGCCAGCAACCCTGATGGATTCAATATCATCAGGGTTGATACCCCGCGACTTTATCGCGAGTGCAGCAGTCACCGGAACATGTGCGGTGCTGTGACAGGCATAACACTTGAGCGTGGTGGTTAGCGTGCGCCATGTTTCCCCCAATCCAGCAGTCAAAAGTGGAATCTCGGCATCGCGGCAATAGACATTTAAAAAGCCATACCTGCCCTCAATCACCTGCGTCGGGCCGGTAAAGCCTTTGTTCGCCAGCAAAGTCGCTGTAATTGCCCCCTCTGCGGCACGTCCAAGATGGAGGCGCTTAACCATACCGCCGGACTTTGAGAACTCAAGCACACCGGCCGTCAGAGATCCGGCAATCCCTAGCGCGTGCATGAGCTGCGCTGGATCCAGCTTCATCAACAGCCCGCTGGTGATCGCTCCGCCAAAAACACCAAGTAGGCCAGGCGCATGAAAACCCATTCTCTCGCTACTGTGGTGTGCTGCATGGCCGATCCGGTACATCACCTCGCAACCAGCCACAAAAGCCGTAATCAGCTCGCGCCCGCTATTGTGCCGCGCCTGGGCGACAGCGAGACCAGGCACAACCAGACCTGCCCCTGGATGAGCACCCACGCTGGGCTGGCACATGCTGTCAAGTTCGAACGCATGCGCGGTGGCGCCGTTGGCAAGCGCTGCAAACGGCGCGCGCAACTTGAACCGGGTTCCGAGCACCGAAGAGTCGCCGGCCGCACCATTTTCCGTCGCCAGATCAATCACCATGCGGCTCCACGGTAACTGTGCACCGAAGGTGCACGCCGCGATAGTGTCAAGAATGCATGCCTTGGCCCGTGCAACCACCGGTGCCGGTATGTCTTCATATCGAAGACCGGTGGCAAATGCGGAGAATGTTTGTGATGCAGTCGGTGTGTGCAAAATTGTGTGAACTCCACTCAGATTCTGTCAGAAATGACGCCAAGGCAATAAATTACTGGTTTACAATTCCTCCGACCTTCTGGAGGATATCAATGAACCATCGTAATAGCATTCGCGTAGCATTGCGAAGCATTGGCACGCCGATTTTATTCCTCTTCGCCTCTGTAGTAGTTCCGGTGGTCGCACAGGATTACCCGAGCAAACCGATTCGCCTGATCTCGCCATTTTCAGCTGGCGGCGGCGCCGACACGGTGGCACGCTTCTTCGGCCAGAAACTCTCGGTAGCACTGCAGCAGCAGGTCGTGGTCGATAACCGCGCCGGCGCAGGCAGCATCATTGGAACCGATCTAGCGGCGAAGGCGCCACCCGATGGCTACACGATCCTGATCGTAAACGACACTCACGCGATCAACGCCAATCTCTTTCGCAAGCTTCCCTACGATCCGATCAAGGATTTTTCGCCCATCACACTAATCGCATCAACACCATTTCTGCTGATCGTACATCCATCGCTGCCGGTCAAGAACGCGCAGGACCTGATCAGGCTCGCAAAGTCTAAACCCGGCCAGATCAACTATGCGTCGTCTGGCAATGGGACGGTCGCCCATTTCGCCGGGGAATTCTTCAAAATTACAGCTGGCGTCGACGTTGTACACATTCCCTATCGCGGCATCACACAGGCGGTCATCGATGTGGTGTCAGGCGGTTCCCAGATGATGATCGTTTCTCCGTTAAGTGCACTGCCGCTAGTGCGAACAGGAAAACTGCGTCTGCTCGCCGTGACGAGCGCACGCCGTGCACAAGCCCTGCCTGAGGTGCCGACGCTACAGGAGAGCAACCTGAAGGGGTTCGAATTCAGTTCTGCCTACGGGCTACTAGCGCCCCGCAGTACGCCAGAGATGGTGGTCAACCTGATCAATCAGGCCATTGCCCGAATCTTAAGGACCGAAGACGTTAAAGCGCGCCTTAAAGAAGAATGTGCAGATCCCGTCGGCAGCACGCCTGAATTGCTACAACAATATCTGATTGATCAGACCACCAAGTACGCAAAGTTGGTGCGCGCGGCCGGCATGCGAATTGAATAGCGTTAATGTGAACTAAAGAAAGATATCCATGGCAGATAATAAAAGCAGTAGCGTAACCCTGATGACCGGCGGTGACATTGGCCCCGTCTACGAACCCACAGAAGAATTCGCCGAGTTGATCTCACCGCTGCTACAGCAGGCAGATATCCGACTCGGCCAGTGTGAACGCACCTACTCAGAACGCGGCGAAATTCCGAACTACGCCTATGGCCCGGGCGGCCAGCATAGTCGCCTACATCCGAAGATGGCCGGGGTCTGGGACGCCGCTGGGATCGATATTGTTTCGCTCGCCAGTAACCATGCGATGGACTGGGGGCCAGATGCCCTGCTCGACTCTATCGATCTATTTCGCAGTATGGGTAAGATCGTGATAGGCGCCGGACGCGATGGCGAAGAGGCACGCAAGCCAGCGATTGTCGAAAAGAATGGCGTCAAAATCGCGATCCTCGCCTATTGCTCAGTGCTCCGGGACGGCCAGGCCGCCGGAAAAAATAAATCCGGCGTATCACCAATGCGCGCACACACGCATTTCGCCGCCGAGGAATTCCAACCAGGTTCCCCGCCACGCGTGATCTCAACCCCGTATGAAGACGATCTCGAGGCTCTGAAGGAAGATGTAAGGAAAGCAAAACAGCAAGCAGACGTTGTAATCGTCACCATCCACTGGGGCATGCGCATCGTCGCCAAAACGATTTGCACCTATCAGCCTCCAATCGCCCACGCGGCAATTGATGCGGGCGCTGACCTGATCCTGGGCCATCATGCACACTCGATCAAGGCAATCGAAGTCTACAAGGGCAAGGTCTGCTTCTACAGCATCGGCAATTTCATGACGACTGGCTCCCCAAAGACTTCACCCAACAGCTACGACTGGAATGTGGTCTGGCATCGTATCGATAAAGAATGTTTGGCGCCAAACGGCCGCTACTTCTTTCCAACACATTGCCGCATGACCATGGTGCCGAAAATTATAATGAGCAAAAAAGGTATAGAACGCGTGTCGTTCTACCCAGCGTATATCAATCCTCGCGCTCAGCCCTACCAGATAAAAGGGAATGATCCAAAGTTTGCTGAAATTCTTGAGTTTACTGAGTGGGTATCCGACCAGGTGCCGCATAAGTTTCGAGTCGATGGCGACGAAATCGTGGTCGATACAACCTCTTAGAAAAAATGCATAAGAGACAGAAATCTTGCCCCTGAAATATTCAATAACGTAATGCACTGACCGACTGCAACCGCTTGCTTGGATTGCGCGCCTAAGTGTTCCAGAACACGCAGCGGTTTTTCCAACGACCCAGAGTTTTATTGACCTGTTGTAACACGTATTGTCATTTGGACGCCTATGAAGTCCTAAACAGGCCTGTGAATCCTTGTGTCCCTGGTTCGAGCCTAGGTCCGGGTCGCGAATGTCCGGTATAGAGCAGATCGACCGGCGGATGCGTCATCCATAGGGTACGGACACCCAAGTCCCCAAAGCACTACCGTAATCGCTTGACAGCAACAGAACGAAAATAACGTAACGCATTGCGTTCCTTTTTCTTTGGTTGTGATGGAACGCCAAAAGCTGTGACGTCCCAGGACAATATTTCACGTTGATATACCCATCCGCACCGATTCTTGTGGGTGATTTATCCGCGACTGCGCCGGGGTTGGTCACGAAATTCAAATATCGCAGTGGACTGCCGTTGTTGACCTGGATCGGCGCTTAGTCATAGGGGCATCATGTAAATGATGAGGTTGGATGCTTAAATTAGGTTCGGGTTGCTTAAATCGAAGTAACAGTTGGCAAAATCCCGTGGGGTATCATGTCGACGATGTTGCGGTTGGGCAGGCAGCTTTTTAATTGCAGCTAGCCAGTTAAGGCAGATTTATCCGGGTGCCAGTTCGGCTCTCGTTGATTCGAATAGGGGCGGAAAATGTATTCACTGAATTCGTTAAGCAAGTGGGCCTTCATTGCTGTCCTTATCGACCTCGGCGTATTACCGGTTATCGCTGCCGAATCTGTTGACGCTTTTCCGAACAAAGCGGTCCGCATAGTCGTACCTCAGGCTTCCGGTGGTGGAATAGATTTAATGGCACGATTGGTTGGCGCGAGGCTGTCGGGATCAACAAGCCAGTCATTCGTGGTGGACAATCGCACTGGCGCTGGGAGCATCATCGGCGCGGCCATCGTCGCGAAAGCTGCGCCGGATGGGTATACGTTGTTGGTTAGCAGCCTTTCCATGGCTTTCAACGAAACGCTCTATAAGAAGCTGCCATATGACTCGATCAAGGATTTCACGCCGCTAAGCTTGATTGCAATCAGCCCGAACGTACTGACAGTTAGTTTCGGGTCGCCCGTGAAAACGGTACAGGAACTAATTCAACTGGCAAACTCGCGCCCGGGCCAACTTAATTACGGATCCGGCGGCATTGGCGGTTCCGATCATGTATGCAGCGAGTATTTTCAAATCGCTGCCGGCATTAAGCTCGTGAACGTATCGTACCGGGGCTCGGCCCCCGCACTCGTCGACCTGGCGGCAGGCATGATTGACCTATCGTTTGCGCCGATCGCGTCCAGCATTGCGCTTATTTCTTCAGGTAAGCTGCGTGCCTTGGGAGTCAGCACGGTAAAACGGTCGGCGCTTCTGCCCGAAGTACCGACCATGGCCGAAGCAGGACTGGCGCGCTTTAATTACTCCACGTGGTACGCGATTTGGGGGCCCGGTGGCCTCCCGCGTCCGATCGTGTCAAAGCTGAACTCGGAAATGCAAAAAGCCTTGCAGGATCCGAACCTGCGGGATCGAATGGCTGCATTGGGGGCAGAATCATCGTGGAGCAGCGCTGATGAGTTCAGCGCATTCTACAAGGCAGAAATCAAGCGGTGGGAGCCTATCCTGAAGCCATATGCACAGTGAAGGAAATGCAAGCCGCCCTCACTTCCACGCACTGCTACTGCCGTTGTTCGATCATGTTGTAGTCACCCGCGGTGGACGCGCCGGCAGCTTCCATTCGAGCTATTCGCAGATCCCCCTGCGCATCACCCACTTGAGGTCGCGATGATTCCAGATACCGATTTCCTGACAATCGCCCAAGCCGGCGAGTTGCTCAAGTCCCGCAAGCTCTCGCCGGTGGAATTGACCCGCAGGTTGCTCGAGCGGATCGAGACGCTCGATCCACAAATCCATGCTTTCATTACGCCAACACCTGAACTCGCGCTCAGTCAGGCACGCGATGCCGAAGCGGCGATCTGCGCCGGTCACTGGCGAGGTCCCTTGCACGGGATTCCGTTCGGTCTCAAGGACATCTACAACACAGCCGGCATCCGCACCACGGCGCATTCGAAGATTTTAATCGACAACGTCCCGATCGAAGATTCGGCTGCCACCGCCATGCTTTATGCGAGCGGGGCCATATTGATGGGAAAACTCGGCACCCACGAGTTCGCCATCGGGGGCCCATCACACGATCTGCCATGGCCCATCCCGCGGAATCCCTGGAACGTCGAGCACTATATTGGCGGTTCAAGCAGTGGATCGGCCGCCGCCGTCGCCGCCGGCTTAGTGCTCGGCGCACTGGGTTCCGACACCGGCGCATCGATCCGCAATCCTGCTGCCCTCGGCGGTCTGGTTGGCCTCAAGCCGACTTACGGCCTAGTTAGCCGACGGGGCGTCATACCGAACTCTTATTCATTTGATACTTGCGGCCCGATGGCTTGGACTGTCGAAGACTGCGCGATCTTGCTGCAGGCTATCGCCAGCCACGACGCGGCGGATCCCGGCAGCATTGCAGCATCGATACCCGATTACCGTGCCGGATTAACGACTGACGTCCGCGGCATGCGCATCGGCGTCATCCGCCACTTCTGGGAAGAAGATCTTCCGGTCAACGCCGAACTGGCGCGCGCCATGGATGAAGCAGTGCATGTTCTCACCGGGCTCGGGGCAGTCTGCCGCGACATTCGCGTGCGGCCGATGCACGCCTATCATGACGTAAGGATGGTAATCGCGGAGTGCGAGTTGTTTTCCAATCATCAGATGGATTTGATGAATCGGGCTGGCAATTTCGGGACCGAATTCCTGCGCAAGGTTCTGCCGGGGTGTCTGTTTCAGGGAACCGACTACGTGCAGGCGCAGCGCGAACGCCAAATCATGCTGCAGGAAATGAAGCCGGTTTACCGCGATTTCGATGTGATGCTGACAGCCGGGTCGGGCCCGGCACCGCGTCTGGATCAATTCAAGGGAATCGAGTTCTGGAGTAAGCCAAGTATCTACAATATTTTCAACGTAACCGGTGGTCCGGCGATGTCTGTGTGCAACGGTTTTGCCGCAAATGGTCTGCCGCTCGGCATGCAAATCGCCGCAGCGCCGTTTCGCGACGATGCCGTACTTCGCCTCGGTCACGCCTATGAAAAAGCCACGGCATGGCGTTCGCAGCGACCACGGCTCGAGCGTGGGGGAACTTCAACGCCGATCAGGTTACAGCCGGAGCCGGCGGTGCAGGAACCTGACGCGACAACGCTTGCGTTTATCCAAACCGCGGCGCAGCGTGCGGGTTTGAAACTCGATGCACGCAGCCGCGAGATGTTGGTGAGCGCCGCTCCGTATGCGCTAGCAATGGCCGATCGCATAGCGCGCAATCACGCGCGCGCGGTCGAGCCCGCCATGGTTTTCGCGTTTCCGAAGTAGCTAGCTGACAACCTTGAAGCGCGCGATCGCGCGCTCATCCACATCGATGCCGAGGCCCGGCGCGGTCGGACATTCCACGCTACCGCCTTTTTGTCCGATCGGTTGCCGCACGAGGTCAGTCGATAGGTATTGATTGGTAATGTTGATGCCCCAGTCGATATTGGGAATCGCGTAGCTCAGGTGCACGAGCGCGGCAGCGCCTATGCTTGATTCTCCGGTCTTACTTGCGAGATTGAGTGACATGCCCAGTGCATCGCATACGATCGCGGCACGCGCAGTCGACGCCATGCCGCCGAGCTTGATTGTCTTCAGTGTGACGCCCGCGATCGCACCCGCACTTCGCCAGTTCATGATGCTTTCCAAGCTGTGTGCAGACTCGTCCGCGCACAAAGGGATCGGGCTCATGCGCGCAAGCGCAAGCGCGCCAACCAGATCGTGATCGCGGAGCGGCTGCTCGAGAAACAGGATATTGGCATCGGCGGCCCCCAGTACAAACTTGCGCGCGCTTGAAGGAGTCATGCTCATGTTCGCGTCCGCGCACAGTATTACGTCGGGGCCGAGTGCCTTTCTGAGCGCATGCACGCCACCGATCTCCTCTTCGACCGGTTTAACTCCGACTTTGAGTTTGAAGAATCTATAGCCTTCGCGCCGCCTCGTTCTGGCCTCGGCAATATCGTCTTCGACGCGGGAATTCCCCAACTGCGATAGCGCACACACGGACTCCCGCGCTTTGCCGCCGAGCAGCTCGACGAGGGGCACGCCAAGATGGCGGCCGGCCAGATCATGGAGTGCAACGTCGCAGGCAGCCTTTGGTCCCGTATTGCCGATAACGGCGCGCGACAACTTGTGCGCCAGTTGCGCGCGCAGCAGAGCGTTGCTCCCGACCAGAAGCGGCGCAAGGTGCTGTTCGACCGCCTGCACCATGCCTGCGAGCATGTCGCCGGTCATTGTCGGCGCTGCCGAAGCTTCACCCCATCCCACCAAGCCATTGGCGGCCTCTATCCTGACGATCAAACTCTCCGAGTGCTCGTATCTCTGTCCGCCCCCCATTACGATCGGTTTGGTGAGGGGGATCGCTACCGGTATCGCGTCGACGCGGCGAATCATCAACGGTTCGGCATTCAGCGGGGTTCGCTTCGACTTCGACGTATTCATCGATTCTTGGCTCTTCGGTTTGAAAACAGAGTCTAGGTTACCAGAGTTGATAATCATCTTGCAGGCTCTTACCGTTGGCGTCGCCCGTCTGTACTGCAGCGGTTTGCACTTCCGAATTACACTCTCCCAAGCTAGAATGCAAAATCCGCACTAAATCGAAAAGAGAGCCCGAAAATGCTTGATCTAATCATTCGCAGCGACCGTGTCGTAACTCCATTGGGTCCGGGGAACTGGGATATAGGCGTTCAGGACGGCAAAATCGCTGCGCTCGCCATGCCCGGCACGCTCAAGGCGGGCGATGCCGTGCGCGTTATCGATGCCACCGGTAAGATCGTGATTCCGGGTGGCCTCGATCCGCATCTGCACTGCAAATGGCAGAATCCCGGCACGCAAATTTACAGTGCGGGGCCCGATCACATCAGCCGCGCGGCGCTGTTTGGCGGAACCACGACGATCATCGATTTCGCGATCTGGAAACAGGGCGAAACCATGCGGCAGACGATCGAAAATCGCGAAGTTGATTGGACCAACCAGTGCCATTGCGACTACGCCTATCACGTGTTGCTTAACGGCAAAATTCCGCTGGAAATCCTTGGCGAACTGCCCGAGGTCGTGCAGGCCGGTTACCCGAGCATCAAGATCTACACCACCGACGGCCTGCCGCGTCGTTCGGATTGGAAAGTCGATTACGGCGATATCTGGGAGATCCTGCAGATCCTCGCGCGCGAAGGTGGTATCGCTTGCATACACGCCGAAGACAACGACATCGTCATGCACATGTACCGCAAGCTCGGACGCGAAGGCCGTACCGGCTTCGAAAATATGCCGGAAGTCCACAATACGCTGTCCGAAGATCTATCTTTCCGGCGCATCATCCGGCTCGCGGAAAACGTTGAAGCCGCCGCGCTTTACATGATGCACACGAGCGCGCGTACCGGCGTCGAGGCGATCGCTGAATCGCGGCGCAAGGGTTTCCCGATTTACGGCGAGACGCTGCACCATTACGCGCTGCTGACGAGCGAAGCCTACAAACGTCCGAACGGCCAGATTTATCACACTTATCCGTCGCTGAAGGGCGAGGATGATCGCGCCGCGCTGTGGGAAGGCATGATCAAGACCGGCGCCATTAGCGCGATCGCCACTGACGGCATTTGTACGCCGCTCGCGCCTAAGATCAAGGAAAACAAGATTGACAACACGCTCGGCGGTCATAACGGCGTCGAACCGCGGTTGTCCGTGATGTATAACGAGATCGTCGCCAAGCGCGGCGAGTCGCTGCTGCGCTTCGTCAATCTGACTTCGGCAAACGCGGCGCGCATTTTTGGCCTCTATCCGCGTAAGGGCGCCATTGCCGTTGGCAGCGACGCCGACATCGTCGTGCTCGACCCGGCCGCCAACCGCAAAATACGTGTCGAGGATCTGCACGAGTCCGACTACAGCCCGTGGGAAGGATACGAAGTCTCGGCGTGGCCTGAAATGACGATCCTGCGCGGCAAAGTCATGGTGGAAGGCAAGAAATTCCACGGTGTGCTTACCGATGGCAAGCAGCTTAAGCGCAAGATTGCCGACGCCATCCTGAGCGGTCCGGCGAGCTAGCGGCGCTAGTCGGGCGCGCGTGGCACCGATCCGGGGGAGCCTGCCGCATTGATCGTCTCGGCCAGTTACAGCGACGACATACCTGCGTTCTACGGGCGCTGGTTCATGCGGCGCCTCGACGCGGGCTTCTGTCGCACCTTCGATTCCAACGGCCTGCAGTTTCACCGTGTCGAACTGACTCGCGACGCCGTCGACGGTTTCGTTTTCTGGACCAAGGATGCCACCCCTTTTCTCGATGCGCTCAAGGAAATCTACCGGCGGGATTTTGCCTTCGTCGTTCAATACAGCATCGGTACAGACTCGGACAACGCGGTGCGCAGCATGCACGCGCTGGAGGCGGCTTACGGACCGCGCTGCGCGGTCTGGCGCTATGCACCGGCCGGCGCCGCAGCCCTCCCGCAGAAAACACAGCTGCACAACTTCGCTGCCATCGCGAACAAGCTGCGCGGCGCCACCGACGAGGTTACCGTTTCAACGGGCCTGCCGGGCGTAGGTGCAATCGATGGCGACACGCGCGCAGGCATAAAAGAGATGGCGGAAATCGCACGCGATTGTGGTATGCGGATGACGCTCTGCTCGCAACCGGATAACCTCGTGCCGGCTAGCAGTCCCGCACGCTGCATCGACGCCCGGCGTTTGTCCGATCTGGCGCACCGCCCGATCGATGCGATGACGCACCCGAAGTGGTCCGGCTGCCTGTGCGCAGCCGCCTACGACATCGGCACTCCGATGGCGGTGGATTGCGTGCTTGCCTCAAGCGCGGCGCGGCGCGACGACCACAACCCAGATGGTGAATTTCTGGTGCCGCCGCCGGCGCTATTTGAAATGCGTGACGGCACTGATCTGCCGTTCTGACCTTGCCGTGGCGCTAGTGCCGTGGCGGCACCGGTGCCCGCACAATTGCAGCCAAAAAGTTTTCGATGATCGAGCGCGACAGGTTCTGCGTGATGAAAACAAGCTTCGAGCCGCGCGTGGCGTCGGGCCACGCCGGTAGTTGCACCGGCGGATGGAACATTTTCTGCACGCCATGCACCACCACTGGTGCTGACGCGCCTTCAATATTAAGTATGCCCTTGACGCGCAGTAATCGCTCGCCGTGCGTGGCGAGCATACGGTCAAGGCAGTCGGCGAATTCGGTATAGCGCACGGGTGCGTCCCATGTTAGGAAAAATGTATCGATGTTGTCGTCATGATGGGACGTTGCCGATAGTGAGCCCTGCACCGCGGAGCGCAAATAACCCGGGCTGCCCAGTGCGTGGTCGTTGAGCCAGCGCGGAATGTCGATGCCCTTGGTTTGCGGATTCCACAGGCCTGTATCGAGCAGTTTTCCCGGTTCGATGCAACCGTTGGCGACTTGGTAGATTTGCGCTGTCGGATTGATACGCTGCAGCCGTTTGATTAGGTTCTGCACTGATGTTTCAGCTGCGAGGTCCGACTTCGTGATCACCAGCCGATCGGCGATCGCCGCCTGCTTGATCGATTCCGCATGCGTGTCGAGTTGGCTGCTGCCGTGGATTGCATCGACCGTTGTGATCACGCCGGCCATCCTGAAAGGCGTCGCCATCAAGGTTGGCCCCATGAAACCCTGCAAAACGGGGGCAGGATCGGCCAATCCCGTCGTTTCGATGATCACTCGGTCGAATTCCGGAACCTCCCCCGCTTCACGCTGGCCGAGCAACTGTAGCAGGCTGGAGGCCAGATCGTCGCCAATGGTGCAGCAAATGCAGCCGGATTCGAGCAGCACAACGTTGGGCGCGATCTGTTTGAGCAGCAGGTCGTCGATACCGATGTCGCCAAACTCATTGACGAGCACCGCCGTGCTGCGCATTTGGGGATGCGTCAGCAGTTGGCAGAGCAAAGTCGTCTTGCCGCTGCCGAGGAAACCCGTGAGGATGGAGACGGGAATGCAGCGGGACGCTTGTCGCAACGTGGCACCAGTCGAGAAAGCCAGCGGCATGATTGCAATGGCTGAGGTAAGAGAATACCACACCAAAAACAACCGTTCGTTCCTGTCAAATCTCGAGGGTTGGCATGAGCATCAAAAGATTCGGACTGGCATGTGCATTTTTTTATTTTCGGCAGCACAACCAACGCGGCCTCTCCGCCGAAGACCTCAAACTGACCATCGCCTCGGGACATCCACGATGTCGCCACCTGGATCAACCTGGTCAGCACCCTTTTCGTGCCGGGTGATCAGGCGCGTCGCCGTACGCGCGAGGCACAAGGTCGAATTCATCGCGACCTACGGCGGCTCGATCGTGAAGCCAAGCGACGTAATTAAGGGAGTGCAGTCTGGTGTTGTTGATATCAGCGGATACTGCTGGTGTTTTGAACCATCGAACCTGCCGATGCACGCGTTCCCGGTGATGATGCCGCTCGGCTAGCAAAGCACAATGGCGTCAACTTTCGCCAGACCGACATCGTGGACGACGACGGGATAGTTGGCGCCGATAAAATGCCGCGCAAGGGGTGTAACCTTGAGACCAACGCCGACGAACCCGATTTTCTGTTTTATCGATTTTCCTCCTGCGGGGATAACGCTGAATAGGCTTTGCGTAGCACGCCCATATACAATAGGCGTCGTTCGTTTCGAAGCGAGGCAAACCATCATCATGTCGCAAGAACCCTGCGAACTCCATGCAGTCGAAGCCGCGCAACGCATCGCGCGAGGTGAACTCACCAGCGAAGCGCTGGTTCGCTCCTGTCTTGAACGCATCAGCGCACGCGAACCGCAGGTGCGGGCGTGGACCTTTCTCGATGCCGAACTGGCTCTTGCGCAGGCGCGTGCCTGTGACCTGCAATCGCCGCGCAGCGCGCTGCACGGCGTGCCTGTCGGCATCAAGGACGTGCTTGATACAGCGGACATGCCGAGCGAATACGGTTCGCCGATCTACCGCGGACACCGACCTAGGGCGGACGCAGGCTGCGTTGCGCTGCTGCGCGAGGCCGGTTGCGTAATTCTCGGCAAGACCGTCACCACTGAATTCGCCAATATTCACCCGGCGCAAACCCGCAATCCGCACAATCCGGCGCACACCCCCGGCGGCTCGTCGAGCGGCTCGGCCGCCGGGGTCGCGGATTACATGATGCCGCTTGCGATTGGTACTCAAACCGGCGGTTCGACCATTCGACCGGCCGCCTACTGCGGAGTCGTCGGACTCAAGCCGACATTCAACTCCATGAATCGTGCGGGACTCAAATTCTCGGCTGAAACGCTCGACACCATTGGCCTGATTGCGCGCAGCGTCGAGGATGTGGCGCTGGGGCTTCATGTTATTTCAGGACGTGCTGTGCAGATTGGCAAGAGCGCCACCCGCATGCCACGCATCGGTGTCGTGCATACGGCGCATTGGCATGATGCTGATTTGGCGTCGCGTGAGAACCTTGATCATGCCGCGGCCTTACTTGCAAATGCAGGTGCTTCTGTAAGTAATGTAAGCCTGTCGCCAAAGGCTGATGGCCTCTATGAGGCGCACTCCACAATCGCGCTTTATGAAGCAGCACGTGCGCTAGCATGGGAATATTTCAATCATTCAGACCTGATCAGCCGCACTTTCCTGCCCAAAATCGAAGAGGGATGGCAAATTCCGCGCGCCACTTATGACGCCGCTCGGAAGTTGGCCCATGAATGCCGCGGTGAATTTTCAACACGGATGCAAGACCATGATTTTTTACTAACGCTGAGCGGGCCGAATGAGGCGCCATTGGGTCTCAAGACTAACGGTAGCTCTATCTTCAATCGGATCTGGACCCTCCTTGGCGTGCCATGCGTAAATCTGCCGTTCGGGCATGGCCTGAATGGCCTTCCACTAGGCTTACAATTGGCCGGGCGCTTTGATGGTGATGACGATCTGCTGATGTGGGCGCGTTGGACTCGCCTTCACCTTCCGTGGGATTAAGTTCAAGTACCTGAGTAGAACTTGAAGCTAGCGCCCGTATTTATAAATCAATGCCATTCGATGAGGGCAAAAGGATAAAGTTACTGATACAACCAGCAAGGGGCAGTTCAGCCCACAAGACTCAGTTTAAAATTTGGCGGGCATCCACAAAAACAGCCCAATTTGAACCAAAAATAAGCTGCGAGTCAGAAAATATCCACAACATGATGCATAATAAACATTGAATCGGGTGGTTCAGAATTCAATAAAAACTTGGCTCACAATCCTGTAAAAATCAACAGGGGGCCGAAAGAGTTGTCACCCGGCGCTCAATTGATGAGGGGCTTTGAAAGCGACAAAAAGCTACTTGCCTGGCCATACTCGTCAATTATTTAATGCAACAGGTCACCTTCTGCATAGGTCATTACACTTCAATTAACGTGTTTAACGGGGGAAAGCAATGTCTAATAATAATAGTTTGATGCTGGCTGCCTTTCTGGCTCTTGGTGTAAGTTCAGCGCACGCGCAAGATCATTTTCCAAACAAGCAAGTACGTATTTTGGTTGGGTTCACTCCCGGCAGTGGAACTGATTTTCTCGCCCGCACAATCGGGCAGAAACTTAGCGAAACCTGGGGGCAGCCCGTAGTTACCGAAAACCGTCCCGGGGCTAGCGGATCCATTGCAGCTGAGCTAGTAAAGCGCTCCCCTCCCGATGGGCACACCCTAATGGTAGTTTCGAATGGCCACGCGCTTAACCCAGCAATTTTGAGCTCGTTGCCATACGATACGGCAAAAGATTTTTCTGGAATTACCTACCTTGGCGACGTACCTAATATTCTAGTGGCTAGTAATTCCTTAAATGTTAAAACCTTGAAGGAACTTATCGTTTTAATTAAGTCAAAGCCTGGATTGATCAACTATGCGTCATCCGGCGTTGGAACAGCAACCCACTTAACTGGCGAAATGTTCAAACTCGCGGCCGGCTTAGATGTCGTTCACGTTCCCTTTAAAGGTTCGCCAGATGCGATGGGTAGCGCAATGGGCGCTGATGGCAACATTCACTACGCTTTCAATCCAATTTCAACGGTAATAACTATTATTCAGTCAGGAAAATTAACAGGAATAGCCTTGAGCACAAAAGTCCGTTCACCTGCGATGCCAAATTTGCCTACTATGGCCGAATCAGGCCTTCCTGGTTTTGACTTTGGTGGCTTCTATGCACTCTTTGCGGCTGCAAATACGCCTAAGCAGATAAAAGACAAGATTGCCAAAGACGTCGCGCAGGCACTAACTGCACCTGATATGGTCGAAAAATTAGCAACACAAGGTGCAACGCCGAAGACCACCACTCCGGAGCAGTTAGATGCGTTTACAAGAGAAGAAATGGCGCGCATGGTAAAAATCGCCAAGGCTGCGAATATACGCATCGATTAGCGTCGCTGGATGGAGCCGGCGGGAACACCGAAAAAAAGGCCACCTTCAAGGTGGCCTTTTTCATTACCGCAGCCAGGCAGCATATTCTTCCATTAGCGAGCCTCCCTAAATCAGGAATCGCACCGTCGCCGTTTGCTTTGGCGCCACGCACTGCAATATGGCCCCCGCCCTGAGACGGTTACCGCGATTATTACCCTCACCGAATCATGCAAACTGAATTTAACCGTCGATCGGCGCGATCAGTCCGGTCTGCATAAGTTGGCGCAAGCGCACAACTTCCTTGCGGACAAATTCGTCGGCATCGCTCGCCGAACCGCCGAATGTTTCAACACCAAGTTGGTCCATGCGTACGCGGACATCCGGCATGGCCATAACTCGGTTGACCTCGCGATTCAGCTTGTCGATGATCGCGCGCGGCGTTTTCGCCGGCGCGGCGAGTCCGAACCAGTTAATGGCTTCGGCGTTTTTGATACCGAATTCAGCGAGTGTTGGCGCCTCCGGAAGTTGTGTCAACCGTTTGGGCGCCGCGACGCCGAGAATCCGCAGGCGGCCACTTTTAATATGCACGTCGGCCGATGTCAGTGTCGTGTAAAAGAGCGGGATCATGCCGCCAACCAGTTCGTTGAGACCGGGTGCGGCGCCCTTGTAGGGGACGTGAATGACGTCAACACCGGTGGCCACCTGGAACAATGCCAGCGCGATATGGGCACTGCCGCCAGTGCCGGTTGAGCCCCAACTGACTGCGGCGGGATTTGCCTTCAGGTAATCGGCGAGCTCGCGCGGGTTGCGCGGCTTGAACGACGGATTGGCGGCGATGATTAGCGGGGTGTAGCCATAGATTACAACAGAGGAAAAATCCTCGACGTGGTAACCGGGTTTCTTGAGCATGACCGGATTGTTGACATTTGGCCCCGGGTTAGAAGCGAGCAGTGTGTAGCCGTCAGGCGTCGCCCGCGCGACAGTTTCAGCGCCAACCGCACCGCCAGCGCCGGCGCGGTTGTCGATCACGATCTGCTGTCCCCACGCCTGCACCAGCTTTCCCGCAATCAGGCGTGAGGTGATATCGTTTGAGGCGCCCGGAGTGAACGGCACCACCAGCCGCACCGTCTTGTTGGGGTAATCGGCGGCGGTGTCGCGCGCGACCTGTGCGATGGCGGGCCCCTGCACCGCGAGTAGCGCAAGCATGCAGAGTATCGTGTTTCTGTAACAAGACATGGCAGAACTCCGGATCAGATTATCAGCGCTCAGACGCGCGTTTTGTCGAGCGTGCGCGACAGCGTGGTAACGAAGGTGAAATCGGGGTCGATGAATACGCTTTCGGTGCATTCAAGCGGCGCACCTCCCTTGTCAAGGTAAACGCGGCGTGCAACCAGCGCCCGCTCGGATACCGCGATGCCAAGCGTGCGCATTTCGCGGCGCAGAACTGGGTTCAGCTTCGGCGCAGTGATTTCCTGCCGGATGCGGTCGACCACGACGCCGCAGCGACTCTCGATCAGCCGGATTACCAGTTCGGAACTGCGGCCGATTTCGTCGGCAATCGCCGCATAGGCGAGCGGTATGTAGACCTTGACGAAGGCAAGTTGGTGGTGCGGATCGCCAACCAGCACGCGGCGCGCACGGATCACCAGATAAGCGCGCGTGCGGTCGAGACCAAGCCCACAGGCCTCGTCCGGGCGCAAGCGCCGTCGCTCGCTGTCGATCTTGTCGAGCCGCGCCTGCTGCGCGGACTGTGCGAGGGCATCGAGCCCGTCGACCGCGTAGGCTATCCGCCGCTGCGGCGGCGCCGACACCACACGAGTGCCGACGCCGTGACGCTTTTCGAGCACGCCTTTCGCCTGAAGCCGGCTCAGTGCCTCGCGAATGGTGAAGCGGCTTACGCCGTAGCGCTGCTGCAACTGTGCCTCGTTCGGAAGCAGTTCTCCGACATTATGGCGGCCGCCGAGAATGCCTATCTCGAGGTCGGCGGCGACCTTGACGTAGAGCGGAATACCGTCTTCGCCGCGCGGCTCAACCGCCATCAGCGCACCACGCTGTTCGCGCGCAGCTCGCCAATGCGCTCGGCGCTGTAGCCGATCGAGGTAAGAATTGCGTCGGTGTGCTCGCCGGCAGCCGGTGCTGCGGTCTGCGCGATGGGCGCGCCGTTGATCTCAGTGGCGGGCGCCAACACCTTGACTGCGCCGCTCACATGCTCGACCGTGCCGAGCCGGCCCATCTCCACAGCGAACGGGTTCCCCAGCGCCTGTCCGATATCGAGGACCGGCGAAATCGGCAGCTTACCGGCAAGTTTTGACACCCAGTTAGCGGTGGACTGCTGCATGAAGACGGCATCCAGCTTTTGCGTGATCTCAGCGCGGTGCTTAAAGCGGCCGTCGAAAGTCGAAAAGCGCGCGTCGCACAACTCGGCGGGATTACCGAGGGCCTCAAGCAGTACCGGCCAGAATTTCTCCTTGTTGCCCATGATGAATAGCCAACCGTCGGCGGTTCGGTAGAGCTGGCTAGGCGTCAGGTTCGGATGGCTCGAGCGCGGCTCGCGGCCCTGCACATGGCCGAGGTTCATATACCAGGTTGCGAGATAGCTGAGATTGGCGATGGCCGTCGAGTAGAGGCTGACGTCGAGATCGCAACCAATGCCGTTCGTACGAGCGTTGAGCACGCCGGAGACAAGCGCCAGTGCGGCCTGCACGCCAGCTGATTGGTCGACGATCGAAAGGCCCATGCGTGTCGGCGGGCTGTCAGGCTCGCCGGTCACAGACAGGTAGCCTGCTTCGCTCTGCATAAGGTAGTCGTAGCCGGGCCAGGTCTTGCGCGAGCCGCGCCGGCCGTAGGCTGTGAGGTGCACGCAGACAATACGCGGGTTGACGTCCTTCAGCTTCGTGTAGGTGATCCCGAGTTTCTCCTGCGTGTCACCGCGCAGATTGTTCATCACGGCGTCCGCGTCGCGTGCAAGCTCGCGAAGAATGCGCTGGCCTTCGGCGGTTTGCAGGTCAATCAGGATCGAGCGTTTGCCGAGATTGAAGGTCTGAAAAAATAGCGAATCATTGTCGGGCAGTTTCTCGCTGTCACGTCGCACATGCCGCCCGGTGTCGCCTTTCTCGCGCAGATTTTCGATCTTGACCACGTCGGCGCCCAGTTGGGCGAGTTGCAACGAACCGAAGGGTCCCGCGCCATACTGCTCGACTGCCAATACGCGCACGCCTTGTAGCAGCTTCATTGCTTTTGATCTCCGTTGGTTGCCGGCACACGTGTGCGCACCAGAAAAGAGCGTTTAGCCTCGAGCACGACTGCATCGTGCTGGTTCAGCCCGTAGGTGATTATGGTCACGACCCCGCGCGCCGGGTTGCTTTTTGACAACCGCTTGCTATCGATGCTAGTGACCGCGCGCAGTTCATCGCCAACGTGCGCGTGCTGCGGAAATCGCACGTATTCCCATCCGAGATTGGCGATCGCGCCCTGGCTGGTGGCACGCACCGCGATTCCACCACAGATCGACAGCAGGAGAAACGGCAAGACAGCAACCGGCTGCGGCGCACCGGCCGCATAGGGAAATAGCGACGGGTGCTCGTGCCCTGACAGACGCGAGAACAGCAGATTGTCGGTTTCGGTAACGACACGGCGCTGCGCGTGCGCGATCACGATGCCTGGTTGAAAGTCCTCAAAATACCCCGGATATTGGTAGCGCGTGGTGTTCATGATTGGACCGCACTAATATCAAGTAGCAGACGGAATCGCGCGAATTCCTCACCGTCCGCCTTGCGGCCGGTCACAGCGCAGACGAGCCGGGCGGCGCCCGCTACTTCAACCGTCGCCTCAGCCGTAATCGTCTCGCCGGGATGGATCGGCTTGCCGAAAGCGAGGTCGTGGATTTCGTAGCCGTCAATCGTGACGTCGCGTAGTTCGTTTGTCACAAACGCCACCAATGAAGACAGCAGGAACGGGCTGACTACCAGCGGTTTGCCGAATTGGCTCTGCTTTGCATAGGTGTAATCGGTGTGCGCCGGGTGCGTATTCATGGCCAGCAAGGAAACTGCAATATTGTCGAAATCGCTGACCGTGCGGTGGGCGCTGACCGGTATGGCATCGCCAGCCTTCAATCGCGCGGTGCAAAGGCCGATCTGTTCGTGGTGAGTTGCAGGGGGAGCATTTGACATATAAATGTAGAAAATCTTGTCATATGGATATACGGACAACAAGATATCGATGCGCGCTGATACTGTCAACTTAATACCGATGGATCCTGATCTGCGGTCCTAAGTGAATTAACTTTTTACGCAGCGAAAGCGGTAAGAGCCCGCCTCAGGAGCCGCCGAGCGCCAGCAAGCGCTGATGCAAGCGGCGCTCAAGCACGATGCCATCGCACCGGCGACGTGCACGCTCCGCAAACGCACGCTCTGACGGAATACGGATTGCTTCAACCCCCGCCTTGCGCGGTGTCGACTTTACCGCGGCAATCAATTCGGCCAATTGCGCGCGAAATTGATCTGCCGGCATCAGCAACGCCGGATCGAAAACGATAAACATAAAACCAAAATGCTTCGCACGGCCCTCAGTACGGCCGGTACCTCCAAGCATGCCGAGAGCCTGAATCATGAACGAGAGACCGTATCCCTTGTGCGCCTGGTTACCACCGAACGGCAAAATCGCGCCCTTCAAGGCCTCCGCTGCATTCAGCGTCGGCAAGCCGCCGGCATCGATCGCCACCCCCGGCGGCAGCAATTCATTAAGCCGTGAGGCCAGAACGACCTCGCCACGGGTGATCGCCGACGTGCCCATATCGAAGAGGCAAGGATCGGGGTCGCCAGGCAGGCCAACCGAAAACGGATTGGTGCCGAAGGCGCATTCACGCCCGCCAAGCGGCGCGACGTAGGGTTCACTCGATGCGGTATGAATCACTGCATAGCCGGCGCGCGCTATCTTTTCGACATAATAGGCATTGCGACCACTGAAATAACTGTTATGCAGACCGACCAGCGCAAACCCGTTGGCGCGGGCCTTCTCAAGTGCGACATCCACTGCAAAGTTCAACGAATAGACACCGACGTAACCCCCGCCGTCGATCTGCGCCGAAACCGGCGTCTCATGCACCACACTCACCGGACTGCGCGGCGCTTGCGTGCGCTCGTCTTCGGCAATCGTGATCGAACGCGCCAGCCCCAGGGCTGGATAACCGCACAACTCCGCATCCAGCAGACTTCCGGCAATGACTTCGGACTCATCAAGGCTGTATCCCGCCCGATGGATCACCCGCACGGCGAGCGCGCTGGCAGCGTCTGCACTGAGGCGCACGGTATCAGGGGATGCCATCTCGACCTCCAATCAAACAACTAACCAACGGATGCACGAACAGCCGCTTCAGTCCACCGTTCCTCACAAGGGTGCAGAACCGTGCGACCAACGAGACAGCGATACGCGTCTACCTCTTGCCGCCCCCGCAGAGAGGTAACGACGGGGACGACGCAATGCCGGGATATTCAAGGTATTCACTGCCGTCTACTCTGCATGCATGCTCGCATCACGCGCAACTTTTGCCCACTTGGGCATGTCCTTGCGAATGATTTCGGCAAATTCTTCCGGCGTGTTGTGCATCGGCTCGGTACCCACCGGTATCATCATCTTCGTGACATCGGGGTGCGTCACAGCACGCTCCATCTCGGCATTGAGCTTCATGATAATTTCGCGCGGCGTGCCGGCCGGAGCAACGAGACCGAACATGGTGCCAACCTCATACCCCTTGACGCCTGTTTCGTCGATGGTTGGAATCTCGGGCGCCACAGTCGAACGTTTTAGCGAGGCGATGCCCAGCCCGCGCATGCGACCGGCGCGCACGTAAGGCATGGCGTTCTGCATCGTATCAAACGACGCCATCACCTGACCGGCCAGCAGATCGATCGTCGAAGGACCGCTACCCTTGTACGGCACATGGATCATCTTGATACCAGCCATGTGACTGAAGAGCTCGGCACCGAAATGTGCCACACCACCGACACCAAACGAGGCATAGACGACTTGGTTGGTTTTCGCCTTCGCCAGCACGATGAACTCCTTGACCGATTTCACGGGCACCGAGGGGTGCACGACCAGAATCAGCGGCGTGAACGAAAAGCTCGAAATAAAAGCAAAATCCTTGAGCGGATCGTATGGTAGTTTGGCGTAGATCGCCGCATTCATCGGCATAGTGCTGGTCGATCCCAGCGCTATCGTGTAACCATCAGGCGGCGACTTGACCAGTATTTCGGTGCCGATGATGCCGTTAGCACCAGGCCGGTTATCAACAACGAAGTTGACCTTGAAACCATCGCCAAGCTTCTGCGCCATGGCACGCACCAGCGGATCCGAACTGCCGCCGGGCGGATAAGGCAGAATCACGCGCACCGGTTTTGACGGATAGGTTTGGGCCAACGCGGCCGCGCCAAACAAAAAAACGGCTGCGATTACAGCGCTCAGACGAATCATCTCAAATACCCCTAATTTTCTGGTCAGCGACCCCTGGCGTGCGAGTCCCGGCGACCGCGAATAGTTGCAGTGCGCCATGCGCCCCCAGATCGTCGCAGCCCGGAAGCAGCATTGCATATTCCGGGCTATAACTTTAAATAGCCTAGCGCATCGCGTCGCGCACAAGCTCCGTAAATAACTGGTCAGACAGCGCGGTGCGGCGCAGGCGCAGTTCCTTGCGCACATGCTCGAGAACTTCTTTGGCGCCCGCGCTGGTCAACTCGCCTAGCCCCAATGTCTGCGCCTTGCGCTTGACCGCGTACATCCCTGAGTAATGACACATCGGCACAAATTCGGCATGTCCGGTGACGTTCGGCGTCCATGCGTTAAATGCATATTGCCCGTCTTTGGGCAACACATAGTGTACCTCGACGCAATGTGAGAATGCGGTGCGCCCGGTCACTGCGTTGTGCGGTGGGATCGGCTGATTCCAGACGTCCGCGACGAATTCTGAAAACTCCTGCATCGCATCGAGTTTGATGCCGGTGTTGTAGCCGTAGAACATTTCCAGCGTCGCCGCCAGAGTAGCGATATTTGGCACGCCGGCGCGTTCCCCCATACCGTTGACGCTACCTTCCAGTATTTCAGCGCCGCCCTCAAGCGCGGCGAGCTGCCCGGCGAGGCCGAGATCGAAGTCGTTATGACTGTGGATTGCCAGCGGAATACTGCCGATGGTCTGCTTCACCTCCCGCGCATGGTGCTGGTAAACCGCCGGCTTGCACGGGGCGCAGATGTCGTCCAGACGCAGGATATCGACGCCCGCTTCCGCCAGCCGCCGGGTGATGGTTTTCAGCCATTCAATATCCATACGCGAAAAATCAGTGACAATGGCATTGACGCAGGCACCCTTCTTCTTGGCGTGGCGCACGCCCTCGCAGGTGATGTTGAGATACTCCTCGCGCGACATCTTCATCCCCGCCATCGATTCGACAAGGCCAAAGTTATAGTCAGAGCCAACCACCGACAGGCAGATGATATCGGCACCATCGGAAATCAAATGTTCAACTTCTTCCGCACAGGTTTTCGGATTGAGCGACGAGGTCGGATGAACCAGCGCCTGGATTTTCAGATTAAGGCCGAGCTTTTTAACTTGGCGGATTTCCTCCGGCTCGTCGTGGTGCATTTCGATCACCTCAATGCCGACCGCGTCTGCGCGACGTGCATATTCGAGCACGTCTTCGAGGCGCAGCGACACGCCCTCAACCTGACGGCCTTCGCGCAGCGTCAGGTCGAGCAACTGCACCTTCTTCGGCATGTGTTTGCCGGCGTTGACCTTGGCATCGTAGTTGTAGGGACTTACCGCCCACTTGCCTTCACGATAATGCGGACCCTGCGTCATACTGGCTCCTTGCTTTAATAGTTAGATGATGCGCATAAGCGAATCACTTTGGTCTCACCTTCCGCCTTGCCGGCAGGAGGGCTTCAAAAACGCGTTTAGAACGGCACCGTTCCGGTAATCGTCGTGCGGTGCATGCGGCGGCGTTGCGGCCAGGCGTAGTCGGCGACGGCCTGGTGCTGCGAGGAACAGTTGTCCCACATCAGCAGATCGCCCAGTCGCCACTGGTGCCGATAGATAAAATCTGGACGGATGCATCGCGCCCGCAACTCTCCCAGAATGTCTTCGCTTTCGCTCGCGGAAACGCCAACGATGTTCACCGTGGTTGAATCATTGACGTAAATACTTTTACGCCCGGTCACCGGATGAGTGCGGACCACCGGATGCACCGCCTCGGCAACCTTCTTCTGCGCAGCGGTCACACTGGTGCGTTGGATTTTACCGGTGTCAATCTGTTCGGTGCGGATATCCGCGTCCTTGCGCGATCGGTCGAAGGTGTGCTCGAGACTGTGCAGCGCCTTGAGACCTGAAATACGTTCCTTAAGTGGCTCTGGCAGGGCGTCGTACGACGCAGCCACACTGGCGAACAGAGTGTCGCCACGCACATTGCCGGCTTCGTCCTGCGGGATCTCGATCGCATACAACGCCGAGGCCATGCTCGGCACCGGTTTGTAGCAAAGATCTGAATGCCAGTAACGGCCGGCGTCGACGATACCGATGTTCTTGCCATCCTCGACGATATTCGAAATCAATAAAATTTCCGGATGCTGCGAATGCAAAAACTGTTTGAGCACGTGAATCTCAAGCTCGCCGAAGCGGCGACTGAAATCAATCTGCTGCTGCTCGGTGATACTCTGGTCGCGAAACAGCACTACTGAATATTTGAAAAACACATCGCGCACCGCGTTGAAAGTTGCGACATCCAGCGGCCGCGACAAATCAATACCTACAATCTCGGCGCCGATATCGGCAGCGAGCGGCAACACCTTAAAATCCTGCTTTTCGTCTTTTGCGAAGAGCGTGGTCATCATCGTCCCCCCTTTTTTATGGCATTGAAAAATCATCAGCAGCGCAACGCTTTGCAACCACTAACGGGACATCACACCGCCAGCGCCTGCGCAATGTTGATGATCACGTCGCGAAAATCGGCCAACCCGAGCGCGCGCGGCTGCCCGGCCGTATGGGGCGTCAAAATCACTTGGTGAAAATCTAGTAACCGATCGGCAGCGCTGCCGGGTTCCGCATATTGGGCGTCGAGTGCACAACCGGCCAGCCGCCCCGATTCGAGCGCATCAATCAGGGCATTGCGCTCGATCAGGCTCGCGCGCGAAACATTAATCAGACGCGCCCCCTTCTTCATCATTGCGAACTGTCGGCTGCCGATCATGCCGCGCGTCGCGTCGTTCTCCGGCACGTGCAGACTGACCCAATCAGAGGTCGCGAGTAGTTCGTCCAGCGCAAGGTAACGCGCATTAAATTTACGCTCGTCCTCAGGCGCAAGCGGATGACGTTGCGTGTAGGCAATCCGCATACCAAACGCCGCGGCGCGCAGCGCCAATTCGCGCCCGATCTCACCACAACCGACTATACCCAGCGTGGTATCGCGCAAGATGCCCAGCGAAGTCACCCGCGCCCAGGCGGAACCCGGTACGCGTTTATCGAAGGCATCGGCGCCGACGGCGGGCACATAACCGGCGGCACCGAGCTGCTCTGCGCTGATCAAACCGTTGATACGATGCAACTGACGCGCTAGCATCAGCATCATCGCCAGCGCGTGTTCCGCACACGATGCGTTGGCGCGCCGATTAAGCGTGCAGATTTTGACACCGCGGCGGTCACAGGCAACCGTGTCGATGTTACCGAGCAGAACGCCGTATTTCTGTACCACCCTCAGGCGCGGCGCCTGCGCCAACTCGTCCGTACCAAGGCGCAGCGATTCAAGCACCACGGCATCCGCATCGGATAGTTGCGCCCGCAATTGCTCCTGCGACGCCACCATGCGTACTTCGCAGGGAAACAATCCCGCCGCCTCGCTGCGCACCTCCGAACACCAAGCGTGGAAATCCGGCAACTCATGTGCGAGCATGTGGGCAAAAGCAGCACACAGATCGTCCGGCGTATCGGGATCAAGCACCACGCGCAAAATACGCGGATAGGGGTCGTCCTCGACCAGCAGCACGCGCCGGGCGCTCATTCGGGTTCGATTCCCGCGCGCCTTGCGACCTTGCCCCACTTCACAGTTTCGCTCTTGACGTAGGCGGTGAATTCATCGGGCGAGTTGCCCACCGGTTCAGCGCCGTCTTCGACAATGCGGGCGCGGATGTCGGATCGTTGCAATACACGCGCAATCGACGCCGATAACAACAGTGTAATCGTGCGCGGCGTGTTAGCCGGCGCGCTGACACCAAACCAGTTGCTCGCCTCGTAGCCGGGCACGCCGGCCTCCGCAATGGTTGGTATCTCAGGGGCGCCAGCAACGCGTTTCGCCGTGGTGACGCCAAGTCCGCGCAATCGGCCGGTGCGCAAATGCGGCAAGGCCGCAAAGATGGTTGGCGACATCAGTTGCACATGGCCCGACATGACATCGATCACGCCCTGCCCCGCCCCCTTATATGGGACGTGCGCGATCTTCAAACTGGTCATATCGAGAAAAAGTTCGAAAAAAAGATGTGGCGCGGTGCCGATGCCGGCGGATGCGAAACTCAATTGGCCTGGGCGCGTCTTCGCAAACGCAATCAATTCCCTGATATTTTTCACCGGCATAGAGGGATGCGCAACCAGCAGGTTAGGCAGCGCCACCACCTGCGCGATGTGCGCGAAATCGCGCGTCGCATCGTAGGGCACCTTTTTGTACATCGCCGGATTGATCGACAGCGGCGCTGTCGCCAAGAGCAGCGTGTAACCGTCGGGCGCGGCGCGCGCCACCGCTTCGCCGCCAATCATGGTGCCCGCACCGGCGCGGTTCTCAATCACCACCGGCTGACGCAGCAGTACGGACAATTCCGGCGCGATAATGCGAGCGGTAACATCGGCCCCCCCGCCGGGCGCAGAAGGCACGATCAGACGAATCGGTTTTACCGGATAGGATTGCGCCACCACCATCAACGGCAGGCACAACAAAAACACGCCGGCTGGCATACGCCATGACGTCAACCACTTCACTTTTTCACCTCAATTGGGAATGAACGACCGGTCGAAACCATCTGCTAGAATTCCCCAGCCTTTTTTTTTTCAATTGTGGAGTATTCGCATGCAAATGACAACCCGTTACCGTGAACTCATCAAACGTCCGGAAATCGCAGTGATGGTCGGCGCCTACGATGCGCTGTCGGCCAAACTCGTCGAACGTGCCGGCTTCGACCTGACCTTCGTACACGACTACGGCGTTTCGGCCAGCCTGCTCGGCATGCCCGACATGGGACTGGTCACACTGACGGAAATGACCAACATCCTTGAAAAAGTCGTCAAGGCGGTGAACATCCCCGTCATCGGCGATGGCGGTTGCGGTTTCGGTAATGCACTCAACACCTACCGTACGGTGCGCGAATACGAATCGATCGGCGTGGCCGGCGTCAACCTCGAAGACCAGGTCTATCCAAAGCGCTGCGGCCACCTCGCCGGCAAGCAGGTGATCACCGCGGATGAAATGGTGGAAAAAATCCGCGCTGCCATTGATGCCCGCCACGACCCGGATTTCGTCATCACCGCTCGCGTCGATTCAATCGCCATCCATGGCCTCGATGACGCAATCAAACGCGCCAACAGGTACGTCGAAGCCGGCGCCGACATGATTTTTATCGAAGCCCCCGCCACCGAAGCCGACATCCAGCGCATCATCAAGGAAACTAAGGGGCCCTCTTGGATCAACATGGTTGAAGGCGGCAAAACACCGCTGGTACCAATTCCAACGTTGCAGACCATGGGCGCTGCGCTGGTCGATTACGGCCCACTGGTGCTGTTCGCCGCTGCCGCTGGCGTAGAACGCGCATTGCAGGCGCTCAAGCGCGACGGCACCACCGCCAACCATCTTAAAGAATTGATGCTGTTCACCGAGATCAACGAACTCAATCGTATCGATGACTACCGCGCGATGGAAACGCGCTACACCAAAAGCTGAGGCCGCCATGCCGCGCATTCCCCTGCTCACTGAATCAACGATGACACCGGAGCAAAAACGCGTGCATGATTTTGTCAAGGGCCGCAGCCGCGACAAGCACGTCGGCGCGCCCTATCAACTGGCGCTGCACTGCCCTGAGTTTCTCGAACGCTGGCAGCAGGTCGGCGAAACGCTGCGCTATTACAACAGCCTTCCGCCGGCGCTCTCCGAAATGGCTATCCTCATCACTGCGCGCCATACGAGTTGCCAATACGAATGGATCGCGCACGAACCGCATGCGTGCAAGGGCGGCCTGCCCGATTCCATCATCCAAGCCATCCGCCACGGCAAGCGCCCGCTGTTCGATGACCGCGACACTGAATCTGTCTATGATTACTGCATCGAAGCCCACGAAACGCATTTCGTCAGCAACGCCACCTATCAGCGCGTGCTCGACCGCTTCGGCATCAAAGGGACGGTCGAACTCACTGCGCTGATAGGCCATTATGCAATGATCGCAATGATGATCAACGCGCACGAATTCGGCGCCGGAGGCCTTGAACCACCGTTGCCGCCGGTTGCCTAGATCGCGTCTTTAATCACGGCGTGACCTATTTCAGTTTTGACTGAACCCGCTCGGTGGCAACACTTGTCATCGCATATAACGCGAAACCGTAGGTCGTCTGCACCGGAATCTCCGGGCCGAACCAGGCGACGTAACTCGTTAAAGGTTAATAATGCCATTATCATGAAAAGCATATGCATGCGAAATCGTCAAACTCCAAAAAGCTGTTAGAATGCGCAGCACAAACAGTCACAATTCTGTTTCAGGCACTTCGAGTTTATGGAATTCACGCGGGGTAAGGTGGCGATATATCCTGACAAACCGATCCGTTTGATCGCACCGTTTCCGCCGGGTGGCGGCACCGGCGACGTTGCGCGGGTTATCGCACAAACGCTGACCAACCAACTCGGCCAGCCGATCGTCATCGAGGCGATCGGTGGCAATAGCGGCGTGACCGGTACAGGCGTTGTCGCGAACGCGCCGGCCGACGGCTACACGCTGCTGCTCGGCAGCTCCGGCACGCATGCGGTCATGCCACTGCTTTCGCAGGTGCCATACGATCCGATAACAGACTTCAGCCCTGTTAGTCTCGCTGCGCTGTCGGGCTACATGCTCGTCGTGCATCCGGACTTCCCGGCAAAATCAGTGCAGGAATTGATCGCATATTCGAGAGCGCGGCCTGGGCAAATAACCTATGCGTCGTCGGGGGTCGGCACCATGATTCATTTTTCCGGCGAACTGTTTCAGTACATGACCGGCGTCAAATGGCTGCACATTCCTTACGCGACAAGCGATCTCGCCGTCGATGACGTGATGTCAAAAAAAACGACTCTGATGTTCGGTAACGTGCCGAGTGTGATTTCGCTGGTGCGCGCCGGCCGTCTGCGCGGGCTCGCGGTGACGTACTCTAAGCGCTCATCTGCATTACCGGAAATTCCGACGGTGGAAGAAGCAGGTGTTCCGGGGTACGAATCGACGCAGTTCTACGGCCTAATAGCGCCGGCGCGCATTCCGAAAGACACGCTCGAACGGCTAAACCGCGAGATGGTGCGCGCGATCGCCGATCCCAAGGTCTCGAAGGTCATGCTCGATCTCGGTCTTAAGGCCAACAGCGACACGCCGGACGAATTTGTTGCGCTGATTAAGCGGGAAATAGACAAATGGGGCAGCCTAATCAAGGTCGCTGACATCAAGGCCCAATGAACATGCACAAATACTTCTTAGCAGCATTCGTCGCGTTTGCGCTGCTCGCGAACGGCACCGCGTTCGCACAGAACAATTTCCCGAACCGGCCGATCCGCATTCTATGCGGATTTGGCGTCGGCGGCGGCACCGACGTTGTCGCACGCGTGATCGGCCAGAAGATGGCAGACAATTGGGGCGAGAGTGTGGTTGTGGACAACCGCACCGGGGCCGGCGGCATCATCGCGACCGAAATATTATCGCGCGCAAACCCCGACGGCCACTCGCTGATCATCGTTGCGGTTGGGCACGCGTTTGCAGCCTCGTACTACAAGAGGCTGCCTTACGACACACTGAAGGATTTTTCCGGCGTTACCTCGGTGTCCGACGCGCCTAACGTGCTGGTGGTGGCGCCGCAGATCAAAGTCAAAACGATGCGCGAACTGATCGTCTACAACAAGTCGCGCCCTGACCAGGTCAACTTTGCATCGGCCGGCATCAGCAGCGCCGCCTATATCAATGCGGAGCTCTTCAACCAGGCGGCCGGCGTCAAGCCAATGCACGTGCCGTACAAAACGATGCCGGACGCGCTGACCAACATCATTGCCGGCAACGTCCAATTTGTGTTCTCCTCGGTGTCGTCGGCAGTGGCGCTGATCAAGGCGAACCGACTTACTGCGCTGGCGGTGAGCACAAAGTACCGCTCGCCGGCGCTCCCCGAGGTGCCGACGATGGCCGAGTCCGGCATGCCCGGCTTCGATTTCAGCGTATGGTACGGACTGCTTGCGCCGGCCGGCACGCCAAAACCGATCAAGGACAAATTAGCAAACGAAGTCGGCCGCATCCTCGGGCTGCAGGACGTCAAAGACCGCCTGCTCACGCTAGGTGCGACACCGCGTCCCAGCACGCCCGCGGAATTCGATGAGTTGGTACGCACTGATGTCGCGCGCATGGCCAGGCTGATCAAGGACGTCGGCATTGTGACCGAATAGCGGCTCTTGCATGCCTGCCTCCAATTCTCAATCAATAACCGCGAGCTGATATGTTCCGCGTCGGACTCATCGGCAACCGCGCGCACCAGATGCTGTTCGGCCCAATCTTTGAGGAACGCAGCGATTGCCAAATCGTCGCGGTCGCCGAACACCATTCGGAAAAAGCGGCCTCCCTCGAACAGCGCTTCAAGATAAAATGCGCAGCAGACTACGACGCGGTGCTCGAAGACCCCAACGTCGATTTCGTTTGCATTGCTACCGATTTCTACCTGAAGCGGACGCTGATCCTCAAAGCGATCGCCTGCGGCAAGCACGTTCTGGTCGACAAACCGATCGGACGCAGCGTGCAGGAAGCGCGCGAAATCGCGCATGCCGCCGAACACGCGCGCGTCAAGATCGTGCTGACCTATCCACTGCGCTTCCAGGCCTCGCTAGCCAAACTCGCACAGGCGGTGAAGAGCGGCGAATACGCGAAGGTTGCCTCTTTTAGCCATCACTGGATCCGACACTATCCCGACAGCGACCTGATGCGATACGTAAGCTACCCGACCCCCGCGCGCATAAACGGCGGTGGCGAACTGATGAACAACGGCAGCCACGCCGTCGATTACGTCTACAGTGTATTCGGCATGCCGCGGCGCGTGCACTGTTTGATGGAAAATCTCTACTGGGACGAGTACCGCCAGTTCGGCACCGAAGACTTTGCCACGCTGGTATGCGATTACGGCAGTTTCTCGACGCGCACGGTAACGGGCCGTACCAAGGTTCCGCGCGAACTGCCCGTCGTCAACACGGTGGACCTCGTATGCGACGGACGCTACGTGCGCATCGACAACGACGACTACACGGTCAACGGTGCGCGCCTCACACTGCCGGCGGCGCCGCTGCCACCGCGAGAATCCACGGTGCAGCACCTGATCGACTGCATCGTCCACGACCGCGTTCCGCAAAGCGGCGTGCACAACGGGCTCGCCGTCGCCGAAATCGTCACCGCCGCCTATCAATCCGCGCAAAGCGGCGACTTCGTCGCGTTGCCACTAGCCGACGAAAAACATCCACTCATCGGTGCCGAGGATCAGGTAATCGACGGCCTTCTCGATTAAATCCTGTGGAATGCCGATTGCCAAATCAAGCCACAGAAGTGGCAAGGCTGTGCCGGGAATGCTTGTTCAGGTTAGAATTTGCCAGTTCGCAAAATGAATATGAGTGTCGAACTGATGTCTCCAGATTCCGGCACGAATCTGTGCGAATGGGTGAATAAATAACAAACTGCGCCGAACGCGCGCCGCGAATGCGATGCGCATGATGGCTGCCGATAATCAGCGCAAGGAGGAGCATGTTCAGTTCTAGATCGGCTGTGTACTTGTGTGCCGGGTTGATTGCATGTGCGCCTGCGGCAAGCTTCGGACAGGCGGCGGGGGACTACCCGTCTAGGCCGATCCGCATGGTGGTGCCGTTTGTCCCTGGCGGGATCGACGCCGTCGGACTCGCGCTCGGACGGAAGATTTCGCCGGCGATCGGCCAGAACATGTTCATCGACAACCGTGCCGGCGCGGGTGGCGCAATCGGCACCGATATCGTCGCCAAGTCGCCGCCAGACGGCTATACGATCCTGCTCACAAGTTCCGGCCACGCGAGCCTGCCTAGCGTCATGAAAAGCCTGCCCTACGACCCGGTGAAGGACTTCTCACCGATCACGCTGGCAGCGCGCAGCGTTGGATTTGTCCTCGTCGTTCACCCAAACGTGCCGGCGCATTCGATCAAGGAACTTATTGCGCTGGCGAAAGCGCAGCCGGGAAAACTCACCTATGGCTCCACCGGAGTGGGCGCGGTCGTGCATCTAGCGACCGAGTCGTTCAACATGTTGGCCGGCACACAGATCACGCACGTGCCCTACAAGGGAACCGGCGGCGCCATCATGGATCTCATGACCGGGCGCATCGACATGTTCATCATGGTCGGAACGCTCGCGCTTGAGCATATCCGTTCTGGCAGGCTACGTGCCCTCGGCATCACGGGCCAAATGCGCTGGAACCAACTCCCGGATTTGCCGACGATTGACGAAGCGGGGCTCAAAGGCTACTCGTATGTAGTCTGGTACGGCATGTGGTTCCCAGCAGGCACGCCGACCGAGTACGTGACGCGTATCCGTAGCGAGGTGATCAGGGCATTGGACGATCCGGAAACGAAGCGCGCGTTCGCCGACCAGGGTTTCGTCGGCGTCGGTTCCACTCCGCAGGAGTTTCGCAAGACGATCAGTGATGACATCGAATTCCACCGCCGTCTGGTCAATCAGATCGGACTGACGCCGCAGTGATTCATCCGCGCTCGGCTTCGTGAATGAATGGCGGGGCAAGCGCGTACTGTCCAGCAACGCGATTGATGCTGCTCACGCCGCCTTGCTACAGTTACTCACCAAGTAACACTCGCGCAGTCTCGCTGCATATCTGCGCGCGCTCCTGCGCGGTCAGGTTCGGAATTGCATCGAGCTCGGCAAGCGGATCGAAGTAACCCATGTCGAAAGGATTGTCAGTGCCGATCACTACGTGGTCGGCACCCGCGCGGTCGATCAGCAGCCGCGTTGAGAGTGGGTCGTGCGTCAGCGCGTCAAAGTAAAACCGGCGGAAACATTCGCCAGGACTTGTTTTGGTATCGGCATGCGCAGCAGCACGGTATTTGTGCGCACGATCGAAGCGCCCGATCTGGTACGGAATATAGCCGCCGCCGTGCGGAATCAGGAAACGCAGCGTCTTCAAGTCATCGAGCGCGCCGGTGAATGCGAGGTGCGCGAACATGATCGTTTCGTCTAGCGGATTGCCGATGGTGTTGAAAAGCTCGTAGCCGGCCATGCCGCCCTTCGCCACGCAGGTCACCGGATGCGCGAACACAAAACAACCGAACTGCTCGATTGCTTTCAGTAGTGGCCTATATTTATTATCCGAGAGTTGCTCGTCGCGAACGTTGGTGCCGATCTCAATACCTTTGAATTTATATTCTTTGACCACGCGCTCGAGTTCGGCGATCGCGGCATCCGGGTCCTGCATCGGCAAGGTCGCCATGCCGCGCAACCGTGCCGGATATTTCGCCACCAATTGGGCGATGCCGTCGTTGCTGAGCCGCGCCGCGGCGAGCCCTGCCTCAGCGTCGAGTTCGTAGAAATAAGTCGGCGGCGCGACCGACAGCACCGAGATATCGATGCGCATGCGGTCCATCGCCCCGATCTTGGCATCCGCGTCGTAGAGCTCCCGATTTATTTCGTGCAGATGGTTGCTGCGCTCGAAATAGAGCGCGCCATCGCGCTTGACTACGCGGATGCCATGTTCGGTTTTGCCTTTGACGCCGAAGCGCTCCGGCGCGCGCAACAGCGCATCGATCACGTTTGGCGGAATAACGTGGGTATGCAGATCGATCACGCTCATGAATCTTCCCGTTTCATTTCGCAACGCAGTATTTACTGATCAGCTCTGATATTTGCGTCGCGCGCAACTCTCGCCCACTTTACCATGTCCGCCCTGATGATCGCGGCAAACTCTTCCGGCGTGTTGCCGAGGACTTCGGCGCCCGAATTCACGAGGCGCTCGTGGATATCCGGCAGCGCCAGCACGCGCACCACTTCGGCATGCAACCGCATCACGATCTCGCGCGGCGTGGCGGCGGGAGCGAGCAACCCGAACAGCGTACCCACCTCGAAACCCGGCAGACCTGACTCGGCGATCGTTGGTATGTCGGGCGCAGACTGCACGCGCTTAGGCGCGGCGACGCCGAGCGCGCGCACTCGGCCCGCGCGGATATACGGTGTCGCATTCTGCAGCGAATCGAAATACAGCATCACGCGACCGGCGATGAGATCTGGCATCACCAGCGCGCCGCCGCGGTACGGCACGTGCAGCATTTTCACGCCGGTCATCGCGCTGAACATTTCAGCGGCGAAATGTGGCGATGCGCCAATGCTCGGCGAGGCGTAGATCAACTGGCCCAGGTGCGCGCGGCCGAGCGCGATCAACTCTTTCACTGAATGTGCCGGCACCGAGGGATGCACCACCAACACCTGCGGCGTATATGAAAACGCCGAAACCGGCGCGAGGTCCCTGACCGGATCGAACGGCATCTTTGGATAAATTGCCGCGTTCATCGGCAGCGAACTCGTCGAACCCACCACCAGCGTGTAACCATCGGCAGGGGATTTGACGACCAACTCAGTGCCGATGATGCCGTTGACCCCCGGACGATTGTCGACGAGGCATTGCACCTTCAAGCCCTCGCCCATGCGCTGGGCGATCGGCCGCACCAGTGTGTCGGCAGGGCCGCCGGCCGGAAATGGATTGACGATGCGGATCAGCTTAGATGGATAAGGCTGTGCGCAAACGAATGACGCAAGCGCCACGCCGATGATGCAAATTGCGAAACGAATTGTCAGCATTGCAGCCTCATCTTGATGAATTTACGACGCAGCCCCTCTGAATCACTCTCGCCCCCCCCCGGTTGGCGGGGGACCCTTGGGCAAAGTGGCGCAGCACAGAGCACCCTCGCCAACAATGAAATTGCGACAAAGGATACTCTTGTTAACAAGCTCGTTACGAAATACCGCTATGCCAGGTGTCATTGCTGCACACTAACATTGGCATCTTTAATAACACGCCCCCATTTCTCATATTCAGCCCCGACAAAATTAGAAAATTCAGACGACGTATTAGTTGTCGCACTTAACTCAACCTGGGCAAGCTTGCTTTTTGACTCAGATGAGTTCGAGGCGAGTCCGTAGTAACCCGGAAACGACGAATGCATTTTGGCATGATGGCCGCCCGTCTCATGGGTTTGGCAACCGTATTCTTGCGACGCCTCAAAAACGGTGGGACGTCGAGCCTTATAGCCGATTCCGGATAACAGACCGCACTAGAACGCGCCACAACGCGTTCCAATTCTTCGAAATGACCTTTTGTTGGAAAACGCTCATTTTTATGAAAAATGCTTCAAGTCCGACGGGCTTCTAGGATCGCTCAAAACACCTTTTTCCGACGCCACTTCTTCGGACTATCACTTGGGAACATTAGACCACTCGCGTTTACCCCAAGATCAACCATTGTTTTTGCCAAACTTATTGCACAACCATATCCCTCTAGAACGGGAATCTCCCAACCCATTTCTGTCAGCCTAGCCTGCAGATATGGACGCAACCAGAAAGTTGCCGAACAACCAAATGTTATTACTTCAGCTCCGTCCTCTTCAATAGCTGCAACTGCTTCAGTAACCGCCGCCTCCAACATTTCAGAACTTTCGCCGCGAATAGCCCGGTCCTGTTCTTCACGCAGCGAACGCTGACTAGTCGAACCGGGCCTTGGCAATGGGAAATTAATATTCCGGATCGACGCGCAACGATTGGTAAACTGATGCTGCACCACGAGATTGTAGTAATACATATTATGATTTTCGGCAAGATCAATCACACTGAACTTGTTACCAAGCATTGATGCAAAATGCATCTGTGAGAATGCGCACGCCGTCACGGGTATACCAAATGCACGGGCGATCTCTCTCGATTCTTGAAATCCTGGCTCACCTCCACCAAGCAGAACTATCGCATTGTATTTTCCACTCTGACATGCCTCGCGCACTATTGGCAACCTACCTGCAGCCACCAGGCAAAATTCCTCTCGCGTTTCTACAGGCCAATCCCCATAAGGCGCTAGCGGTCCAGGGTTGAGGTCCCATTGAACGTTTTCGAGTAAATGTTTAACCTCGTTATAGTTAACCAACCGCGCCTCCTTACCTTCCTCAACGATCCTCAAGGTGTAGCTAGAGGTTGATGAAAGGTGAAAAGATTGAATGAATAAAAATCGATATTCCATTTTCATTTTTCCATTTCGTTTATAGCAATTTTCGTATTTAATAAAACACAAAACACTAAAATATTTTTCCCGAAAGCTTACGGCGTGGAAAGCCTCGGAAATACTTCATTTCCCGCCGCGAATTTATGAAATAAAAATAACAGGCGTGATACGAAATAGAATAAATTTAATACAAACCTGCCGCATTGATTGTTGCCATATAACATTATTTACCGATGCTCTTCCAAACGCCCGATGGCTTTAACCCCGCCTGCAAGCCTCTTATAATCCGCATCGAAAAATGTTTTAAACTCTGGCGCATCACGATAATCTATTGCAACTTGTACGTTAGCCATAGCATCTTTAAATGATTGATCTGAAACTGATTTTTTTATTACATCGCGTAGCTTTGAAAACGTTGGCGGCGGAACATTGGCAGCTGTAAATAAGCCAACCCACAAATACGCTTCGACGTCGATACTCATCTCTTTGAGCGTCGGTATGTCAGCCAACAAAGGGGATCGTTTAATATCGGTAAGTGCCAGGGCTCTAAATTTCCCCGATTTTAAATACGAGTAAACTGCAGCCACGCCGCCAAGCGTCAAATCGACGTGTCCACCGAGCAGTTGAACTATGGCTGGTCCGCCACCCGTGGTCGGAACATGACGCATGTTAATGCCAGACGAATCCATAAACATGGCTGTTGGCACATGAATTATTCCGTAGGGCCCGGATGATGAAAACGACATAGCCCCCTGCTTAGCCTTCGCTGCGGCGATCAGATCTTTCACCGATTTGATCGGGTTTTCGGCTTGCACGCAGATTGCTAATGGATCAGCACTCAATAGCGCGACCGGCGCTATTTGACTCAATGTATATGGTGACTGAATGCCAAATAGCTTGTCTTTTTCAACGGCAAGATAAAGGTTCGGCGTTGTAACCAACAGGGTATATCCATCCGGCGGTTGATTGGCGACAAAACCAGTGCCAGCAGCTGCAGTTCCTCCAGGTTTATTGATTACTGGAGCCGGTTGTTTATATAGTTTTTCTATAACGGCGCCCAACGGTTGTGCGTGTATCTGGTTCATGCCTCCTGGGGGATTTGGCACGATAAGGTTAATTGTTCGCGACGGGAAATCTTGTGCGTTGCAGTTCAGGACAAAAACATTACAAAAAATAATAAGGATCAGACGTTGCATACAGACCTCCAGAGGATAGACCTTCGCATTGTTCCAACTTTGGCTCAAACACCGTAATCAACAGATTATTCGTTGAACAATTAGCAGATCTAATTATTAAATAAAGTGGCTAGCCCCCTACATAATTAAGGAACCTCTGATCAAGTCCTTCGACAGGCTCAGGACGAACGGTAAATTGCTGATCCCGTTCGTGGTGAGCTTGTCGAACCATGAACGGAATCAGCTTAATCAGAGGTTCCTTAAGCAATGGCCTTGGACGAATACAATTCCAGATACTTTCCGTTGCAAATTAATTGGAATTTTCAATGGGTCTTAGAGCCAATTAAAAGTTCCCGCCACGACCACTATTAATTGTGTCAATAAATTAACGGTGGGTGATTATTGGCAATATTTAATTAGGCTCACTAAAATAGTTGCCCTCTTATTTCGAAAAACGTTTAGCAACCCAGTCAGTTATATAGTCGACACCTAAAGAATGGTTATCAAATTGGCAATGATCCTCCCCGCCTTCCGCGAAGGTGAAGATTCTATAGGTAAGATCTGGACTGTTAATCGCAGCCGCCACTGTTTTTTCTGCTTCCCATAGTGGAATGATACGATCGTTCTCACCGTGTACCACTAACAATGGACAAGTAATCTTTTCTGCAACCCCCTCCAAAGTAAGACCCTTGGCAGTAGCCAATGCATCTTCCAGCGTATCCTTTCCAAACACCCACTGCAGTCGATTCGCATAATCCGGCTGCGCCATTTCACCACCAGTTCCAGCTAGCCGCAGTTTGCTTCGTTCACCGAAATTCCAATTAGCACCCCAAGCTACACAACAGCTAAACCGCTTTTCGAACGCCGCAGCTCGGGGCGCATAATACCCACCAAGGCTTAACCCCATTACACCAATACGCTTTGCGTCCACATCTCCTCGAGCCTGCAAATAATCAACGCAAGTAGCCGCTGGCGTCTCAGTGTCGGCTCGCCCATACATTTTGTTGGGAAACAATGCCTCGCCTGTACCAGGCTGATCAATATACAGAACTGAAATACCGCGCTTACGAAACTCTTCCGCCGTCAGGTGATAGCAAGCCTCTTTTACCGAATCAAAACCATTAAAATGAACCAAGCATGGACGGGGGCCCTGCCCTGGTGCTTTTGAATAAATTGCGGGTATATGCTTTCCTTCGAACTGGATTTTTACCAATTCTGCCGGCTCAAGCCGCAACTTAATTGACTTCTCAAAGGCCACGAGGGCTTTTTTGCAACCGTCCTCTCTCCAAGGATGCGGATGGGGAAGCATTCTCTCGGCCATGGAAAGGTAAATATTGGCCCTCCGATATTTACCGCCGGCACTGATGATATTTCCGGCGTCTTCATCATCCTTCGCAAGCTGATTTATCCGATCCCCTAAACGACTCCAGCATTTAAACCACTCTTCCTGCGCCGATCGATCATTCCGAAGCGAGGCTTCATGTAGGTTTCTGCACGCCTCATGCACCTCGGATACCGAACCACCAGTACCAATTGCGCGAACAGCGGAAAAACTCCATGTATAGTTTTTAGGGAAATATTCAAACATTTTTGTCTCTCATAAAAGTTCATTCAAATACTTAATATTGTTTAGGATTGGCACACTACGCGCAGAAAAGATTGAAATAGAGTCTTTAATTCACTGTGGAATATACTTAATATCTTTAGTTAGTTTTCCCCATTTAGCGTAATCCGCCCGAATGGTGTTACCAAACGATTCCGCAGAGTCCGCATGAGCTTCTAGCCCGAGTACAGTTAACTTATCCCTGATATCTGGTAGATTTAAAATCGCGTTCACCTCCCTATTGAGCGTAAGAAGCACTTCCTTCGGAACACCACTAGGCGCAATTAACCCGAACCAACCCCCTGATGAAAATCCTGGAACGCTCTCAGCAATTGTTGGAATATCAGGATAGTTTGGCGCCCGTGTCTCACGAGCTGTAGCGAGTAGTTTTAATCGTCCTGCAGTTACGTAAGGATGCAGAGTGTTGAAGGGGCCCAGGATCGCATCTACACGCCCCCCAATGATATCGGTGATCAGTGCTGTAGTACTCTTGAATGGTACGTTCAAGTAACTAAAGCCAGACTCTTTACTTAGTAGCTCTGTGGCAAGGTGTAAAAATGCCCCTTCACCGGTATTGCCAAAAGTAAGTTTCCCTCTATTTGCTTTTGCATACCGAATCAAATCATTCACGCTCCTAAACGGTACCGCTGGATGTACTGCGAGAGCTAGATAATTAGATCCCATTAATGCTACTGGCGAAAAATCTTTGAAGATATCGTATGGAACTTTTTTATAAGTATGCGGCACGATAACCATGTTACCGCTCTGCCCGCACCCTAGGGTGTATCCGTCAGGCGCGGCCTGCGCTAGCAACTGCAATCCTAACTGTTGCGCCGCACCTGGTCGATTATCAACGGCAAACTGCCACCCTAGTTTTTCGGTAAGTTTTTGACCAACCAACCTCGAAAGAATATCGCAACCGTCTCCAGGAGCAGTTGGAATAATAACGCGAATGCTTTTCATTGGATAATTTTGCGCTACCGCGTTCGAAGAACCAATCAGTACGAATACAAATCCGAGCAGCTTAAGTATTATTTTCAAGTTCACAGACATCACCTCAAAAGTAATTTATTTCGTACTAAAATTTATTCGAAATTAAATACTATGTAACCTCATAACATACGGACTTCTCTTTCATCTCCTTTCAATATGCAATATCAGCACTGTCATTTTTGTAAATCATACAGATACCTGATTAGCAATGAACGTCAACCAAGCTCATCTGTCGAGCTTGGCTGATCATAAAGTGCCCTTCAGAGGACAACTGGAGGGACGCACGATAGCAATGAATCAAATTCAATTTCAACAAGGACTGTCGATGCCGGAATTTCTGAATGGTTACGGTACCGAAGCGCAATGCGAGCAGGCGCTGGTAGCGGCTTGCTGGCCAAACGGTTTTCGTTGCCCGCATTGCGCTCACGCATCTCATTACGCTGTGCGCGATGGTGCCCGCAAGGTTTTTCAGTGCAACAGTTGCCTACATCAAGCTTCGCTGATTTCCGGAACGGTATTTCAGGCCACCCAATTACCATTGACGATTTTTCTTTTGCCGATTTACCTGATCAGCCAAACCAAGACGGGACTGTCGACCTTGGCATTGAATCGCCAGCTGGGCTTGAGTTACCCAACCGCTTGGTTGATTTAGCACAAGCTGAGGCAGGTAATCTCCGATTGTGCAATTCGCTATCGGATTGAAGGCAAAGTCCAGATTAGTGATGCCTACCTCGGCGGTGAGCGGGCTGGTGCTAAGTTCGGGCGCATCTTGGAGAACAAGGTTGCTTTCATTGCAGCCGTGTCGCCGACCGAAGAGCATCGGAAACTGCACGTGAGGCTTAAACCTATCCCTGGATTCACGCTCAAGGCAGTGGCCGCTTTGGTAAAAAATTATTTGGCTCTGGGAAGCGCGGTGTTCTCCGATGGCCTTGCCTGCTTTAGTGCTGTCACAGAAGCAGGTTGTAGCCACCTGCCGACCGTTAGCGCGGGAAGTAAGCCAATGGATGTGCCGGAGTCCAAGTGGATTAACACCGTCCTCGGCAATCTTATGACCAGCCTGCTGGGTTGCTACCATGCGTTCGACTTCCGAAAATACGCGGCATGCTATCTTGCTGCGTTTTGCTATCGTTTTAACTGGCGCTTCGACCTGCGCTCACTACAGACACGTCTCTTGGTCGCTGCCGCCAGCGCTAAACCACAACCATTACGCTTGATCCGGTTGACTGCCGTTCATTGCTAATCAGGTACAAATAACACTGCTCTTTTACTGTATAGGTGGCCATATTCGAGTTCCGATAGTCGGCGATCCCGGCGTGTGCACGGTATTTCCTGTAATACGCGAACTCCAGTGCGTAGGGTCGAGGGAGAGCGATTCGTGCGGATCCTCAAAGTGTTTTAAGCGCGCTTCCAGCGATTCAAATTCATACAGAACACCGTGTTTTGCCCAACCGGCAACCCCAGCGAGTTTGCGTGAGCCTATGCAACCAGGCATCTGCGCCATGTACGGTAGGCGAAACTGTGCATACCAACGCCCCAGGTCAAAATCCTGTTCGACCGTGCGCATCCGGAACGTGCCTAATTGAATCACGGGCCCCGGCGTAGATCCCGGCCCTTCCTTACCATCGGCAGGACCGTTGACCCTCGCCTCCTCCACGAAGACCGCCGTTCGGACACCTTGCCGCATACCCAGCATCTTTTCAAACGTTTCCGGAAAAACTATATCCTGAATGGCCGGCTTGAAGAAAGTATGCGGCGAAGGGGCGCCGACCAGAACGACATATTGACTGCCATTACCGACGTCGTCGGTGGTACGCCCGACAACAGTCTCTTCGACTTTTTTCATTTTGGCGCCGCCACCCTGATGACGGTAGTGAGCGACCCATGAATAACCCGGAATCTGGCGCAGATACGGCAAATAGGTAGAGTGCGCCCATTCAATGTATCGGTCGCGCGATTCGTCAGGAATGTTGTACCACGTTGCCCAAATACCCAGATCCATTCTGCTTCCCCTCTTAAATCAAATTGTCGGACGCAAAGCTCAGTCCTCAATCCCGACGCCAAGCTCGTCGAGCACTTCTTTCAACATGAATGCCGAATAAAGCTTCGGCATGCCAGCGTAAAGAGTTGCCAGCCAGCATATCTCAAGAACCTCCTTCGGCCGGATGCCAAGTTTGATTGCATTAGCCATGTGAAAACGTGCCTGCGTAAATTCTCCGATGCTAACGACATCTGCAATCATGATAAGCGTACGGTCTTTTTGGCTGAGCACTGGACGCGCATACATGCCTGCGTGCACCACATCGATCCACGGCTTTGCATAGGTCGGATCGAGGACATCGCACTTGCTTATTACGCTCGGGAAATTAACAGGTTGCATCATCATACCGATGCTCATCCCCTCCCATCCGTATTTTTTAATCAAAGCATCCCGTTGAGGAAAGTCCTCGATGCTAACCAGCCAGCGCTCGCGTTCCTCATCCAGACTCCGCTTGTCCTGCCAGCCAGCAGGTCCAACCTCCCGGGTCAGTTCTTCGATCGCGATCTTCCGTTCTTCGCAAACGCTGAAAAAACGTTTCAGCGCGCGATCGATGCGCGGTTTTCCAACATAAATGCGCGCCTGAAGTATCACCTCAAGGATTTCAATCGGGGCCGCCGCTTCCGACTCAAGCGCTTGTCGTACTTGAGACTCGACCTCTTCGTCTTCCCCCATGGTCGCGCACTGTCCGATAATCGCAAGACTTCGAATTCGATTGCTGAGCACCCCTCGTCCGGCAAGATGCTCTTCATACACGGCCCATACATGATTGAAATGGGCATCGATCTTTGTTTTGAAATCCGACTGGCTTTTCATTTCGCGCTCGTTTCTGATTTGTAGTGGAAAAAGTTCATTCCAGCGAAATGTTCCGGTCGCTGATCACGTTTTTCCAGATCTCCGTTTCACGCTTGATCAGTGCCGCAAACTCTTCCGGGCTTGAGCCAACGGATGTTGCCCCCATGTTTTTTATGCGTTCTTCCACCTGTGGGTTATGAATGTAGGTGGCAAGAAGTTTGCTGAGCTTTTCGATGATTGGCCGGGGGGTTCCGGCAGGCGCAAAAAATCCGTTCCAGGTCTTCAGACCACCAAAATCAGGAACCGTTTCATTAATTGCTGGCACGTTAGGCAGTTCCGGAAGCCGCTCTGGCGTTGGCACAGCGATCGCGTAGAGTCTGCCGTTCCGGATCTCCTCGAGCACCACCGTTGTCGAAACAATGCCCATGTGTACCTGCCCTCCAAGCAGTGCGATCTTGACGGCAGCCGCCCCTCCGTAGGGTACGTGGGTAATCTGCGTGCCTGTTTTCAGCATGAACAGTTCGTGAATCAGATGGCTCCATCCGGCTACCCCCGAACTACCGTATGTATACTTTCCTGGGTTCGCCTTCAACAGCTTGATTAACTCCGGCAGCGACCTTGCCGGAAAATTGGCCGGGTTGATCACAAAAGTATTGGTCGTCGCCATACTCTGGCCGATGGGCACCAAATCGGTGACCTTGTACGCCGTATTCTTGCTGACCAGCGGGACAATGCAAATTGCCGACTGGGAGGTATGCAGCAACGTATAGCCATCCGGCTTCGCTCTCGCCACTGCTGCCGTGCCAACCGTGTTGGCCGCCCCCGGGAGATTCTCAATTACAAAAGGCTGCCCCAATTCAGCGGAGAGTAGCGCTCCCACCAACCGCGCCCCGACATCCATGCCGCCGCCGGGCGGCTCTGGAACGATAATTTTTACAGGTCGAACAGGCCAATTGATGGCCTGCTGCGCATGCGCAGTAACAGGCAGGCTAATTGATACCGCCAATCCGACGCCGAAAGCGCCAGACAGCCCCCGAAACAGTAGCGTTTTAATTGCGTGACGCATTGTCACTCCCCCCGGAAATAAACATGCTTATCAAAAATTACTAATGCCATTACTTTTTGAAGCAATGAGGACATCACATTCGAACACTCGTCTTAGGTGCGATTGCCATTACGCCGGGGGAATTTACGGCAGGGGACCGCGTTGCGATTCCAATAGTGTCCACGCCTTCTCGCCGAATTGCTTGCGGCAACGCTGGTAGAAGCCGTTCTTCTTGAGTCGCTCAACGAATGTCGATGTATCCACAGTGTTGAATATCAGTCTTGACTTGAGACGCTCGGCGGCCTCGGCGTTGGCTTTGACCATATCATCGCGGAACAGCGCGACATATTTCTTTGCATTGTGTTCGACGTTATCGCGCACGTTTTGCGGCAATGCGTTCCAGCTGTCGGGATGCGCGCACATCCAGAACGATCCCAAACGGTGGTTTGTTACGCTCAAATACTTCTGCACGTCCACAAACTTATCCATTTCCACGTAGAGATACGGCGTTTCCTGTCCCGAGGCAGCACCGCTTTTCAGATTGTCGTAGACAGCTTGATAAAAAATCTGCTGCGGATCGCATCCGAGCGAACTGAATAAATCGAGTTTGTACGGAACCTGTGCGATGCGCAGCTTAAAACCGTCGAGATCTTCAACCGTACGGATTGGCACGGTGCTGCTGGTAATCTGGTTAAAGCCCTGCGGCCAGATGTTGGGGAACACGACAAGGCCCTTGGCAGCTATTTCCTTGCGAAGATAATTGCCGAATTCTCCGTCGAAAATGCGGCAAGCCTCCTCCTCGTTTCGATAAGCGAATGGCAGCCCCTCCATCGCTGCAACCGGCGCAATCGTCGACAACGGCATTCCAGACACCATGTGAAAGCCAATCTCGTTGTTCAGCAATTTTGTCAGGGAAGCTTTTGACGGACCGGCCGCCCCCCAAGGAATCGTCTCGACCTCAAGCACCCCGTTGGTTTCCTCGCGCACCGCGTTCCACATCTGCTTGAGCCGAATATCCAGCGGATTCTCGATACGCATATCATGTGCGCAAACGTAATGAAACTTTGCGCTCTTTCCGGCTGTCACAGACATCGATGTTCCCCTTTCAAGGTAATACAATCAGAAATGATCAATCCGCCTTAATATTTGCTTCCTTGATAATTCTGTACACCCGCGCGTATCCATCGATTGTCCGATTGCCGAGTTCTTCCGGGCTCGAACTGCGTGGCTCCAGCGACATCCCGGTTAGACGGCTCTGGATTGCGTGGTCCGCCACTGCCGTGGCCATTTCCGCATTCAACCGGTCGATCACTGCTTTTGGCGTCCCCTTTGGCGCAAACATGCCAATCCAGGTATCAAACTGAAATCCAGCCACCCCGCTCTCGACAAAGGTCGGCACCTCAGGCAGCAGCGCCGAGCGTTTGTCGCTAGGAACACCCAGCGCTCTGAGTTTGCCGTCCTTGATATGCGGCAATGGGACCACAGTTGCCGAGAATGCAACCGAGACCTGCCCGGCCACCACATCGACGATGGCCTGAGCAGCCCCGCGGTAAGGGATGTGATGCACGTCTATTCCAGTAGCCCGTTTGAACAATTCCATCACTATATGGTGCGGGCTACCGTTGCCGGCAGAAGAGTAATCGATCTTTCCGGGCGTCGATTTGGCCAACACTATGAACCCGCGCACGTCCTTAACCGGAAGTGCGGGATGGGAGACGAGAACCCAGGGAATCGTGCAGATCAGGCTGATCGGCGCAAAATCGCTTATTGGGTCGAATCCGGGCTTTTCGGCGAGGCTCGGCGCATAGTTCACGACACTGTCACTAAGACCACCAATTACATAGCCGTCGGGCACCATGCGCGCAAGACGTTGCGCGCCGATCAAGCCAGCGGCACCCGGCTGGTTTTCAATGACAATCTGTTGTTTGACGTTCTCCGATATTTTCTGAGCGACGACCCGCACCGCGACGTCACCTGCACTGCCCGCCTGTAGCGGAAGCAGGATCTGTATCGTCTTCGCCGGATAAGTTTGCGCCTGCGTCGCATATGGGATCAAAGCCCCAAACAAAAAACTGCTTGCCACGAGAAACAATTTCATAATGCTCCTCTGCACCTAAAACCCATCAAAACAATTGAATCAGCGTTTTTCGGCCTCGCGCATCGCGCGGACGCCAATTTGGACCGTCAGCGCCCCGGTCATTGGTAATACGCAGGATATCGCCTCAAGCACTTGACGGCGGCTCATGCCGTATGAGTAGGCCCGCCGAATATGATGCGCGGCGAATTCGGCTTCACCGCGAGCACACAAGGCCGCAATCGAAATTAGTTCGCGAACACCGGGGCCGAGCAGTGGCTCCTTGCCACCTTCAGCGACTAGGCAATGATCGACAAATTCAGTTGCACGGCGCGCCAACTCAGGATCGATCTCTGCGACGTAGCGCCACTCCGGTGTCTGACCCAAGCTGTCGTCAGTCGCTGCAACCCGGGTGCGGCCAAGTTTCAATTCCGGAAATGGAGTCAATTCTTTTGGCTCGCCATCGGCCGGCAGTTCACCGAATGGATATTTCGGGTCGTTTGCGGTCAATATAGCCTGCGCCACATGGGCGATCGTAGACCAGCCGACAATTGGCGCGATACAGCACGCCGCCTCCAGTATCAGCCGATTGTTGATACCCATCCGATACAGACGTCGCACGTGGTTAGGCGCGAACCGATCGTCATTCTTTGCGCACAACTGACAGGTCGCAATGAGTTCGCGCATTGGACCCGATAATTCCTGGTCGGATGTCGTCTGGTTTTCGTAGAAGTGTACGTAACCGGCCGTACGGCGTATCAAATTGACCGTCTCCGGCAGTTCACGTGCCATCAGATGGAACTCTTCAAACAGATCACCGCGTTCTGCGATGAAGCGTGCCATGATGTCTTCTGAACTGAGGTCTTTTTCCGTCGTCATGTCCCAACTTTCTGTCCGTTTAAAGTTAATTTGTACCGGCGCGCCCTAGCATCATTCCGCGCGGATCCCTTTCTCCGCGATCACCTTCGCGTTTCGACCTGACTCTTCGCGAATCATCGCCGCAATTTGCTCGGGTGTGACGTCTTTGGGTTCAAGCCCCTGACCGCTCCACCTTTTGACCAGGTCAGGCTGGCTTACCACCTTGCGCGCTTCAGTGTAGAGGCGAGTCACAATGTCTTTCGGCATCGCAGCCGGTCCGAGGATCGCAGTCCATGGTTCGTAGGTAAAACCCGGCAAACCGGACTCTTCGATGGTTGGCATATCCGGAAACAACGCATTGCGCTTGTCGCCGCTCCAAGCCAACGCGCGCAGTTTTCCCGATTGAACAAACTGGAGCACAGTGCTGATACCCTGAAACCCGGCGTCGACCCGGCCGCTGAGTACGTCGAGCGTTGCCTGCATACTTCCCTTATAGGGCACGTGCACCAGATCGATGCCAGCCATCGACTTGAATATTTCTGTCGCCAAGTGCTGAACGCTGCCGTTACCGCCAGAGGCGTAAGTCATAACGCCGGGTTTGCTTTTCGCCAGCGCAATGAATTCACGGACGGTTTTGGCCGGAACGCCGGGATTGACGAACAAAACGCTGGGGATAGAAGCCACGAACGCGATCGGCATGAAATCCCTGAGCGGATCGTACGGCGGCTTGGGTTCGATATTCGGTAATATCGTCAGTGCCGCATTGCTGAGCGCCACTAGGTTATAGCCGTCGGGCGCCGCCTTGGCGACCTTCACCGCAGCAACGATGCCACTTGCGCCGGGTAGATTCTCGATCACGATTTGCTGGTTCAGCAGAGGACCCAGGCGTTCCGCGACCGATCTGACCGCGATATCAGACCCGGTGGCCGCCTGCAATCCAACCGTGATCAGGATCGGCTTTGCCGGATAGGCTTGGCTCCACGCCTGCGTTGCCAGGCACAAGACCGCCATCGATACGAATACAACCTTCATACCTGCAGTGCTTTCTCCCATGACTCCTCCATAGTTATCGCAAGGGCATCGCCAGCTGTTGCGCGCTCAATTTCACCCTCTGTTGGCTTGAGTTATCGACCTTCCAGTTTTCAGTCGGTCCCTTGACTTCGCGGACGCTGTGCCACATATCGGCAATTTGCTTTGATTTTGCCCACATTGCCTGGGTAATCGATGCCTGCCGCTTCTCGTCCATACGCTGGATTGTGGCGACCACGCAGAGCGACGCCAGCGGCCGGCCATGCTGATCCAATATGGGTACGCCGATGCCGCACATGCCCGGGTAGGCCATTATGTAATTCACCGCAAAACCACGATTACGGGTCTCCTGAACCCCCTTAAACAAGATCTCCGGTGTGTGGTCTTTTTGATCGACCAGTCGCGGTGCATTGCGCCGAATGATTTCCGCCACTTCCGCATCCGGCAGGTAGGCCAGCAGCGGCATGGTGAATGCACCAATGCCAAGGGGCCAGCGGTCGCGGATATGCAAGCGCAGTGTTTTGACCGGGAAATCTCCCTCGCACATGTCGATACATAGTCCGTCAAAACCGCTGCGCACTCCGAGATATACGGTATCACGCGTTTTGTTGCTAAGTTCCTCGAGAGCAGTTCGTGCCAGGTTTCTGATATCGAAACGCTCACCCATGGCCGCCCCGAACGAGAATATTTCAACGCCAAGTCGGTAGCGCAGAGTTGCGACGTCAAACTCAAGCGCCCCCTCATCGACGAGCGCGGACAGAATCCTATGCGCGGTCGCGCGGTGCAACCCGCTTTCGGTGGCAACGCTTTTCAGATTAGCCCCAGTCTCGCCATGCGCAACGACGATGCGCATGATCATGAATGCACGCTTGATGCTTTGTGCGCCCTCGGTCATCGGCCGATTTAGTGCTGTGACGGCCGTCACGGGAACTACGGTAAGGTTTTTGGATTGGTTTTTTTGTCTCATATTATGAGATATCTTGACCGCTATTGATTTTAAGGATACTTTCTTTGATTGAATTCATCAAGTAAGATCTGGTCGACTTCTATGAAATAGTCGTCTCATATTATGAGACGCTATAGAAATCTTAAATGAGGAGAGACCGCATGCAGTCTGTCGTGCTGAAAGCGCCCAGACAGTTCGACATCTGTAAACGCCCGCGCCCCGCCGCGCGCGACGGTGAAGTCATTGTCAAAATCGCGGCCACCGCGGTCTGTCATACCGATCTTGATATGTTCATGGGCGGCAACGGCAAATTGCAATACCCGATCGTTCTCGGCCATGAGGCGACCGGCACAATCAGCTCGATCGCGGACGACAACACCGCACTGACAGTGGGCCAGAAGGTGTTGATCAATCCAGTGTTGACCTGCGGCCACTGCGATTCCTGCATGCGCGGGCTCGATCATCTTTGTCGCAATGCCGGCCTATTCGGACGCGAGGTCGAGGGGTCGCTCAATCAGTTTGTGAGTCTTGATCCTCGTTACCTTTTCCCCCTGCCCGATCATCTGCCAATGCCAGAGGCGACCATCATCGAAACGCTGGCAACTGTGCGCCACGCCCAGGAACGCGCCCACTTGGCGCCGGGTGAATCAGTGGTTGTGCTGGGCCAAGGCACAGCCGGTCTGTTACATACCCGGCTTGCGGCACTGACCGGATGTGCGCCAGTCATCGCGGTTTCGCGCACGCGCTGGAAACTTGACCGCGCTATAAGCATGGGCGCTCGTCACGCGGTTGAATGCAGTGCCGAGGCAGCTGTCGACGAGGTACTTAGACTCACTGGCGGGTTCGGCGCCGACATCGTCATCGACACCGCGGGCGGTGCCCAAACGGTGCGCGCAGGCATAGACATGCTGCGTCCCGGCGGCCGCTTCTGTTCATTTTCGCTAAGTCACGAGCCGATCCAGGGAGTAAGCACGTTTCCGCTGTATTTCAAGGAGATCAGCATTATCGGATCGCGCGCGTTGACGCCGGCCGACATTAATGCCTCGATTGAACTGGTTGCATCTGGAAAGATTGATGTGGCGGGATTTATCACGACCACATATCCGCTCAATCGCACCGCAGAGGCGTTTGCCGAATACGAAGGAAACCCGAGCAGAATTTTGCGCATCATCATCGACGCAGAATCCGATAACTAATCCAGCAGCAGTCCTGAGGAAGAAACCAGTATGAAGATCGGAAAATTACTGAAGGTTCTGAGCGCGGGCGCCCTTTTCGCTACAGCGGCGCATGGACAGGATTATCCAAACAAGCCGATTCTTATCGTGCTTCCACAGCAGGCAGGAAGCGCGTCAGATGTCATGGTGCGTATCGTCACGCAGAAGATGTCAGAGAACAGGAAACAGCAGTTCGTCCTGGTAAATATGCCCGGTGCCGCGGGTCTCATTGGCACGGAACGCCTCGAAAATGCGGTGCCCGATGGATATACCATCGGCAGCCTTAATGATGGTCTGCTGACACAGATACCCTACTTATATTCGAAAATTCCATACGATCCGGTCAAGGGCTTCGAGCCGGTCGCCATGGTCGCTAAAGTCGCTTACGCCCTAGTCTCAAGCCCGTCCCTGCCCGCCAAATCGGTCGCCGAACTCGTTGCATTGGCGAAAGCGCAGCCTAGAAAAATCGATTTTGCCTCGGGCGGCAACGGCAATGCGCAGCATCTCGCCATGGAGTTATTCAAGTCGGCAACAGGCACCTCAATGACGCACGTCCCGTTTCGCGGTGCCGCACAGGCAGGATTGGAAGTTGTTAGCGGTCGAGTGCCGATCATGTTCAGTGGCATAGCGCCAGTTCTCTCTTTCATCCGCGATGGCAGGCTACGCGCGCTCGGGGTCCCGGCGGAAAAGCGTTCGACGCTGCTGCCGGACGCACCAACAATCATCGAAGCCGGGGTCCCTGGATTTGTGTTTTTTACGTATACCGCATTCTTCGCGCCACACTCCACGCCGAAGGCGGTCATTCAATTTCTCAATACCGAAACAAACAAAGCGCTGAGTGATGGCACCGTTCGTGAACGCTTGTTACAACTCGGACTCGAGCCCAGCTTATTTAGCCCAGACGAATTAGGCCGCCTCATTCGAAACGACAGTGCCAAAATGAAAACAATCATTAAAGATGCTGGCATCAAGGCAGACTAATTTGCATTGTAATGATGCATCTGCACGGGCAACTGAGATACGGGACATGTATTTGGATAAACAACAACCAACGCAGCAGTCCAGCATCCCCGTACAGTGGCGTCAAGTTAAGCAGCCTGAGACACGAAAATGACGTCATTTGGCACGAGAAATATACCGAATTGCAGCGTCTTATCAGCAATTTTTGCAATGCGCTGTTCGACTGGTTTACCGAGGACCGGCGCGGAAAATAAAATGGCTAATTTAGATTTCGTGGCGAACTGCACCTACCAAAGAATATCGGTTGGATTTTTTCAAGATGCGGCGTCAACAGCTAATCACTAAAAAAGAGAGACCCACAATGGAACCCATTTTTATTATGAATCAGGATCAGGCAGCGATTCTGGACACGGTCAAGCGCTTTGTTAAGGAAGAAGTAACTCCGCGAGCAGCCAAACTGGATGCAGACCCTGACCCCGCCAAATGCTATTCCTTTGAGATTGTTGAAAAGGCCAATGAGGTCGGCATTCGCACCATGACGCTTTCCGAAAAATACGGTGGCCTCGGCACCGATTCACTAACTACCTCGATGGTAATCGAGGAACTGGCCAAGGGCGATCTGGGAGTATCGGTGATTTTCGCGCAGACCCTCAAGATAGCGCAGATCATGGAGAAAGCACTCAATGAAGAGCAGCGCGCTCGCGTATTACCGGAATTCGCCGCCGACCCGCAGGGCATGCTCGGTATTGGCATCACTGAACCAGATAACGCCTCGAACTATTTCCTGCCTCACCCTACGCCGTTTCGCACCACCGCCGAAAAGACTAAGGGTGGTTGGATCGTCAATGGCATGAAACATTTCATCTCTAACGGCAATCGCGCAAGCTTCTATCTGCTATTCGTGCAGACTGAAAAAGGCAAGCCGCTCGCCGAAGGTTCCACCTGCTTCCTGCTCGAACGCGGCCGCCCCGGCTTCACCATCGGCCGGGTGCACGACAAGATGGGAGAACGCCTGGCCAACAACGCCGAACTAATTTTTCAGGATTGCTTTATACCGGACGAAAACGTAGTTGGCGTGCCCGGCAAGGGTTTCGGCGTACTCGCCGAGTTTTTCCCGCAATCAAACGGCTACGCTGCCGCCTCCATTATCGGCGTTGCGGGTGCGCTCTATGAAAAGGCGGTTGGATGGGCAAAGTTGCGTGTGCAGGGTGGCAAACCGATCATCGAGCACGACGGCATCCGTGCGCAACTTGCCGAAATGCGCATGCTGATGGACGCCTCCCGCTCGTACATCCACCGCGCGTGCTGGCTCGCCGACCATCAGGAACATGGTTGGGACAAAACGCTCGGCACGCTGCCCAAGGCGATGGCGTCGCAAGCGGCATGGAAGATCGCTACCTGGACGCTCGAAATCCACGGCGGCCACGGTTACATGAAGGAATTCGGCGTTGAGAAACTAGTACGCGATGCGGCAGCGTTCCTGCATTCGGACGGCGTCAACCGAACGCTGTTCCTTAAAGCTGCCAATTTCATATTCAACGACTAGATCGAAGGTAGGTGGACCTCGATGAAAGCCCTCGTCCTTAATGCGCCTAAAACGCCCTTCGAACTGGTCAATGTGCCTGACCCGGTCGCCGGCCCGGGCGAAGCAGTGGCACGCGTGCTGGCCTGCGGCTCCGGCCTCACCATCCAGCACATCAAGGCGGGCCGCATCACCGCGAAGTTCCCGCGCATCATTGGTCACGAAATCACCGGTGAAATCGTCGCCGTGGGTGCCGGCGTCAGCGGCCTTGCGATCGGCGACGGCGTCACCGCCTATTACTATCTCAATTGCGGTCATTGCCGCCCCTGCCTGACCAATTTCGAGCCGCTGTGCGAAAACTCCGGCGGCAATGTCGGTATCAGTTGCGACGGCGGCTACGCCGAATACATCAAACTGCCGGCGCACATTTTCCTGAAATTGCCACAGACTCTGGATTACAAAGCACACCCTGCCGAGGTAGGCGTCGTGACCGATGCGCTCGCCACGCCCTACAAGGTACTACGGCGGGCGCGCGTGAAGGCCGGCGAAACCGTGGCGGTATTCGGTGCCGGCGGCGGTCTCGGCATTCACCAGGTGATGCTCGCCAAATGGGCGCGCGCACGGGTGATCGCGGTCGACCGTGGGTCGGATAAACTCGACGCCTGTCGAAAAGCGGGCGCTGACGAAGTGGTCGATGTGGCGGCAAACAATGTTGTGCAGGCGCTGCTCGATCTCACCAACGGCAAAGGCGTCGACGTGGCGATCGACTATGTTTCCTCGACTTCCACGCTCGAGGCTGCGGTGAAGGCGCTGGGACGCCACGGCCGTCTGGTTACGTTGGGCGGCGCAGGACAGCCCGTAAGTTTTGCCTCTCTCAACCTGATGTTAAACGAGCAGGAACTGCTCGGCAGCCGTTACGTCACTCGCAGCGACATATTCGACGCGCTCGAACTGGTAGCGCGCCGTGAGGTGTGGCCGATCGTGAGCGACATACGCCGCCTTGCAGACGCAGAGGCCCTGCACGAGAAAATCGAGCAGGGAAAAATCATCGGCAGAGCCGCACTCCTCATTGGCTAACAATCAAACCTCTACGTGCGAGGCATTCAAGGACCCAAAGAAATATGAACATCGATATTCATTCCCATGTTGTTCCGCGCACTGTAATGGATGCGATCGAGCTAAATCCAGACCGCTACGGCACCAGGATCGAAGTGAAAGATGGCAAACGCTACTTCGCGGTGCATGGTCCTCAGGCAGAACTCAAGCCAGAGTTCTACGATGCCGATGCCAAGGTTGAGTGGATGGATCGAGTAGGCCTCGATGTCTCAGTCATTTCAGTTGCGCCCCCGATCTATTTTTATGGGCTCAGTCCAGATAAAGGCCTAGAGGTTGCCATACTGGCAAATGACGGAATCGCGCAAATGGTCGAAGTGCGCCCGGATCGGCTGCGCGGTATGGCGCACCTGCCGATGCAGGATCCAGATGCCGCAATTGCGGAACTTGAGCGCGTAGTTAAGGAATATGGATTCAAAGGCGTAGAAATTGCCACGTCGATTGAAGGCGACACACTCGCACACCCTCGATTTCGGAAGGTTTTGAAGACAATAGAGCAGCTTGGCTGTTTTATCTTTGCACATCCGTACCAGTGTATTGCGCACGGCGGCATGGACGATTACTACTTGTCCAATTTTGTCGGTTTTCCGCTAGACACAACGCTCATGGTGGCGAACCTCATGTTCAGTGGGGCGCTCGATGAGCTAAAGCAGCTGCGCATTGTCCTCGCGCATGGGGGCGGATACGTGCCATACCAGATTGGTCGTTTCGTTCATGGCCACAGCGTGCGCTCCGAACCGAAGAAGAACTCGCAGACGTCACCGCGTGACCTGTTGCGTCGCTTTTATTTCGATTCGCTCACTCACTAACCGCGTGCAACGCGCCACTTGATCAACATGGTCGGTGCGGACCGCGTGGTGATCGGCACTGATCATCCCTTTGACATGGGACCTGTTGATCCCATCGGAGCCATTGATGCAATACCAGGGCTTACGCCTAGTGAACGTGAGCAATTGTGCACGCTCACGGCGAAGGCGTTGTTAGGGGAAAAATAAGCATCACCCCACTACAGTCGCCCTCACATTCACCTTTTTGGTGATGAGATTTTCAATTAACGGCAACAATCGATCCGCCACGACACCGTGACCCCGTGGAGCTAGATGTTCCCGATCGCCTTGCACGTATTCGGGGCATCCCGCCGTCCGTCGCGAACACCTGTCGCGGCACCGGGTTGTAGCACCCGCTTAATCTCGCCTATCCCGGATTTCCCGAGACTTTTCTCATCTGATTCCTGAAATTCTCGATATGCGCTTGCAGATCGGGACGCGTGACCAGCAGCGTCCCGATATCACTGTCGTCGGCTGCCGCCACGGAGGAAGACGTCGCGGACCCGGCGGCCGTTATCTTCAAGTCAGCTTTGCGTTTAAGGGTGCCGATCGCATTGGCTGCAATTTTGGCGAAAATGTATACCAACACCAAAGCGCTGACTGTTATCAGCGCGTACAAGCAAAACACCAACAGCGCGCCGGCCTGCACCTTGCCGCCAGCCAGGCCATCAACGACTTCGGCAAGCCAGTAATCCCTCGGCACTTCCGCTATCCAGCCAGTGCCGCTGTGTGTGCATTCGAAAACAATCACCAAAATCAGTGCATACCAATGGGTCAATACAACCCACAAAGAAAACTCGAACGCTCTGAGCGGTTTCATTTTTTGTGCCGAACCTCACCGGACATCACAAGGGAACTCACCAGTTCTTGCATGAGCTCGACCCGGACTTTGCTGGCCGTTAATGCCTGCTTTTCCCGTGCATGCGCAGCCAGCACCCGCTCATCAAGCGTATTCCTTAAGGCGGCAATTTCCTCGTTGACACTACCGAGGATTTCTTCGAGGCGCTGCTTTTCGTCCAGTTTCACCGACAAATGACGCATGCTCTCTACGACGTCTTGCAACTCATTTGACTGCCCGTCACGAATTGCGAGCGCAGAAAACATCTCATTAATGGCGGTGCTGAAAGAAAGTAACGCCAGCGGACTTTGAGCCGCAGACCCCTGCGCCACTTCCTGCGCAGGCTCCGCAACCGGCGCGGATTTATCTTCCACCGCGGCCGCATCGCCGTCTACCGTGTCGAATCCCGAAATACGCAGCGGGTTACCGAAGCGGCTGAAATGAAAAATAGTACTGGTAGCGGCAGAATGCTCGCCAACCGGGGCATCCAAACCATGGGATGCGCTTTGGTCAGCGTCATCGCTCCCGGCTCCCGTTGCTCGGGATTTTTTCTCAAGTCCCAGAGAAACAACCGGCGATTTCCAGCCAATACTTGGATCGAAATGTTTCATCGTTGGTCGCTTTTCAATTTACCCGTGTTGTGAATCTTCCGGGATCTCTAGCGTTGAAGAAATCCAAACCATTTGTGTTCGGCTTTCATGCGGGGAGCGGGCACGGCCTCCTCTTTCCTGACAGCATTGCGGCTCGCTATAAACTTATCGAGCAGTCCCCCGCCATTCGAACGCTTGATGGAGGCAACCCCTGTCAGGGTTTGCATTTTCTTGTTTTTTCTCACGACGAGATCACTGACCAACTCTTCGATTTCCTTGCAGACGACCAGAAATGACTCTTTCAGCGCACTGTCGCCGCTCTTGAAAAAATAAGTCTCGCCAAACGACTCCTGCGCCGGCTTTGAAAACATGATCGGGCTGGTCAGGCTGAATGGAACCGGAAAGCCGCAATTGTTAAAGAAGGTCCGGTAATTATTAATGTCGAGCAAGCGGTTCGGCATCAGGATGATCTGGGGCGTATGCAGATTGCGCGAATTGAAAACCGGGGCAAACCGGGTCAAGAAATCCGTTGCGCTTGCCAGTTCAATACCGGACAGCGACGATGGAATAATGATCAAGTCATAATCAAAGAAAAAGCTATCCGGAAAAATATCAACCCAGGTCAGGTCAGCAATTACGATATCCGAGGCGGCACTCGCGATTCGCAACTCCTCCTTCGCTTTTAATAAGCTCAGCCCTGAGGACTTATAAGAAAGAGCATCGCAGATCCTGACCGCAGCCCGGAAGATGCAGCGCTTCATCCAGTAACTCGCGGTTGCCTGATGGTCGAAATCGATCAGGGTAACGCGTTTGAATTTTACGTCCGAAAAATAAGCTGCAAGGTTGGCGGAGATAGTACTTTTGCCGACGCCACCTTTTTGGCTGGTAATCAGAATCTTTACAGCGCTCATCCTGGCCTCTTATGCTTTTTTTTACTGAATGTATGACCGTTTTGGCGTAACACTACGGTGTGCTGAATTACTGATTGACACATTCAATATTATCAACATTTCACATGTTTTTAATGCGTTACGCCAGCTTTTTATTATTGATTCTGGCGCTCTACGCGAACCCCACAACATCTAGCGTTTACAGATTCAGAACCACCAAAATCTAGTGCGCGCCCCAAAAAGCGCCGCCGGTGTTCGGCAAATTCCCTGTGATTGAAGGAAAAACCTCAGCGCCATCGAATCTCGGTCACAAAAATGACGACGCTCGCGGCATAAAAAGCGCACCGATGAAACGTCATTAAAATGGCAGAATGTATATAACGTGTTGATTCTGCATGCTTTGAATAACAGGCACATCCTTTGCTACATCTTTCGTGAATAGACCCAGCAGGCGCTGGATCCGGGTTGTCGCATCCACACAGGAGTGCAAAGGCATGAAAAACATGGTCAGCACGAAGATTCTGGCATTGACTGCAGCAACACTATTTCTGACCGGCAGCGTGCCATTTTCAAATGCCGCAGGTGAAGCCTATTTCGTTCGATATCCCGTGCAGCCAGGCGATGAGACAACACCGGCGACGAGCGCGAAAACCGGCCAACACAACGACGCCCACGCGGTGCGTCACCCGACGAGTAATTCGACTGTGGAAAGCGCTAATTTCGTCAGATATCCGCCACTCGATTCGAACACCGAAAACAATGGCCTGACAAGATACCCGCCCGTCGCATCGGCCGAAGACAGCAATCGATTTGTAAGATATCCGCCGCCGAACCGCCGCATCCAGCTCGCGGCTTCCGTGAAGAGTGGAACCCTGAACATCAACAACCCGCTGGCAGGCACGACACCTTAAGGAACAGCCGCACACCCCGCCGGTGGTGGAATTGCCGATCAGCTCGGTGCAAAGCATCGCGGCACGTTCGCGGAGCAGTAAATTCCTCTGCCCTTGTTGCTCAACGCGCCCGCCGTCAGGAATATTGCCAACGCTTATTGGTCGCACCAACATGAACCGTTGAATCTCGCCCCTAATTTTTTAGACCAGCACCAAATATCATTGACTAGTTTTATTTGGGATGGGTAAATAAGGGATCGGGAAAGACCATGAAACCCGTCCGGCCTTGATTAAATATCCGCAGCCGGAGAAATGCAATACTCTTATCACCTCGGCATGACGACCTCTTGAAGCGTCCGCCATCTGGCCTGACCATCGGCATAACGTTTTGAGGAATCCCGGGATGCACAAACAAAAACAGACGCCTTCAGAAAACCTATTCTTATTGCTTTTGGCAATCACGTTTTTCTTATCCCCGGCATTCCTTTTCTCAACCGCATATTCCGCCACCAGTTATCCGCAGAAGCCGGTCCGTATACTGGTGCCGTTCGCTCCGGGAGGAGGCTCCGATTTAATCGCACGACAAATCGGCAGCCAACTCTCGGAACGTCTCGGACAATCCGTGGTGATCGACAATCGACCGGCTGCGGCAGGCATCCTCGCGACTGAAATGGCCTCAAGGGCTGACCCTGATGGCCACACACTACTCATCGCTATGAGCACCCAGGCTGCCTACCCCGCTTTATACCCAAAGTTGTCGTTTGATGCCGTAAAGTCATTCACCCCAATAACATTGGTCGGGATCTCGCCCTTGGTTGCAGTGCTGAACGCCTCTTTCCCTGCAACATCGGTTCAAGCATTTATCTCCTACGCGAAAAGTAACCCGACGAGGATAAATTTCGGCTCATCCGGCGCCGGTAGTCCGATACACCTGGCCGGCGAATTATTCAAAGCCAATGCCCGGATAGATATGACGCACATCCCCTACAAGGGAATCGCTCCGGCAATTGCCGCTTTGATGGGCAACGAGATACAGATTTTATTTCCGGCTGTTTTCCTTGCGCGTCCCCATGTCACCAGCGGGCGGCTTCGCGTTCTGGGCGTCACCAGCCCGGGGCGTTCGAGTCTGGTGCCACAGTGGCCGACATTAGCCGAAGCGGGAATGCCGGGCTTTGAATCAAGCATTTGGTATGGCGTCATGGCCCCCGCCATGACCCCGTCCCTGATTATCGAAAAATTAAATCGCGAAATCGTTTCGATCATTCAGCAACCTGAGGTGAAGCAATATTTTTTCAACCAGGGCATCGAAGTGGTTGGCAATACAGGTAAAGAGTTTTATGAACAGCTAACCGGTGACGTATCCAAGCTGGGTAAATTGATCCGTGAGAGAGGCATACGCGCCGATTAGCCCTGCCCCGCCCCTCGGGGGGATGCCGGGCGCATTGATCGAGCAATGCCTCTATCCTGATTGGGAGATCTGCTCACCTGCGTTGAGTGCGCCCAAACTCGAGGTCAATGCAATCTAACTGCTGTGGTTGAATGTCCGTTTTATCATGTGTTTTCCATTTTTTGCCGAACGCGTATACGTTGATGCGCGCAAAAACCAAGTGCATCATTCTCTGGAGAGAAGGTTGCATGGGAAGAAACTCGTATGGTCAAAAAATAGGAAGAGCATTGTATTGCCGCGATCTCGGTGGCAGATCAGGTTGAGTGATAATAAATTTTGTAATTCATAAGCCCAAGGCGTCCGCCAGCACCGTCGAAACGAGCAAGCACAATGGCGAACCTCGCCAACGACAGCGCCACCGTGCTCCGCTAATGCACCGCAATTACCGAAGTTTTACGGCATACGTGCCGTACAAATTGAGTTCTGGGCGAGAACCCTTGCAGCCCAAAACTACCGCATTTTCAGTGCCTCCTATTTTTTGAGCATCCCGGATTCATTCTATTCAATCCGCTCTCAATGCCCCCTGCCTGACAACCTGCGCCCATTTTTTGAGTTCGACTTCGGCAAATCGCCTGAATTCCGCAGGCGTACCGCTGGCCGGTTCGACGCCAAGCGTCGCGTAGCGATCCTTCAACTCAGGCGACTTTACTGCGGCAATCACTGCTGCATTGAGGCGGTCTATCACCGGCTTGGGCGTTCCCGCAGGCGCCAATACGCCGTACCACGGAAATGACTCATAACCTTTGACCCCCGCTTCGTCCATTGTCGGCACGTCAGGCGCGGCGGCCATGCGTTTTGCGGTGGTCACTGCCAGCGCCTTCATACGCCCGGAGTTTACAAATGGCAGCGCCGGCGCTGCCGCGGCAAACATCATCGAAACATCGCCGCTCAACAGCGCAACCACACCCTGTCCGCCGCCTTTGTACGGGACATGGGTGATTTGTACGCCGGTCATGACCTTGAACAATTCGCCCGACAGATGTGAGCCCGAGCCATTGCCTGACGACCCGTACGTCAACTGTCCGGGTTTCGATTTCGCCAGTGCGATCACCTCTTCGATCGATCTCGCCTGGAGTGCGCGCGCAACCACAAGCATTTGCCCGCTGATTCCGGTTAGGCTCACTGGCGCAAGGTCGCGCAGCGGTACATAGGGTAGATTCTTGTACAGACTCGGATTGATCGAAAGACTGTTTGAGCAAGCCAGTATCGTATAACCGTCGGGTGCCGATTTGACTACAATTTCTTCGGCAATACTCCCGCCCGCGCCCGGTCGGTTGTCAACGACCACCTGCTGCCCGAGAATTTCCGCCATCTTGGGCGCGATCAATCGCCCCACAATGTCCGGTCCGCCGCCCGTTGAAAAACCAACCACCATGCGTATCGGCTTGGTCGGATACACCTCCGCCACAGCACCCGCACACGCCGAGATCAATATCGCTGCAACCATCAAACGCGCACCGCTGAAAATCAATTTCGTCATATTTTCGATCCAATCAGTTCCGCAAATCATACCCGATCATCATCGACATCGCGCGTACGGTAGTATCATGGCCACCAAATAAAACGTTCACACAGAACCTAGGGAACCATCATGCTGCTGCAAGGACACGTCGCTTTGATCACCGGCTCAGGCCGCAATATTGGCGCCGCTATCGCACAAGCTTACGCGCGCGAGGGAGCGGATGTCGTCATCAACGTCAGAAGCAGCGTTGCCGAGGGCGAGGAAACGGTGCGCGCAGTGCGTGCGCTCGGCCGCAAAGCAACCCTGATCGTTGCGGACGTAACAGACAGCCGTCAGGTGCGGTCGATGGCGGAACAGGCAGCGCGTGAAATCGGGGTCGTCGATATTCTGGTTAACAGTGTCGGCATCGCTCCAATGAGCAAACTTCTCGACACTACCGATGAACGCTGGGAAGAAGTCATGAAGACCAGCCTCTACAGCGCCTTTTACTGCATACGCGAATTCGCCAAACCGATGATGGAAAAGAAATGGGGCCGCATCATTAACATCGGGGGCGTTGCCGGCATCCGCGGTTCGAAATTCAAATCAGCCAATGCCGCCGCCAAAGCAGGGATCATTGGACTCACGCGAGCCATCGCCAACGAACTCGGCGACCAGGGCATCACCTGCAACCACGTCGCGCCGGGGCATATGGAAAACACACCTAAACCGGTGTCATGGGACCAGCAACCGGATTTGGATCCCGACTACTTTGACCGCTGGATTCGCGAGCACGTTCCAGCACAACGACGTGGCCGCGCTGAAGAAATCGCCGAAATGTGCACCTTTCTCGCCTCAGAGAAGGGCAGCTACATCACAGGGCAAACCATACCGATTAATGGCGGCATGGTCTTTGTCTAAACAGAATCGTTACCGCTGATTCCAATTCGATCAGGCTCGGCAGGTTGTGCCAATCTGCCATTGACCACCACCGCCACTCGACAAACACCGGTTAACGCGCAATCGGCGCCGGTGGTGGAATTGCCAATCAGTTCGGCGCAAAGAATCGCGGTACGTTCGCGGAGCAGTAAACGCCTCTGCCCTTGTTCCGCAACGCGCCCGCCGCACGCCCCCCAAAGGTCACATCCCCGTCCCAGGCCCCACCCCACCCCAGTTCCAGTGGTGCCACCCAGCCCCAAAAATCATTCCGACGACCGTTGCCATTAGTCCACCAATGAAGAACAGGATCATCACGGCGGGTATCGCTGCGATGGCCCATTTGACCATGAGGATGACCATCGAAAAAAAGGGGATCTTGATGTCTACGACGACGACTTCACGGTCTGAACTGGCCATGGTGAGGCTCCTGGGGGTTAACCGGGCGTCAGTGTAACGCCATACTCGCTGAACGTCCGGATACGGCCCTCAAACCCATCGCCTTGCAGGTAGACCGATTACACTCAACGAGCCTAACGACTATCCGTTTCCTGAACGGCCTTCCTCACCGCCATACCCCTGGCAAAGCAGTCCGGACAAACAAGGCGGACACCGCCCCCCACAAGCGTTCGTGACAACGGCCGCGCAGTGGCGGAATCAATCCACAGCTTGCACACGGGGCAGCGTTTGGTTTTCGAGGGATTGTTGCCCATGGTCAACTGCCCATCCCCGGGAAGTTCCTCTCTTCCTCAAAAGTGCCAGTCTTGGTCCGGACTATTACGATCCCGCCCTGCCGTCCCAGTGCGCTGCGTAACACACCCGCTCTGGTGCTATCCTCTTTAGTATCAAAGACCCTGATGATTTTCTCAGTGGGATCGTGCTTCAGGACCCATTTGTTCTTCGTCTCATCAAACCGCAATGTGAATTTTCTCTTCACTTACTTGATCCTCCTATGGGTTTCCCGATCAATAACGGGTCGCCCGCGTTAAAACTGCACCACGCATGTTGTCGCTCCACATGCCAGCGGCGTGACCGATGCGGATTAACGTATATTAAGTGAACTCTCGAAACTTTTCGAGTGCTTACACGCGACTGTAGACTGTATAGTGACTTCGTTTCTCGGTCAGATCAACGAATTACCACATTATGCGGCCTCGGGGGGAATGATGGCGAGGCTACGCGAAGCAGCTGCTGCGCCAATCTTCTGTTCGATACAGGGACAACGTTTTTTACCGGCGAAACGCTCAAGTCGTTCCTGTTCGGCGCCGCCATCGATAAGAACGGATTGCACGATTGTTATCTGCTGCCGGTAAAAACCGGCGTTAACGTTCCACCGGCGCTGCTATCGTGCCTCGACCCGCAATGGAATGTGATATGCGAGGACCTGCTGGCGCACAGTCGCGCATTCGGAACACAGCTCCACGCCCGCCAAGAAACAATCGAGGTGCGCAGTAGCAATTAAAACCCTTTACCCGTGATGGCGACGAGACTACTCTACGGGAGGATGCTCATACCAGCCTCGGAGGCATCCGGTATCGCTGCTCCACCTTCGCGGTTGCGAGGCTGTTTGCGTGCAGTATTGACAGACAGGACACCGATCATGACCAACAAAATAAGTGTGGTGGCGTCGGAGGTGCGGGTGAACGACCACGTCTATAACGGTACTGGGAGCAGCTCCCATCCAACATTCGCCTGGGAAACCGTCACCGAAGTTCGCGAGGAGGACGGCCTGATCTTGTTGATCACCGGTGATGCCAATGGGTTACACGGCGAATTCTGGTTCGAAACCGATGAACAAGTCGTCGTTATCCGCTATCCCAAACCCGCCCCGGGAACAGCACCGGCAAATAGTGCAAGTGCAGGACACAAACACTCGTAGCGGCTATCTAGTGTAGTGCTTCATTCTGTTTGGAACTTAAACGGCTGTTGGCGCGAATGACTTTGGCAAGGATGTCATTGGCCTTGGCAGTCCAGACAAAAGGCTTGGGATTTTTGTTGTGCAAACCGACATACTCGTTAATTGCAGCGGTCAGT
>CALQCM020000016.1 GCA_943329075.2 Chitinophaga pinensis | reverse complement strand
GCGAATATACGATGTCAGCCCGAGCAGTTCCTCCGACTCGTACTTGAGTGGCGCCGCGTTTTGGCGCTGTTCGCGGCACTGCTGGATACGCCCCTCAAGATTGATCAGGCCGCCGTCCGCCTTGTCGATTTGCGGGTAGCGCATCGCCGCGCCCTTCATGCTTTTCGCCGCGTCGCCATGGCACCCTGCGCAGGAACGGTTTTCGCCTCCCGCCGACTGCTCCCACGCGGCCGCACCGCGCGTCACCCACAACATGCCGGGATTGGCGAATTCGTCGTTCTGCAGTGCGCGCACTTCGGCGCCGGTGAATTCGATGCCCGATTTCAGCGGCACGGGTCGCACCGCGGATTGCGCCATCACCCCCGCAGAAATTGATGCGGCAAACAGCACGACTATCAGGCGGTTCCGGATCATCCCGCGACAATGATTGAAGTGCGTTCGCTGCCCGTTACCCCGGCATCATCGACCCAGTCGAAACGCAGTTCGCCTGAATTCGCTGCGATGATGAAAAATGAGAGATAGGGATTGGCAGAAATCCCGGAACCCATTTCGGCGCGAAACACTTCGACGCCGTTATAGCGACAGGCGAGTTTGTTGATGACGTTTTTCGGGATCGAGGTGCCGTTGTCGTCGGTGCGATACCCGGTTTCCATCGGGTGCTGGATGGCGACGCGAATCTCGATGCTGTCGCCGCGGCGCGCGTTTTGCGGCACGGAAATACGCGCGGCCATCAGCTTGCGTCCCAGCAGGCGGACACGGCCACCGCGATCACGCCCTGCGATCCCGACAAACGGATGCGCGTGCTGATCTGCGGCCGCCCCGCCCCCGCACCGTAGAAAAAGCTGGCCACACCGGGCCGCGGATTTTTCGGCGCAATCAGATGGATGCTCTTCACATGGTTCGACGGCGTCATCGGACTGTCGACGACGACGCGCAGGCTGACCGAGTTGCCGTTGTCGGCGAGCGTCGGGATTTCGAGCTTGACGCGCCCGCGCTGCAGCGGCGCGCCGCCGGTGATTTTTTCGATCAGGCTGTCCACGGCTTCGCTCTGCGCAAAGGCGCGACGCTGGGCGACGAACGGCAGCACCATCAAGGCGGCGATGCGCGCGATAAAACCTCGTCTATGCAGGAATATTTTCATTTCAGTTGTGTGAGATAGGTAACGACATCCTCGACCTGCTGGGCATTCAACAACGATTTTCCACGAAACGCCGCCGCGACCTGCGTCAGCCCTTCAACGCGATAGTACGCCGGCATGATCGACTGCGCATTGATGCGCGAGGAGTCAACCACCCGCAAGCGCAACTGGCCGGCATTCAGGCGTGCGCCGACCCCCGCCATGGCGGGCCCGAGATTGCCCGCCGGTGAACCTTCGGCGTCTGGAAATGCATGACAGAGAAAACAATTGCCGGATTCCCGGCTCAGCACAATCGCGCGTCCGCGCGCGGCATCGCCGGCGCCCGCCAGCGGCGTGTGTATCGCGCCCTGTTCGATTGGATAGGCCGCCGGCATTTGCGCCACGGCACCCGCAATCCAAAACAGGCACAGGCCCCATGCCGCCGCCGTCCGCACGGACGCCTGCAGTAAAAATTTTGGGTGTCGCGATTGCTGTTGAATCATCGCCTTGGCAGCCGTTTCCTGAGTCGGTGCAGGTTATGCCGTGGCCGCTTCCGGGTCAAGCCGGCGGTGTGTGCAACGAACATACGATTTCCCGATATGCGGCCTTTTTCCCGCTCTGTTAACCGTTTGGCCGAAACCGCTTCACGCGCAATATTCGACTCAAGCCAATGCGCCGGAGATCGAAATGAACCAGACCCATGTCCACAGCAAAGAGTTCGAAGGCTTTCCGCTGAAACACGACGCGGCCGACTGGACCGACGTTTTTCCCGAAGAGGGATGGGACGAATCCGAAGCGCAAAACATTGCCTGCGAATTGCTTGGAAGACTCGACGAAGATTGATGTCCCCATTGCCAGACGTCTCCTCCAAGGGCCCCCGCGCGCATGCGCGGCTCCAGGCCCTTCCTCCCAAGCCGGCTTAGAAGCCGGCTCTTTTTTTGTCCGGCGCCTGCGCTAGGGCAATGCCACCGCGCCCATGCGCGAGAGGATGATTTCAGTACGCCTGGCGAGGTAGGGCGTTTCGGTGCCCGGGCCATAGCGGCGCGGGCTCGGCACCATCGCCGCCAGTTGCGCCGCCTGCCCGGCGCTCAATTCGCTGGCCGGCACGCCGAAATGGTAGCGTGCCGCCGCCTCGGCGCCAAACACGCCGTTGCCCCATTCGATCACGTTCAGATAAATCTCCAGAATGCGCCGCTTCGACATGACGGCCTCCATCATCACCGTAATCACCGCCTCCTGCGCTTTGCGCCACCACGTCCGTTCGCCGGACAAAAACAGGTTCTTCGCCAGTTGCTGGCTGATGGTGGAACCGCCGGCGACGACCTTGCCCTTCTGCCGGTTGCGCTCGAAGGCACTGCGGATGCCATCCCAGTCGAACCCTTCGTGACCGAGAAACTTGGCATCTTCGGCGACGACGATCGCGCGCTTCAGATTGGGTGATATGCGCGCATAGGAAACCCAGCGGTATTCGAGGGCGGTTTGCGGATTTTTTTCGCGCAGGCGTTCAAGCCGTGCGTCCATGAACGCGGTGGACGACGGATTGTGGTCGACCCAGTACCAGATGTGCAGGAAAAACCAGAATTGCACCAGCACCAGTCCGATCAGCGCGGCGAGTATCGAGTAGCCAATGCTGCGGCCGATAAAGCGTAACAGGCGGAACACGGAATCAGCCGCCTTCGTGCATCGCTTGGCGCGGTGCCATCAGCGCTTTTCCCGCAACTGTGCAATTACCGGTGCGGTGTGCGGGCGCACGCCACGCCAGACGAAGAATGATTCTGCAGCCTGTTCGACCAGCATACCAAGCCCGTCGGCAACCATCGCCGCGCCCTGTGTGCGTGAAAAATTCAAGAAGAGCGCGGCCTTTTCGCCGTACATCATGTCATAGGCCAGCGCACCGGGCGCGAACACGCCGGCACCCAGCGGCGGCAACGCACCTGCAACACTGGCCGAGGTGGCGTTGATCACGACATCGAAACCACCGTCGGCGCCGAGTTCGTCGAACCGCCGCGCCACACAACGGCCCCAGCGGCTGAAATGCGCGGCTAGATCACGCGCCTTGTCGTCGGTACGATTGGCAATCACCAGTGCCACCGGCTTGCGTTCGATCAACGGCAGCAGGACACCACGCGCGGCGCCACCGGCACCGAGCAAGAGAATGCGTTTGCCGGCCAACGCGACGCCCAGATTGATTTCAATATCGCGTGTCAAGCCCGCGCCGTCGGTGTTGTCGCCAAAGATCTCGTCGCCGTCGAACTTCAGCGTGTTGGCGGCCGCGGCCTGTTCGGCGCGCTCGCTGCGGCGCGTTGCCAGCCGCCAGGCTTCGAGCTTGAACGGCAGCGTCACATTGACGCCGCGCCCGCCCCCGGCGCGAAACGCGTTCACGCTGGCGGCAAAACCGTCGAGCGGTGCGAGTAGCCGCGTGTATTCAACATCGGCGCCGCTCTGGCGCGCGAAGGCGGCGTGGATCTGCGGTGAGAGGCTGTGGGCGACAGGATTGCCCACGACGGCGTAGCGGTCAGTCATAACCCGCGATTGTAGCCGTCACTCCGTTGCCAGCTGGTCGGATCGCGTAAAAATCCAGGTCCGCGTGATGCTGAGAATGTCGGTGTCTCTGGCGATGTCGGCCGGAAAAGCGGCGTAGGGCGAACCCATGTGCACGATGCGCACCGCCGCCTCGTCGAGCACCTTGTGGCCGGACGAACGGTTGATTTCGACGTTCTCGACCGCGCCGTCGGGCTTGATCGATACCGTCAGTTGCAGGCTGCCGTAGATTTTCTGGTCGCGCGCGGCTGCCGGGTAGTTCAGCGTGCCGATGCGTTCGATTTTCTGCCGCCAGTCGTCGATGTAACGGCTGAAGCGATATTCGCGGGTGCGCGCGCCGACGAACTGGCGGCGCGGCCGCTTCTGATAGGTGTCCCAGTCTTTCGAAATCTGCGCCTCCAACCGCGCGATTTCGAGGCTTTTGCTCATGATGTCCTGCGCCGTCGGCGCGACCTTCGTTTCGGTCTGCTGCTGCGGCTGCGGTGCCGCCGAATCGATTTTGGTCTGCGCGTTGACCTGCGTCATCAGGCGGCGCGCCTCCTGCTCGAGCTGTTGCAGGCGGCTCGATTCCATCGCCACTTCGGTGGTCTGCTTGTCGTTCTGCGAAACCGGCAACGGGCTCTTCGCGTTGCGCTCGAGATCGGTGGTGCCGCCGCCATCCAGATTGTGCTGGGCGAGCAGGTCGGCCTGCTGCGGTGCCGTCTTCGATTTCGCGTTGACGAGAACAATTTCCAGCGCCGGCGCGAAGTCGCCGAGTTTCGACAAATCGGGCGGACGGAAGGTAATGCCGAAGAGGACGAAGGCGTGCAGCAAAACCGATGCAAGCACGGCGTATTGAAAGCGGGTTTCGTAATCGAGCGCCATCCAGCGGCGCTGAAAGGCACGCCAGCGATCCTGCAGCAGCAGGGGATCGAGCGGGCTCCAGCTGCGTCCCGGCATCAGGTTCTTCGGTAAGCCTATCGCACTCATATCGGCATTCGCGCCTCGGCCGTCGTCGGTTTTGACGGCACGTCTACGGATACGCATAAATTACCTTATACCACAACGCTTTGCAACGTTTATTTAAGGTTATTTATAGAATCAGCCTGCGGCCGGGGCCGTATTTAGCGCAATGAAATCAGCCTGTAGCGACAATTCCCACAAGTCCAGCCGCGACACCGCGATACGCACGCTGGCGCCGGAGGGCGCATCGCGCAGCGAGGGCACGCGGATCACCAGCGGCAGGCGGTCGAAACGCACCAGATTGTCGCGGATCACCGTGGCATCGAGTTCGGTAGCCTCTTCCTGTTCGATCCAGCGCAGGCACCAATAGCGTTCCATCATGCGCTGAAACTCGCCATAGCTGTCGTAGGCAAGCTCGAATTCGCGCAGGGCCGCCATCACTTCCGGCGCACCCTGCGCATAGACAGGCGCGGCCTGCGCGAACAAGGCCAGCAACTGGCGCTGGTTGATCAGATCAACATACCGCCGCAACGGCGAACTCGACCACGCATATTGCTGCACGCCCAGGCCGTCGTGCGGGGTCGGCACGGTGGTCATGCGTGCCACGCCGCCGGTTTGTGCGCGATAGGCGCCGATATACCCCGCCTCGCGCAAAGCACGCCCCCATTCGGCGTTGGCGTGGATCATCATTTCCGCGACCAGTTTGTCGATCGGCGAACCGCGACGGCGTTCGACAATGCGCACGCGACCGTCATCGACGTAGAAGTTGTATTCGACACGCTGCTGTTCATGGGCATCGGCCTTGCCACGGGCGGCCTGCAGTTGTGCCGCCAGGCGCCACAGCGCAGTGATCTCCTTGCCGAACCGATGTTCGATACCCCCGATAGCGAGTGCTTGCTCGGTAAAGACATTTTCAAGTTCGCCATGCCGCAGATTGGCGGCGATCGGCACGCATTCGCACAGGCTGTGGGTCGAAACGATCGCGCCCGTGGCATCGACTTCAAGATAGAGCGACAGCGCCGGCCGCGCATCGCCTTCGAGCAGCGTGAAGGTGTCGATCGCCGCCGGCGGCAGCATAGTGATTTTGTCGCCCGGGAAATAGACGGTGGACAGGCGCGCGCGTGCCGCCACATCGAGCGGTGAATCCGGCGCAATACCGAGTGCGGGCGCCGCAATATGAATGCCGAAGCGCGTGTTGCCGTTGGCCAGGACATGCACCGAAAACGCATCGTCGATTTCGGTGGTGGTTTCGTCGTCGATGCTGAAAGCCGGCGTCTCCGCCAGCGGCAGAGCGGACGGCATCACCACCGCAGACATGGCGCCGAAGTCCATGCCGTCCGGAAAATGTTCGAACAGAAAATGATGGAGATGATATTCGTGCGGCGAAGCGATCGCACCGCAGCGCTCGAACACGCGCGCCGGCACCAGCTTCAATTGTTCGCAGGCGGCCTCAAGCGCCTTCCACTCGAGACTGTTTTTGTCGGGCGCATAGAGCAGTTGCGACAGTAGCGGCTTGAACGATGCCGGCAGGCGCCCTGCCGCAAGGTCATCGATGTAGGTCTGTTTCTGCTCGGCGAGCAGGCGCTTTTTCTCGACGCTCGCCAGCGCCGCCTTCAGCGACGCCTCGGGCGCGGCCTTGTAACGGCCCTTGCCCTTCTTGTAGAAATACATCGGCGCACCGTGCAGGCGCAGCAGGAGTCCCGCCGCTTCGAGCGCGTTGGGCGCATGGCCGAAATATTCACGGCCGATTTTCTCGAAATCGAATTCATCGGCACCGCAGCACTGCCACAGAAAATCGACGTCGATGTCATCCGCGCTTTTCTGCGCCGCGTCCATAAAGGCCGACAGCGCCGGCTGCTCGAAGCGCAGCAGCACCGCCGACGTCTTGACCTTGGAGCGCTTGCCGTGCGGCGCTTCGACCTGCAGCGAGGTGTCGTTGTCGGCGAGGATGGCGCCGACCTTGAAGCCGCCGTCCTCTTCGTAAAATACATTCATGGGGGAGCCAATGCGTGCTGCGCGGAGAAAGGCGCGGATTATAGCCCAGCAGCCCTCTCCGGCCCCGCCATGAAAAAGGCCGCACACCCGGGGGCATGCGGCCTGTCTGTAACCCGGCTGCGGTTATTTGCCCGCGGGGTCGAGTTCCAGCGCATCGTGTGCGTCGGTGGCAATCACCATGCCTTCGGAACCACCCGACTGCACATTGCCGCTGACCGTATGAAAACGGTTGCCGAGAATATCACCGGCCAGGCCGTGACGCTGCACCGCCATTGACGGCAATATTGTCCAGCGATTGGTCGCCGGCTCATACGCTTCAACCGCGCGGAACGCCGCCGACATGCGGTCGGTGCGCAATTCGCCACCGGCGACATAGATCTTGCCCTTGTAAGTGCCCCAGGCGCTGGCACTGCGCGCCGTTGGCATCGGCGACTTGAGGTCGCCCCACTGGTCGGTCGCCGGATCGTACTCTTCGACCACGTCAGTGTTGCTGGCGCGCGTGATGAAGGCGTTGCCGACGCGGCCGCCGATGACGTAAATCTTGTTGTTCACCACACCGATCGCGGCATGATTGCGCGTCGTCGGCATCGGACTCTTCGTCTCCCATTTAGCGGTGGCGATGTCGTAGACCTCGTTAGTGCCGAGCACGCGTTGAGGGCGCGCCGGATGCAGTGCGGTTTCCTTGGCGCCGGGGCTGAGTCCTGCGCCGCCGATCACGTAGAGCTTGCCGTTGACGATGGCGGCATTCGGCGAACCGCGTTTGGTCGGCATGGCGGCAAGCGCCTTCCAGCTGTCGTTGGCCGGATCGTATTCCCACAAATTGTCGACCGGCTGCCATGCCGACGGCCCTGTCGCCGGTTTGATGAAGCCGCCGACCATGTAAATCTTGCCGTTGAATTCGGCCAGCGCCACATGGTGCGACACCAGCGGCATGTTTTTCTTCTTCGTCCACTTGTCGGTTGCCGGATCGTATTCAAACGCGAGACCCTTCGGCGTCCAGTCGTGCCCGAGGCCGCCGAACACATAGAGCTTGCCGCCCGAGCTGATGCCGTAGAGTTCTTCGGACGCGTCCGGAAACGGCGCCAGCTTGACCCACTTCTGCGCCTGCGCGAAGCCGCTGCAGAACAGACCGAGCACCAATACGGCCAAAAGCTGCCGCAGCCAGTTTGTTTTTAAATGCATTGTTGCTCCCCCGATAAAAATTGAAACGCCCGCCATCCTACGCCGAAGCCGGCGGCCCCGCCAATACGAGAACTCACGCCGCGTCATGCAGAAAATCGAACAACACCCCCAGATGTTTTTCAAAGTCGCCAAAACCGTGATCACCGCCTTCGATGATGTACTGCCGCGCCCCCTGGTAACGCGCGACTGCCTGCCGATAATCCAGTACTTCGTCGCCGGTTTCGACCATCAACAGATAACGCTGCGGCGTAATCGCTGCGCATTCGAGCGCGCGCAATTCTTCCACATGCGCCAATGTGAATTCATATTCCTCGCCCGTGTGGAAATTCTTTTGCCGTCCGACATGCCCTTCAAGCAGTTCATACGGACGCACCGCCGGATTGATCAGCACCGCGCGCAGCGCATGTCGCTCGGCCAGCCAGGTCGCGTAATAACCGCCGAGCGAGCTGCCGGCGAGTATCGCGTCGGGATACTTCACCGCGAGTTCATCGAGCAGGCGCGCTGCCGCCGCCGGCGCATGCGGCAGCACCGGCGCGAGAAATTTCATCGCTGGCGCGCGCTGCGCCAGTGCCGTTTGCAAAACGCCCGCCTTGAACGAGGCCGGCGAACTGTTGAAACCGTGGACGTAAATCAGGGTGGTGGGCATGGCGGGATTCTACCTGCGCACCACGCAACATATAATGCGTCCGGTAAGCGCTGATTGAATCAGCGTCATTCCCGCGAAAGCGGGAATCCAGGGCATATTTGGGTATTTGCCGGATCCCCGCCTTCGCGGGATGACTTAATCAAAGCTTTCCCCGCTTTCAGATCATTGGAATCAGCATGACGGTCAATTCGACTTACGCAAAGCAGGGCATGTTCGTCGCGCCGCACGCGTCCGCAGCCGAGTCTGGTTGTGCGGTATTGCGCGAAGGCGGCAATGCACTCGAAGCCATGATTGCCGCAGCAGCAACCATCTCGGTGGTTTATCCGCACATGAACGGCATCGGCGGCGACAGCTTCTGGCTGGTTCACGAACCCGGCCGCGATGTCGTCACGATCGACGCCTGCGGTCGCGCCGCGGCGCGCGCCAGCATCGACTTCTATCGTGAGCAGCATCTGACTGCGATTCCATCGCGCGGCCCGCTCGCCGCCAACACCGTCGCCGGCACCGTGTCAGGCTGGAACATGGCCATCGATTACGCCAAACAACATTGGGGCGGACGCCTGCCGCTGTCGCGCCTGCTCGACGATGCGATTGCCTACGCCGAACACGGCATTGTCGTCACGCAGAGCCAGACCAATTGCACCGCAGCCAAACTCGCCGAACTGATCGACGTGCCTGGCTTCGGCGAACGCTTTCTGGTTGAGGGCAAAGCGCCCGCATTCGGTTCAGTGCTGAAACAAGCGCGCATCGCGGCAACGCTGCGCCAGCTGGCAAAGAACGGATTAAACGACTTCTACGACGGCGAACTCGCGCGCAGCATCGCGGGTGATCTCGCCGCAGTGGGCAGTCCGCTCGCACTCGCCGATCTCGAAGGCCACGCCGCCGAACTGCGACCGCCGGTTCAATTGCAGCACAGCCTCGGCACGCTCTACAACATGGCGCCGCCGACGCAGGGCACAATCTCGCTGATGATCCTCGGCATTCTCGATCAGCTCGGACTCGACAAGGTTGCCGCCGACAGCGCCGATCACGTGCATCTCGCCGTCGAAGCCACCAAGCAGGCCTTTCTGGTGCGCGACCGTCACATTACCGATCCGGCTTACATGACGGCCGATCCGCAACAACTGCTCGAAGACACAGCGCTTGCCGCGCTGGCCACAGCCATTGACCGCGAGCGCGCGCTGCCGTGGGGCGCGCAATCCAACTGCGGCGACACCGTGTGGATGGGCGCCATCGACAGCGCCGGCCGTGCCGTCAGCATGATCCAGAGCATCTATCATGAGTTCGGCAGCGGCATCGTGCTGAAAAACTCCGGCATCAACTGGCAGAACCGCGGCTGCAGTTTTTCACTCGACGAACGCGCGCTCAATACGCTGAAGCCGCGGCGCAAACCCTTTCACACGCTCAATCCCGCACTGGCACGCCTCAACGATGGACGCGTTATCGTCTACGGCACCATGGGCGGCGACGGCCAACCGCAGACGCAGTCGGCGGTCTTCACGCGCTACGCGGTGTTCGGTCAGGGCATGCAGCAGGCGATCAGCGCACCGCGCTGGTTATTGGGCCGCACCTGGGGGCAGGCCAGCGACACGTTGAAACTCGAATCGCGTTTCGATCCGGCCCTCGTGGCCGAACTCAAACACCGCGGTCACGACGTCGAAGTACTGCAGGCCTTCGATGAAACCATGGGGCACGCGGGCGGCATCGCGCGTCACGTCGACGGCACGCTCGAAGCGGCGTTTGATCCGCGCAGCGATGGGGCGGCGGCGGGATTCTAGTAGCGCTGACGGCGAATCAATTGTTCTTCGCCCCCGAGTCCTTCACCGCCTGACGCCACTTCTGGATTTCGCGCAGTACGAACGCGCGCGCTTCGCGGTCGGTGAGGTGTTCGGGGTCAAAACCGTTTTCCGTGAGCCGCGCCTGCAAATCCGCGTGTGACAGCGCTACGCCCAGCGCTTTGCCCAACGCCGCCTGCACCGTCGCCGGCAGACCCGCCGGCGCAATCATGAAACGGAATGATTCGGGATTGACGCTAGGGAATCCCGCCGCGGCAAACGTCGGCACATTGGGCAGCAGCGGTGAAGGTTTTTTGCCGGTGATCGCCAGCGGCACCAGCGTGCCGGCCTGGATCTGCGACAACAGGGCGCCCGGCACCGCGATGGTGAGATCGGCATGCCCGCCGATGACTTCAATGAGGGACGCGCCGGCGCCTTTATACGGCACGTGCAGCAAATCGATTTTCGCTGCCGTCTTGAACATTTCCGACGACAGGTGGCTGGACGAACCGACGCCGGCCGAGCCGAAAGTAATCTTGCCCGGATTCTTTTTAGCCGCGGCAATCAATTCCTGCAGCGTGCGCACCTTGAGCCCTGGGTGCGTCACCAGCAATGACGGTGAGGTGGCGACAATGGCGACGAAAGAAAAATCGCGTTCGGCGTCATAGGGCAGTTTGTCGGCCAGCGATGGATTGATCGCAAACGCGGTGTCGATCATGCCGAGCGTATAACCGTCGGGCGCCGATTTGGCGACGAGTTGCGTGCCGAGCACGCTGCCCGCGCCGCCGCGGTTGTCGACCACCACCTGCTGGCCCAGTGCCTCGCCGAAACGCGGCGCCACCAACCGCGCCAGCAGATCGGTGCCGCCACCGGCGACAAAGGGCACGATCAGGCGGATCGGGCGCGTCGGATAAACGTCGGCTGCGTTTGCATTCGCTGCCTGCGGTAAAAGAATAGCAATCGCCATTAGCGGCAGAAATCGCTGCGACATTTCTGCCAAGGGGAAAAGGGCGCGGGCGAGCGCGTCCCGCTTCGAACGGCTGCCCCTCACCCCAACCCTCTCCCCGCTATCGCGGGGCGAGGGAGATTTTGAAATGACCGTCAGCAGTCGACTGAAATATTTGTTCAAGAATTGCGCTCCCTGCGTGCAACGGCGTTCAGCGCCGATCTGTTGTCGCCGCTAATTCACTGCCGCGTACTTTGCGAGCAAATCGCGATTGATTTCAATGCCAAGTCCCGGCCCCTGCGGAATCGTCACGATGCCGTCCTTGTGCGTAACGGGGTTCTTTGCGAGTTCGGTGCGCAGGGCATTTTCGCTCATATCGTATTCGAGCAGCATCGGGAACGGCACGTTGGCATGCGGCGCGTCGGGCAGATTGGCCAGCAGTTGCAGCGTCGCCGCCATGCGGATGGCGGTGCCGAACATATGCGGCAGCACGCGCACGTGATTGGCGCTGGCCATCGCCGCGATCTTCCTGAATTCGGTGATGCCGCCGCAGATGCTGACGTCGGGCTGCGCGATGTCGAGCGCGCGCTCCTGAAAAAAGCGACGGAAAGCGCGGTGCCCGCGCAACTGCTCGGCGCCGGAAATACGCACATTGAGCGCACGGCGAATTTCGATATAACCCTCGACGTCATCCGAGCTGATCGGCTCTTCGAACCACAGCAGGTTGTTTTCAACGAGGTGCTGACCGACGGCAATCGCCGAGCCGCGGTCGTAGGCGCAATTAGCATCGACCGCAAACAGGATGTCATCGCCAATGGCGCGACGCACCGCCGCCACGTTCTTGATGTCGTAATCAGGGCCGAAGCCGACCTTCATCTTCATGGCGGTGAAACCCTGATCGACGTAACCGCGCGCCTCTTCGACCAGCGCCGCGGTTGGATCGCTGCGTTCGCGCCGGAACAGCCCCGTCGCATAGGCCTGCACCTTGCTGCGAAAGGCACCACCCAACAGTTGATGGATCGGCTTGTCGAGTGCCTTGCCCATCAGATCCCACAACGCAATATCAACGCCGCTGATGGCGCCAATGTCGGTACCCTGCAGTTGCAGGCCTTCCCAGATCACTTCGTAATCGAAGGGACTGCGGCCGATCACCTGCGATTCCAGCGCACGGCGCGCCGGCACACCGGTGCCCTCGCCCCAGCCGGACAGCCCGCTGTCGGTGATGACTTCCACAATGCCGAACGGGCGCTGGCGTGTCGTGCGCATGCCGTTTGAAAAAGGTTCTTTCACCGGATAAACCACCGGGTAGGTTTTGACGTCGATAATTTTCATGCTCGATTTCCTGAAATAGAATTTTGAAACCGCAAGAAGTTCACTTTAATTCGCGAAGGATAGACCACGGTTTGCCGATCCGAACAGTTATGCCTCGACCGCTTCTGTATGCAACTTCAACCCCAACGCCTTGCAGACCTTCATGACTGTAGAAAAACTCGGATTCCCATCCGGCGACAGTGCTTTGTAAAGCCCTTCGCGCGTAAGGCCGGTCATGCACTTTTCGCGTGTGCTTTTACATACTCACGCAGCGCTGCGTTGATGCGGCTTTGATAGCGTTTTCCCGTCTTTCTGAAAAAAACTACGACGTCTGCATCCAGCCGCAGTGTAATCTGTTGCTTGTTCTCAGCGGACACCAGAGCACCGGGTCGCGTCCATTGCACCTTTCCGGACTGCCGCGAAATATCCGAGTAGTCAATTGCGGAGTCGGGCATTGCAGCGACCGCCGTCAGCCGTTTCTTCTGCGCCGCAGACAGCGGTTTCGAATTTTTCGGGGCCAGTTTAAATTTCACGGTATTGCGTGCGCTCATAAGCATCGGCCTTTCTCGCTGAAATCAATCGAATGGCGTCGCCCTCTTTGCCGCGCACTGTGTAGACGACTGCCAGCAAAGCGGGTTCGACCATGCCTACGGTTTTCCAGCGATCTTCGCCGTAAGCATCGCGACCATCATACGTTTCAATTCTGTTCGGATCGAGGAACACGCGGGCGGCCTCCTCAAAGCTGACACGGTGCTTGCGCAAATTGACGGCGGCTTTGCGGGCGTCCCACGCGAATTCCATTGGACCAGTCTACTCCATTTGTAGCTACATTTGAAGTGCATTCGCCAGGTGGTGCGATGCAGGCGGGTCGCCTGCGCTACACATCTAATCCGCGCTGACCGTGCGCCCCGCCGCCCACGCGCGCAGGCCGTCGACTTTTTCCGACATCACCACCGATAGCGGCCGCGTGCGCTGGATTTCGCCGACGATGTGTTCGGTGGCGAGCGGCTTCTTTTCAGACAGCGATTCGTAAATCGCCGCCACCACCGTCTGCTCGATTTCCGCGCCGGCAAAGCCGTCGGCGGCGACGGCGAGACTGGGCACGTCGAATTTCAGCGGATCGTGATTGCGTTTTCTGAGATGGATGCGATAGATCTCCTCGCGCACCGGCAGTTCGGGCAGATCGACAAAGAACATTTCGTCAACACGGCCTTTGCGCAACAGCTCGGGCGGCAGTTGCGAGACGTCATTCGACGTCGCTACCAGAAAGGTGCGCGATTTGCGCTCGGCCATCCAGGTCAGCAGCGTGCCGAGCACGCGGCGCGACACGCCGCCGTCACCACCCCCGCTGTCCTGCGCGAGGCCTTTTTCGATTTCGTCGATCCACAGCACGCAGGGCGACATCGCATCGCCCTGTTTTAATGCCGCACGCAGATTGCGTTCGGTCTCGCCGCTGAACTTGTTGTAGAGCACGGCGAAGTCGAGCCGCATCAGCGGCACGCCCCATGACCCCGCAATGGCCTTGGCGGCAAGGCTCTTGCCGGCACCCTGCACACCGAGTAAGAGCACGCCTTTGGGCACATCGACGCCGAGTTTGGCGGCATCTCCCGTAAACGCCGGCCGCCGCAGTTCGAGCCAGCGCTTCAGGTTCTTCAAACCACCGACGTCGGCGAAGCTGCCGGTGTCGATTTCGAAATCGAGCAGACCACCCTCGCCCAGCGATTCGCGTTTGAAACGCAACACGCGATGAATGTCTTCGAGGGTAATCGCGTTGTCGTCGCGAATGGCCTGCCGGATCAAGCGCTGCGCGTCATCCTGGCACATGCCCGACAGATGCTGCGCCAGCATGTCGACCGCCTGCTGCTGGCCCTTGATCGGCTGACCGTTCTCGCGCTCCCACAACTGCGCTTCCTGTTTGATCAGTTCGCGAATTTCAATCGGCGTCGGCAGCGGCAACGCGAAGCGCGCGCACATGCGCTGCAGATCGACCGGGATATCGACATGCTGGCTGACGAAGACCAGGGTGCGCGGCGTCTTTGGATACTCCTGCGCAATTTCCTTGATCAGGCGCACGTTGACCGGGTCTTCGAAGTAGGGCTGCGGGTCAAGCATCACGTAGATGCCGTTCTGCGGCGTCTTGTCGATATGACGCAGCGCATCGCGAAACTCATAGGTCTGCGGCACCACGTCGGTGCGCGGAAAACGCTTGAGGCCGTCGGCGACCGTCCACACGAAGAGCGGCCAGTTTTCGAGATTGGAAGCGCGTTCAAGCAGGCGCATCATGCGCACCTCTTCGCTGGTCTCGACCTGCACCAGCGGGAAATGCGATTTGATGATGAGCGCGAGATCGTTGAGGTTATCCGCCATGCAGTTCCCCGAGCCGCTTCAAAAGCTTTTCATGGATACCGCCAAAGCCGCCGTTGCTCATCACCAGCACATGGTCGCCGGGGCGCGCCGCCTGCGCGATGGCTTCGACGAGTTTGCCAAGGTCCTGTTCGGTCACGGCACGCGGGCCGAGTGGCTTGAGCGATTCTGCGGGATCCCAACCGAGATTCGCCGCATAACAAAACACCCGATCGGCATCGACGAGGCTGCCGGGTAGCGCGTCTTTCATGACACCGAGCTTCATCGTGTTCGAGCGCGGTTCGAGCACGGCGAGAATGCGCGCGCCTTTGACCTTGCTGCGCAGTCCGGCGAGCGTGGTCTTGATTGCCGTCGGGTGGTGCGCAAAATCGTCGTAGACCGTGATGCTGTTGACTGCGCCGCGCGTTTCCATACGGCGTTTGACGTTTTTGAATTCGGCCAGCGCCGCAATCGACGCGGCCACTGGCACGCCGGCGTGGCGGGCTGCAGCAATGGCGGCCAGCGCGTTGTGCTGGTTGTGCGCGCCCAGCAGGTCCCATTGCACGGTGCCCTGTGGTTTACCGGCAAGACTCACGGCGAATTTTCCGTCCGCGGATTGCGCGCCGCATTGCCAGCCATCGTGATGATCGAAACGCTCGACCGGTGTCCAGCAGCCGCGCGCGAGCACGCGATCCAGCGACGCCTCTGCGCCGTTGGCAACAATCAAACCGTTCGATGGGATTGTGCGCACGAGATGATGAAACTGCGTTTCGATCGCCGCCAGGTCTGGAAAAATATCGGCGTGGTCGAATTCGAGATTGTTCAGCACCGCGGTGCGCGGCGCGTAGTGCACGAACTTCGAGCGCTTGTCGAAAAACGCGGTGTCGTATTCGTCGGCTTCGATGACGAAAAAAGGTGACGTGTCTTCACACCCCCACCCTAGCCCTCCCCCATCAAGGGGGAGGGAATTCTTGTTGCCGCCGCCGTCGTCATTTTTGCCGCCGCCATCATTACGAGCCACCGGGGCACTCCTTCCCCCCTTGTGGGGGAAGGCACTCGCGATACGGTGATCGCGAAGCGATTCGGTGCGGGAGCGAGTGCCAAGGCGCGCTTCCCGCAAACGGCTGGCTTCGCCAGTAACGTGTCCGCGCGCCGGGATGGGGGGTGTCCCCGGCAACCTTGCCGAAACACCGAAATTCTCCGGCACCCCGCCGATCAGAAACCCCGGCGCCAGCCCCGCGTGCTCGAGGATCCACGCCAGCATCGATGTGGTGGTGGTCTTGCCGTGCGTACCGGCGACCGCCAGCACCCAGCGCCCGCGCAACACGTTTTCCGCCAGCCACTGCGGCCCCGAGATGTACGGCAGGCCGCGGTTAAGAATTTCTTCCATCAGCGGATTGCCACGCGTAACGACGTTGCCGATGACATAGACGTCCGGCGCGAGTTTGACTTGATCGGCAGCAAAACCCTCGATCAGCCGAATGCCCTGCGCCTCGAGCTGTGTGCTCATCGGCGGATAAACATTGGTATCGCAACCGGTGACGGTGTGCCCGGCCGACTTCGCGATCGCCGCGATGCCGCCCATGAAGGTACCGCAGATACCGAGAATGTGGATGTGCATGCTTTAAGGCGGGGTTGAGACGCTCAGAAATCAGTTGCCAACATTGTAACGCTGCACCAACGCGCCGTTTACAGCGGAATGTCGGGGAGTGACGCCGAGCGCGAACCGGTGAGCGGCCGGTTGCTCGCAGCGTGATAGGTCGAGACCAGTGAATATTTGGTGTCGGTACTGCGATTGTCGCCGGCCGCGTGCAACAGGCGGCTGTGAAAGAACAGCACATCGCCGGCATCGAGCTCGACGGTCTGCTGTGTCTCGATCAATGCGTGGTTTGCCGGATGCTCGGGGCGCAGAAACAAATCGCCATCGTACTGATCCGCAGAAAACGCCATGCGGTGCGTGCCCGGCAATACGCGCAGGCAGCCGTTGCCGGCGTTTTCGCGTCCAAGCGCGGTCCATACCGACACCAGTGCCGGTTGTTGAAAAGACCAGTAGCGGATGTCCTGGTGCCAGTGCGTTTCGCTGCTGTAGCCCGGGTTCTTCGTCATGACGCAGTTGTGATGCACCTGCGACATTTCAATGCGCGCGCCCAGCAACTGGCGCAGACGCGCCGCCAGCCTTGGTGAAATCTGCCATTCGGCAAGCACGGCGCTGCGCGCATAGGCCTGCAACAGGCGGCGCACGGTGCGCCCGCCCGGCGCATCGAGCGAGGCCGGCGCCCCCGGATAACCGGTATCCGCTTCGTATTCAACCGGCGGCACCCGCGCCGCCAGATCGAGTTTGGCCTGCGCCAGCATGATGCCGCAGGTGGTGGCATCGGCAAGGCGGCGCACCACCACATAGCCGTCGTTTTCAAATTGCGCGATTTCCCCTGCGGAGAGGCGGTCGCGCTGCGGGCGGAACAACACGCGCCAGGTTGCCGCGCTCGCCGCCGCCAGCGCGACCAGCGCATAGGCCGGGTCGAACTCGGAGGTGAACAGCGCGTTGGTGCTGATCACCGACGGTTCGATGTTGGCGACGATGCCGGTAAACAGGTTGTTGGCGGCGTGGATACCAATCGCCAGTTCGAGGCGGCCGTCCTTTAACGTCACCGCCGCCAGCAGTGCGCCAATGATGAAATATTGCGGCAGCACCAGCCACGGCGCCGCATCCACTTCCGGGTTGCCGGCATGCGGCAGCATAAACATCGCCGCGCTGATGGCGATCAGCAACCAGGGGCGCCGGCACAACAAACCGAGGCTTTGCATGACGTAACCGCGGAACAGCAGTTCCTCGGTCGCCGTCTGCAAGGGTGTGAGCAACAAGGCCAGCGCCGCCGAGACGAAAAACAGGTTCGGATCGAAACTGAAACGATAGCGGCCGGGAAACAGCCAGGCCTCGACCACGCAACAAACGACCGCAAATCCCGCCCACACGGCCGCACCCGTCGCCATGCGGCGCCAGTCGATGCGCGCGTAGGGCGTGACCAGACTGCGCAGGTTCCGGCGATGTATCCAGGTCATGACAATGGCAAGCCCGCCGAGACCGATCAGCTCGCCGGCGTTGAGCGCGACAAACTGTTCGAGCGTGCCGAACGCGGTGAACTGCATCGCCAGCCACCACGGCACGAAGCCCAGCAACTCGAAAAAGAAAAAGACGGTGACCGCCCCCAGCACGTAACGCCACCACGCGTTCTGCCCCCGCGCGGCGAGCGAGAGATAGCGTGCGGTAGCGGGAAATTGCGGGCGCAAGATTCTGATCGCGATCAGGACGGTTCGTAACCGAGGTTGGGCGCCAGCCAGCGCTCGGTATCCGCCAGCGTCATGTCTTTGCGTTTGGCATAGTCCTCGACCTGGTCGCGGCCGATTTTGCCGACGGCGAAATACTGCGCATGCGCAGGCGCAAGGTAAAAGCCGCTCACCGACGACGCCGGCATCATGGCGAAGCTCTCGGTCAACTCAATGCCGACGGTGGGCGCGCGCAGCAACTCGAACAACGCCGCCTTCTCGGTGTGATCGGGGCAGGCCGGATAGCCGGGCGCCGGACGGATGCCGCGGTATTTTTCGCCGATCATGTCGTCGTTCGACAGCGTTTCATCTTTGGCATACGCCCACATTTCGCGCCGCACACGCTTGTGCAGCAGTTCGGCAAAGGCCTCGGCCATGCGGTCGGCCAGCGCCTTCAGCATGATGGCGTTGTAGTCGTCGTGTTTTTCTTCGTAAGCCTTGACGCGCTTGTCCACGCCCAGCCCCGCCGTCACCGCGAAAGCGCCTAGATAGTCTTTGACGCCGGAACCGCGCGGCGCGACAAAATCCGACAGGCAGAGATTCGGGTTGCCGGTCGGTTTTTTATTCTGCTGGCGCAGACCATGCCACGTCATCATCGGGCTTTCGCGCTTTTCATTGGCGTACAGTTCGATGTCATCACCGACGCTGTTGGCCGGATAAATCGCGAACACGCCGTTGGCCTGCAGCCAGCGGCCCTCGACGATTTTCTTCAGCATCTCTTTGGCGTCGGCAAACACCTTTTTCGCTTCTGTGCCGACCACCGCGTCGTCGAGTATCTTCGGGTACGAACCGGCAAGGTCCCAGGTCTGGAAGAACGGTGCCCAGTCGATGCACGCGGCGATCTCGGCGAGATCATAGTTCTTCAAATGTTTGACACCCACAAAGGCCGGCGCCGGCGGCACGTTGGTCTTCCAGTCGGGTTTGAAGGCATTGGCGCGCGCCTCGGCGAGCGTAATCAGTTCCGGGCCCTTCTTGCCGGCGTGCTGCGCGCGCGTCTTGTCGTACTCGGCGCGCAGTTCGTCGAGATATTTGCGTCGCGTCGTTTCATCCTCGGCCAGCAAATTGCTGCAGACGCTGACGCTGCGCGAGGCGTCCGGCACCCAGACGGTCGGCCCGTTCGTATACCCCGGCGCAATCTTCACCGCCGTGTGCGTGCGTGACGTCGTCGCGCCACCGATCAAGAGGGGCATGGTGAAACCCTGACGCTGCATTTCGCGCGCGACGTTGCCCATCTCCTCGAGTGACGGCGTGATCAGGCCCGAGAGGCCGATGATGTCGACCTTCTCGGCGAGCGCGGTGTCGAGAATCTTCTGGCAGGGCACCATCACGCCCATGTTGATGACTTCGTAGTTGTTGCACTGGAGCACGACCGAGACGATGTTCTTGCCGATGTCGTGCACGTCACCCTTGACCGTGGCGATGACAATCTTGCCCTTCGGCTTCAGGTCGCCCAGACGCGCCTTCTCCGCCTCGATGTACGGGATCAGGTGCGCGACGGCCTGCTTCATGACGCGCGCGCTCTTCACCACCTGCGGCAAAAACATCTTGCCGGCGCCGAAGAGGTCGCCGACCACGTTCATGCCGTCCATCAGCGGGCCTTCGATCACATGGATCGGCCGGCCGCCGGATTTTTCGAGATCCTGCCGCGCCTCCTCGGTATCCTCGATGATCCATTGCGTAATGCCGTGTACCAGCGCGTGCGAGAGCCGTTTGCCAACCGGCTCCTGCCGCCATTCGAGGTTCTGTTCTTCTTTCGCCCCGCCGGCCTTCAGCGTGCCGGCGATTTCGATCATGCGTTCGGTGGCATCGGCGCGGCGGTTAAGCACCACGTCCTCGGCGCGTTCGCGCAACTCGGGCGCGAGGTCATCATAGACACCGACCATGCCGGCGTTGACGATGCCCATGGTCATGCCGGCCTTGATGGCGTGATAGAGGAACACCGTGTGAATCGCTTCGCGCGCCGGGTCGTTGCCACGGAACGAGAAGCTCACGTTCGACACACCGCCGCTGACTTTCGCATACGGCAGGTTCTGGCGGATCCAGCGCGTGGCTTCGATGAAATCGACGGCGTAGTTGTTGTGCTCTTCAATGCCGGTCGCAATCGCGAAAATGTTCGGATCGAAGATGATGTCTTCCGGTGCAAAGTCGACCTTCTGCGTCAGCAGATCGTAGGCGCGCTTGCAGATTTCCGTCTTGCGCGCGAAAGTGTCGGCCTGACCTTGTTCGTCGAAGGCCATGACGATGACCGCCGCGCCGTAGCGCCGGCACAGCCTGGCCTGGCGCAGGAACTCGGCTTCGCCTTCTTTCATGCTGATCGAATTAACGATCGACTTGCCCTGCACGCATTTGAGCCCCGCTTCGATCACTTCCCACTTCGAGGAATCGATCATGATCGGCACGCGCGCGATGTCCGGCTCGGTCGCCACCAGATTCAGAAAGCGCACCATCGCCGCTTTGGAATCGAGCATCGCTTCGTCCATGTTGATGTCGATCACCTGCGCGCCGTTTTCGACCTGCTGGCGCGCGACGGCCTTGGAACCGGTGACGTTGGTGCGCTCGCCGACGTTGACGAAGAGCGAACTGTCGTCGACGTTGGCCGGCTCCAGCCCGGACAAACGCAGCTTGTGATCGGTGGTCGGCGGCACGCGCGGCGGCACCGATTTGACCTGTTGCGCGATGGCGCGGATGTGATCGGGCGTGGTACCGCAGCAACCGCCGGCGATGTTGACGTAACCGGCCTCGGCGAATTCTTTCAGCAGCGACGAGGTGATCGGCGGCGTTTCGTCGAAGCCGGTGTCGCTCATCGGGTTCGGCAGGCCGGCGTTCGGGTAGACGCAGATGTTCGCATCGCAAATCTTTGACAGCTCGGCGATGTACGGCCGCATCAGGGCCGCGCCCAGCGCGCAGTTCAGGCCGATCGTCACGGGTTTCGCGTGGCGCACCGAATTCCAGAACGCTTCCACCGTCTGCCCCGACAATATGCGCCCCGAGGCATCGGTCACCGTGCCGGAAATCATCAGCGGCAGGCGCGTGCCGGACTCTTCGAAAAACTGGTCAATGGCGAACAGCGCCGCTTTCGCGTTCAGCGTGTCGAATATGGTTTCGACGAGGAAGAGATCGACGCCGCCCTCATGCAGTGCACGCGCCTGTTCAAGATAGGCGGCAACGAGTTCGTCAAAGGTGACATTGCGCGCGCCCGGGTCGTTGACGTCGGGCGAGATCGACGCGGTTTTCGGCGTCGGGCCGAAGGCGCCGGCAACAAAGCGCGGCGATTCCGGCGTGGAATATTTATCGCAGGCCGCGCGCGCGAGTTTCGCCGCGGCGACGTTCATCTCGTAGGCGAGATCTTCCATGTGGTAATCGGCCTGCGCGATCCTTTGCGCGCCGAAGGTGTTCGATTCGACGATGTCGGAGCCGGCGGCCAGATACTGCTCGTGGATTTCCTGAATCACCTGCGGTTGCGTCAGCACCAGCAACTCGTTGTTGCCCTTGACGTCGTGCGCGAAGTCGGCGAAACGCGTACCGCGATATTCGGCCTCGCCGAGTTTGTAGCGCTGGATCATGGTGCCCATCGCGCCATCGAGGATCGCGATGCGGCGCTTGAGCAAATCTGTCAGGGCAGTCGTTGAGTTCATGTCGTCCACAAAAAACAAAAAACCCGATCTGCGGGTGCCGATCGGGTCACGCCGCTTAGCCGCATTTATTTTCCACCGGATGAACCTCGTCGCAAGTCACCGGCGGCGCCCGCAAGCTTTGCAGAAATCGGCGCTAAATTAGAAGGTTACGCGTCACAGCAGGGGTTGTCAAACCAGCGCCGCAGTTAAAATCCGGGGCACAGCCGTTATACTTGCGCACTCACCAATCCCAACCACGCGCGATGCAACATCTCAAACCGAAACAGGCGCTCGAATTTCTGCAAACACATTCCGATGCGGTGTTGATCGATGTGCGCAGCGAAGTCGAATTTCTCTTCGTCGGCCATCCGGTCGGCGCGATTCACGTCGCGTGGAGCGAAGCGCCCGACTGGGAAATCAATCCGCACTTCACCGCCCAGGTCAAAGCCGAAGCCGGCGTCGAGCAGCCGGTGCTGCTGATCTGCCGCAGCGGCACGCGCTCGGCTGAAGCCGGCACAGCGCTTGAAAATGCCGGCTTCAAAAAAATCTACAACGTGCAGGAAGGCTTCGAGGGCGACCGCGACGAGCACTATCACCGCTGCAACAGCGGCGGCTGGCGGTATCGCGGCCTGCCGTGGGAACAGACCTGATCTAGGCCACGCTCACGCCCAGCATGCGGCCGACCATAAAGGTCACGCCACCCGCGGCGGCACCGATCGCCAGCATGCGCAACCCGCTGAGCATCGCGTTGCGCCCTGTGAACAATGACAACGTCGCGCCGACCGCAAACAGCGCCACCGCTGTGAGGCCGATGGCAATGTTCAATGCAATACCGCCCGCGCCGAACACAAACGGCAGCAATGGCACGACACCGCCCGCCGCAAATGCCAGAAATGAAAATATCGCCGCGCCCCACGGCGAACCAAGGTCCTCGGGATTGAGGCCGAGTTCTTCGCGTGCCAGCGCATCGAGCGCGCGCTCGGGATCGGTGATCACCGTTTGCGCCATGCGCTGCGATTCTTCCGGCGAGATGCCGCGCGCTTCGTAGATGAGCGCGAGTTCGTGCGCCTCTTCTTCCGGATAAGCGGCGAGTTCGTCGCGTTCAAGCCCGATCTGGTATTCGAACATTTCGCGTTGCGAACGCATCGATACATATTCGCCGGCTGCCATCGAAAACGCGCCGGCGACGAGGCCTGCGGTGCCGGTCAACAAAATGGTGGCTGCGTCGGCGCTGGCGCCGGCCACGCCCATAATGAGGCTGGCGTTCGAAATCAAACCGTCGTTGATGCCGAACACCGCGGCACGCAAATTGCCACCCCCCGACATGCCGCTGTGATGCCCGGTGTCGTCGAGGTGGTGCGGAATGACCTGACCGGTGCTGTTGGCCGTGTAGACCGACATGCCGCGCACTTTCATCGCGGCGAGCACGGTGCGCAGCTTGCGCGGCCCGTGACTGCGCACGAGGCCGGCGACGATGCGCGCGCGCACGTCCGGCACGAATGCAGGCAGGCTACCGCCGGCGGCGCGCGCTTTGTCGGCCCAAATTCCGGCCTGCCCTTCGGCCTCGCCGGCGAGTTCCATAAAAAGTTTTTCGCGCGGCGTGCCGGCCTCTGCCCGCGCGACCGCGCGATACAGATAAGCGGCGCGCATTTCTTCGAACCAGCTGGTGATTTCATGCATCGGATATCTCCGTGTTTTTCGGGGCGCGCAAAAAACGAACCGCGCAGGCAGTGCCGCAGACCAACAGCACGCTTGCCGTGACGCCGACCGCCAGCGCCGAATCGGCGACAAGCGGCACGATCGCCACCGCGGCAATGGCCGTGAACATGCTGTGCTGGAACGACTGCAATGAAGCCGCCATACCGCGATTATGCGGGAACAAATCGAGCGCGAGTAGTGTGAGTGTTGGCATCGCGATCGCCATACCCATCGCAAACAGCATCACGCACAACACGGTCCACGGCAGCGCCGGCGCGGCGGCGGCATGATAGGCCACGTTGCAAGCGACCGCAGCAAACATCACGGCGTACCCCAGACGCAGCGTTTGCCAGCGCGCCAGACGCCCTGCAATGCGCCCCGAAATGAATGCGCCGATGACAATGCCGCTGATGCCCGGGATGAACAGCCAGGCAAACTGCGTTTCGTTCAGGCCCAGCCACTGGTAGATGACCACGGGGGCTGCGGCAATGTAGAGAAAAAAAGCGCAGAAGTTAAAAGCGATCGCCGACGACAGCAAACCAAAGCGCAGATTGCCGAGCAACCGGCAATAGTTCGCCAGCAGCACCCGCGCAACAAACGGCTGACGCTCCTGCCGCGGCAACGTTTCCGGCAACCACCGGTAACAGGCCACCAGCAGCACGGCCGGATAGATGGCGAGAAACACGAACACCGAGCGCCAGCCGAAAGCGGCCTGCAACCAGCCGCCGACGATGGGCGCGATCGCGGGTGCGAGGCCGAAGATCATGGTCACCGTCGACATCATGCGCTGCGCATCGTCGCCGGCAAAACTGTCGCGGATCATGGCGCGGCCGACGATCATGCCGGCGCCGCCGGCGAGGCCTTGCAGCGCGCGAAACCACAGTAGCTGGTGAAATGCCGCGGCCAGCGCGCAGCCGGCGCTGGCGACCACGAACAGCGCGAGATTGACCAGGATCACCGGACGCCGCCCGTACGAATCGGCAATCGCGCCGTGAAACAGCGACATCACCGCGAACGTGGCAAGAAACGCGCTGATCGTAAATTGCAGTTCGAGCGTCGAGACGCCGAAGCTGCGGCCGATTTCCGGAAACGACGGCATGTAGGTGTCGATGGAAAACGGCCCGAGCATGGCCAGTGCGGCCAGCAAAATTGCAAATGTTTTTACGCTACCCGCGCGCATTGCGTCCGGTGTTGTTTTGTACATGGGGCTGCATTATGTCATTGGTTCCCATCCACAACCCGCCCCGCTTGCGCACGTTGCGCCGCGCCCGTCTGGCGGGTCCAAACCAATTGGGTTATCGTGCACAGCATCATCACCTGCCGTTTCAATTTCCAATGCTGCTTTGCCAAATACCGCGCGCGCAACTATTGAACTTGCTGCCCAAAGGCGGCGAAGTCGCAGAGATCGGCGTCGCCGAAGGTGATTTTTCCAGCGAAATCCTCGCCAACACCGCGCCGCGGCGGCTGCACCTGATCGACCCCTGGGAACATCAGGAGCGCGACGATTATGCCAATGACGTGAACAACGTCACCGATGAAAGACAGGAATCGCGATTTAACGCCGTGCGGGCGCGCTTTCAAAATGAAATCGCGCATGGTGTTGTAGAAGTGCATCGCGACTATTCGGAAGACGCGGCCATATTTTTTGCCGCCGGCCAGTTGGACTGGATCTACGTTGATGGCATGCACACCGAGGCGGCAGCCCATCAGGATCTGACCACCTACGCGCGCCTGGTCAAGGACGATGGTTTTATCCTCGGCCACGATTACACCAACCATGTGCAGGCGCGCGCATGGAACTTCGGCGTGGTCGAAGCGGTAAATCGCTTCGTGAAGGAATCAGGTTTCGAATTTGTTGCACTGACGATGGAGGCCTTCCCGACGTACTTGCTCGGCCGCAAGTGCAGCGCAACGCAGTCGCTCATCGATACGATCCTGCGCAAAGTGCCCTATCTGGTCGAAATCCGCGATTTCCCGCGCCACGGTTCGTTCGAACACAAAACAGTTTCAATCGACGGCAATTTGCTGGTTTTCCCCTCGTTCTGAAAATACCGCCAACTCACCCGGCGAGGTGCTGCACCCGGCGATACTGTATCGCTTCAGCGATATTTCCCGGCGCGATCGCGCACTCGCCGGCAAGATCGGCGATGGTGCGCGCAAGTTTCAGACAGCGGTGATAGCCGCGCGCGGACAGACCGAGCCGCGCAATGGCCTGCTGGAGTAATGCCGCGCCGCTATCGGTGACCGCACAATGCAGATCGATTTCACGCGTGCCCAATTGCGAGTTGGGTTTGGACTGCCGCTGCAGCTGTCGCTCGCGTGCGGCGCTCACCCGTGCGCGCACCGTGGCGCTGGATTCACCGCCGGCGTCGCGCGCGAGGTCCTGCGGGGACACCGCCGGCACTTCGATCTGCATGTCGATGCGGTCAAGCAAAGGACCGGATATGCGCGCGCGATAACGCGCGATCTGGTCGGGCGTGCAGCGGCAGCGCCCGCTGAAATGCCCAGAATACCCGCACGGGCAGGGATTCATCGCGGCGACAAGTTGAAAGCGCGCGGGAAATTCGGCCTGGCGCGCGGCGCGCGAAACACAGATGCGCCCGGATTCAAGCGGCTCGCGCAGCACTTCGAGCACGTGGCGCTCGAACTCGGGCAGTTCATCGAGGAAAAGCACGCCGTGCATCGCCATCGAAATTTCTCCGGGACGCGGCAAACTGCCGCCGCCGACCAGCGCAACACCGGATGCCGTGTGATGCGGCGCGCGGAATGGCCGCCGCCGCCAGTTCGCAACATCGAAGCCGGCGCTGCCGAGCGATTGCACTGCGGCCGATTCAAGCGCCTCGGCATCGCACATCGGCGGCAGGATGCCGGACAACCGCATCGCCAGCATCGTTTTGCCCGAGCCCGGCGGGCCGACCAGCAAGAGGCTGTGCGCGCCGGCGGCGGCGATTTCCAGCGCGCGCTTGGCCTGCATCTGCCCTTTGACGTCGAGCCACTCGGGATAAGCCTGCTCCAGCGCAACCGGTGCCGCGGTGAATTCCTCGAGCGGCACTCGCCCGGCAAGATGCGCGCAGACATCGAGCAAGGTGCGCGCCGGAAACACCCGCACGCCGCCGGGCAACGCCGCTTCAGCAGCATTGGCCTGCGGCACGATAAAGGCGCGGCGGTCGCGGATGGCACCGCAGATTAGTGCCAGCATGCCGCGCACCGGCCGCACTTCACCGGTCAACGCGAGTTCGCCGGCGAATTCATATTGATCGAGATTTTTTGTCGGCAACTGCCCCGACGCAGCCAATATGCCCAGCGCAATCGGCAGATCATAGCGCCCGCTTTCTTTGGGCAGATCGGCCGGTGCGAGATTGACGGTGATGCGGCGCATCGGGAATTCGAAATTTGACGTCTGCAGCGCGGCGCGCACGCGGTCCTTCGCCTCTTTGACTTCGGCTTCAGGCAGACCGACGATGGTGAATGCCGGCAAACCGTTGGCCAGATGTGCTTCAACCGTGACCAGCGGTGCCTGCATGCCGGCCAATGCGCGGCTGTAGAGTACAGCGAGTGACATGATCGTGTCGGCGCGCGCGAACGCGATTTGAATGGTGATGCCGCTCTAACGGCCGGCACCATCCACTGACGACAAACATCGCGCCTAGACCATCGGCACTACGCTGCCACGGCAATTTGGCCGCAGCAGGCGGCGGACAAACCGCTTTAGTGCGGGCGGGCGTTTTTTTCGAGCTCGGCCAGCCGCGCTTCAAGCGCCGCAAGTTTCTCGCGGGTGCGCACCAGCACCGCCGACTGCACGTCGAATTCTTCGCGCGTGACCAGATCAAGCCGGGTAAACAATGACGACAGCGTCGCGCGCATATTGCGTTCAATATCCGCGGCCGGGGTACGCGCCATGACCTCTTTGATGCGGGCGCTGATTTCGTCGATCAGTTTCTCGTTGATCACTTGGTATTGCTCCATGACTTGATTAAGCGGGTAAATCTACCATGCGATACCGCAAAAAACCCTAATTACGAGGCAACAGCCCGCCAGCCCACTTATGGTGCGGAGGGTACAAAAACGCCTCATTGAGGTGCGCAACGCCTATCCATCCACTGCCCAGCGGGGTATCTTAGCCTTTTAAGTTCAATGATTTACGATCTGGCACAGTCCGTGCTAAATACTGGTCGGTAACGTTACCGAACTGCCAACACTTGAAAGGATGATCATGCTTAAGAAGTCATTGATGGCCGCCGCAGTCTTTGCGGCATTTGCGACCACTGGCGCGGCCTTCGCAGCCGACGCCCCTGCTGAAGCCGCAGCAAAGCCGGAAGAAGCCAAAGGCCCGCATACGCTGACTGGCAATTTCGGCGTTTTCAGCCAATACATATTCCGTGGCCTGACCCAGACCAATCGCAAACCGGCCGCGCAAGGCGGTTTTGACTATTCACACGAGTCGGGCTTCTACGCCGGCACCTGGATGTCAAACATCAGCTGGCTGAAGGAAAACGCGTCCTCAGTTCCGCCCGGCTCGGTGCAGGGCACCTACGGCGGCGGCGGTAGCCTGGAAGCAGACTTCTACGGCGGCTACAAATGGAGCCTGCCGAACGATGTCGTGCTCGACCTGGGCACCCTTTATTACTGGTACCCGGGCGACATCAATCCGGCGACTCAAGCGCTGACGCCCGCGGTTTCGATTCCCAAAGGCGACACCTGGGAAATCTATGTGGCTCCGACGTGGAAATGGCTGTCGGCAAAATATTCCTACAGCGTGAAGAGCGACACTTTCGGCGTGAAAGATTCCAAAGGTACTTCGTATCTGGATATCAGCGCCAATTATCCGATCCCGGACACGCCGGTGACTTTGATCGCGCACTGGGGCTGGCAGAAATACAAAGGCACCGATCTGCGTAATCCGACCGCTGGTGGCGCACGCGTCAGCAACGACTTCCTGAACACCTATAAGGATCTGAAACTGGGTGCGAGCTACGCGCTGCCGAAAGACTTCACCATCGGCGCGTATTACTCAAAGGCCTACGGTTACAACAAGGCTGGTTACGGCGGTGTTGGCGATGTAATTACCGGTTTGACCGGCCTGACCAACGGCCCATATCCCAAGGACATCGCCAGCGGCACCGGCACGATCTACGTCCAAAAAACTTTTTAATCGCGGCAACACGGGGCCGGCCGCTTCTTCCATCAAATCGGCTGGTCCCATTTCCGGGGAGCAACAATGAAACTCGTCACTGCAATCATCAAGCCCTTCAAGCTTGACGAGGTACGCGAAGCTCTGAGCGCCATCGGCGTGCAGGGCGTGACCGTCACCGAGGTCAAGGGATTCGGCCGCCAGAAAGGCCACACCGAGCTGTATCGCGGCGCCGAATACGTCGTCGACTTTCTGCCGAAGGTCAAGATCGAAGCTGCGATCAAGAGCGAAATGCTCGAGCAGGTCATCGAAGCCATCGAAAAATCCGCCAACACCGGCAAGATCGGCGACGGCAAGATTTTCGTATTCGAACTTGAACAGGTCTACCGCATCCGCACCGGCGAAACCGGCTCGGACGCCTTATAAGGGGAATGTCATGAAGCGACTATTTACTCTGCTTGCTCTCGTCGGTGCGCTCGGTTTCTGCGCAGCACCGGTGATGGCGCAGGACAAACCCGCCGAAGCCGCCAAGGCCGAGGCCCCTGCAGCAGCAGCGCCGGCTGCAGCGGCAGCCGCGGCACCTGCCGCGACGGCCACGCCAACGCCGGCACCGACGCCGAACAAGGGCGACACGGCGTGGATGCTGACCTCGACCGCACTGGTGTTGCTGATGAGCGTTCCTGCGCTGGCACTGTTCTACGGCGGACTCGTGCGCAGCAAGAACATGCTGTCGGTGCTCATGCAGGTGTTCGTGACGTTCTCGCTGATCACCGTGCTGTGGTGCATTTACGGCTACAGCCTGGCCTTCACCGAGGGCAACTCGATCATCGGCGGACTTGACCGCTTGTTCCTGAAGGGCACCTTCGATGCCGCCAAAGGCGAGTTCTCGATGGCCGCCACCTTCAGCAAAGGCACGCCGATGTACGAACTCGTGTTCGTGGCGTTCCAGGCGACCTTCGCCGCCATCACCTGCTGCCTGATCCTGGGTTCGGTGGTCGAGCGTATGAAGTTCTCCGCCGTGCTGATCTTCATGGTGATCTGGTTCACCTTCAGCTACCTGCCGGTCGCGCACATGGTCTGGTTCTGGATGGGCCCGGATGCTTACACCGATCCGAAACTCGTCGATGAACTCAACGCCAAGGCCGGCATGCTCTGGCAGTGGGGTGCGCTCGACTTCGCAGGCGGCACCGTGGTGCACATCAACGCCGGTGTAGCCGGTCTGGTCGGCGCCTTCGTGGTCGGCAAGCGGATTGGCTACGGCAAGGAAGCCATGTCGCCGCACAGCCTGACGATGACGATGATCGGTGCGGCCATGCTGTGGTTCGGCTGGTTCGGCTTCAACGCCGGCTCAGCGCTCGAAGCCAACGGTTCGGCCTCGCTCGCCTTCATGAATACCTTCTTGGCCACTGCCTGCGCAGTGCTGACCTGGATATTCGGCGAGTGGATATTCAAAGGCAAACCGTCAATGCTGGGTGCGGCTTCCGGTGCGGTTGCGGGACTTGTGGCGATCACGCCGGCTGCCGGTAACGTCGGCATCCCCGGTGCGTTCGTCATCGGCTCGATCGCCGGTCTGATCTGCCTCTGGGGTGTCACCGGTCTGAAGAAAATGCTCGGCGCGGACGATGCGCTCGACGTCTTCGGTGTGCATGCCGTGGGCGGTATCTTCGGCGCACTGATGACCGGCATTTTCAACAACCAGGATCTCGGCGGGCCGGGACTGGTGACGGACTGGGTCACGGCCAAAGTCGGCTCGAACCCGATCATGGATCAATTGCTGATCCAGGCCAAAGCGGTCGGTGTGACGGTCATCTGGACTGCGGTGGTTGCCTTCATCGCCTTCAAGATTGCGGACATCATCGTCGGCCTGCGTGTTTCGGAAGAAGCCGAACGCGAAGGTCTGGACCTCAACGAACACGGCGAAGCCGCCTACCACATGTAAAAGATGCACATGTAGCACTGTCGGGACCTCCTCCCCCGACAATGGGCGCCTTCGGGCGCCCATTTTTTTTCGCCCCGCTTTTGGCTGCTGCGCACGGACGGACAGGCCAGACGGGTTTGCTACAATAGCCGCCCGCATTGAAGGCAGCCCCGATGACCGTCCCGCGCCTTACCACCGCATTGAGCGGCCCGCCGCTCGATCTTGAGCGCAAGATCCTCGCTGCCATGCCGGCCATCGAACACTGGCTGCGCAGCCAGTGGCAGGAACGCGAAACACCGTTCTACGCCTCGGTCGACCTGCGCAACAGCGGCTTCAAACTCGCACCGGTGGATACCAATCTGTATCCCGGCGGCTTTAACAATCTGAATCCTGACTTCCATCCGCTCTGCGTGCAAGCCGCGATGGTGGCGATCGAAAAAATCTGCCCCGACGCACGCGGCGTGCTGCTGATTCCCGAAAACCACACGCGCAACCTGTTTTATCTGCAGAACGTCGCCGCGCTGCAAACGATCCTGCGTCACGCCGGCATGAACGTGCGCATCGGCAGCCTGCTGCCGGAAATCACCGCGCCGACCGAGATTGCGCTGCCCGACGGCAGTGCGCTCACGCTCGAACCGCTCAAGCGCAGCGGCAACCGGCTGTCGGTCGACGGTTTCGACCCCTGCGTGGTGCTGCTCAACAACGACCTTTCCGGCGGCGTGCCGGATATTCTGCGCAACATCGAACAAACGCTGCTGCCGCCGCTGCATGCCGGCTGGTTCATGCGCCGCAAATCGAACCACTTCGCCGCCTATCGCGAAGTGGCGAACGAATTTGCGAAAGTCATCGACATCGACCCGTGGCTGATCGATCCGTATTTCGAAAAATGCGGCAAGATCAACTTCCACGAAAGGAAGGGCGAGGAATGTCTCGAAGGTTATGTCTCGGAAATTCTCGACGACATCCGCGCCAAGTACAAGGAATACGGCATCACACACGAGCCCTTCGTCATCGTCAAAGCCGACGCCGGCACCTACGGCATGGGCATCATGACGGTGAAAGATCCGGCCGAAGTGCGCGGGCTTAACCGCAAACAGCGCAACAAGATGTCGGTGGTGAAGGAAGGCCTTGAGGTGCGCGAGGTGCTGGTGCAGGAAGGCGTGCATACCTTCGAATCGGTGAATGGCGCCGTAGCCGAACCGGTCGTTTACATGATCGACCATTTCGTCGTCGGCGGCTTCTACCGCGTGAATACCGGCCGCGGCCAGGACCAGAACCTTAACGCGCCGGGCATGCAGTTCTCGCCGCTGGCGTTCGCCGAACCGTGTTCGTCGCCGAATCCCGATGATCTGGGCTGCCCGCCGAACCGCTTTTACGCCTACGGCGTGCTGGCGCGGCTGGCGCTGGCCGCTGCCGCACTTGAGCTGGAACAAACAGCGGAGCAGCCGGCGAGCTCGCCGCAAACCGCCGCCGGCAACGCCTGATTCAGCACCGCCCCCTCAAATATATGCGCATCGCCTTTCTCATCGACCCGCCCGAGTCCTTCAAGATCTACAAGGACTCGACCTACGCCATGATGCGCGAAGCCGCGCAACGCGGCCACGAGTTGCACGTCTTCCAGCAGGAACATCTGGCCTGGCGCGACGGCCAGGTCGGCGCCGCCACACAACGCCTGCACCTCACCGGCGACGGCCAGGCGTGGTTCCGCCTCGACACCGCACAAGCCACGCCGCTGAAAGACTTTGACGCGGTGCTGATGCGCAAGGACCCGCCGTTCGACATGGAATACGTCTACAGCACCTACTTGCTGGAACTGGCGCAGGCCCAGGGCGCACGTGTTTTCAACGATCCGCGCGCCATCCGCGACTGCAACGAAAAAATGACCATCGCGCGCTTTCCGCAGTTCACCGCGCCGACGCTGGTCACGCGCGACCTCGCACTGATCCACGGTTTTCTCGCCGAACACGGCGACATCATCCTCAAGCCGCTCGACGGCATGGGCGGCACCTCGGTTTTTCGCGTACACACCGCCGACCCCAACCTCAACGTCATTATTGAAACGCTGACGCACTACGGCCGCCGCACCATCATGGCGCAACGCTACATTCCGGCGATCAGCGAGGGCGACAAACGCGTGCTGCTGATCGGCGGCAAGCCGGTACCTTACGCGCTGGCGCGCATCCCGAAGCCGGGCGAAACCCGCGGCAATCTCGCCGCCGGCGGCACCGGGGTGGCCCGCGCGCTATCGGCGCACGACCGCGAAATCGCCGAAACGCTGGCGCCGCAACTCCACGCACAGGGGCTGCTGCTGGTCGGGCTCGATGTCATCGGCGATTACCTGACCGAGGTCAATGTCACCAGCCCGACCTGTTTCCAGGAAATAACAGAGCAGACCGGCTTCAACGTCGCCGGCATGATGATCGACGCGCTCGAAGGCGCGCTCGGCCGCGGCTGAGCCGCCCCGTTCACGGTAGAATATCCACCGGCCATCTCGATACGGGCAACACACGGCATGATCGGCATCCTCATCATTGCGCACGGCAATCTCGGCGAAAGCCTGATTCACTGCGCCACGCACGTGCTGAACAAAGTGCCGCCGCGCACCCTGGCGCTCGGCGTTTCCGCCGGGGACGACCCGGCGCTGCTGTTGCCCCAAGCCATCAGCATGGTGAAAGAACTCGACAGCGGCAGCGGCGTGCTGGTGTTGAGCGACATGTACGGCGGCTCGCCGTCGAACGTTGCTTCCAAAGTCGTCATGCCCGGCCGCGTCGAGGCCGTCTGCGGCATCAACCTGCCGATGCTGATCCGCGTCTTAACCTATCGCGAACGCGACCTGCAGACCATCGTCACCAAAGCGGTGAGCGGCGGCTGTGAAGGCGTGATGCGCGTACCCATGTTCAAACTACACAATGCAGCAACAGGAAGCTGAAATCATCAACAAGCTGGGCCTGCACGCGCGCGCGTCGGCCAAGCTGACCCAGCTCGCCGGCCAGTTCCAGAGCGCGATCTGGCTCACGCGCAACGGCAAGCGCGTCAACGCCAAGAGCATCATGGGCGTGATGATGCTCGCCGCCGCCAAGGGCTCAATCGTCACGATCGAAACCGAAGGCGCCGACGAAGCGGCTGCACTCAAGGCCATCGCCGCCTTGATCGCGAATTATTTCGAGGAAGGGGAATAAGACGCAGGATTGAGGGTTGAGGATTGAGGATTGAGAGGACCAGCTCTGAAAGCTGAAGTCTGATTGCTCAATCCTCAATCCTCGATCCTCGATCCTCGATCCAGATCATGAGTTTCACCATGCACGGCATTCCGGTGTCCGGCGGTATCGCCATCGGACACGCGCACCTGGTATCGCACGCCAAGCTGGAGGTCGCACACTACGACGTGCCGCCCGAACAGATTGCCGGTGAACTGGCACGCTTTGATGCCGCGCTGAAAACGGTGCGCGGCGAGCTGGGCGAACTGCGCACACAGATCCCCGCCAACGCGCCGCAGGAATTCGACGCCTTCCTCAATCTGCATCTGATGATCCTCTCCGACGCGACGCTGTCATCGACGCCGCGCGAAATCATCGAGGCCGAGAAATGCAACGCCGAGTGGGCGCTCAAGGTGCAGATGGACGCGCTGCTCGAGCAGTTCGACCAGATCGAGGACAACTACCTGCAGGAACGCAAGGCCGACGTTATCCAGGTCGTCGAGCGCCTGATGAAAGTGCTGCTCGGCCGCCCCGGTTATGCGCCGCCGTCGAACGACAATGAAAGCAACCTCATTCTCGTCGCCCATGATCTGTCGCCGGCCGACGTCATCCAGTTCAAGCAGCACCAGTTTGCCAGTTTCATCACCGACGTCGGCGGCACCACCTCGCACACCGCGATCGTTGCGCGCAGCCTTGCCATTCCGTCGATCGTCGCGCTGCACCAGGCGCGCCAGTTGATCCGCGAAAACGAACTGCTGATCGTCGACGGCACCATCGGCATGATCATCGTCGATCCCGATCCGCAGGCGCTCACCGAATACCGCCTGCGCCAGCACCAGTGGGACCTCGAAAAGCAGAAGTTGAAGCGCCTGCGCGGCACGCGCGCGGCCACGCTCGATAATGTCGAAGTCGAGCTGCACGCTAACATCGAGCTGCCCGGCGACGTCGAGCACGTACTCGAGAGCGGCGGCACCGGCATCGGCCTCTTCCGCACGGAATTCCTCTTTCTCAACCGCGACAATCTGCCCGACGAGGACGAACAGTTCGAGGCCTACCGCAACGTCGTGCGTGAAATGGAAGGGCTGCCGGTCACCATCCGCACCTACGATCTGGGTGCCGACAAACAGATCAACGACACGCCGACGACATCGCAAAATCCGGCGCTCGGCCTGCGCGCCATCCGCCTTTCGCTGTCCGAGCCGCTGATGTTCCTCGCGCAGTTGCGCGCCCTGCTGCGCGCCTCGCATTACGGCAGGCTGCGCATCCTCATTCCGATGCTGATGAGCGCATCTGAAATCACGCAGACACTTTCGTTCATCGCGCAGGCGCGGCAGCAACTCGAAGACAAATACATCCCGTTCGACCGCGAGGTCAAAGTCGGCGGCATGATCGAAATCCCGGCCGCTGCGCTGGGCATACAGACTTTCATCAAACGCTTCGATTTTCTCTCGATCGGCACCAACGACCTGATCCAGTACACACTGGCGATCGACCGCAGCGACGACGCCGTCTCGCATCTCTACGACCCGCTGCACCCGGCCGTCATCAACCTGATCGCCAGCGTCATCAAGGCCTGCAACAAGGCTCAAACACCGGTCGCGCTGTGCGGCGAAATGGCCGGCGACGTGCGCCTCACGCGCCTCTTGCTCGGCCTCGGCCTGCGCCAGTTCTCGATGCATCCGGCGAGCCTGCTCGAAGTCAAACAGCAGGTGCTCAAATCGAATATGCGCGAACTCATGCCGCTGGCCGCGCGCATGCTGCGGGCGACGGACGCCGACAAGCTGCACGCCCTGCTGCACAAGTTAAACGCCTGACTTTTTCATGCTGCGCGAGATCCTTGCCTTGCGCCAGGACAACCCCGCCCTGCGGCGCCGCTGGTTTCAGGATGAATTCTTCGATCTTTACACCTGGCAGGCACGCGACGGCGGCCTTGCGCGCTTTCAACTCTGTTATGACGTGCGCGGCCGCGAACGCGCGCTGACGTGGTCGCGTGAGCAGGGCTTTTCGCACAACAAGGTCGATGCCGGCGACGAATACGCCGGTCAGCCAATGACGCCGCTGCTGGTGGCAGCCGGAAAATTCCTGCATCGCCTGGTGCGCGCGCGATTTCGTCGAGAAGCGGCAGCGCTCGACGAATCGACCCGCGACTTCATTCTCGACAAAATGCGCGAATTCGGCCGCCACGTCGCGCGCGGCGAAATCCATCTGCCGCGGCGCCCGCGCGCACTCGCAACGCCGCCGTCGCGCAACGACGCGTGACGGCCGCGGGTGCCCGGCGATGGGCCACCGGGTTGATTTGACAAGCGGCTTCGCCGCGGGTTAAGGTTCACTCCGCTGTTGTGCGCCGATTTGATTCAGCTTGCGGGCGCCTAATAAATCCGGCTAAAGAGAGGCGAGAGCAAATAAGCCCGGTTTAGCGCAAGCGGACCGGGTTTTTTTATGCACGTTATTTATGCTATCTGAAAACAAAAATTCCGTCGGGGCGGTAACGCCGCAGAAAGCGCGCTTCGATGCGCCGCTCGCGCTGAAATGCGGCAGCTCGTTTGCCGGCTACGAACTCGCCTATGAAACGTACGGCACGCTCAACGCCGCGCGTTCCAACGCCGTGCTGGTCTGCCACGCGCTGAACGCCTCGCACCACGTCGCCGGCTGCTACGCCGACGCGCCGGACAACACCGGCTGGTGGGACAACATGATCGGCCCCGGCAAGCCGCTCGACACCAACCGCTTCTTCGTCATCGGCGTCAACAATCTGGGCGGCTGCTTCGGCTCGACCGGCCCGCTGTCGCCAAATCCCGCCACCGGCAAGCCCTGGGGCGCGGATTTCCCGGTGGTCACTGTCGAAGACTGGGTCAATGCGCAGGCGCTGCTCGCCGACCAGCTTGGCATCCACCGTTTCGCGGCGGTGATGGGCGGCAGCCTCGGCGCCATGCAGGCGCTGTCGTGGACGATCCAGTATCCCGAGCGCGTCGGCCACGCGCTGGTCATCGCCGGCGCGCCCAACCTGTCGGCGCAGAACATCGCCTTCAATGAAGTGGCACGCCAGGCCATCATCACCGATCCGGATTTTCACGGCGGGCACTATTACGAACACAACACCAAACCGACACGCGGACTCAGGGTGGCGCGCATGGTCGGCCACATCACCTATCTGTCCGACGACGAGATGGCCAGCAAGTTCGGCCGCCTGCTGAAGAACGGCAAACTCAATTATTCATTCGACGTCGAGTTCGAGATCGAGTCGTACCTGCGCCACCAGGGCAATAAATTCTCGGATTACTTCGACGCCAACACCTATCTGCGCATCACCAAGGTGCTCGATTATTTCGACCCGGCGGCGGCATATGACGGCAACCTGAGCCTCGCACTGGAACCGGCGACCGCGGCCTTCCTCGTCGTTTCATTCACCACCGACTGGCGCTTCTCGCCGGAACGCTCGCGCGAAATCGTCAAAGCGCTGCTCGACAACCGCAGCGCGGTCAGTTACGCCGAGATCGACGCCCCGCACGGCCACGACGCCTTTCTGCTCGACGATGTGCGTTACCACCGTCTGGTCGCCGCTTACTTTGACCGCATCGCACAGGAGCTCGCAGCATGACAGGCAGCGGCGTGCAACGTTCCGACTTTGCGGCGATCGCCAGCTGGATCAAACCCGACGCGCGCGTGCTCGACCTCGGCTGTGCCGACGGTTCGCTGCTGCGTTACCTCACCGAACAGCGCGGCAGCATCGGCTACGGCGTCGAAATTGACGACGACCGCGTGCTTAGCTGCGTCAAAAACGGCGTCAATGTCATCCAGGGCGACATCGAACGCCGGCTCGGCGAATTTGCCGACGCTTCGTTCGACTACGTCGTGCTCTCGCAAACACTGCAGGCGGTACGCAGCAGCGAACGCGTGGTGCGTGAAATGCTGCGTGTCGGCCGCGAGGGCATCGTCACCTTCCCGAACTTCGGCTACTGGAAGAACCGCCTGCATGTGATGGGCGGCCACATGCCGGTGTCGGACAACATTCCGTTCGAGTGGTACGACACGCCGAACATCCACCTCTGCACGATCACCGATTTCGAAGGCTTCTGCAGCGCCTACGGCGTGCACATCCTCGAGCGCATCGTTATGAACAACGACGGCGGCACCGTGCGCCTGCTGCCGAACCTGCTCGGCAGCCTCGCCATCTACCGCTTCGAACGCGCGCCGTCGCTGGTAACGACCTGAACGGTCATTCGGGTTTGATGCCGGCGGCGCGCACCGCTTCGGCATACCGTGCCGATTCTTTTTTCAGGAATTTTCTGAATTCTTCCGGCGTGCTGCCGTCGGGCTCGTAACCGCCGGCCACCAGAAAATCCCGCACGCGCGGAACCTGCAGGGCCTTTTTTGCCTCGGCGTGGATGCGTGCGATCAGTGCGGGCGGCGTTTTCGCCGGCGCCAGCCAACCGTGCCATGAGCCGGTGATTTCAAAATCCGGCACGCCCGCCTCCATGATGGTCGGCACCTCCGGCATGAACGACCAGCGTTTGCTGCCGGTAAAACCGAGCGCGCGCGCCTTGCCGGTCTTGACGTGCTGCACGGCGATCGTCGGCGGAATAAAGATGACCTGGGTTTCCCCCGCGAGCAGGGAATTCAGCGCGGGCGCCACGCCCTTGTAGGGCACATGCAACAACTGCGTGCCGGCGCGCACGTTGAACAACTCGGTGGCCAGATGCAGGGTGTTGCCGATGCCCGGCGTGCCGTACGATAGCGGCTTGTTCTTCGCCAGCGCCACCAGTTCCATCACCGATTGCGCCGGCACCGAGGGGTGCACCAGCAGCAAATAGCCGTCGCCGAGAACGATATTGGTGACCGGCTCAAGATCGCGGAACACGTCGTAGGGCAGCGTGCGATAGAGACGCGGGTTGATCACCAGCGATCCGGTCACGTGCAACAGCGTGTAACCGTCGGGGGCGGCTTTGGCAACGATGTCGGTGCCGATGATGCCGTTGGCGCCGGCGCGGTTATCGACGACAAAGGACTGGCCAAGCTGGCGCTCCATCTGCCCGACGACGATGCGCGCAATCGCATCAGGCGTGCCGCCGGCGGTGAAGGTCACCACCATGCGTACCGGTCGCGCCGGATATTCCACCGCCGGCGCCGTGGCAGCAACTGCGGCATCCATCGCGACGGCCAATAGCGTGAAAAATATGACGTGCATGTTCATGGCTGCCCCCTGGCGCTCAGCGCGCCGCCGGCGCCTGCGGGTTGGCAACATCCATGGGGGCCCCCTTAGCGAACGCCAGCACGCGACCGAACTGGTCGTTGTAATAACGTTCAAGCTGGTCGCGCTCGACGTAACCCAGGTGCGGCGTGCACACCACGTTGTTCATGTTGAGCAACGGCTGCTGCAGATCGGTCACCGGCTCCTTGTCGAACACATCCACCGCCGCCATGCCCGGTCGTCCCGCTTTCAGCGCCGCAACCAGCGCGCCGGGTTCGATCAATTCGGCGCGGCTGGTGTTGGCAATCAGCGCCGTCGGCTTCATGCGCGCGAGATCCTCCGCTGTCACCATGCCGCGCGTCTCGGCATTCAGGCGCACATGCAAACTCAGCACATCGGATTCTTCAAACAACGCCTGTTTGCTCGGTGCCGCCGCATAACCGTCAGCGCGCGCCGAGGCCAAACCGGTTTCACGCGACCAAACCAAAACGCGCATGCCGAAAGCGCGGCCGAAGCCCGCCACCTGCTGGCCGATACGCCCGTAGCCCCATACGCCCAAGGTGCGTCCGCGCAGTCCGCGTCCGAGCGCGCACTGCCACTCACCGCGTTTCAGGCTCGCCATCTGCTGCGGAATCTGCCGCATCGAAGCAATGATCAATCCCCAGGTCAGTTCGGCGGTGGCCGACGACGGCCGCGGTTTGCCCGCGCACAACACCACACCGTGCGCGGTGCAGGCGTCGAGATCGACATGCGGGTAGGGCCCGTTCAGCGTCAGCATTTTCAGCTGCGGCAGCCGCGCCAACAGGTCGGCCCGAATCGGCGTGCGCTCGCGCAACAGCACGATGGCCTCGGTGTCCTGCAAACGCTCGGCAAGCACATCAGTGTCCTTGCTGTGCTCGCGCCAGATCGTTACCCGGTGCGCCGCCAGTTGCGGATAACAATCGAGCGTGCGCACGGTGTCGAATTCATCGTCGAGAATTGCAATATTCAATGGCCCGTCTCCTGAAAAACCGTGTTCGCAAGAAATGGATCATCGCAGAATCTGTGCACGACCGCGAGCGATGCGTCCGTATCCGGTTGGTTGCCGCCTCGCACCCAATTGCGCAGCCGCTACGCATGGCGTAATGTGTCTATGGTTATAGTCGCCATCAGCAATAAACATGGCAGGGGTATGTCGGCTTGGCGCCTGTTACATTTGGGCCAATAATTTTTGGCAACCAACAAAATAGTTAGGTATCGCAATCCACATTCCGAGCGTGCCATGTTCCCTGAATACAACGAGCACCTTTCATACATAGCCTCGGCTGATGCGAAGGCTGCATACGAGTGCATCGTCAATGAGGCAGTGAACTCGGGCCGCTTTCATCCGAGACCGGCGCCACACGGATACATGAAGAACGTCACGTTCTTCGAAGGCGAACAAAGGCCTTACGCCGTGGTTCCGGCGAAGAAGTGGATCACGTTCTACATCCGGACCCCAAAGCGAACCCATCCGGAACTGACGCTGAAGGACCTTGAACGAATCTTCACTGAAGCAAGTCCAGCGCATGGACATGAACTGAAGACAAAGCTCTTCTCCGCAGCCGATGCAATGAAGGCGCTGGAACTAATGGGTATCGAAGTCGATGAAACGCGAACCGACTTCCAATCGCCAGACGACGTCTTGTCGATTGACAGACTCATCGAAGGTCAGGTGAAGACAGTAACCGTCAATGCTTACGAGCGGAATCAAGTCGCGAGATCAAAGTGCATCGCCCACCATGGGCTAACCTGCGCTGTGTGCGGAATGACTTTTGAGTCCGTCTATGGGCCAATTGGCGCTGGCTACATACATGTTCATCATCTTGTCAACATTGCATCAATAGGTCGCGAATACGTTGTCGATCCCGTTCATGATCTTCGCCCTGTTTGCGCCAATTGCCACGCAATGCTTCACACAGCGTCGCCGCCTCTCTCGATAGAAGAGCTCAAGCGAAACCTAACCATTCGTTCAAACGGACGGCCTACGGCCGCCGCTTAACTCAAATGTTCAAACATCGGTCACTGATCCCAGTTTTGTTTCTAGAACCGAACCCTTGCGCAAAGACGCCGAACCTCGGCAAAATCCGCATTGCCGACGCATCATCGTATTAACCGTTTTGGGAGGCCCCGATGTCCGCACAGCTTGAAATTGTCGAGGCTCAGGCGTTGTCTCTTGCGCCCGCAGAGCGCGCACAGTTTGCCGACCGTTTGATCACCAGCCTTTTTGACGATCAAGGCATCGAGGCGGCGTGGGCGGTCGAGGTCGAACGTCGTGTCAAAAATATCGAAAGTGGACGCGCCCAACTGATTCCAGCAGCGGAGGCCATTGCGCGCGCGCGCGCCGCGATCAAATGACACCCTCTGTCAGCCAAGAGGCTGACCGCGAGTTAACCGAAGGGGCGTCTTCTATGCCCGGGAGGGCGGCAGGGAACTCGGTCTTGCGTTCATCACTGAGTTTGAGCGATCTCTCAACTTCCTTTGCTCGAATCCGCTTATCGGCCCCCCATGGCGAAACGACAGGCGCCGCTTCCCGATTCGACGGTTTCCCTACAGCATCATCTACTACATCCGGGACGATGAACTTCGTGTGGTCGCAATCGCCCATCACAGACAGAAACCCGATTACTGGTCGGCTCGAATCTAGGGACCCTCCTAGGTTCGCCAGCGTTCAGGCCATTTCGGCAGCGCCTTGCAGCGCTTGAGCCACGCAGTGACGCCCGGATAAGGTTCTAGCGCAATACCGCCCTGCGGCGCGGTTTCCGCATAGGGAAAACAGGCAATATCGGCGATGGTCGGGTGCCCCAGCGCGAGCCAGTCGTTTGATTGGAGTCGCGCCTCCAGCACGTCGAGCGCGATGCGGCCGTTGGCCTGCATCTGTTCGAGCGTGCCGGCGCTGCAAATGCCGCGCATGAGGCCGCGCCGCGCGTACTGCAGGCCGAATTGCATTTCATTGCCGGAGAGCGCGACCCAGTTCATCACTTCGGCCATCGGCGCAGGCTGAGACGGCAGCCATTGTTCGCCGCCGAAGCTGCGTGCGATGTAAACAAGGCAGGCCGCGGAATCCCACAACAGCAGATCACCGTCGACGATGGCCGGCACCTGGCCGCGCGGATTGATTTTCAGATAGTCGGCGCTCTTGTGCTCGTGCGTACGGAAGTTGACCATCACCTCCTCGTAGTCGACACCGAGCAAGGCCAGCAACACGCGCAGCTTGTACGAATTGCCCGACTGCTTCCAGACGTAGACTTTCATGGCGCGGCTATTCCGGCTGGATCTTCGCGATGCGCGCAGCCTCGGCGTAACGCACGAGTTCGACATCGACGTACTTGCCGAGTTCTTCCGGCGTGCTGGCGAGCGGCTCCCAGCCGCTGCTGATGAAGAAGTCACGCACCTTCGGCACCTGCATCGCCTTCTTCACTTCAGACTGCAGGCGCAGCACGATGTCGCGCGGCGTTTTCGCCGGCGCGAACCACGCGTTCCATGTGAAATGCACGACAAACCCGGGCAGGCCCGATTCCGCCACTGTCGGCAGATCGGGCATGCCGTCCCAGCGTTTGGCGCCGGTAAACGCAATTGCGCGCAAACGACCGACCTTGGTCTGCTGCACGCCGGCCGGCGGCTGCAGAATGATCAGGTTGATCTCGCCGCCAAGCAAAGCGTTGAGTGCCGGCGCGACACCCTTGTAGGGCACGTGCAGCATGTTGAGGCCGGCGCGCGCATTGAACAATTCGGTGGCCAGATGCAGCGTGTTGCCCACCCCCGGCGTGCCGTAGGTCAGCGGTTTGCTCTGTGCTTTGGCGAACGCGACCAATTCTTTCACGTTGGTCGCCTGCACCGACGGATGCACCAGCATCAGGTAACCGAAGCCCTGCGCGATATTGGTGATCGGCGTGAAATCGCGATGCAAATCGTAGGCGAGCTTTTTGAAAACAATCGTATTCAGCGCAAACGACGGCGTCGCATGCAGAATCGTATAGCCGTCGGGATTGCCTTTGGCACCCAGCTCATAGGCAATCATGCCGTTGGCGCCAGTGCGATTGTCCACCACCATGCTGCCGCCAAGCTGGGACTCGACCTGGGTCGCCACCATGCGCCCGAGTGCATCGGGCGTGCCGCCGGCCGGGAACGGCATCAGCACGCGAATCGGGCGCGTGGGATAAGCGCTGTCACGGCCGCCCTTGGCCGGCGTCTGCGCGGCAACGGCAACCGTCAGCAGCGACAAACCGACTGCCAGCATCAATTTCTTCAACTGCAAAATATTCTCCAATGCTGTCTTTGCGGATTTCACTCGCGCGTGTTTTCTTCAGCCTGCCGACTCGCGCGCCAGGCGCGCGCGCAGATAATTTTTTTCACCGCCGAGCTCGATCATTTCACACAGAAACGTCGGCAACGGTTTTGCCGCGATCAATTGGCCGGTGCTGAGATTGCGCACCTGCCAGCTCGCGGTGTCGAGTTCGAGTTTATCGCCGGCATTGGTGAAAGCAATGATGCCGGGGCAGCTCACCGCCCACAGTCCCGCGCTCGCCGCGTTGGTGACGAAGAGTTTGCCCAGCGATTCGGCGATGACGGCACCGATGCCCAGACCGATCACCGCGACATGCGCGGCGGTTGACGAACCGCAGCCGAAATTTTTGCCGGCGACGATGAAGTCACCCGGCTGCGCCTGCGCCGCGAACGTGGCGTCAACCTCTTCCAGGCAGTGCGCGCCCTGCTCTTGCGGCGGCAGATGCGACCACGCCTTGCCGCGGATGAGGTCGGTGCTGATGTCTTCCTGCATGAATTTCCAGGCGCTTCCGTTGAGTTTCATGACGCTGCCTTTACAAATAATCGCCCGGGTTGGCGATGCAGCCGGCGATCGCCGACGCCACCACCGTCGCCGGCGAGGCCAGATAAATTTCAGCGCCGCGGCCCATGCGCCCCTTGTTGTTGCGCGTGCTGGTTGAAATCGCCACCTCGCCCGGCGCCAGAATGCCGCCGTGGATGCCGGGGCAGGCGCCGCAGTTGGCGTTGGTGACGATGGCGTTGGCTTCGTGCAGCGTGTCGATGTAACCGGCTTTGGTCGCCGCCATCAGCACCTCGCGCGAACCCGGCGTGACGATCAGGCGCACGTCGGGATGCACTTTGCGGCCTTTGATCATGGCGGCGGCTGTCGCGATGTCTTCAAGGCGGCCGCTGGCGCAGGAGCCAAGGTAGGCCTGGTCAATGTGTCGCCCCGCCACCACGCTGACCGGTTTGACGTCGTCGCAGGCGTGCGGCACCGCGACCTGCGGTTCGATCGCCGCGACGTCGATCACATGCGTGCTCTCATAGGCGAAATCGTGGTCGGTCTCGAACACGGTAAACGGCTTTTTGCAGCGCGGCTGCAGCCAGGCCAGCGTCCTCGCATCGGGCTGGATGTACGACGACACCGCGCCCATTTCCGTGCCCATGTTGCACAGCGTAAAGCGCATGTCCATGCTCGCCTCATCCACATACGAGCCGGCGAATTCGAGGCCCATGCCGAGCGCGCCCTGCTGACCGAGCACGCCGTTCACATGCAGCGCGACATCGCGGCCGAATACGCCGGGCCGCAAACGCCCTTCGAGTTTCACCCGCACGACCTGCGGCACTTCGATCCAGTAGCGCCCCAGCGCATACAGCATCATGCGGCCGCCGCCGAGTGAAGTGCCAAAGGCGCCGATGGCGCCAACGGTCGGCGCATGCGAATCCTGGTTGATGACGATGTCGCCGGGCCCGGCAATGCCGCGCTCGACCAGCACCAGATGCGAAATACCGGCGCCACCATCAACCACTTCGACGCCATGCGCGCGGTAAAAATCGCGCCACAGCTTGTGGCCTTCGGCGGCATTGGCCGACGGCGCCGGTGAGCCGTGATCGGAAAACGCGATGATCTTGTGTTTGATCGGCAGATTTCTGACGCCCAAATCGGTCAGGTTGGCCACCAGATTGCGCGCCTCGGTCGCATTGAATGAAACGATCACGCTGAAGATGTCCGGTTCGATCTCGACAAATTCGCCGGCCGCCGCGAATGCGCGCGCGGGCTGCGCCCGGGCGGCGATCATTTTTTGCAACGCATGCATGCCAGCCATGGCAAATTCCCTTCGTGCGACGACCTGCGCCGCCGCCTGCTTTTGATGGTTGGAAGCCCGGTCGCGCCGGCCGCCACTGCGGCTACGCGCGGTCACCTGAACCGTTGTTACAGGCCTGACCGGATTTGTTAGTATGCTACCCCGATATGACCCTTTACGCACCGGCCCGACCTTGAGCAATACCGCACCGACGCCGCTGCTGCGCTCCAAATTTTTTTGGGTCGCGCTGCTTTACTTCTCCGAGGGCTTTCCGCTCGGCATTTTCTACGACATCTTTCCGGTGTGGTTCCGCCAGCAGGGCGTCGAACTGCGCAACATCGGCCTCATCAGCCTGTTGGGCCTCGCGTGGACGTTCAAATTCCTGTGGGCGCCGGCGATCGACCATTACCGTCGACACCGCATCTGGATGGCCGCCGTTGACGTGCTGATGGGCACCGTGATGCTGGCCTTCGCCATCACCGAAGGCCTGCCGCTGTGGGTATGGCTTGGCATCGCGATCTTCACCGTGTTGTCGGCGACCAACGACATCGCCATCGACGGTTACACCATCGAGCTCCTCAACCGCGATGAAATGGGCATGGCCAACGGCGTGCGCATCGGCTTTTACCGCGTCGGCATGCTCGCTGCAGGGGTCATTCTGATTCTGTCGGACGTGCTGGGCTGGGGCGGCGCCTTCGCCTGCGCCGGCATCACCTTCGTTGCCTGTGCGGCGGGCTGCCTCGCCGCCCCGCGCGAGAACAGCGTCGCGCAAGCCGGCGGCGTCTCGCTGCGCGGCGAACTCGCGGCGATTTCGCGCGCGCCGCAGACACTCGCACTGGTGTTGTTGTTCGTGCTCGCCTGCGTCTGGCTCGCCAACCGCGTCACGCATTGGTCGATGGGCAACAGCCAGTTCTGGATTTACGCCTGGGGCCTCGCCATCGCCGCGTTCGGCGCCCTCATGCTGGTCAACGCCGCGCGCCGCGCGCCGGCAGCGGGCGCGCAGGATGACGCCATGCATGGCCCGATGTTCGGCGCGCTGATGGATTTGCTCAAACGGCCGGGCATCGTGCCGGTGCTGGTCTTCATCCTGATCTTCAAACTCGCCGATGCGTCGATGGGTTTCATGGTCAAGCCGTTCTGGGTCGACAGCGGCTTCACCGCCACCGAGATCGGCCTCGTTTCCGTCAATATCGGGCTCGGCCTGTCGATTGCGGGCGGCGTCGCCGGCGGCTGGTACACCGACCGCAAGGGCATTTACCGCGCGCTGTGGGTGCTCGGCCTGCTGCAGGCGGTATCGAATCTCGGCTACGCGCTGGCCGCGGCGGTAATTCCGCCGGCGGCGGTCGGCAGCACGCTCGTGTTCGAACATCGCGCGCTGCTCTATTCAGCCAGCGCCATCGAATCGTTCACCGGCGGGCTCGGCACCGCGGCCTTCCTCGCGTTTTTAATGGCGATCGTCGACAAACAGCGCGCCGCCACTGAATACGCGCTGTTGTCGTCAGTGTTTGCGCTTTCACGTTCGTTTGCCGGCTGGGCCAGCGGTTTCGGCGCCGAGGCGATGGGCTATTCCGGGTATTTTTTCCTGACCTTTTTCCTCGCGTTTCCGGCATACTTTTTACTGCCGTGGGTCAAAACCATGCTCGCGCGCAGCGATACCGCACACACATCCGTCATCCCGGGGAGAGAACCATGAAGAAAATCCTGCTTGGCCTCATCGTCGTTGTGCTGCTCGCCGCCGGCGGCGGCGCCTGGTGGCTTTACAGCGAACGCGATTCGCTGATCGCCGATGCCATCCGCACCTACGGCCCGCAGATTCTCGGCGTGCCGGTAAAACTCGGCGGCGTGAAAACCGACGTCGCCAATCAGACTGCGGCGCTGCATGGCCTGGTGATCGGCAACCCGGCGGGCTTCCAGACACCGCATGCACTATCGCTCGGCCTGGTGAGCCTCAAGCTGGATATCGGCTCACTGACCAGGGACGTGATCCTGATCAAGGAGATTTCGGTGGTCAAACCCGATATCACCTACGAACATAAATCAGGCGGCAGCAACCTCGATGTCATCCAGCGTAATGCCGAAAAATACGTCGCCCAGAAAACCGCCGAATTCGGCGGCGGCAAGGACGACAAGAAAGACGCCGGCAAAAAAGAACCTGGCAAGAAACTCATCATCGAGAATTTCTATCTCAAAGACGCCAAGGCCAACGTCAGCGCTGAAATTCTGCAGGGCAAGGCGATGTCGGTGCCGGTGGCTGATTTGCACCTGACCGACATCGGCAAAAAGACCAACGGTGCGACGGGCGGCGAGGCGGCCAAACAAATCATCAGCGCAATCACCGCCAGCGTCACCAAAGCAGCCAGCTCGCTCATCAACATTGATGTCGAAGGGCTGAAGAAAAAAGGCGCCGAAGCAGTCGGCGGCGCCATCAAAGGGCTGTTCAAATAGCCATGGACATCCGCCGCCGCAATGTCGCGCGCAGTCTCATGCTGGCCGCGCTGTTGTGCGCCGCACCGGCACTGGCCGCCGAGGCAGCGAAAACAAGCGACAACAACACCTATGATCAGGACTCGGTGATCAAGGACGCCACCGCCTGGTTCGGCAAGGGCAGCGAAGGTCTCGCCAAGGTCGTCGAAAAAGCGTTTAAGGAACACGGCCGGCCCAACGGCTACATCAAGGGCGAGGAAGCCGGCGGCGCCATCACCGTCGGTCTGCGTTACGGTCACGGCACACTGCATATGAAGGCGGGTTCGACACGCAGCGTGCACTGGCAGGGACCGTCGATCGGTTTCGATCTCGGCGCCAACGCCTCGAAGGTGTTCGTGCTGGTCTACAACCTGCAGAACACCGAGCAGCTGTTCCAGCGCTTCCCCGCCATCGACGGCAGCTTTTACTACGTTGGCGGCGCCGGCATCAACTACCAGCGCCGCGACAACATCACGCTGGCGCCGATCCGTCTGGGCGTCGGCTTGCGCGCAGGGGCGAGCATCGGCTACGTGCATTACACGAAAACGAAAACACTGAATCCGTTTTAAGTGTCAGCCGGCACCATTTCGGCCGCGCCTGAAATCCCCATGAACAAATCCAGCGCAATAGCCATGCGCACGGCGGTCGCCGTCGCCGCCGTCCCCGTCCCCGCGCGCCCCGGCACCTACGCCTTGCTGCTCAACGTGGCGCGACGGCAGCGCATCACGGTCGGCCGGCTTGGTGCGCTGGCAGCCGCGCAGGGCTTTTACCTCTATACCGGTTCGGCGTTCGGCCCGGGCGGCCTGCGCGCGCGCCTGCGCCACCACCTCGGCACACCGCACCGCCTGCACTGGCACATCGACTATCTGCGCCGCATCGCCGTGCCATGCGAAATCTGGTACAGCGACGACCGGAACAGCAGCGAACATGTATGGGCGGGGATCTGCGCGGGTCTCGCCGGCGCCTCGATTCCCCTGCGCCGCTTCGGCGCCAGCGACTGCGATTGCGACGCGCATCTGTTCCATTTCAAGACGCCGCCGGATTTCGCCGCATTCGAAAAGCATTTTGCGCCGGCCGCCGCGCCGCGCCGTAAAATCCACCGGGTGACCGACATCGCAGCAGCCATGCCCGACGTGTTGCAGCGCCGGCGCACATAATTACCGCAGGGAGGCGTCATGCACAAGGCAGCGTGGGTTTTCAATCTCAACGGCGACGCACGCGGCATCATGCGCACACTGGCGCCGGGTATCGAGGCGAACATCTTTCCCGGTGAAAACGTCATGTTGTCGGTGGTGCGCATCGCGCCGCACGCGCAGGGCACCGTACACGCGCACCCCGAGGAACAATGGGGCGTGCTGCTCGAAGGCCAATGCACGCGCATCCAGAACGGCGAGGCGATCGACTGCGTGGCCGGCGATTTCTGGCAGACACCGGGCGGCGTCATGCACGGCATCACCACCGGCGACACGCCGGCGCTGGTGCTCGACATTTTCAGCCCGCCGCGCGCCGAGTACAAGCAGGCGGGCAAGGGCTTCGGTTCAGCCGCGACGAAATGACCTCGGGGTCGTCGGTTGGGCTGACGCAGGAAGCCCAACACTGGCTCAAAAACAGGTGACTCAGTTCGTAAGAAAAGCGGTTGCACAGACGAGCGGTTGAATGCGTCTGACAATCGAATTTTTGTTAGGCTTCCTGCGTCAGCCCAACCGACAAAACTGACCCGCCCTACAACACAGCGCCGCGCGCCGTGATCGGCCACAAGGCTTCGACGCGGCCGTTGCGCACGCAAACATACCAGTCGTAGAGATTCACCGTCGGGTCGCAATGCCCCGGGATCAATTTCAATTTGTCGCCGACCTTGAGGCGCGTGTCACCGTTGAACTGCAGCACGCCGTGTTCGTCCGACGCCTTCAGATATTCGATGTCGGCGTAGTCCGCCACGCGCGGCATGCCGGAATCGACGCTCGACGCCTTGAGTCCGGCATCCACCACCGCGCGACCGGGCATGGTCGCGCTCATCACCGTCGTCCACACGAAGAGACTGTGTTCGAACTGCGGGATGCCGCTCTCCGTCCAGTCGTTGCGCGCGTAATCGGCATCCATAAACACATACGAGCCTGCCTGCAGCTCGTTATAGACACTGCTCGCCGCCTCGAACATGTAACTGCCGGTGCCGGCGCCGGTGACGTAATCGCAATTGATACCGGCTTCGCGCAACAGGCGCTGCGTCAAACGCACGTCGTCAACCGCGCGCGCAATCGCCTCGCGCCGCTCGGCCACCTTGCGCACATGTTGTGCCGCGCCCTGATAAGCCTGCAGACCGGCGAAACACAGGTTGCGACAGGCCGCAATCGCGCCTCCCAGCGTCGCCGCAGGCGCGCCGGGCGCAACGCCGCAACGGTGCGCGCCGACATCGACTTCAACCAGCACCTCAAGCGTGACACCGGCGGCACGCGCTGCCACGTCAAGGTCATGCACATTGCCGGCATCGTCGGCGCAGACTTTGATGGTGGCGCGTTTGGCCAGCGCGGTGAGGCTTTTGAGTTTGGCCGCGCCGACGACTTCGTTGGCGATCAGCACGTCGCGAATGCCGCCGTCGACCATCGCCTCGGCTTCGCTGACCTTCTGGCAGCAGACGCCAACTGCACCGAGCGCGATCTGGCGCTGCGCGATGTCCGGCGATTTGTGGCTCTTCGCATGCGGCCGCAATTGGATGTTGCGGCCGGCCAGCGAATCCGGCAGGCGCCTCAGGTTGCGTTCAAAGGCATCGAGTTCGAGGATGAGACAGGGCGTGTCGACTTCGGCGAGCGACATGCCGACGGCGGCGGCGGGACGAAAGCTCATTTTTTACCCGGGGCGAATTCGTAATCGATGATGAGAGGCGCGTGGTCGGAAAAGCGTTTCTCCGTGTAGATCTTCACCTTGCGCGCGGTGGCCGCCACGCCCGGCGTGGCGATCTGGTAATCGATGCGCCAGCCGACGTTTTTTGCGTAGGCCTGGCCGCGGTTCGACCACCAGGTGTATTGCTCGGGACGCTGGTCGATGCAGCGGAACACGTCAACCCAGCCGACCCCGTCGAACACCCTGGTCAGCCAGTCGCGTTCCTCGGGCAGAAAACCCGAGTTTTTGCGGTTGCCGCGCCAGTTCTTGAGGTCGATTTCCTTGTGCGCGATGTTGAGGTCGCCGCAGACGATGCATTCGCGGCCCTCCTTTTTCAGCGCCGCCAGATGCGGATAAAAGACGTCGAGAAAGCGGAATTTCGACTGCTGGCGGTGTTCGCCGCTCGAACCCGAGGGCAGATAAACCGAAATCAGCGACAAGTCACCGAAATCCGCGCGCACATAACGCCCCTCGTCGTCGAATTCGCGCACACCGAAGCCGATTTTTACCTGGTCGGGCTCGCGCAACGAGTAAATACCGACGCCGCTATAGCCCTTCTTCTGCGCATATTGAAAGTGGCCGTGATAACCGGCCGGGGCGAGCATGTCCGCGCTCAGGTCGGCGGCCTGCGCCTTCAATTCCTGCACGCAAATGACGTCGGCCTTCTGCCGCGACAGCCAGGTGAAGACACCTTTCGTGGTGGCCGAGCGAATGCCGTTGAGATTGAGTGTGATTACGCGTAACATACTGTTTCGTTGTGTTGTTCCGGTGCCGGTCTGGCACCGCAGAGCGATCGGTTCGCATTCAACCGCAGGCAACCGTTTTACCGGCTGATTCATCCACTCAATTTAAATTATGCCCACAAGCTTCCGGCACGACTTCATCCGCTTCGTCATCGCGCAAAAGGTGCTTGCGTTCGGCGAATTCAAGACCAAGGCCGGTCGGCTGTCGCCGTATTTTTTCAACGCCGGCCTGTTTCACGACGGCCTCGCCCTGAAACAGCTTGCGCAATTCTACGCGAAAGCCATCGTCGACAGCGGCGTCGAGTTCGACATGCTGTTCGGCCCCGCTTACAAGGGCATCCCGCTCGCCGCCGCGGTGGCAATTGCGTTTGCCGACGCCGGTCGCTACGTGAATTACAGCTTCAACCGCAAGGAAGAAAAGGATCATGGCGAGGGCGGCAGCGTGATCGGCGCGAAACTGGCCGGGCGCGTGCTGATCATCGACGACGTCATTTCAGCGGGCACGTCGGTGCGCGAATCCGTCTCCATCATCCAGGCCGCCGGCGCGACACCCTGCGGCGTGGCCATCGCGCTCGACCGCATGGAACGCGGCACCGGTGAGCTGTCGGCGGTGCAGGAAGTCGAGCGTTATTCCCATATGCCGGTGATCAGCATCGCCAATCTGGACGACCTCGTCGATTTTCTCGGCGTCGACCCGTCTTTGTCGGCGCATCTGGGGCCGGTCAACCGCTACCGCGAAAAATACGGAGTCGCCGCCAGTGCATAAATCCAACCTGACCTGCGTCGTCCTGATTGCCTGCGTGTTTGCATTGAGCGGCGGGACGGCCCGGGCGCAACAGCAAAAAGGCAACAACAGTATTGTCTGCTGGAAAGACAAATCCGGCAAAACAGTCGGCTGCGGCGACAAAGTCCCGCCCGAATACCAGGACAACGCCCAGCGCGAACTCAACAAGCGCGGCATGACCGTCAAGCAAACCGACGCGGCGCTGACAGCCGATCAAAAGGAGTCTCTGGCAGCAGAGAGCGAACGCAAAAAGGTCGAGGCGCAGAAACAGCTCGAGGATAAACGGCGCGACCGCGCTTTGCTCGATTCCTTCACCACCGAGAAGGAAATCGATCTCAAGCGCTCGCGCGACATCCAGCAGATCGAAATTAATATCTCGGCGCAGCAGACCAACCTGAAGAACACCACCGACCGCCAGCACGAGGTGAGGGTGAAGATGGATCAGTTCACACGCGAGAAAAAACCGGTGCCGGTGGCGATACAGGAAGACTTCGACCGGCTGGATGGAGAGAAAGCAAAAATCCAGGCGCAGATTCTGCAAAAACGCAGGGAAATTGTCGAACGTAACGGCGCATACGATGCCATGAAGGCGCGCTTCATGGAATTGAAAGGCATTACGCCGGCGGCAACCGCGCCCGCGACGACAGCGACGGCGGCAGGCGCCGCACGCAAATAAAACCAGCGCGGTAGCGGCCCCGCCGAATGTGAACCATCATCCGGAGCAAACAGCCATGCGTAATATTCACTCAACGGCTTTTTTCGTGGCAGCTGTCTTCATGCTGGCGGCCGGCATCGCGCCGGCGCAGCAAAAGGGCGCCGCGCCGGCACTGGTGTGCTGGAAAGACAAGGCCGGCAAAACGGTCGGTTGCGGCGACAAGGTCCCGCCCGAGTATCAGGACAACGCCGCCAGCACGCTGAACAAACGGGGCGAAGCGGTCAAACAAAGCGATGCCGTGCTGACACCTGAGCAGCGCAAGGCGCAACAGGCGGACGCCGACAAGAAAAAACAGGACGAGCAACAACGCACGGACGAAAAACGCCGCGATCGCGCGCTGCTCGATTCATTTACGACCGAAAAGGAAATCGATCTCAAGCGCGCACGCGACATCCAGCAGATCGAAATCAACATCTCGGCTCAGCAATCACTCATCAAAAGCATGACCGACCGGCAGAACGAAACGCGGGCGAAGATGGACGAACTGAAAAAGGGCAACAAACCGGTGCCGCCGGTACTGCAGCAGGAATTCGACAAACAGACCGCGGACCTGGCAAAGCTGCAGGAACACGTCGTGCTGAAGCGCAAGGAAGTCGCCGACAAGAACCTGGAATACGATGCGATGAAAAAGCGCTTCATGGAACTGAAGGGCGCCGCACCAGCGGCACCGGCGCCGGCGCCGGCGAAAAAATAACGCCTCAGCCGGCGAGTTTTTTCTTCAAAAGATCGTTGACCTGGGTAGGGTTCGCCTTGCCCTTGGTCGCTTTCATGACTTGGCCAACCAGTGCGTTGAATGCCTTTTCCTTGCCAGCGCGGAATTCCTCGACGGATTTTGCATTGGCCGCCAATACCTGATCGACGATTTTTTCGATTTCGCCGGAATCTGAAATTTGTTTCAGGCCGCGCTGTTCGATAATCGCGTCGGCATCGCCCTCACCGGCCCACATTGCGGCGAAAACTTCCTTCGCCATCTTGTTGTTGAGCGTGCCGTCGACGCACTTGCGCACCAGCCCGGCCAGCGCGCCCGGCTTCACTGGCGCGTCTGTAATTTCAGTTTCACTGCGATTAAGTGTGGCCGCGAGTTCGCCCGTCATCAAGTTTGCAATCTGCTTTGCGGCGGCCGCTTTGTCGGCGAGTCCGCAGGCAGCGAGCGCCGTCTCGAAATAATCCGACCATTCAAACGATTGTGTCAGCAGTTGCGCGTCGTAGGCGGAAAGCCCGTAGCCGGTCAGGTATAACCCGCGCTTGGTGCCGGGCAACTCGCGCATTTCCGCTTTCACCTGCGCAATCCACTGCGGTGTAATTTCCAGCGGCAGCAGGTCGGGATCGGGGAAGTAGCGATAATCCATCGCATCTTCCTTCGAACGCATCGAGCGCGTTTCATCGCGGTCCGGATCGTAAAGACGCGTTTCCTGCACCACCCTGCCACCGTCTTCGATCAACTCGGTCTGGCGGCGCACCTCGTACTGGATCGCCTTCTCCATGAAGTTGAACGAGTTGAGGTTCTTGATTTCGCAGCGCGTGCCGAGCGGTTCGCCCGGCCGGCGGATCGAGACGTTGGCGTCGCAGCGAAACGAGCCCTCCTGCATATTGCCGTCGCAGATGCCGATCCACTGCACCAGTGCGTGCAGCGCCTTGGCATAGGCCACCGCCTCCTCGGCGCTCGCCATGTCGGGCTCGGTGACAATCTCCAGCAAGGGCGTGCCGGCACGGTTCAGATCGATGCCGCTCATGCCGCGAAAATCTTCATGCAGCGATTTGCCGGCGTCTTCTTCAAGATGCGCGCGTGTCAGCCGCACGGTCTTCTCAACGTCGCCAACCATGACGGTGAGCGAGCCGCCCTGCACCACCGGCAGTTCGTACTGGCTGATCTGATAGCCCTTGGGCAGATCGGGGTAAAAATAATTCTTGCGTGCAAAAATCGAGCGCGGGCTGATGGTGGCACCGACCGCGAGGCCGAAGCGGATGGCGCGTTCCACCGCGCCGCGGTTCAGTACCGGCAGCACACCGGGCAGCGCGATGTCGACGGCACTCGCCTGCGAATTGGGGCTGGCACCAAAGGCGGTCGACGAGCCGGAAAATATTTTCGAGCGCGTCGACAACTGCGCATGCGTCTCGAGGCCGATCACCACTTCCCATTTCATGGCGTCAGATCCCCTGCGGCATGCGCATATGCCAGTCGGTCGCCAGCTGGTACTGGTGCGCGACATTAAGCATTTTCGCTTCGCCGAAATAATCGCCGATCAACTGCATGCCGACCGGCAGGTTGGCGCGATCAAAGCCGCAGGGCAGCGACATGCCGGGCAGACCCGCGAGATTGACCGCAATCGTATAAATGTCGGAGAGATACATCTGCACCGGGTCGCCGGATTTTTCACCGATCTTGAACGCCGTGCCCGGGCTGGTCGGCCCGAGGATGACATCGCATTGCTTGAACGCGGCGACAAAATCCTGCGCGATCAGGCGGCGCAGCTTCTGCGCCTTGATGTAGTAGGCGTCGTAATAACCGTGCGACAGCACATAGGTGCCGATCAGGATGCGGCGCTTGACTTCGGCGCCGAAACCCTGCGCGCGTGACTTTTTGTACATGTCGCTAAGATCGCCGTACTCGGGCGCGCGATAGCCGTAACGCACGCCGTCGAAACGCGACAGGTTGCTCGACGCTTCCGCCGGTGCGAGCACGTAATACACCGGCACCGACAGCTTCATGTTGGGCAGCGACACCTCGACCATTGTGCAGCCGAGTTTGCGGTACTGCGCAATCGCTTCGTCGATCGCCTTCGCCACGTCGGGCGACATGCCCTCGGCGAAAAATTCGCGCGGCAGGCCGACGCGCAGGCCGGCCAGCGGTTTTTCGAGATCGCGGGTGTAATCCTCGCGCGCGCGTTCGAGGCTGGTCGAATCGCGCGGATCGAAACCGGCCATGGCATTGAGCATGATGCCGAGGTCTTCGGCGGTTTTGGCAAACGGCCCGGCCTGGTCGAGGCTGGAGGCAAAAGCGATCATGCCGTAGCGCGACACCACGCCGTAGGTCGGCTTGAGTCCGCAAATGCCGGTCAGTGCCGCCGGCTGGCGGATCGAACCGCCGGTGTCGGTGCCGGTGGCCACCGGCGCCAGGCGCGCCGCCACCGCGGCGGCCGAACCGCCCGAACTGCCGCCGGGCACGGTTTGCGTGTTCCAGGGATTGCGCACCGGGCCAAAGAACGAGGTCTCGTTCGACGAGCCCATGGCGAACTCGTCCATGTTGGTCTTGCCGACAGTCACCGCGCCGGCCGCATTGAACTGTTCGATCACATGCGCGTCATAGGGCGCGCGGAAGTTGGCGAGCATTTTCGAACCGCAGGTGGTGAGCCAGCCTTTGGCACAAAAGATGTCTTTGTGGGCGACCGGCACGCCGGTCAGCGGCCCCGCCTTGCCAGCGGCAATCAGGCGATCGGCAGCCTGCGCCGCCGTCAGGGTTTTTTCCGCATCGACGCTGATGAAGGCATTGAGCGTTTTTCCCAGCGTGTTGATTCGCTTCAGAAAAAACTCGGCGACTTCGACGCTGGAGACGCGCTTGGCGGCCAGTTCGGTAGTCAGTTGCTTAAGGGTGAAATTCAGCATGAGGGTGTGTTGCCCGGCGCAAAGCAGCAAGCCTTGCGCGCGACGGCCTACTCGATGACTTTGGGCACCAGATAGAGATCGGCCTCGACCTGCGGCGCGATCGCCTGGAACGCCGCGTGCTGGTCGGCCTCGGTGACGGCGTCATCACGCAGGCGCAGCATGAGGTCCTGCGCGTGCGACATCGGTGCGACGCCCGCGGTGTCGACCGCCTGCATTTCGCCGATCAATGCGAAAATGCCGGACAGATGACCAAGCACCTGTTCGGCTTCTTTGGCATCGACTTCGATGCGGGCAAGGTGCGCGATGCGATTGACGTCGTCAAGTATCAGTGACATGAGCGGTTTATTGCTTAAAAAATCGCATGTAATGAGTTATTATACATCGCCAATTCAGGGCATTTTCCCTTTCGTCGGAATCAGTTATGTTCGGTTTTTTGAGCGGTTACTTCAACAACGATCTTGCCATCGATCTGGGCACGGCCAACACGCTGATTTACTTCCGCGGCAGGGGCATCGTGCTCGACGAACCGTCGGTGGTGGCGATCCGCCAGGAAGGCGGACCGCAGGGCAAAAAAGTCATCCAGGAGGTCGGCCTCGCCGCCAAGCAGATGCTAGGCAGGACGCCCGGCAACATCACCGCGATCCGGCCGATGAAGGACGGTGTCATCGCCGACTTCATCATCACCGAGCAGATGATCAAGGTGTTCATCAAGCGTGTGCACGACAACAAACTTTTTTCGCCGAGTCCGCGCATCATTATCTGCGTGCCCTGCGGTTCAACACAGGTTGAGCGTCGTGCGATCCGCGACGCCGCCATCGGCGCCGGCGCCTCACGCGTCTATTTGATCGAAGAACCGATGGCGGCCGCAATCGGTGCCGGTCTGCCGGTCGGCGAAGCCACCGGCTCGATGGTCGTTGATATCGGCGGCGGCACCACGGAAGTCGGCGTGATCTCGCTCGGCGGTCTCGTCTATAAAGGTTCGGTGCGCGTCGGCGGCGACAAGTTCGACGAAGCGATCATCAATTACATCCGCCGCAACTACGGCATGCTGATCGGCGAAACCACCGCCGAACAGATCAAGAAGGAAATCGGTTCCGCTTTCCCCGGCTCCGAAGTACGCGAGAAGGAAGTGAAGGGCCGCAACCTCGCCGAGGGCATTCCGCGCAGCTTCACCATTTCCTCGAATGAAATTCTCGAAGCGCTGACCGAACCGCTGAACAGCATCGTTGGTGCGGTCAAATCGGCGCTCGAACAAACACCGCCCGAACTCGCTGCGGACATCGCCGAAAAAGGCATGGTCATCACCGGCGGCGGCGCGTTGCTGCGCGACATCGACCGCCTGCTGATGGAGGAGACCGGCCTGCCGGTCATCATCGCCGAAGATCCGCTGACCTGCGTGGTGCGCGGCTCGGGCAAGGCGCTCGAAAAAATGGACAAACTTGGCAGCATCTTCACCGACGAATGAGCACGCCGCGCCGCCGGCATGCCGGGCGCGCATCGACGGGCGGATTCGCCGCCTCTGTGTTCCGCACCGCGCCTTTCTGACTCCGCGCTGAATGGATTACACACCGCCGCCGCTCTTCAACCGCGGCCCGACGCCCTTCGTAAGATTGTTGCTGTGCGCACTGCTGTCGATCGGCCTGCTGATTGCCGACGCACGCCTTGATTACCTCGACGGCATCCGCCAGGTCGTCGCGGTCGTGGTCTACCCCTTGCAGCGTCTGGCCGGCACGCCGGCCTCGATCTTCGACCGCATCGGCGACTTTTTCGTCACGCAGGCGCGGCTGCGCAACGACAACACACGGCTGGGCGAACAAAACCTGCAGAACGCCGCCAAGCTGCGTCAGTTCGAAGCCCTCTCCGCTGAAAATACGCATTTGCGCGACTTGCTCACCGCGCGCCAGAAGTTTCCGGCCGGCACCTTGATGGCCGAGGTGCTCTACGCGGGGCGTGACCCGTTCACGCGCCGTGTCATCATCGACAAAGGCTTGCAGGACGACATCAAGGCGGGGCAGCCGGTGATCGATGAAATCGGCGTCATCGGCCAGATCACGCGCGTTTATCCCTGGCTGTCGGAGGTGACACTGATCACCGACAAGGACCAGGTGGTGCCGGTGCAGAACCTGCGCAACGGCCTGCGCGCCGTGCTCGGCGGCACCGGCAACGACGGTGAACTTGAACTCAAATTCATTCCACTGAATGCCGATTTCCAGACCGGCGATCAACTGGTCACCTCCGGCATCGACGCGGTCTATCCGCCGGGCCTGCCGGTGGCGCAGGTTTCCAATGTCGAACGCAACGCCGCCTATCTGTTCGCGCGCATCACCTGCAAACCGCTCGCCGGCGTGTCGAGCCATGCGCAGGTGCTGGTGGTGAACTGGGAAAACAAAGTACCGGAACGGCCGCAGCCGGCGGAAAAATCAACCGGCGGCAAACGCAGGCGTGGCAGCTGATGCAAAACGAATCCAGACCGCAAACCATCCTGCTGCCGGTGAAGCCGCTGTTCATCGCCTTCACGCTGGTCGCCGCACTGCTCGCCAATCTGCTGCCGTGGTCGGGCTGGCCGCTGGCAATCAAACCGGATTTTGTCGCGCTGATCGTGCTGCACTGGTGCATCCTGCAGCCGCGCCGCGCCGGTTTTACCGTCGCCATGTTGTTCGGGCTCGCCATGGACGTTGCCGACGGCAGCCTCCTCGGCCAGCACGCGCTCGCCTATTCGATGCTTGCTTTCGCCGGCATCGTGCTGCACCGGCGCGTGCTGAGTTTCACCATGAAAGACCAGATCCTGCACGTCATCCCGCTGTTGCTCGCCAACGACGTCATCGTTCTCGTCGTCCGCAAGCTGGCCGGTGGCGAGTTCCCCGGCATCACCTATTTCTGCGGCAGCATCATCGCCGGTGCGCTGTGGATGCCGCTGTGTTACCTGCTCAAGCTGCCGCAGATACCGACGCCCGATCCCGACCATGTCTGAGTTGTACATCAACCCCGGCATCGAACTCAGAAATTCGCAGCGCGAGATCCACCACTTCCGTCTGCGTCTGGCCATCGCCTCGGGTTTCGTCATCTTCATGTTCTTCGTGCTGTTCCTGCGCTTCTTCTGGCTGCAGGTGGTGCAGCACGAGCACTACAGCACGCTGGCCGAAGCCAACCGCATCTCGATCGCACCCATCGTGCCCAACCGCGGCATCATCGTCGATCGCAACGGCGTCGTGCTCGCGCACAACTACTCCGCCTACACGCTGGAAATCACGCCGAGCAAGGTCGAGGACATCGACGCGCTGATCGACGCGCTCTCGACGGTGGTGGAAATCACGCCGCGCGACCGCCGTCGTTTCAAAAAACTTCTCGAAGAAAGCAAAAGCTTCGAGAGCCTGCCGATCCGCAACCGCCTCTCCGACGAAGAGATCGCGCGTTTCGCCGCCAACCGCTACCGCTTTCCCGGCGTCGACATCAATGCGCGCCTGTTCCGTCAGTATCCGCAGGGCGAACTCTTTTCGCACGTCGTCGGCCACATCGGCCGCATCAACCAGCGCGAACTCGACCAGCTCGAAGAAGAAGGCAACGACACCAATTACCGCGGCACCGAATACATCGGCAAGGTCGGCCTCGAACAAAGTTACGAAAAACACCTGCACGGCACCACCGGCGTCGAAGAGGTCGAGGTCGATGCCGGCGGACGCGCGGTGCGCACGCTGTCGCGCAAGCCGCCGGTGTCGGGCAACAACATCGTGCTCAACCTCGATGCCGGTCTGCAGGAAACGGTCTACCGCGCGTTCGGCGATTTCCGCGGCGCGCTGGTTGCCATCGATCCGACCAACGGCGGCGTGCTCGCCTTCGTCTCCAAACCGGGCTTCGACCCGAACCTGTTCGTCGACGGCATCGACCCGCAGAACTGGAAAGAGCTCAACGAATCGATCGACCGCCCGATGGTCAACCGCGCGCTCGCCGGCACCTATCCGCCGGGCTCGACCTTCAAGCCCTACATGGCGCTCGCCGCACTGACATTGGGCAAGCGCCGGCCCGAGCAGGCGATCAGGGACCCGGGGTATTACAACTTCGGCAACCACACTTTCCGCGACGACAAGGTCGGCGGCCACGGCATGGTCGATATGTTCAAATCGCTCGTCGTCTCCTGCGACACTTATTACTACATGCTGGCCAACGATCTGGGCATCGACAACATCGCCAATTTCATGACGCTGTTCGGCTTCGGCACGCGCTCCGGCATCGACCTCACCGGCGAATCGCAGGGCATCCTGCCGTCGCAGGCCTGGAAGCGAAAGCGATTTCGCACACCCGAGCAGCAGAAATGGTACGCCGGCGAAACCATCAGTGTCGGCATCGGCCAGGGTTACAACTCCTATACACCGTTGCAACTGGCGCAGGCGATGGCGACGCTCGCCAACGACGGCGTGATGTACCGTCCGCACATTGTCAATTACGTCGAAGACATCGTCACGCGCAACCGCACCATGGTCGAACCGCAGCCGCTGCGCAGTCTGGACCTCAAGCCCGAACATCTGAAGGTGGTGAAAGACGCGCTGATCGGCGTCAACACCGAGGGCACCGGCGCGCGTGCCTTTGCCGGCGCGCCCTATGTCAGCGCCGGCAAAACCGGCACCGCGCAGGTGATCGCGATCAAGCAGGGTGAGAAGTACGTCGCCAGCCGCATCGCCGAGCGCTACCGCGACCACGCGCTGTTCATCGCCTACGCGCCGGCCGACGCGCCGAAGATTGCGGTCGCCGTGCTGGTGGAAAACGCCGGCTTCGGTGCGGCGACCGCGGCGCCAATCGCGCGCAAGGTGATGGATTATTACATGCTCGGAAAAAAAGCCACCCCGGTCAAAATGGAAGAACTCGATGCCAATGCCGCGCGCCATTAGGCGCATCAGCCATGCGCTCACGGCGCACGTCGATGCGCAGTTGCTGATGGCCATTCTGCTGCTCATGGGGGTGAGCCTGCTCGCCATTTTCAGCGGCTCGAACCAGAGCCTGGCGCGCGTCTCGAGCCAGATCGTCAACATGCTGGTGGCGCTCGGCGTGATGTACACCTTCGCCTACGTACCGCCGAATTTTCTGCTGCGCATCGCGCTGCCGTTGTATGTGGCGGGCGTCGTGCTGCTGGTCTGCGTGGCCCTGTTCGGCGATATCGTCAACGGCGCGCGGCGCTGGCTGCACGTCGGCGTCACGCGCATCCAGCCCTCGGAAATCATGAAGATCGCGGTGCCGCTGATGCTGGCCTGGTACTTCGACCGCTACGAGGCCACGCTCAAGCTGAAAAACTATCTGATCGCCACCATCCTGCTGGCGCTGCCGGTAGCGCTGATCGTGCGCCAACCCGACCTCGGCACCGCGGTGCTGGTCCTTGCCGGCGGCGCTTATGTGCTGTTCCTTGCAGGCCTGAGTTGGCGCATTATCATCGGCGTCGCCGTGGCCGGCTGCGCCAGTTTGCCGTTCCTGTGGTCGGCGATGCATGACTACCAGCGCCAGCGCATCCTCACGCTGATCGACCCGACGCAGGACCCGCTCGGCACCGGCTACCACACCATACAATCGACCATTGCGGTCGGCTCCGGCGGCCTTTTCGGCAAGGGCTGGCTGCAGGGCACGCAGACCCATCTCGATTTCATCCCGGAGCGCACCACCGATTTCATCTTCGCGGTGTTCGCCGAAGAATGGGGCCTGCTCGGCAACATGGTGCTGTTGTTCCTCTTTCTGCACGTCATTGCACGCGGCATGGTCATCACGGCGAATGCGCCGACGCTGTTTACCCGCCTCTTCGGCGGCGCCCTGACGCTGACCTTCTTCACCTACGCCTTCGTCAACATGGGTATGGTCAGCGGCATTTTGCCGGTGGTCGGTGTGCCGCTGCCGCTGGTGAGTTACGGCGGCACTTCGCTGGTGACGATCTGCCTCGGCATGGGGATACTCATGAGCATACAGACGCACAAGAAACTGGTGCAGAGCTAGGATTGAGGAGCGAGGATTGAGGATTGAGCAACCAAGCAAGAAAATTCGATCTGGCGCGTTTGACCGTGGGATTCCTCAATCCTCAATCCTCGCTCCTCAATCCTGTTTGCTTACTCAATCCTCAATCCTCAATCCTCAATCCTGGCTCATCGCGGCGTTCGTCGCGATGACCCTCGCCGGTTGCGGAACCATCGGTTCACGCGACGCCGCACCGGTGGCGCGCGCACCTGACAGCACACCATCGGGCACAGCGAAACCGGCCACGCCGCCGCGCGCCGGCGGTGGCGGTTATTACCTCAACGACGGCCCCGGCGACAATCCGCCGGCGAACATCGAGCAGATTCCGGATGCGGTGCCTAAGCTCGAGCCGCTGCGGACGGCGACCATGCGGCCCTACACCGTGATGGGGCAGACCTACACGCCGATGACGCGGCTCGTGCCGTACAAACAACGCGGCATCGCGAGCTGGTACGGGCGGCGTTATCACGAGCAAAAGACATCGTCGGGTGAAATCTACGACATGTACGGCATGAGCGCCGCACACACCATCCTGCCGATCCCGAGTTTTGCGCGCGTTACCAACCTCGCCAACAACAAATCGGTGATCGTGCGCGTCAATGATCGCGGGCCGTTTCATTCCGACCGCCTGATCGACCTGTCGTATACCGCGGCCTACAAACTCGGTGTATTAGGCGGTGGCCGCGCGCTGGTGGAAGTCGAACTGATACTGCCGGATGCCGGCACGCCGGCGGCCACGAACGTGGCAGTGGCGCCCGCGGTAACCGAGAAACCGCCTACCGCGTCGCCAATCGTTCCCGCCGATGGCGCCGTCGCCATCCCGCTGCCGAAAAGCGAACCGCTGAATGCAACGCCGGTGGTCGCCGTTATCGCCGAAGCGGAGGCCAGAGGCATGTTCCTGCAACTTGGCGCCTTCGGCTCGCAGGACAACGCGGAGAACTATCTCGCGCGCCTGCGCATGCAGGTCGACTGGCTGGCCTCGTCACTGCATGTGTATGCGAAAGACGGCCTCTTCCGCGTGCATGCGGGGCCGTATGCCAATCAGGTTGAAGCACGTGCCGCCGCCGACAAACTGAACCAGTCTCTCGGCATCAAGGCGGTTGTTACCGCGCGCTGACATCGCTGTTCCTGTGGCGCAGGCGCCCCGCCTGCGCGAAACGCCACGGCCGCCAGTTGCGACGATGTTTTGACGCAGGCGAGGCGCCTGCGCTACTCACCCCCGTATGCGAGCCTCAATGCCCCTTATGCATGTCGTGCTGCGTCGCGCCCTTCGGCGCGCCCGCCATGTCGCGCACCTCGGCCTTCGCTTCGACCGTCGCCTTGGACTTGTCGGCGCGCATGATCGTCAGCGTCAGCGGCACGCTGTCGCCGGCCTTCAGCGGTTGCTTCAGATCGATCAGCATGACGTGATAACCGCCGGGGGCCAGCTTGACCGTCTGCCCGGCGGCAAGATCGATACTCTCGACCGCCGACATTTTCATCACACTGCCTTCCATCTTCATATTGTGCAATTCGACGCGTGCAGCCGCCGAGCTTGCCACGCCCACCAGCCTGGCCGGCGCAGCACTGCGGATATCCAGATAAATACCGCTGGTTTTTTGCGCGGAGATCGTTGCCCGCGCCCAGGCGTTACTGACTTCGATGGCGGACTGCGCAAAGGCCGGCAAGGCGATGCCGGCGGTCATCGCGAGTAGGCAGCCGACTATTTTGATTTTTGCTGATCGAATCCGCATTACATTCTCCAGAATCCGGTTTTGAGCGGCGCCGCTAGTGGCGCCCTGTGTTGTTTCTGAACCATTGTTCGACCATGCGCCGGTCAAGCAGCCCGCTGTGCGCCGCGGCGTCATGCGCCGCATCGAAAAAATAGGTGCGCGGCATTTCGCCGCGCCAGCTCTTGTCGACCGAGTAACGCACGCGCTCTGAAAATTCATCGGCGAACATCCAGTGCTGCACCGGCCCCGGATTGTAGCGCATGAGAAACGCCGTCACTGCCGCCTGGTCGGCCGGGCCGTCCGCTGAAACCAGCACGATGGGCATTTGCGGATAGCGCAACTTGAGCCCGCGCCACAAGGTCATTTCCTTGCGGCAGGGTTCGCAGGTGGTTGACCAGAATGCCAGCACGAATGGTTTGCCCGCATACTGTGCGCGAATGGCGCTCATGCTGCCCGCGTCGAACGGCCGGATGTTGACGGGGTCGGCGGCAGCACCACCGGCGAGCAATAGTGCAAGCGCGGCACCCGCAAATTTGCACAACGTCCGCATCACGCCAGCGCCACCGTCAACAGCGGCTCCCGCCTTGTGTTCCAGAACACATGAAAGGCGCCGGCACGCGCCAGCACCCGCGGATGGTCCGAGGCCCCCGGCGTCGCAGCCAGTTCGCGCTCGCGCCAGTGTTCGCCGGCATCGTCTGAAATCATCGCGCGCAAACGCGAGCGCTCGCCGTCGAATTCCTTCCACGCCACCGCGACCCTGTTGCCGCTGATCGCAAGATCGGCATGTTCGGCGGTTGCGCCGCCGACACGACGCTGCAGATCGACACCGCCGTCGCGCAAACGCCCGTAGCAGACGCCGCTGTTTTTCAGCGCCTGCGTGAACCACACGGCGTGCAGGCGACCGTCCGCATCCCTATCGAGCGAGGGTCCGTGATGCGGACAGACATCGACGCGCCAGTCGTCGAAGGTCACGCGGCGCACTTCACCCGGCCTGCCGTCCGGCGTCATGCGTGCCAGCGCGTGATCGCGGATATTGGGCGCAAACACATGGCGCCACATCGCCAGCACGCTGCCGTCGTCCTGCGGATGCAGCGCAATGCGGCAGCATTCGCAGCTGTGTTCGGCGAGTTTGTAATCACCGCGGAAACTGGCCCCCTTGTCGTCCGACACCGCGTAGTACACGGCGGCCCCACGGTACTCCGGCCCCTTCGCACGTGCGGCGGCCACACCATCGCGCTTGTCGATCCACGCCACAAACAACTGGCCCTGATTGTTCACCGCCATGGCATCGAAGCGATGCGTGATTTCCTGGCGATCGGCGTGCACCGTCACGGGGGCACTGAAGCTGCGTCCACCGTCGAGTGAACGCGCAAAGCGAATTGCGCCGGTAAAAGGTTTGCCGAGCGGGCGCGTCCACGTCACATAAATTTCCCCGCCGGCACCGAGCGCAATTTTCGGCCGCGAATCCGCCCCCATGTCCGTGGCTTCCAGGCTATTGTTGACGCGCGCCGGTTTCGACCAGCTGCGGCCGGCATCCGCGGAGCGGCTGACGGTAATGTAGCCGCCATCTTTATGCGCCGCCCACAACACGCCCTGTGCATCGAAGGCGGCGGTCGCACCAAGATCGGGCCGCGCTGCATCCGTGCCTTTCGCCGGCATACCGTGATCAGCGTGTTGCGCGAACGCCGCAGGCAGACCCGCCGCAAGCGCGGCCAGCCCACCGCCGAGGGCAATTGCACGGCGTTTGGCGTCGATCACCACTTGAGTTCGGCGCCGGCAAAAAAGGTGCGCGGCAGACCCGGCGAAAACACCGCGGTACTCGATGTCACCGAAGCGCTATCGGCGAACCGCCGGTTCTGCAGGTTGTCGATCTTCGCAAAAAACGCGGTCTTCTTCGCCACCGACCAGCTCGCGCGCAGATTGAACAGATCATGCCCCGAATACTGCGGCGTGGTGTGCCCGGCATCGACCCAGTAGCGACCGATCTGCACCCACTCGAGTTGCGCGCTCACCGCTGCACTCGGCGCCCACGTCAGGCGCGAATTGCCCAGCAGGCGCGGCGCCGATTCCATTTCGTAGCCGTTCAGATTGGCTGTCGTCGAGGTGTTCCACTCTTCATACTTGTGCCGCGCATAAGAGTACGCAACATCCACGCGCAAGCGGTCGACCAGCGGCGCACCGATGCCCGCCTCGATGCCGCGGTGCGAAGTGCGGCCGGCGTTGACGTTGGTGCGCACGTTGGTGGTGGTGTTGGTGAAGCTCACGATGTCGTCGCGCTTGATCAGGTTGTAGGCCACCAGATTGTACGACGCACCGGCCACTTCGCCACGTATGCCGAGTTCGACCTGATCGACCTTGATCGGCTTCAATTGCAATGCCGCGTCGCGCGCCGCCAGCGCCAGCGCCGCCGTCGTGCTGACCGATGGACGATAAAGCTGGCCTTCGGACGGCGCGCGGAAACCGTGGTTGTAGTCGGCGTAAAGGCTGGTCTTCTCGGTCAACGCAAACGTCGCGCCGAGCTTGGGACTGAGATGTTTGAAATTGCTGGTGGTGTTGTCAGCCTGTCCATAAAACACGCCGGCGCCGGAACTCACCGTACCCGCCGCAAAATTGTTGGTGAAATCGTAACTCAAGGCGTCGTAGCGCACGCCGCCGCTCAGACGCAGGCGCTGCGTCGGTGAAATTTCGCCATGCAGGTATGGCGACACCCCTTTGTAGGTGACGTCGTAGTCGTAAACACGGCGGTTCACCGTGTAGGCCAGCGAATAGCGCGAGGCACCCGCGCCGCTGGTAGTCAGATTCAAACGATCCTCACGACGCCCGCCGGGGCTCACATCGACATCGACGCCGGCGATCAGGCGGGCCCGCATCGCCTGCGGAAAGTCCTGCCGCCATTTCGCCATCAGGCCGAATGACTGGTTTTGCGTCAGCGCAATCGTCGGGTCTGAATTCAGATTGAAGGACGCCAGCAGATCCATGCTGTTGTCGCGAAAATACGGGGTCAGCGACAGCAGAGAATTGCCGGACTCGCGTTCATAGTTGGTGGAAATGCGCAGCGCCTCGACCTTGCGATAGGCAACCGGCAGATAGTTGATTTTCGGATTGAACAGAAAATCCGTATAGGTCAGCGGCGAATTGGCGCCGGTCTCCTGATTGACGCGCGAGAACGACACGATCGTCTTCAGCGTCTGCCCGCTATCAAGCTCCTTGTCCCAGCGCAGACCGCCGCTTTGGCGGTCATAAGCAGTCTTCTCGCGCCAGCCGTCGGCGTGCGTCACGTTGGCATTGCCCAGCCAGGCGTTGGACGCGTCGCCGTTGCCGCCGCTCATCAGCAAACGGCGCCAGCCGTTGCTGCCGACATCGACGGCAAGATTGCCCTCGGGTTGCAGCGGCGGCTTCGGTGTCAGCACGTTGATGACGCCGCCGATCGCGTCCGAGCCGTAGAGCGCGGTGCCGGGCCCGCGGATTATTTCGATGCCGCCGGCCATCGGGATGTTGATTTCGTAGAGCGCGTTGTGATTAAAGAAGCCGGTGGCGCGGATCGGTATGCCGTCTTCCAGAAACAGATAGGCCGGTCCGGTGGTAAACGGCTGGCGGATCGCCGTGGTATGACCTTCACCGTTGGTGATCGCCACCGCCGCACCGGGCACCTGGCTGATGATCTGCGACGGATGCGTCGGGTGTACCTGGCGAATCGCATCTGACTTGATCACACCAATCGAGGCTGGCGTTTCGCTCAGCAATTCTTTTTCGCGCGTGCCGGTCACCGATACTTCCGGCAGCGCCGTCGCTGCCGCAACCGCCTGCGCGCGCACCTGCGTTGCGCCGAGTGCGGCGAGCACCGCCACGGTCAAAACACAAATGCTCTTCGCGGGTTCGCCATGAACCCGAAAACCGGCTTGCCACATTTAGTCCCCCGATTGCCCCCGGCCGGCGAGCGCCGGCGTTGAATTTCGCATTTGCCGGCTTGCGGCAAATGCACGTTCAGGTCAGATCAGGGGTGACGGCGGACCGCGCGGATGCGCGGCGAGAACTGCAAAAGAAGAATTGCGGGCGGTAACCGCTGCCAGCGGCTGTACGCACGATACCGGCGGGACGAACGCAGTCGTCTCTGCCGTAGTCAGCGCGGATTTGTGGTCGCTGCCAATCGAACAGAAGGGGCAATGCGGCGCCAACGACTTGGCCGGCGCGGGCTGCGCCGGCATGCCCGCCGCATCCACCGCCACAGTAGTGCCGACCATCGAGCAGACCGGCGCGGAAAATTCCAGCGGCGCGGCATTGGCGAGCAACGGCCACAGGCCATTGAGGCCCATGGCGACAATGGCCAGCCAGGCGGCGAATCTGCGTGTCAGTGAGCGCTGCATGATAGGCGCGGACTATAACAAAGGAACTTGCCGCCGCGCAAATTCCTGTTGCCGCGCTAGAGCACGTAACGCGCCAGATCCTCGCTTTGCGCCAGTGTTTTCAGCCGCTCGTCGACGTAGGCAGCGTCAATCACAATGCTCTGCCCCGCGTGTTTAGCCGCGTCGTAGGAAACATCTTCGAGCAGCTTCTCCATCACGGTGTGCAGACGGCGCGCGCCGATGTTTTCGGTTTTTTCGTTGACCTGCCAGGCAATTTCGGCAAGGCGCTTGATCGCGCTCGGCTGAAACTCAAGCTTGACGCCCTCGGTAGAAATTAATGCCTCGTACTGGCGCGTCAGGCAGGCGTCGGTGTTGGTGAGGATCTGTTCGAAATCGTTGACCGTCAGGCTCGCCAGTTCAACGCGAATCGGGAAACGCCCCTGCAGTTCGGGAATCAGATCAGAAGGCCTGGCCAGATGAAACGCGCCGCTCGCGATAAACAGGATGTGATCGGTCTTGATCATGCCGTACTTGGTCGACACCGTGGTGCCTTCGACCAGCGGCAGCAGATCGCGCTGCACGCCCTGGCGTGAAACGTCGGCGCCCGAAGTTTCGCTGCGGCTGGTGATCTTGTCGATCTCGTCGAGAAACACGATGCCGTTCTGCTCGACGTTGGCGACCGCCTGCAATTTCAGTTCTTCGTCGTTGACGAGTTTGCCCGCCTCTTCCTCGGTGAGCATTTTCATCGCCTCGCGGATTTTCAGCTTGCGCGTTTTGCGCTTGCCGCCGCCGATGTTCTGAAACATGCCCTGGATCTGCGAGGTCAGGTCTTCCATGCCCGGCGGCGCGAAGATTTCCATCTGCGCCTGCGGCGTGGCGACGTCGATTTCGATATCCTTGTCGTCGAGTTCGCCCTCGCGCAGCTTTTTGCGGAATTTCTGCCGCGTGGGACCGTCGCTGTCGGCGGCGGCGCCGTCGCGCGCAACCGGCAGTAAAACGTCAAGAATGCGTTCCTCGGCCTGGTCCGCGGCCTGGATGCGCACGCGGCGCGTTGCCTCTTCGCGCGCCTGTTTGATCGCCGACTCGACGAGATCGCGGATGATGGTGTCGACGTCGCGACCGACGTAACCGACTTCGGTGAACTTGGTCGCCTCGACCTTGATGAAGGGCGCGTTGGCGAGCCGCGCGAGGCGGCGTGCGATTTCGGTTTTGCCGACACCGGTCGGCCCGATCATCAGGATGTTCTTCGGCGTGATCTCGTGACGCAGCGGTTCGGGCACCTGCTGACGGCGCCAGCGGTTGCGCAGGGCGATCGCCACCGCGCGTTTGGCGTCGGCCTGGCCGATGATGTGTTTGTCCAGTTCGTGGACGATTTCCTGAGGTGTCATTTGGGACATGATTGAATAACCCGATTAGCCACAGAGGACACAGAGAAATCTCGCGCATGATAACGCCTCGATTCCGGATGCCCGCTCACTCTGTGTTCTCTGTGATCTCTGTGGAAAAAATTTATTCCAGTACTTCGATCGTGTGCTGCTGATTGGTGTAGATGCACATATCGCCGGCGATCGTCAGCGCTTTCTTGACGATGTCTTCCGGCGGCAGCGGTGTGTTTTCGAGCAGCGCGCGCGCCGCCGCCTGCGCATAAGAGCCGCCGCTGCCGATCGCAACGAGGCCCTGCTCGGGTTCGAGCACATCGCCGTTGCCGGAGATGATCAGCGAGCTTTGCGTGTCGCACACCACCAGCATGGCTTCAAGCCGGCGCAGCATGCGGTCGGTGCGCCAGTCTTTCGCCAGCTCGACCGCCGAGCGCAGCAGATTGCCCTGGTGCTTTTCAAGCTTGGCTTCAAAGCGTTCGAACAGCGTGAAGGCATCCGCGGTGCCGCCGGCGAACCCGGCCAGTATTTTATCGGCGTATAGACGCCGCACCTTGCGCGCGGTCGCCTTCAGCACCACATTGCCGAAGGTGACCTGGCCGTCGCCGCCAAGGGCAACGCGGTTGCCGCGCCGCGCCGAAACGATGGTCGTGCCGTGAAATTGTTCCATGGAAAACTCGCCTGTGTGATCGACCGGTGGAACGGTCGCGGCAGGCGCGACCGGTTTGAAGACTATGGAGAGTAGGAAGTTGGGGCCGCTAAAGGAATTTCAAGCCCGCGCCGGTCACACGACGTGGTCGGGTGCGAGCGCGCAGGCGCGCCCGGTTTCGATCTGGATGGTGACGTGGCCGATTTCAAATTGATGCTCGATATGCTCGACCACATCGGCAAAAAAATCGTCGCCCGGATGCCCGTCCGGCATCACCAGATGCGCGGTCATCGCATTTTCCACCGTACTCATCGCCCAGATATGCAGATCGTGCACTTCAGTGACACCGGGCAGCGCCGCCAGATAGCGCCGCACACCGGTCGTGTCGATATGCTCGGGGGCGGCCTGCAGCGCCATGCGCACCGAATCGCGCAACAGGCTCCAGGTACCGATGAAAATCACCGCGACAATGACCAGACTGACTACCGGGTCGAGCCAGCGCCAGCCGGTATAGATCATGCCCAGACCGGCCACCGCCACGCCGAGCGACACGCCGGCGTCAGCGGCCATGTGCAGATAGGCACCGCGCATATTGAGGTCGCGTTTGCCGCCGGCCATGAACAGCCAGGCGGTTGCGGCGTTGATCAGCACACCGAACAGCGCGACCCAGATAACGATCGGCGCGTTGACCGGTTCGATGCTGCCGAAGCGGTGGACCGCCTCCCAGGCAATACCGCCGATCGCCACCAGCAGCAACATCGCATTAGCAAGTGCAGCGAGTATGGTCGAACCGCCCAGGCCGTAGGTAAACCGCGCCGACGGCGGCCGCCGCGCCAGTGAGGCCGCACCCCACGCCAGCATCAAGCCGAGCACATCGCCGAAGTTGTGCGTTGCGTCGGCAATCAGCGCGAGCGAACCGGCCATCACGCCAAATACCCATTCGACGATGACGAAAGCGATGTTCAGCACAATGCCCAGCGCAAACGCGCGCATTGCATCGGGCCGCGGCACGTGATGGTGGTGGTGGTCTTTGTGCCCGTGGTGATGGTCGTGCGGATGAGCGTGGGAACGATCTTGCATGGTGTCTGTGTCGGTTACGTTGAGGACGCGCTTGAGCGGATGGAAATTGAGGGGATTGCGGCGCTTCGGCACTTTAGCGCGAAGCCGCCGCGCCTGTCACGGAATGAAAACCGGGCGCAGTCAGGCGGCCTGGCCGCGCGCCGGGGCCAGCGCGTAAAACAAAATCGCGATTACCGTCATCACCCAAACGATCGCCGGGCCGGACGGCCAGTCGGTCAGCGCCGAAACGAGCAGGCCGAGCGCATACCCGGCCGCGCCCACGGCGTAACCGGCGGCCAGACGGTGCCGCGTCAGCGTGCGCGTCGCCAGTGCCGGCACGATCAGTGAAGTGAAGACGAGATACAGCCCGACGAGTTGCACCGACACGGTGACGGCACAGGCAAACAGCGCATAAAAGCCGACCGGCCCCATACGTTCGCGCAGCGTAAACCACAGCAGCAGAATCAGCGCATAGGCCGCCGCCACCCACGGCAGACGATCAGGACTCACCCACAGGATCTGGCCGACCAGCAGTTCCTTCAGATGCTCGGCGCCGTGCGGATTGCTCGCCAGCAAAATCAGCGCGCCACTCGCCGCGAGGATAAACGTGACGCCGATGATCGCTTCCTGCACATCGGCCCAGTGCTTCTCGGTCCAGGTCAGCAACAGCGCACCGGCCAGTGCGGCGGATAACGCCGACACTTGCACCGCCCAGCCATGCGCCTCGAAGCCAAGCAAATCGGCAGCGACCACACCGAGCCCGGCAATTTGCGCAATCGCCAGATCAATGAAGACAATGCCGCGGCCCAGCACCTGTGTGCCCAGCGGCACATGCGTTGCAGTGACCAGCAGCCCCGCGATCAGCGCCGGCCACAGAATACTCAGATCGACCGCGGCGGCATTCATTTCGCCACCGCCAACAGACGCGCGATCGTGTCGTCAAACAAGCCGAAGAGGTCCTTCGCCTTGTCGCTGCCACCGACGGTAAACGGCAGCGTCACCGCCGGAATTTTCGCGTTACCGGTCAGCCATTCAGCGGCACGTGGATCGTTATAGGCCGAACGCACCACCGCTTTGGCCGGATCACTGGCGAGGCGTGTGAGCAACTCGCTCATGTGCGCAGTGGTCGGCGGCAACCCGGGCTTGGGCTCGAGGCTGCCGATCTCACGGATGCCGAGCCACGCATTCAGATAGGTCATATTCCTGTGATAACCGACGACCGCCATGCCTTTGAGCGGCGCGCCCTCTTTCTCCCAGCGCAGGATCGCCTGTTGCCAGCGTTCAAGAAAATTCTGCGTGCGCTGCCGGTAACCCACCGCATCTGCAACGTCGAGCTGCGCCATGCGTTCGCCCAGCGCAGCGGCGACTTTCGCCATGTTGCGCGGATCAAGATGGATATGCGGATTGCCGCCCGGATGCACGTCGCCCTGCGAACGATCGAGGCTCGCCGGCACCTCGAGCATGACAACAAAGCGCGAGGCCTCGAAATTGCCGGGCTGACCGGCGCGGATTTTCGGATTGCCCGATTGCGTCAGCACCAGTGGCAGCCAGCCGACCTCAAGATCGGCCCCGGTAGACACCACCAGATCGGCGCTGCGTGCGCGCGCGATCAGGCTGGGGCGCGCTTCGACATGATGCGGGTCCTGCAGCGCGTTGGTCGCCGTGTAGATGTTTGCTTTTTCACCGGCAAGTTCTTTCGCCAGCGCCCCCCACTCCGGGGTGCAGGCGAAAATATTGAAGGCGGCGAAGGCCGGCAGCGCGAACAAGGCGCAGGCAGCGCCGCAGAACCATTTGTAAACCTGTTTCATCATTTCACCTTGTTTCATGTCACACCCCGCTCAGAACTTGTGCGCGCCGTGCGCGCCCAGGCTGTGGATGTACTGCAGCATGATTTGATTGTCGGCGGCTCCGCTGCGCGATTTGTCGGCGGCGAGTTGCAGCCGGAAACGGCTGAATTCGGTGGCGCTGAAATCGAGCATCAACGTGTTGCGCGACGGACTGTGATTGGCCAGCAGCGGCATATCCGCCGCCGTCGGCCCGGCCGCGAGCACGCCGTTGTTAAGCGTGCCGTAGCGGAGCGCATCGTAGCGATAGCCGACGCGCCAACGCGGATAAAACTGCCAGACGCCCTGCAGGTAGTAACCGGACTGGTCGGTCTGCAGATTGCCTGACCTCAGTGTGCCGAACTGCGGAGTCGTCTGCGCGGTATCGTCATAGGTCAGGGTGCCGTCCTGCTTTAAGCGGAAGTATTCGCCCTGCAGTTTGAAATTGCGTTCGGTCGCATTGCCGTTGGGCGCCCATTTCAACACGCCATCGAGCGCCAGCAGTTTTGCCCGGCCGGTGAAGCTGTTGGTCACCGTACCGCCGAGCGCATCGGTGTCGGTATAGCTGCGATCCTTCGGCGAAGTCCACAGATGCGACAAACCCGCACGCCACGCCGTGCTGACGCCAATGTCGCCGCCAAGATGGCCGAACAGGCTGCTGCTGCCGATGCCGTTTTTGTTTTGCGCGCTGCCCGGATAGCGGTCGCCGGCGGCGAGTTCCGCGCCGACCTCCATGAACAGATCGGTTGGTGCCAGCCATTTCAACTGCACGCCGTCCTGTTTGTACTGATTGCCGAGGAAGGCCTTGTACGGCAGCGGCGCATCGCGAAAATCCCACGCGTGCTGGTGCTGTTCGTTCAGATAACCGAGGCCGGAGAAATAACGCCCGCCCTTGAGCGTGAGCCCCTCGGGCAGCGCCAGCGTCTGAAAGTAAGCTTCCTCGACGGCGATGCCGCCCTCAGGGGCGAGCGCCGCGATGGCGACGCCGCGAAAATACGGATCGATGTTGGCGCTGAAGTTGAGTTCGGTTTCGTTCAAACCAAAGCTGCGTTTGGGCGGACCGACCTCGCCGCCCGACGGCACAAAACCGTTGATGCGGTACTGGTTCGGGTCGCGCGACGTTCTGGCGTAGCTGCCTTGCAGTATCAGCGACATGGCCGGATTGAAAGAATTTTCCGCACTGCGGCCAGCGCCGCGTGCGGCGGATGCGGCCACCACCGCACCCTCGGCCCTGCCGGCGCTTTGTTCGGCCTTGTTCGCCGTCGTTTCAGCCTTGCCGGCTTTCGACTCGGCTTCCGACAAACGCTTTTCAAGTTCCTGGATGCGCTTTTCGTAACTGTCGCGCATCTGTTTGATCTCGCCGCGGATCTTCGCGAGTTCAGCGTCCTGCGCGTAAGCCGGCACGGCGCACGTCAGCGCCACCGCCACGGCAATCAAATTTCGTCTGAACATGGATTTCTCCCGTCAACACAAAGGACCACGACAACCGCGCATGGCGGTTGTCCCCAAGCGAATCAGAGGAGAACGGGCGGGCCGCGCGAGAGCGGCGCAAGCAGTTTTGCAGTATGCGGAACATAGAGCGGATCAGCGACGGACTCGCCGATCTGCACGACCGCGAGTGGCGGCACTGCGCAGGAACCGACTGCGCCGAGCACTTCGGCAAATGCGACGTGGAAATCGCACAGCGACGACGGCGCTTTTTGCTTGCCGCCGTCCTCCTGTTGCGATTGTGCGAGCTGGTTCGGCTGCCAATGCCGCAGCCCGTGCGTCAACGCGGCGTACTGCGCCACCAGCAGCAACGCTGCCAGCAGTATCTGCAGAAATCCGCGTTGCAAAATCATGGTCGGGTTCACTGGTCCGGGCAGAGGGTCAGGCTGAATAGGTTACGCCGATCAAGTCGCGCTTGCAAAGACCAGCATTATCCAGCGGGGTATGAGTCTGAACGGGGAACGTGATTCCAACGGGGTTTGAGTCTGGGGAGGTATCTGCGATCGATCATGATGCGAGGCATGGTGATCGATATGAACGACCAGCAGTTGCT
>CALQCM020000015.1 GCA_943329075.2 Chitinophaga pinensis | reverse complement strand
GGCGCGAAGCCTCGGGCCCGGCCGAGGCCCAGCCGCTTTTCAATCGCAGCGGAAACCTGCCGAAATCCGGATGGTTGCACATCATCAGAAACATGGTGTCATTACCGGATGTGACCGTGCAGTTTTCGTCGGACATCAGACGCAGCGCCGCACCCGGTTCGAAACTCGGCGTCGACAGCAACGTCGCGCCGCTGGTCAGTGCGGCCAGCATCGACAGTGTGGTGCCGGCGACGTGATAAAACGGCCGCGCGCTGTAATAGCGGTCACCGGCACCGCAGTCGAAGCGCGGCGCCACGCAGGCGGCGTTGCGCAGCATGTTGTCGTGCGTCAGCATCACGCCCTTTGGATACGAGGTTGTGCCGGAAGTGAATTGCATGAGCAGCACGTCGTCCGGCACGACAGGCTTGGCGTTGACGGCCGGCGCATAGGCGCCACGCGCCAGCCACTGGCGGAAATCGACGGCCCCGGCGGGGACGTTGTCGCCGAGCACGACGACCTCGCGTAACTGCGGCAGCGCCGCGTCGGGCAGGGCGTATTCGAGCGCCGGACAGATCTGCCGCAGCATCGCGATGAAATCGATTTTCAGGAAGCGGTCAACGGTGAGCAGCAGTTTGACGTCGGCCTGTTGCAGGCAGTAGGCGAGTTCATCCGCCTTGAAGCGCGTGTTGACCGGCACCGTCACCGCACCGACGATGGCCGCGCCGTAGAAAAACTGCACCCACTCCACCGCATTGCCCATGCAGACGGCGACATGGTCGCCGTGGCCGATGCCCGAGGCACGTAACGACCGCGCGATCGCGTGCGCGGCGTGCTGCAGTTCCCGATAGCTGATGCGGCGCCCGGCAATGACCAGTGCTTCAGCGTCAGGCCAGCGGCCGGCTGCGTGTTCCAGTGCCTGTTCGAGTGTTTGTCGCGGCCATGGCGGCGAACGGCGTGCCTGCATCGACATCAGTTGCTTACTCCGACTTGATATTGGAGGTCTTCACGACATCGGCCCAGCGCACCACCTCTTTCTGATAGTAAGCGGCGAGTTCCTCCGGCGTGCTGATCCAGACTTCGATCGCGCGCGACTTCATCTGCTCGCTGACGTCGGGTGATTTCATGATGCGGTGTATTTCCGCATTGAGCTTCGCAATAATCGGTTTCGGCGTGCCGGCCGGCACCGCCAGTCCCCACCATGGCGTGGCTTCGTAACCGGGATAACCCGATTCGGCAATCGTCGGCAGATCGGGAGTATAGGGCGAACGCTTGGCGCTGGTCACCGCGATGGCGCGCAGACGGCCGGACTTCCACAGTTCACCGACCGTCGAGTAACCGCCGAAGGCCATGTTGATCTGTCCGCCCATCATGTCGGTTAGCGCCGGCGCAAGCCCCTTGTAGGGAATATGCACGATGTCGATTTTTGCCATCGTCTTCAACATCTCGCCCATCAGGTTGGAGGTGCCGCCGTTGCCGGTCGAGCCGTAGTTGAGCGTGCCCGGTTTCGCTTTGGCGAGTGCGACCAGGTCCTGCAGTGTTTTCACCGGTAGTGACGGTTGCACCACCACCAGGTAGGGGGTGGCGGCGACCATCGACACAAAGGTCAGATCCTTGTTGGTGTTGTAGGGTAGTTTCGGAAACAGCGTCTGGTTGACGGCCAGCGCCACCGAGCACAGCAGCAGCGTGTAACCGTCGGGCGGCGATTTCGCCGCCATCTCGGTGCCGATGATGGTGCTGCCGCCGGCGCGGTTGTCGACCACCATCTGCTTGCCCCAGTTCTCCGTGAACTTCGCTGCCAGCATGCGGCCGAGGTAATCGTTGAGCGCGCCCGGCGGGAAGGGCACGATAAAGCGGACCGGTTTTGCCGGGTACTGGTCGATGGCGCGGTCGGCGCTGGTTGCGGCCTCGGCGGTGGTCGCGGCGAGCAGGGCCAATGTTGTCAATACGGTTCTGGTCAGAGTCATGAAGGCGTGTCCGCTTTGGTTAAGACAATGGTGACAATGAATAAACGGTTATTGTTCACGACAGGTAATGCCGTCGTGCGCGGCGGCGAAATGCAAGACGTGGTCCGTGCAGGTTGCCGGCAGCAGTGTCAGCACCGAATGGAAGGCGGTCGGCACATGCACGAACTTCATCTGCGGAATGCCGGCAGCGAGTTGTGCTTCCTGTTCGCTGCTGGTGATCGGGCCGCCGGTCGGATAGAGGCCAAGAACCGGCGCCTTGATTTTGGTCAGAAACGATGCCGCGCTGGCGTGGCGCAACAGGCCGTAAAGCCCGCACATTACTTCGACATCCGACTTGCCCATTTCGCTGGCATACCAGTCGAGCAGTCCCGGATCGGTGCCCGGTGGAAAACGCGTCGTGCCGTTGGTCAATGCCGCCCACTTCGCCGCACCGATCGAGCGCAGTGCCTCTTCGCGCGACTTGAAGCCGACGGCGAAAGTCTCCTGGTGTTTTTGATTGAGGCTGACCGGCGCGGAGACGAGCGAGAGTGTTCGCACGCGCGACGGCTGCGTGGCGGCAAGCACCATGCCGAGAATGCCGCCGAAGGACTCGCCGCAGTAATGCACTGACTCGAGACCCAGCGCATCAAGCAGCGCGGTCATGTCTTCAATGTAGTTTTCGACGGTGATGTCGGTGGCGGGGTTGAAATCCACCGGCGACTGGCCTAGTCCGCGCAGATCGGGACGCACGATCTTGTAAAAGCGCGACAGATAGGGCACCCAGCTGTACCAGAATTGCGAGGAGCGGCCGAAACCATGCTGCAGCAAAATGGTTGGCGCGTTTTTCCACGGGTCGGTGAAGTCGTCGACGCGGTAATGCAGCGCCGGTTTGCCTTTGCGTTCAAGTAGTGGCACGGTGTTCCTTGCGCGCCGGTTGCCGGCGCGGCGTCATTGCGGTGTTGGATTGAGCCTGTGTGTCAGCGGCCTTCGAATTTCGGCGGGCGCTTTTCCTTGAAGGCGGCGATGCCTTCCTTGTGGTCGTGCGTCAGGCGCGCGGTGCAGACGGCGAGGTTTTCGATTTCGAGCAGTTGCTCCAGCGTCGGCGTGTAAATCGACTGGAACATGCGTTTGGCCATGCGCAGTGCGTAAGTGGCCGAGCCGGCGATTTCCTGTGCGAGCTTGAGTGTTTCTGCTTCAAGTTCTGCATCTGCAACGACCTTCATGACGATGCCGAGGTCTTGCGCTTCGGCCGCCGGCAGGCGGCGGGCGGTGTAAACAAGTTCTTTCGCCTTGGCGATGCCGACGTGCTGCGCGAGAAAATAAACCGCGCCGCCGTCCGGCGGAATGCCGACGTTCTTGAACGCCATCAGCAGATAGGCGGTGTCCGAGGCGACGATCAGATCGCAGGCCAGCGCGATACTCGCGCCGATGCCGGCGACCGGGCCGCGGATGGCGGCGATCACCGGTTTCTCGCAGTTGTGCAGATTCTTGATCATGCGCTGGTGTGTCGAGGTGCGCTTGCGGCCGGCGATGACATCGTAACTGTCCATCTTGCCGACGTCGCTGCCGGCGCAGAAGGCGCGGCCGGCGCCGGTCAGGATGACGGCGCGCACTTCGTCGTCGAAAGTCAGCGCGGCGAAGGCGTCGGCGAGGCCTTCGTACATTTCGCCGGTGAGCGCATTTAGTTTGTCGGCGCGGTCGAGTTTGACGGTGGCGATGCCGTCCTGTTTCGTGATGGTAATGGTCATGCGATCGATTCCGTGAAGGCGGCTGGATTTCGGGATGGGCCGCGGTGCCTTGATTATAGCTGCATGCGACATAGCCGCGCTGTAAGGCCAGGCGTGCGGCGCGCAATACCGTGATCCGCATTGGCAACCGCATCGAGACCGCGGCGGGCGCCAGTCTGGTGTTTCGCATCGGCAACGACGCGTTTCTGGTGCGTGAAATGTCAACGGTGATGCTGGAGGCTTCGTCGGGCGGCAAAGCGTTGTTGTCGGGGCTGCGCGTGGTCACCGGCGCGGTGCTCGCGGTGTTCGGGCCCGGCATGCGTTCGGTGATGACGGGGCTAGTGACGGTGGCGATACGCGGCAGCGGCATTTATGTCGAGGCCACGCCGGAGCGCAGCTATTTCTGCACCTGTTACGGCAACGTGGGTCTGTCCGCGGCGGCTGGCGCAAAAAAAGATGTCATGACGACGAATCACTCGGCGCACTACATTCACGCCAAAGCGGATACGGGAAAATCAATCGTCGCCGCCCCCATGTTGAATCACAGTAATCAGGAACTGGCGATGCTGGAGAAACTCGCCGGTCGAAAATCGCGTCTCAAGGCGGAGCCGAACTGATTGCTTCGGTGGCACGTAGGGTGCGCACTGCGCACCTTCAACCGCCGGTCCGCGTGCGCGGTGCGCACCCTACAAAATTCCTTCGGTGGTCTGGACTCAAGTCGGATCCGAACTGAACACGTCGTTGGTGCGTTCGGTCGCCGGATAAAAGGCGTCCTTGAAGGCCGGCAGCATGTGCGTGTAGCAGTCTTCAGGGGTCCAGCCTTCGGCGCGATGCACGCGCTGCAGCGGTCGCGACTGGCCCATCAGGAAGATTTCATTCTTGCGCACGGAAAAAATCTGGCCGTTGACGCCGGCCGCCGCGTCGCTGGCGAGAAACACCACCAACGGCGCGTTGTGTTCCGCGGTGATCTGTTTGTAGCGTTCGGTGCGTTTGGCGGCAGCCGGATCCTTTGGCGGGATGGAGCCGGTCATGCGCGTCCACGCCACCGGTGCGACACAGTTCGAGCGCACATTGAAGTACGCCATGTCGATGGCGATGGCTTTCGAGAGGGCGACGATGCCGAGTTTGGCGGCGCTGTAATTGGCCTGGCCCATGCCGCCGATCAGGCCGGCGGTCGAGGTCATGTGCACGAAGGCGCCGCTGTTCTGTTTGCGGAAATGCGCGGCGGCATGGCGCGACATGTTGAAGGCCCCCTTCAGCATGACGTTGATGACGGCGTCCCAGTCTTCCTCGCTCATCTTGTGGAAGATCGCATCGCGCAGGATGCCGGCGTTGTTGACCACGCAGTCGATGCGGCCGAAATGATCCAGCGCACACTGGACAATCCGGTTGGCGCCGGCAAAGCTGGCGACGCTGTCGCTGTTGGCGACCGCTGCGCCACCGGCGGCGTTGATTGCGTCCGCGACCTGTCGCGCCGGCGACGCATCGCTGCCTTCGCCTTCCAGCGAGGCGCCGATGTCGTTGACGACGACCGCTGCGCCGTGTTTTGCCATCAGCATGGCGATGGCGCGGCCGATGCCGCGGCCGGCGCCGGTGACGACGACCGTTTTGCCGGCAAGTGAAATGCTGTCAGACATGATGCGGTATGAAGCTCAGGCGATTTCCGCGCGGCCGTTGTTCAGCACGGTGACGCCGCGTGCCTGGACGGTGGAGCGGAACGCAACGGTATTGCCGTCGCGCCACATCTCGGTGCGGATGGTTTCGCCTGGATAGACCGGCGAGGAGAAGCGGCCCTGCATGCTTTTGAGACGCGCCGGATCGTAAGCGCACATCGTTTTTACCAGGGCATGACCGGCCACGCCGAAAGTGCAGCGGCCGTGCAGGATGGGCGCCTTGAAGCCGGCCTTTTTTGCCCACGCCGGATCGGCGTGCAGCGGGTTGTAGTCGCCGGACAGCCGGTAAATCAGTGCCGCCTGCGGCAATGTGGCCAGATCGCAAACCGCGTCAGGCGCTTTTTCCGGAATTGGATGTTGCGGCATGCTGGGTCCCGAGGGACCGCCGAAGCCGCCATCGGCTCGACAGAACAGGCTGGAAGTCCAGGTGCACAGCAACTCGTCACTGGCTTTGTTGCGCACCGTGCATTCGGTGTAGAGGACGGCGCCGCGGCCTTCACCCTTGTCGATCAGGTTGACGATTTTGTTGGTGCCGACGATAGTGCCTTCGACCGGCAGCGCTTTGTGAATGACAAAAATCTGTTCGCCGTGCACGGTGTGCGAGCGTGTGATGCCAGTGTCGGGGTGCGCGAACCAGGCGCCCGGATAACCGAGCGTGATCGACATGGTCGGCAGCGCCTGCAAGCCGTCTTCGTAGACAAACTTGAGCTGATCGGTATCCAGCGGGTCGGCGCCGAGCCCGATGCCGAGCGCATAAAGAATGCTGTCGCGTTTGCTGTAGGTCTGCTCGATTGGCGGAATTGGCCAGTTGAGGAGTTTGTCGTAATTGATGGCCATGCGGGAGCTTTCATGCGAAATGCGCCGCGAATATTCCGGTGCATCAGTGCGGCAGCTATACTATCACAGCGTTTTTAGGCAGACTCGGTGCGGATAAGGCGATGCCAAAATTAAGTCGTCGTTCCCGCGAAAGCGGGAATCCAGAGTGGCGCTAGAAAAACAGCCCTGCGTATACATTCTCGCCAGCCGGCGAAATGGCACTCTTTATATCGGGGTCACGAGCGATCTGGTGAGGCGGGTTTGGCAGCACAAAGGTGATTTTGTCGAAGGTTTCACCAAGAAATACTTCGTTCACGATTTGGTCTACTTCGAGCCGCACACAAATATGATCGCGGCTATATCGCGTGAAAAGCAGCTTAAGAAGTGGCGGCGTTCGTGGAAAGTGCAATTGATTGAGACGCAAAACCCTGAGTGGCGCGACTTGTGGGCTGAAATTGTTTAAGACTGGATGCCCGCTTGTGCGGGCATGACGTGTTTTGGATTTTCAATGTTTATTGCTTTGGCATGAATGAATGGAAGGAATGTATCAATGACTGCAATCGACCCTGACGGCGAACCCCTGCGCGCGCTTGCCGACCGCGCGCGTTTCAAGGTGTGGAGCAAGGACATTCTTCGTTTGTCCGATCTCGACCATCAGCGCCACGTCAACAATGCGGTGCACCCGCAATTGTTCACCAACGGCCGCTACGCGCTGATTCACCGGCGATTGTTGCCCTTGGTCGGCCACGGCACTGCGTTCGCTCTGGTCAAGATCACGATTGAATACCTGAACGAAATGCATTTTCCCGGCGAGGTGGATGTCGGCACCCTCGTGCGCCGCGTTGGCAACAGTTCAGTGACTTACGGGCAGGCGATTTTCAACAACGGCAAATGTGCGGCGGTGGCCGAATCCGTGATGGTAATGCTCGACGGCCAGACACGGCGGCCGAAGTCTTTGCCGGCGACTGCGCTCGCTGAACTGGAGCAATTGCGCGGTTAAAGTTTGTGGCGCAGGCGACTCGCCTGCGTCAAACCAGCTTTGCATCTGTGTATGACCTAGTGCTTCTCGCAGGCGAGTCGCCTGCGCCACAACACCGAGCGACGTTTGCAGTGAAGTCAAGTCTCGGACTGCATTTGATTCCATGCGATCGGCGGGCGACGCCTCTATGATTATTCCGCTGTTGCGCCCGAGTCCTTCGCCGCCTTCGCCCACTTTGCAGTTTCGATCTTGACGAAGGCGGTGAGTTCGGCCGGTGTCGACGGCGCTGGGTCCATGCCTTGCAGCGCCATGCGTTCTTTCATTTCCTGTGAGTTGAGTGCCTTGACCATTTCAGTATTGAGTTTCTGCACGATGGCCTTGGGTGTTGCCACCGGTGCAAACACTGCATACCAGATGGTTACTTCATAACCGGGGATGCCGCTCTCGACGATGGTCGGCACGTCCGGCAACTGCGGATTGCGTTTCGCCGTGGTGACGCCGAGCGCGCGCACGCGGCCCGATTTGATGAAATTGATCAGCCCGGCAAGGCTGGTGCACATCGCCTGCATCTGTCCGCCGAGCAGATCGGCCAGCGCCGGACCGGCGCCTTTGTAGGGCACGTGCACGAGGTTGATGCCGGTCATTGAGCGTAGCAACTCCATCGACAGATGCGGCGGGCTGCCCACACCCGACGAGCCGTAATTGATCTTGCCGGGATTGGCTTTGGCATAAGCAATGAATTCCTGCATTGATTTCACCGGCACCGACGGGTGTACGACCATGGCGTTGGGCACGGTACCGATCAGCGACACCGGCGCGAAATCCTTGAGGTGGTCGTAGGGCAGCTTTTTATAGAGTGCCGGATTGACCGCATGGGTGGCGATCGAGCCGAGCAACAGCGTATAGCCGTCGGGCGTGGATTTCGCCGCATTGTCGGCGCCGACGCTGCCGCCGCCACCGCCGCGGTTTTCAACCACCACCTGCTGGCCAAGGGATTCGGACAGTTTTGCTGCGACCAGCCGCCCGGTGAAGTCGGTGCCACCGCCGGGCGCGGTCGGCACGATCAGGCGCAGCGGGCGCGACGGGTAATCCTGCGCATGCACGAAAGCCGTCGATGCGAACAGACAGCCGAACAACAATGTGATTCGTTTCATGGACCCTCCGGCAGATTATTTTTTGAATACTACAATGCGGTTCGAATTGGTGCCCAGCGTGTTGTTGCCAACGCCCCAGATGTTGGCGGTCTTGGTGAATGCCTGCTGGTTGATCAGCACGGCGTCGCAGGAGAAGCCGGCGGCGATGCCCAGCGGCACCACATGTTCCTCAAGGCGGATTTGGCCCTTGCGCACTTCGCCCACTTCAAAGGCGACCCAGCCGCCGCGCCGTGTGATGCGATAGAGTTCGGTGAATACTGCACTCATCTGTTTGCGCCAGTCGGCGATGGTGGTGCTCATGGTGATGTTGGCGGCGATGGCCTCGGCGTCGAGCGCATTGAACCAGCAGCGTAGCCAGTTGTCCTTGGCGTACTGCACGACGTCGAGAAACGGCGGTGATGTCACCGTGAGTTGTATGCTGGCGTCGACAATCATGGTGGTGCGGTGCGCCGGTGCAGTGAGACAGCGTGCGCTGGCGGACATCGCTTGCAGATTGTGCCGCTGTGCCGGCGAGAGTTTGCTTTGCAGCAGGCGCGATTTTTGCAGGATGATTGTGTGCGTATCGCGATAGGCGGGCGCCTGCCCAAGCTTGCGGTTGATCTTGATCTGGTTTGCCGCCGAGGTTGCCTGGTTCGGCGGCAGCGTATAGACCGAGAAGAACCCCTTCGAGTGTCCGGTCAGGCGGTTGGTCGCCACCATGCGGATCCAGCGGTCGATGCCGTCTTCATCGCCGGTCTTGCGACGGCGGCGCAGGTAATTGCGCAGCGCCATGATCTCAGTCAGCGTGTCGTCATGATAAAACATCGACAGGTCGGGCGATTTCGGCAGCGCGGCTTTTTTCGGGATCGTCGCCAGGCGCGCCCTGATGTCTTCAAGTTCGGGTAGTTCAAGACGGGGCTGAGTCAGGACGGCGCTCAGCGGATTGATGTCGTTTTCCACCACCTGTCGTCCGCGCAGCGCGGCTTCGATCGACGTCGTGCCGCGGCCGCTGAATGGATCGTAGACGGTGTCGTCGGGTTTGCTCAGGCGTTCAATGAAAAACGCCGGCAACTGCGGCTTGAAACAGGCGCGGTAGGAAATCTCATGCAGGCGCGCTGCCTGCCGTTGTTTGGCCGTCCAGAACTCCCCGCAAAAAACGGGGATCGGTGCGGTCGTCAGCGGCAGTTCGCCGTCGCGTGCGGGGGCCAGATCGAATTGCTGCGTCGTTCGCGCGGCGTCGGTGTGATCAAGCCAGGCGGGCATCGAGTGCTTCTATCCAGTGTGTGACGGGCAGGCCGGTGGCGGTTTGCAGATGCGACTGGCAGCCGATATTGGCCGTGATGATGGCGGCGGGCTGGCCCGCCTGCAACGCCGCCATTTTGTTTTTCAGCAGGCGTTGCGACAACTCGGGTTGCAGGATCGCATAGGTGCCGGCCGAGCCGCAGCACAGGTGCGAATCCGCGACGGGGGCTAATTTGAAGCCAAGATCCGTCAGCAAGGTTTCGACGCGGCCTTTCATTTTGAGACCGTGCTGCAGCGAGCAGGGGGGATGAAAAGCGAGGATTGAGGAAGCAGGATCGAGGATCGAGGATTGAGGATTGAGGGCGGCGTGCGCAAGCAATTTAAGGAGATTAGGTTTTTCGGCGGCGATCACCTCGCTGATGTCTTTCATCAGTGCCGATACGCGCGCAGCTTTTTCCGCATACGCGGCGTCGCGTGCCAGCAGATGGCCGTAGTCAGCGACCATGGTGGCGCAGCCGCTGGCGGTCATGATGATGGCTTCCGTGCCTTTTTCAATAAACGGCCACCATGCGTCGATGTTGTGCCGCATGTAATGCAGCGCTTCATCGTGCGCGTCGAGATGCTGCGAAACGGCGCCGCAGCAACCGGCCGACGGTGCGCGCAGCAGCGTGATGCCAAGGCGGTCGAGCACGCGTGCGGCGGCCGCATTGGTGTTGGGTGACAGCGCCGGTTGCGCGCAGCCTTCGAGCACCAGCATGGTTCTCGCATGTGTGCTTGAAGGCCATGCGCCTGAAGTCGCGCGCGCAGGCACTTTGCGCTTGAGTGTCGGCGGCAGCAGCCAGCGCAGCGACTGACCAAGGCGCAGCAACGCCGTGAAACGCGCGCGATGTGGAATCACGGCGCGCAAGGCGGCGCGCATGAGGCTCGAAACCGCGCCGCGCCCGACCTGCGCGTGCACGGCCTCGCGGCCGATGTCGAGCAGACGCCCGTACTGCACGCCGGAAGGGCAGGTGGTTTCGCAGGAGCGGCAGGTCAGGCAACGGTCGAGGTGCGATTGCGTTTTCGCAGTCGCCGTCTTGCCTTCGAGCACTTGCTTGATCAGGTAGATGCGTCCGCGCGGTCCGTCAAGTTCGTCGCCGAGCAGTTGATAGGTCGGGCAGGTTGCCGAGCAGAAACCGCAGTGCACGCAGTTGCGCAGGATGGCGTCGGCTTCGCGGCCGGCGGGCGTGTCCTTGATGAAATCGGCGAGCTGGGTTCTCATGCAAACCGGTTCCGAACCAAATCGTCACTGCCGCGAAAGCGGGAGTCCAGAATTCCGGAATTCGCATAAGCAGGCCGCGGACTGGATTCCCGCTTACGCGGGAATGACGATGCTGAATGATTTAGTTGCATGTTTTTAGATGCTCTAAAAAGCGCCGTACAAACGCCCGCGATTAAAAATTCCGGCCGGATCGAAGCTGCGTTTGAGGTTGCGGTGCACGGCCAGCATGGCCGCCGGCAGCGGATGAAATACGCCGGCGCTTTTGTCACCGCCGCGAAACAGCGTGGCGTGGCCGCCGCCGAAGCGTGCCGCTTCGCGCACCGTTGCTGCATCGGCATTTGTCGCCAGCCAGCGCAGGCTGCCGCCCCATTCGATCAGCTGGTTACCGGGGAGGTTGAGCGGCGCTGTGGTCGATTTGATCGACAGGCGCCACAGCGGTGCTGCGGTCGAAAAGAATGCATCCCGGTGTTCGCGGATGTCTTGCCAGAACGCGGTGGCCCCGGCTTCATCGAGGCGTTCTCCGCCGAGTTGTGTCACGGCGGCATCGACTGCCGCGCGCGCGCCCGACAAACGCACGCTGAGTTCGCCGCCGCGCCATGCGCTGGCGCTCAACGGCAGCGGTTTGCCGCCCCATTCGTTAAGTAGCGCAATGGCGTCGGCCGCCGTGTGTTCAAAACGCAGCGTGGTTTCCGCCACCGGCAGCGGCAGCACCTTGACAGAAATTTTCAGCAGCACACCGAGCGTGCCGAGCGAACCTGTAAGCAGCCTGGAAACGTCGAAGCCCGCGACATTTTTCATGACCTGTCCGCCGAAGCGCAGATCGTCGCCCTTGCCGTCAAGCAGGCGCACGCCGAGCACGAAGTCGCGCGCACTGCCGGCGTAAGCGCGGCGCGGACCCGACAAACCGGCGGCGATGCAGCCGCCGAAGGTGGTGGTGCTGCCGAAGTGCGGCGGCTCGAAGGCCAGCATCTGTCCGCGTTCTTTGAGGGCGCTTTCGATTTCCGCCAGCGGCGTGCCGGCACGCGCGGTCAGCACCAGTTCGCTCGGTTCGTAATCAACGATGCCGCGATAGCCGCCGACATCGAGGATTTCCCCTTGCAACAAGCCGCCGTAGAAATCCTTGCTGCCGCCGCCGCGTATGCGCAGCGGCGCGCCGTGCGCTTGTGCGGATTTGATGCGGTCGGCAAGAGATTCGATGATGGTGTTCAACGTGGTTTCGACCGGTTTGTGGGGAATCAGAACGGCACGTTGAAAATGGCTTTGACCGTCCACTGGTCGGTGGCGTCGGTCAGGCCGCGGCCGACGCCGAGGTTGAAATCGAACGGCTTGCGGTCGAAATCCATGACGAGGTAAACGGTGTGCTCCTGCAGGCTGTGCGGCAGCGGATGATTGAGCTTGCCGATCCCGCTGTAATACTCGACGCCCAGCGCGATGCCCTCGGCCACGTCGTGTCCCGCTTTGAAGCCGAGCACCATGTCAGGGCCGCCGTTGCGATAACCCGGGGTGAGGTCCCAACTCAGAATCGGGTTGATGCCAAGCAGCCATTTGTCGGCGCGATAACCGCCAATCATGCGCACCTCGGTGGTCACCGGCGAATCGGAATATCGCTTGTCGACGCGCGCAACTTCCCAGTTGATGCCGGCATACCAGCCCGGATTGTCCTCGGCCGGTTTGACCGGCAGCCATTTCAGGCGAAGTTTGGCGCCCGAAGCGGAGAAGCTGCCGTCCGCGTCGCGCACCGTCGGCAGGTAGAGGCCGGCTTCAAAATCCTTGCTCAGACCGTAGGAAAACTCGGGCGTCAGCCGGAAGCCGTGGCGGGGTACCGAGTCGCCGGGATAGTCGGGCGTGCTGCGGCCGGCCGGCGTTGTATTCATATGCAGTTCAAGTCCAAATTCGCCGGGCTTGTTGATGTCGTCGGTATAGACCTGGATTTCGTCGTTAATTGCCAAAGCCTGCGCGCTGCACAGCAGCAACGCTGGCAACAATGAACGCGCAAGTCGCCATTGAATTTTGTTTTTATTGTTGTGCATTTTTCTCCAGCTCATTGCGTTCATTCAAACTAGTATCGTGGCAGATCTGCGAATTTTTCCTGTCCGGCATGTACGTGCATACGCCCGTATTCGGCGCAGCGGTGAAGTGTCGGCACCGCCTTGCCCGGATTGAGCAGGGCGTGTTCGTCGAATGCGGCTTTCAAGGCGTGAAACAGCGCCAGTTCAGCTGTGCCGAATTGTAGGCACATCGAATCGATTTTTTCGACGCCGACGCCATGTTCGCCGGTGATGGTGCCGCCGACATCGATCGACAGCTTCAGTATCTCCGCGCCGAAGGCCTCGGTGCGTTCGAGTTCGCCTGGCTTGTTGGCATCGTAGAGGATGAGCGGGTGCAGGTTGCCGTCGCCGGCGTGAAACACGTTCATGCAACGCAAACCGTATTTGGCCGACAGTGCGGTGATTTCATTGAGCATGCGTGCCAGCGCTTTTTTCGGGATGGTGCCGTCCATGCAGTAGTAGTCGGGCGAGATGCGACCGGCCGCTGGAAACGCCGACTTGCGGCCGGCCCAGAAGCGCAGGCGTTCGGCTTCATCACGCGAAACGCGAATTTCGGTGGCGCCGCTTTGTTGCATGACGGCGGTCATATGCGCGATTTCCTCGGCAACTTCGACTTCGATACCGTCTGATTCGCACAGCAGTATCGCCGCCGCATCCAGCGGGTAACCCGCTTTGACAAAAGGTTCGACGGCGCCGGTGGTGATCCTGTCCATCATTTCGAGGCCGGCCGGAATGATGCCGGCGGCGATGACGTTGGCAACCGCCTGTCCGGCTTTGACGATGTCATCGAAGGCGGCGAGGATGCATTGTGCGCGCTGCGGGCGCGGCAGCAGTTTGACGGTGACTTCGGTGATGATGGCGAGCAACCCTTCGGAGCCGGTCAGCAGTGCCAGCAGATCGTAACCGGCCGCATCGAGGCCGTCGCCACCGATTTCCAGCAATTCGCCCTCGATCGTCCATGCGCGCAGTTTGAGTATGTTGTGCACGGTGAGGCCGTACTTGAGGCAGTGCATGCCGCCGGCGTTTTCAGCGACGTTGCCGCCGATCGAGCAGGCAATCTGGCTCGACGGATCGGGCGCATAGTACAAACCCAGCGGCGCGACGGCTTCGGAAATCGCCAGATTGCGCACGCCGGGTTGCAGCCGCGCGGTGCGCGCCACGGGGTCTATGTCGAGGATGCGCATGAAACGCGCCAGCGACAGCAGTACGCCGTCGGACGGCGGCAGTGCACCGCCGGAAAGGCCGGTGCCTGCGCCGCGCGCCACCACCGGCACGCGCAGGCGGTGGCAGGCGCGCAGGATGTCGCGCACCTGGTCTTCGCTGTCCGGTTGCGCCACCACCATCGGCAGGCGCCGGTAGGCCGACAGGCCGTCGCATTCGTAGGGCTGCACGTCCTCGCGTTCATGCAGCAGCGCATGCGCCGGCAGAATCGCGGACAGCGCGGCGACAACCTCGTGCTGGCGTGCGCGGTCTATCGTGGTTTCGGCGACGTTCGACATGGCCGCAGTGTACGTCAGAGCCGGTATTCATGCGAACGTCCGCATGTGCAAGCGGGCGCGGCGGTGCGCCGGATGCGCGGGCGGGTCAACGCGGGTATCATTCACGATTGAAAACCGCGGCGCGCACAGAGTCTGCGCCGATCGTAAATCCGCCATCGAAAGTCATTCGCCATGAGTACAAACACCACCCGCCGCGGGCCGCTGGCCCCTTATCGCGTTATCGACCTGACCCGCGTGCGTTCGGGCCCGACCTGCGTGCGCCAGCTCGGCGACTGGGGCGCCGATGTGATCAAGATCGAATCGCCGCCCGGCATGGAACTCGCCGACAGCTGGGGCGACAAGCGCCACGGCCCGGATTTTCAGAACCTGCATCGCAACAAGCGCGCGATGACGCTCAACCTGAAAGATCCGGACGGCATCAGGATTTTCAAAAAACTCAGCGACAGCGGCGACGTCGTGGTCGAAAACTTCCGTCCCGATGTGAAATTCCGCCTCGGCATCGATTACGAGACGCTGAAAAAAACCAACAAGCGCATTGTATATGCGAGCATTTCCGGCTTCGGTCAGGACGGCCCCTACGTCAAGCGCGCGGGCTTCGACCAGATTACCCAAGGCATGGGCGGTCTCATGCAGATCACCGGCGAACCGGGCACCGGCCCGATGCGCGCCGGCATTGCGATTTCGGATTCAAGCGCCGGTGTTTACTGCGCGCTGGGCGTGATGACGGCGTTGCTTGAACGCGAGCATTCGGGCGAGGGGCAGTGGGTCAAGGTCTCGCTGCTGCAGGCGATGATCGCCATGTGCGATTTTCAGGCCGCACGCTGGCTGATCGCAAAGGAAGTGCCGCCGCAGGCCGGCAACGACCACCCGACCGGCATTCCGACCGGCGTGTTCCAGACATCAGACGGATACATCAACATCGCCGCCGGCGGGCAGGCGATGTGGGAGCGCCTGTGCAAGGCGATGAAGGCCGAACATCTGATGCAGGTGCCGGAATTTCTCGATGCGACGCTGCGCTCGAAGAACCGCAAGCAGGTCAACGTCGCGGTCAATGAAATTACGCGCACCAAGAGCAGCAAGGAATGGCTGGAGATTTTCGAGGCGGCCGGCACGGCCTCCGGACCGATCTACAAAATGAATGAAGTATTCGCCGATCCGCAAGTGCAGCATCTGCACATGGCCGCCCCAGTGCATCACCCGGTGCTGGGCGACATCGAACTCGTCAATCAGCCGATCGAACTGTCGCGCACGCCGAGCGAAATCCGCACGGCGACGCCGGAATGCGGCGAGCATACCGATGAGGTCATGCATGAACTCGGTTACAGCGACGGCGAAATTGCCGATCTGCGCAAGCGGATTGTGATTTGATACGAGGGTGTTGTGGCGCAGGCGACTCGCCTGCGTCAAAACACGGCGGCATACGCGGGCTTGGTGCTTCGCGCAGGCGGGGCGCCTGCGCCACAAGTCATTGTAGGGTGGGCAACTTGTTGCCCACCCTACGAACTGTCGCGCACGCCGAGCGAAATCCGCACGGCGACGCCGGAATGCGGCGAGCATACCGATGAGGTCATGCATGAGCTCGGTTACAGCGACGGCGAAATTGCCGATCTGCGCAAACGCATCGTGATTTGATACGAGGGTGTTGTGGCGCAGGCGACTCGCCTGCGTCAAAACACGGTGGCATACGCGGGCTTGGTGCTTCGCGCAGGCGGGGCGCCTGCGCCACAAGGGAGTCTTCGTCAAATTTCGCTGGTATCCGGGCAGCGTAGACGGGTTCTATGCGCCGTTATTTCGCGACCGGATGATTGGCGAGTTTCTCCAGCGCCTTCACCATGGCCGAGTGGTCCGACTTGGCGCCGCCATCGGCACTGCAGGCGTTGAACAACTCCTGCGCGGTGGCGGTGTTCGGCAGCGAGACGCCGAGCGCGCGCGCGCCGGCCAGCGCGAGCGCCAGATCTTTCTGATGCAGTTCGATGCGGAAGCCCGGATCAAAAGTGCGCTTGATCATGCGCTCGCCGTGCACTTCCAGAATGCGCGAGGCGGCAAAGCCGCCCATCAATGCCTGACGCACCTTGGCCGGATCAGCGCCGGCTTTCGATGCGAACACCAGCGCTTCACTCACCGCCTCGATGTTGAGCGCGACGATGATCTGGTTGCAGACCTTGCAGGTCTGGCCGTCGCCGATGCCGCCGACCAGCGTGATGTTCTTGCCCATCAATTCGAACAGCGGTTTTACCGTATCAAAGGCCGCTTGCGTGGCGCCGACCATGATGGTGAGCGCGGCGTTTTTTGCGCCGACTTCACCGCCCGACACCGGCGCATCGACATAGTCGCAGCCGAGTTCGTTGATGCGTTTGGCGAAGACTTTGGTTTCAATTGGCGAAATCGAGCTCATGTCGATCACGGTTTTGCCTTTGGCGAGGCCTTCCGCGACACCGTTGGCGCCGAACAACACTTTGTCGACGTCGGGCGTGTCGGGAACCATCAGGATCACGATGTCCGCTTTCTGCGCGACTTCTTTGGCGCTGACGCAGGCGGTGCCGCCCGCGGCGGTCAGTTCCACGGACACGCCGCTGCGCGAATTGAGAAACAGTTTGTGGCCGCCCTTGATCAGGTTCAGTGCCATGGGTTTGCCCATGATGCCCAGACCGACGAATCCGATGTTTGCCATGTCAATGCTCCAGTAGGTGTGACCGAAATGCATTAGCCACAGAGTTCACCGGGGATACAGAGAAAATCGAGTGAAATTAAACCCGGGTTCTTCTCTGTGAACGCTGTGTGCTCTGTGGCTGCTGTTGTTATTTCAGGTACTTCATGGTCCAGCCAAGTCCGGCTTCCGTGGTCGTCGCCGGTTTGTATTCGCAGCCGATCCAGCCGGCGTAGCCGATCTTGTCGAGGTGCGGCAGCAGAAATTCATAATTGATCTCGCCGCTGCCGGGTTCGTGGCGGCCCGGCGTGTCGGCCAGTTGCATATGCGGTATCAGGGCCAGGTTCTTCTCGATGGTCGGCGCGAGGTCGCCCTCCATGATTTGCATGTGATAGATGTCGTACTGGAAAAACACATTGTCCGAGCCGGTTGCCGTGATGATGTCGAGGGCTTGTGCCGTGTGGGTCAGAAAGAAACCCGGGATATCGCGTGTGTTGATGGCTTCGATCAGCAGCTTGACGCCGGCGGCTTGCAGCCGCGGCGCTGCGTATTGCAGATTCTTGATGAAGGTTTCGCGGGCCTCCATCGGATCGCGGCGCGAGGGCCGCACGCCGGCCAGGCAATTGAGCTGTTTGCAGTTCAATACGCTTGCATATTCGAGCGCTTTGTCGACGCCGGCCTGGAATTCGGCGACGCGGTCGCTGTGGCAGCCGATGCCGCGCTCGCCGTTGGCCCAGTTGCCGGCCGGCAGGTTGTGCAGTACCAGCAAGAGGTTGTTTTCGTCGAGTTTCTGTTTGATGACGTTTTTGTCATAGTCGTAGGGAAACAGGAATTCGACGGCTTTGAAGCCCGCTTTCGCAGCGGCAGCGAAGCGATCGAGGAAATCGACTTCGTTAAACATCAGGGTCAGGTTGGCGGCGAGTTTCGGCATGGTTCTCTTTATCGGGCTGGTTGCCATGGTTTTTGTTTGCGCGAGTCGTATCTGAATTTAGTGCTCGCGTTCAAGGGCGCTTAATTATAATGGGATTCATGCGGGGCACATCACTGAGAATGAGCGGCATCTTGCTGGCGGCGGGGGCGGGCAGTCGTTTCGGCGGCGGCAAGCTGCTGCATCCGCTCGCCGACGGCACGCCGATGGGCGTGGCCGCGGCGCGCAAGCTGCTGGCGGCCTTGCCGGATGTGCTCGCGGTGGTGCGTCCGGGTGACGACGAACTGGCGCGTTTGTTGCGCGACGCGGGCTGCGAAGTCAGCGTCTGTGCCGAGGCTGTGCACGGCATGGGCTGTAGCCTCGCGCATGCGGTCGCAAAGCGGCGCGATGCCGATGGCTGGGTGATTGCGCTGGCGGACATGCCGGCGCTTAAACCGGGGACCATTGAGTCTGTGGTGCAGACGTTGTCTGCGGGCGCGGCACTGGCGGCGCCGGCCTATCAGGGGCGTCGCGGTCATCCAGTCGGTATCGCTAGCCGCTTTCGCGATGATCTGCTCAAGCTTGCCGGCGACGCCGGCGCGCGCGACATCATGGCTGCACACAAAAACCACATCGTCCTGATCGACTGCGACGATCCCGGCGTATTGCTCGACATCGACCGCCGCGAAGACCTGCCGCGCGGCGTCTGACGGCGCCTGCCCGTATAATCCACAGCTCGTTTAACGGGGCAGCGGCCCCAATCATTCAGGATGCGCGCGCGATGGCACGATTTGAAGGCACTGATTCCTACGTAGCAACCGATGATTTGATGATGGCGGTGAACGCCGCCATCACGCTGGAGCGGCCGCTGCTGATCAAGGGTGAGCCGGGCACCGGCAAAACCATGCTGGCGCTGGAGGTGGCGAAGGCGCTGCAGCGACCGCTCTACGAATGGCACGTCAAGTCGACGACCAAGGCGCAGCACGGCCTCTATGAATACGATGCGGTGTCGCGTCTGCGCGACTCGCAGCTGGGCGACCCGAAGGTCAAGGACATCGGCAACTACATCGTGCGCGGCATGTTGTGGAACTCGTTCGAGTCGGCGCAACAGTCGGTGCTGCTGATCGACGAAGTCGACAAGGCCGACATCGAATTTCCGAACGACTTGCTGCGCGAACTCGACCGTATGGAGTTCTACGTCTACGAGACGCAGCAACTGATCAAGGCGACCAGCCGGCCGCTGGTGATCATCACCAGCAACAACGAAAAGGAACTGCCGGACGCGTTTCTGCGTCGCTGTTTTTTCCATTACATCCGTTTCCCCAGCCGGGAGACGATGGAAAAAATCGTGCAGGTGCATTTTCCGCATCTCAAAAAAGCGCTGCTGCGAGAAGCATTGGAGGCATTTTTTGAAATCCGCGAAGTGCCCGGCCTGAAGAAGAAGCCGTCGACCTCGGAACTGCTCGACTGGCTCAAGCTGCTGCTGGCCGAAGACATTCCGCCGGAGGCGCTGGCGAGTCAGGACAGCCACAAGATCATTCCGCCACTGCACGGCGCACTGCTGAAAAACGAACAGGACGTGCATTTGTTCGAACGTCTGGCGTTCATGTCGCGGCGCAAACCCGGCTGATTGCCCGTGGCGAAAGCGGCGACAGGTTTTCCGCCGGTGATCGATGCCGGTGTCGAAACATTGATCCTCGGCAGCTTCCCGAGCGTCGCCTCGCTCGGCAAGGCGCAATACTACGGTCATCCGCAGAACCAGTTCTGGCGGCTGGTTGGCGCCGCAATCGGCGAGCCCTTGTCCGAGATGGATTATGAAACGCGCAAGCGCACGCTGCTCGTACATCGCATCGGGCTGTGGGACGTGATCGGCGCCTGCGTGCGTGAAGGCAGTCTGGACGCCGATATCCGCGAACCGCGCCACAACGATTTTGTGCGGGTCACCGGCGTTGCCAGTGGCTTGCGGCGGATATTTTTCAATGGCAAATCCGCCGGTAAATTTGAGCGGCAGTTTGCCGCATGGGGCTACGACACGGCAGTACTGCCGTCATCGAGCCCGGCTTACACGCTGAGTTACGCAGCCAAGCTCGAACAATGGCGGCGGATCGGGGCCGCGGCCGGTGCAGTAACGGCCGCAGGCACGCCGGCGCGCCGCTCAACCGCGTCTGTTGCGCGTCGCGCGTCCCACGCACCGCGTTCCAAATGCTGATCGAATTTTTCCTCAAGCTGAAACAGGGCGGGCTGCCGGTTTCGGTACGCGAATTTCTGACGCTGCTCGAGGCGCTGGAAAAACACGTCATCCACGGCAGCATCGACGATTTCTACTATCTGTCGCGGGCCTGCATGGTCAAAGACGAATCGAACTACGACAAATTCGACCGCGTGTTCGGCGCCTATTTCAAGGGCATTACCGCAGTGCCGGAAGGCATCGACGCCATGATTCCGGAAGAATGGCTGAAGAAGCTGGCTGAGAAAAACCTGACCGACGAAGAAAAGAAGCTGATCGAATCGCTGGGCGGCTGGGAAAAGCTGATGGAGACGCTGAAGCAGCGTCTCGAAGAGCAGAAGGGCCGCCATCAGGGCGGCTCGAAATGGATCGGCACCGCCGGCACCAGCCCGTTTGGCGCCTATGGTTACAACCCGGAGGGTGTGCGCATCGGCCAGCACGAGTCGCGCCACCGCCGCGCGGTGAAGGTGTGGGACCAGCGCGAGTTCAGGAACCTCGATGATTCGGTGGAGATCGGCACACGCAATATCAAGGTGGCGTTGAAACGTCTGCGCAAGTTCGCGCGCCAGGGCAATCCCGTGGAACTCGATCTTGCTGACACGATACGTTCGACCGCGCGCAACGCCGGCTGGCTCGATATCAAGATGGTGCCGGAGCGGCACAACAGTGTGAAGGTGCTGTTGTTTTTCGATGTTGGCGGTTCGATGGACGACCATGTGCAGATCTGCGAGCAGCTGTTTTCTGCGGCGCGCACCGAGTTTAAGCATCTCGAATATTTTTACTTTCACAATTTCCCCTACGAGCGGGTGTGGCGGGACAACCGTCGCCGCGCCAGCGAGCGCATGGCAACGTGGGACGTGCTGCACAAGTATCCGCACGATTACAAGGTCATTTTCGTCGGTGACGCGACGATGAGCCCCTACGAAATCGCCTATCCGGGCGGCAGCGTCGAGCATTCGAACCCGGAGGCCGGGGCGGTGTGGATACAGCGCATCTTCGACATTTACAAGGACGCGGTGTGGATCAACCCGCAGCCGGAATCGATGTGGGACTACCACGAGTCGATCCGCATGACACGCGATTTGATCTGTGAGCGCATGTTTCCGCTGACGCTCGACGGGCTGGACCGCGCGATGCGGCGCCTGAGCAAGGGCCGCTGATGGCAATCAATGCCACCGTCTGCAAGGCGGATCTGCAGATCGCCGACATGGAACGCAATTATTATCAGGGCCACGCCCTGACCATCGCGCGCCATCCGTCGGAGACCGACGAGCGCATGATGGTGCGCGTGCTGGCGTTTGCGTTGCACGCCGACGAACTGCTGACGTTCGGCAAGGGCCTCAGTGACGAAGACGAGCCCGCCCTGTGGCTGAAAGACCTGACCGGCGCCATCAAGCTGTGGATCGAAATCGGGCAGCCCGACGAAAAGCATATGCGCCGTGCCTGCGGCCGCGCCGACCGTGTGGTCGTCTACGCCTACGGCGGGCACAGCACCGACCTCTGGTGGAAAAAAGTCGCCGGAGACGTCGAGCGCTGCGCGAATTTATCAGTGGTTCAGTTGCCGGTGGCGGCGTGTCGTGATCTGGCGAAACAGGCCGAGCGCAACATGCAGCTCAATTGCACGATACAGGAAGGGCAGGTCTGGCTCGCTGACGCGCAGAACAGCGTGCTGGTGGAACCGGTGGTGTTGAAAGCTGCGGAGACTGCGCGGTAAGAAACCGCGGTGCGCGTTGCGTTAGCGGTGCGCGTTGCGCCGGTCGTGCATCGGCGGCGCAACTTTCATCACTTCATCGACAGTGGTGATGCCGGCGGCCACCTTCAGCGCGCCGCTGATGCGCAGCGGTTTGACGCCCTCGCGATAGGCCTGCTCGCGCAGTTTGTCCATGTCGGTTTTGTCGTTGATCATGGTGCGGATGTCGCTGTTGAGCACCATCATCTCGTAGATGCCGATGCGGCCTACGTAGCCCGTCATACGGCAGTCGAGGCAGCCCTTGGCGAGATAGGTGACGTCGGGTTTCGGCGCCTTCCACGGCGACACCAGCAGTTCCCACGCCGAATCCTCAAGTTCGTGTTTTTCCTTGCAGGCCGGGCACAGCACGCGCACCAGGCGCTGCGCCATCACGCCGAGCACAGTCGAATTCAGAAGATATGACGGCACACCAAGATCGAGCATGCGCGTGATGGCGGCCGGCGAATCATTGGTATGCAGCGTTGAGAGCACCAGATGGCCGGTCAGCGCCGACTGGATCGCCATTTCGGCGGTTTCCAGATCGCGGATCTCGCCGACCATGATGATGTCGGGGTCCTGCCGCATCAGCGTGCGGATGCCGGTGGCGAAATCGACGCCGATGTTCTGCTGCACCTGCATCTGGTTGAACTGCGGTTCGACCATTTCAATCGGGTCTTCGATCGTGCACACGTTGACCTCGGGTTTGGCGAGGTGCTTGAGTGTCGAGTAGAGCGTGGTGGTCTTGCCCGAGCCGGTGGGGCCGGTGACGAGGATGATGCCGTGCGGCTTGGAAATCATCCCGTCCCATTTTTTCATGTCGTCGTCGCTGAAGCCGAGATCGCTGAAATTCTTGACCAGCACATCCGGATTGAAAATCCGCATGACGAGTTTCTCGCCGAACGCGGTCGGCATGGTCGACAGGCGCAGCTCAACCTCGCTGCCGTCGGGCGTGATGGTCTTGATGCGGCCGTCCTGCGGACGGCGTTTCTCGACGACGTCCATGCGGCCCAGCACCTTGATGCGGCTGGTCATTGCCGCCATCACCGTTGTCGGGATCTGGTAGACGTTGTGCAACACGCCGTCGATACGGAAGCGCACGTTGCCGGCTTCGCGCCGCGGTTCGAGGTGGATGTCGCTGGCGCGCTGGTCGAACGCATAGTTGAACAACCAGTCGCAGATGTGGATGACGTGCTGGTCGTTGGCGTCGAGTTTGCCGCTCTTGCCCAGTTGTACCAGCTGTTCGAAATTCGCGATCGAGCTGTAGGCGCCCTGATCCTTGGCGGTGGCGCCGCGCACCGATTTCTGCAGGTTGAAGAACTCGACGATGTAATTCTGGATGTCGAGCGGGTTGGCGATGACGCGTTTGATCTCGAGTCGCAGGATCTGCTTGAGCGAGTCCTCCCAGTCGCGCACAAACGGTTCGCAGGTGGCGATGGTGGCTTCGCGGTCGTTCACGCCCACCGGCAGGATGCGGTAGCGCTGCGCGTAGGCGGTCGACATCAATTTGGTGACCGCCGCGAAATCGATTTTGAACGGATCGATATGCAGGTACGGCATGCCGACCTTGCCAGCCATCCATTCGGTCAGTGCTTCAAGGTGCAGCAGTTTGCGCGGGTTGCGCGGATCTTTGAGCTTCTGTTCGTCGAGTACCACCAGCGGATGGTGTTCGCCACGGTTGATGCGGCGGTCGGCGATCAGGCGGTCGGCGTCTTCTTTGCTGACCAGTCCGTCGGCGACGAGATCGCGCAGGACCGGATCGAGCGTCACCCGGCGTCCCGGTGCTATACCGGCAAGTCCGGCGGTATTCGGGATGCTAGTGATTACGGGGTCAGCCATCAATGGAATATAAACGTATTTTTTAAATTACTCAATCAGTTACAGCGTTTTCAAGGAGCCTGCGCTGAGGCGCGTTGCGCAACCGTGGCGCAGACCAAAAATGCTTTTCAATGGTGCGGAATTTGCATCGTTTGCACTGAGAGTGTGCGCATTTGGTGATTTATAAAGAGAATATTTGAAAATAGCATTCAAAAACAATGATGTTTGTTAAGGGAACGAAAATTGCTTTATACGGGGGCTTTTAAACTGGGGGAGGCGCATGGAGAACTTGAAGTCGGGTAGCGATGTTTTGTTTATTTTGCTGGGCGCGATCATGGTGCTGGCCATGCATTCGGGGTTTGCCTTTCTCGAACTCGGCACAGTGCGTAAGAAAAGCCAGGTCAACGCGCTGGTAAAAATCATCAGCGACTTTTCGGTCTCGACTGTCGCCTATTTCTTTATCGGTTACGGGATTGCCTATGGTGTGAATTTCATGGGCAGCGCCGACCAACTGGTGGAGAAAAGCGGGTTTGAACTGGTCAAATTCTTTTTCCTGCTGACCTTTGCCGCCGCTGTGCCGGCGATCGTCTCGGGCGGCATCGCTGAGCGCGCCAAATTCAATCCGCAAATTGCCGCGACTTTTCTCATTGTCGGTTTCGTCTATCCGTTCTTTGAAGGTATCGCGTGGAACGAACATTACGGTGTGCAGGCGTGGATCAAGGCGACCACCGGCGAGGCCTTCCATGACTTCGCCGGTTCGGTGGTGGTGCATGCCGTCGGCGGCTGGATTGCGTTGATCGCAGTGCTGTTGCTCGGTGCGCGCACCGGGCGTTATACGAAAGACGGCCGCGTCAGCGCGCATCCGCCGTCGAGCATTCCGTTTCTGGCACTCGGCGCCTGGATACTGTCGGTCGGCTGGTTCGGTTTTAACGTGATGTCGGCGCAAACCATCGACAAGATCAGTGGTCTCGTCGCCGTCAATTCGCTGATGGCGATGGCCGGCGGCACCATCGTCGCGTTGGTGCTTGGTCGTAACGATCCGGGTTTCGTGCACAACGGCCCGCTTGCCGGGTTGGTCGCGGTGTGCGCAGGTTCCGACATCATGCATCCAGTCGGCGCGCTGGTCACCGGCGGTGTCGCCGGTGCCTTGTTCGTGGTGATGTTCACCGTCACGCAAAACCGCTGGAAAATTGACGATGTGCTGGGCGTATGGCCGCTGCACGGTCTGTGTGGCGCATGGGGGGGTATTGCCGCCGGCATCTTCGGTGTGAAGAGCATGGGCGGGCTCGGCGGGGTCACATTAAGCGCGCAACTCGCCGGCACCGCACTTGGCATCGCAGTCGCCGTTATCGGCGGCGCGATCGTCTATGGCACGCTGAAAGCGATGTTCGGCATCCGTCTCGACGCCGAGCAGGAATTCGAGGGCTCCGATCTGAGCATCCACAAAATCGGCGCCACACCGGAGCGCGAGGCCAGCTGGTAAGGTTCCTGAATCGCAATGTGGCAGAGCATTCGGGCCGGCGGCGACGCCGGCCTTTTTTATCGCCGCATTCACCGCTGTCCGGATGCGGCGTATGCTGGGTCTACGCGATTTACTGTGCGGAGGCTGGCATGAAAATAAAACAGAGGTTGCTGCTGGTGATCAGTGCGCTGGTGCTTGCAGCGGGTGCGGGCCGCACGCCGGCGCAATTCAATCCGCTGTCGCTGGCCGGCAAGGTGGTGTCCACGGCGATGGACGCGCGGAGCAAAACGGAAGTCGCCACCGATACCGAGATCGCCGCAGGCGCCAATTCGCGGTTGCTTGACGACAAGAAGGCGGAGTGGAAGGGCGTCACGCTGCTCGTGTTTGCGCAGCATGTGGTGCTGGCCGGCGCGGTGCAGAGTGACGATGCGAAAAAGCGCGTCGCCGACGTTGTGCGCCAGGACAAGCGCATTCGTTCGCTGGCCAATGAACTGGTGGTGATCCGCAAAGAGGGCGATGACGGCAGCCTGCTCAAGGACAAAACCATCGATACCAAGATCGACGCCGTGCTGACTGCGGCCAAGGGCATCAGTTCGGTCAATATGCGCTGGAAAACAGTCAATGCCAACGTCGTGCTGATGGGCGTGGCGCAATCGGCTGAAGAAGCGAAAATTGCGGTGGCGAAGATACGCGGGCTCGACGGTGTGAAAGCCGTGAAGTCCCATTTGCGGGTGGTCGCGCCGAAAAAATAAACCGGCGGCGCGGCGTTATTTCACTTCTGCGGGATGCGGCTTGCCGGCGATCCACAAACTGATAGCCGCGACGGTTTCAGCTTCCTTGCCGAAGTAGCCGTGCTGGCTCAACGGATCACAGGGGCCGGATTGGGGCGGTAGTCCGCCGCTTACCGAGATGAGCGGATAGCGGTCAGCCAGTCGCGCCGCACCACCGTAGGGGCAGACATTGCAGTTGTCCTCACGATGATGCACGAACAGAAGCGGCGCCCGCACCTGCGAAAAATCCACACCGCTGACGCCGCCGCCGGCGCGGCTTGTATTGAACACACTTGAAGTGAGAACGACGCCGTCTACCGTGCCGCCCGATGCCAGCCCGTTGTAGGCGGCCGAAACCGTGCCACGACTGGTGCCGACAAGGAAAAGTTTCGCCTGCGGGAAACGGTTGCGCAGATCTTTGACGACCAGCGCGATGTCAACGGCGTGTTTGTCGCTCATGCGAAAGCTATCGGTCATGCTGCTCATGTCGGAGGGGCCGTCAACGGCGGCGGTGGCAATGCCCGACTTGACGAACAGTTCCCGTGAGCGGATCAGGAAGTTTTCGCTGCCGGTGAATTGGCCGTTGTCGCGCCGTCGCAGATTGATGTTGCCCGCGCCGCCTGAAAACAGAATGGCAACGAATCTCCGGGTTTCATCGCCGTTTTGCGTCAGCAAATAGGATAGTGTCACGTCCGGTCGCGTTGTCAGTGTGACGATCTCCTCGGCGGCCTGCGCGGTTGCGCAAACGCCGGCAAGCCCGAACAGCGCGGCCACTGCATATCGCATCATTTTCTCAATCGCCATGCAGTGCTCAGCCGGCAAAGCTTGCCATGCCCGACATGGTGATCTGTCCGGCCGCATTGGCCGCCCATAATTCCGCTGTCGCGCCGCCAGCATGCGGATTGCCGTTGATGCTGAAGATTTCACCGTGAAACAACGGCAGCCGTGCGCGATAGTCGAGTTTGGTGACGCGTCGCGTCGCATGGCGCCGGCACAGATCGAGCATTAGTGTCGTTTGCAACGGCCCGTGCACAATCAGCCCGGGATAATGTTCTTCGTGGCGCGCGTAGTCGAGATCATAGTGGATGCGGTGCCCGTTGAAGGTCAGCGCCGAATAGCGGAACAGCGTCACCGGATCGCCGCTGACACTGTGCTGCCAGGCCGGATGGGCGGCGCCTTGTGTGGTTTCCGGCGGTGCGTCGCCTGCTTTTGCCGCGTCGCGATAAACGATGTCGTGTTCTTCACGCACCGCGGCACGGTCGCCGACTGAGACCACATGTTCGACGGTGACGAAGACGAGGTTGCCGCTGCGTCCGCGTTTCGGTTCGACGCTGAGGATGGTAGAGTCGCGGCGGATTTCGTCGCCGATGCGCAGTGGGTGCAGAAATTCTAACCGGCCGCCTGCCCACATACGACGCGGCAGCGGCACCGGCGGCAGAAAGCCGCCGCGTTTCGGGTGACCGTCGGGGCCGAGTTCGGACAATGGTTTGGCTTCGAGAAAATACAGCCAGTGCCAGCATGGCGGTAGTTCATCGCCGGCCTGCGGCGCCATTTCGCGGCGGTCGAGAGTCGCCGCCAGCGCCGCCACCGGCCACGCCGTCACCGTATCGGTGGCCGATTCGGTTTTGCCGATCCAGTCGCGCAGATTGTCGAGGTTTTCTTCATTCATGGGCGTTTCCTTGTGATTTTTTGCCCGCGCCGATCTGTTTGCTCATGGTCAGCAGCGGTTCGGAAATGCCGCTGAAACTGCCGATGACGAAGCTGCCGTTTTACAGCGTGCCAAAGCCGGCGTTTTCGGCGATGCGCGCGGTTAACGGATCATAGACCGCCGGCAGTTCGAGAAACTCGCCGCTGCTGACCATCGCCCGCAGGCGTGTGGTCTGCCTCGGCGCCGTTGACGGGGCCTTCAGTCGCCCGCCTTGACGCCGGCGATTTTCGCTATCTTTTCCCACTTTTCAATCTCCGTTTTGATGAATTCGCTCCATTGCTCCGGCGTGCTGCCGACCGCATCGGAGCCCAGTTGCACCAGCCGCTCCTTGAACTCGGGGGCCAGCACGATGCGCGCGGTTTGCTGATAAAGCTTGTCAATGATGGCGCGCGGCGTTTTGGCCGGCGCCAGCAGGCCGGACCAGATCACTGCCTGATAGCCCGGCACGCCGGCTTCGGCGATGGTCGGCAGATCGGGCAGGATGGTCGAACGCTTTGAATCGCCGATTGCCAGATTGCGCAGGCGGCCGCTTTTGATATGCGGCAGCGCAGAGACCGCTGCAGCAATCGAGAGATTGATCTGTCCGCCGAGCAGATCATTCAGCATCGGCGCCGAGCCCTTGTATGGAATATGCGTGGTTTTGATGCCGGCCAGCGAGTTGAACAGTTCCATCGGTAGCGCGGTGGCGTTCGAACTCGATCCATAGTTGAGGCTGTTTGGTTTCGCTTTTGCGTAGTCAATCAGTTCCTTGACAGACTTGATCGGCAGCGACGGGTGCACGACCAGAAACATCTGCTGTGATGCTGTCTGCGTGATCGGCGCGAAATCGCGCAGCGTGTCGTAGGGCAGCTTGCGGCCGATCGCCGGATTGATGGCGTGGCTGCTCGAAACCAGCAGCAGCGTGTAGCCGTCAGGCGCGGAGCGCACCAGAGTTTCGCTGGCCACCAGGCCGTCGACGGCGGGGCGGTTGTCGGCGACCACGGGTTGGCCGAGCGTTTCCGACAACCGCTGCGCCACCATGCGCGCGAGGATGTCGGTGCCGCCGCCGGGCGCGAATGGAATCAGCATGCGCACCGGTTTAGACGGATAGCCCTGCGCCGCAACGGCGGCGCAGGCAAGGGTGCCAGTCAACAGGGTAGTGCATGCGGCAAAGCGCAGATACAGTGACATTGCTTCCTCCTCCAAGGTGGGCACGAAACCAGCGGCTATTCTTCGGTGTCTGCATAAGTGTGTCAACCTGAATCGGCCAGCTGCTGTGGCACAATCCATGTTTTCCGCTTCGCAAACTTCAGGATAAAAAAATGACGGACACTTCCGCGCGCATCGCGCAGGCAATCGACGCGCGTTTCGGCGTGCAACTGCCGCTACCCGCCGATTGCGCGGGGCTAGACGGCCTCGCGCGCATGCTGGAGCACCGTTCGCACCGGCGTTATTCGACGCGCGTGGTCGGCGAAGATTTGCTGCGGCTGTTGTTTGCCTGTGCCATGTCGGCGCCGTCAAAGAGTGATTTGCAGCAGGCGGACATCGTGCAGGTGCGCGACGCCGCGCTGCGCACGAAGATCGCCGGGCTGGTCGCGGACAACGCCTGGGTCGCCGACGCGCCGGTATTGCTGGTGTTCTGCGGTAACCACCGGCGCACGCGCCAGGTTGCGGCGTGGCGCGGCAAAACATTCGCCAACGACCACCTCGACGCCTTCATGAATGCCGCTGTCGATGCCGGCATCGTGCTGATGAATTTCATCAATGCGGCCGAAGCGGCGGGGCTCGGTTGCTGCCCGATCAGTTCGGTGCGCAATCATTCGCAGGAGGTCAGCGATCTGCTGGGCCTGCCGGAGTGGGTGTTTCCGCTGGCCGGGCTCGGCCTCGGTTACCCGGAGAGTTCCGGTGTCATCACGCCGCGTCTGCCGCTCGACGTGACGGTGCATACCGACCGCTTCAGCGAAGACGGCATCGCAGCAAAGATCGATGGCTATGACCGCCGCCGCGCGTCACAAGCGCCGTATGCGAAGCAGCGCGGTGTCAAACAGTTCGGCGAGGCCGCGTTCTACGGCTGGTCGGAAGACAAGGCGCGTCAGTATGCAAAGCCGCAACGCGCCGATTTCGGTGCATTCATCCGTCGCAAGCAATTCAAACTGGATTGATGTGATGAGCGCCGAAATCGTTCCGCTGCCCGCCGCCACCGTCACGCTGGTGCGCGACAGCATGCAAGGCCCCGAAGTGCTGATGATGCAGCGCAATCTGAAGTCGGGATTCGTGCCCGGCGCCCACGTATTTCCAGGCGGTGCACTCGACGAAGAAGACGATGCGCCGGAACTGCGTGCGATCTGCGCCGGCATTACCGAAGAAGCGGCGAGCCGCGCGTTGGGCATTGCCGGCGGCGGTCTGGCCTACTGGGCGGCGGCGATCCGTGAATCGTTCGAGGAGGCCGGCGTGCTGGTCGCCTATGATCGCACTCAACGCGTGATTGCGCTCGACCAACCGGCATTGGCTGAAAAATTCCGTCAGCACCGGCATGTGCTGAACGCCGGTGAGCGCGGCTTCATCGACATCATGCGCGAGGAGGGCCTGACGCTGGCGACCGACCAACTCGTCTACTTCAGTCACTGGATCACCCCGGTGTCAGCACCGCGGCGTTACGACACGCGTTTTTTCATTGCGGCAGCTCCAGTGGCGCAGGAGCCGCTGCACGATAATCAGGAAACCATCAGCCATCTGTGGGTGCGTCCCGCCGACGCGCTCGACCGTCACCGCGAAGACCGGTTCAGCATGCGCCTGCCGACGGTGCGCACGCTGGAGGAATTCGCCGCCTACGACAGCGTCGCGACGCTGATGCACGCCATGCGCAACAAACGCGATATCGATGCCAACCTGCCGCGCATCACCCGCGGCGGCCAATATCTGGTGCCGGGCGACGCCGGTTACGAAGAAACCGGTGCGACGGAGAAGCAGGGACAATGGAAAATCTGATTGTGCCCGGCGAAGTGGTGCAACTGACGCCGCGGGTGCGCCGGCTTACCGCGCCGAACCCCGGCATGATGACGGGCCCGGGCACCAACAGCTACATCATCGGCACCACCGAACTGACGGTGATCGATCCCGGCCCCGAAATCGAATCGCACATCGCGGCCTTGATCGCTGCGGTTGATACGCGGTTGCGCCGTATTGTGACGACACATACCCATTTGGACCACTCGCCGGCCGTGCGCGCGCTCAGGGCGGCGACTGGCGCCGAAGTGCTCGGCATGCGCGCGCCGCCGCAGGCCAATCAGGATCAGGCTTTTGCGCCGGACCGCGTGCCGGTGCACGGCGAAGTCATCCGCTGCGGCGATTTTTCGCTGCGCGCGGTGCACACGCCGGGCCATGCGTCGAATCATCTGTGTTATCTGCTGGTCGAGGACCGGCTGCTGTTCACCGGCGATCACGTCATGCAGGGGTCGACCGTGGTGATCACGCCGCCCGACGGCGACATGGGCGCTTACCTGCGTTCGCTCGAGGGTTTACTGTCGCTCGACATGAACTGCATCGCGCCCGGTCACGGCCATCTGATCACGGCGCCGCACGACGAAGCGCGCCGGTTGATTGCGCATCGTCTCAAGCGCGAACAGAAAGTGGTCGATGGATTCGCGGCAAATAATCCGGCGACGCTCGATGAGCTGGTGCCGGTGGTTTATGCGGACACGCCGGTGAAACTGCACGGCGCGGCGAAACGTTCTCTCTATGCGCATCTCCTGAAACTTGAGGCGGAAGGGCGGGTTTTGCGCGAGAGCGAGAGCTGGCGTTTGAAATAGTCAGGTCGAATGCGCAATAAAAAGCCCGCCATAGGCGGGCTTTTTATTGCGTCGGTGCAGTGTTACTTGTGCTGGCCGTCGTGTTTCTGGCGGGCGATCGCCTTGCTGTCGCGGTTGGCTTCATTTTGCAGGTGCTTGCGTTCCTGCTTGGTGACCACGCCGTCGGCCTGCGCCTTTTCCTTATCTTTCTGCAGTTTTGTTTCGCGCTTTTCAAGGCGCCCCGCTTCGCGCTCGGTCAACTGGCCCGACTTCACGCCGGCATCGATGCGTTTTTGCTGGTTTTCCTGGCGCTTGTCGATGCCAGGCGTTGCTGCCGGATCTTTGGCCGGCGGAGTGGGCGCCTGCGCGAAAGCGGTGCCGGCAAAGGCCAGCGCAACTGCAACTACGGCTGCTTTGAGGGTCGTCATGTTCATTCTCCCGTTGGGTGGTGGAAACAATGGCATTCGCTACAGTTCGAACAACGAGCGAGGGTCGTTGCCGATGACGCCGACGCGCCGTAAATTGTATCAAGTTGTATCGCAGCGGCTGCCGCCGCGGAAGGAAGCGCCTGCCGATGCTGGTATCATCTGCTGCGAAAACCGGCGTGCAATCGGGCATGCCGCGAGGAGAAATCATGGCATCGAAGGCAGGATCGCACGCGCCGCGGCGCTGGCACGAGCAGCGTTGGCTCACCGACGTGGTGGTGCGTGCCGAAAACATCGACTGGGACCAGCCGCGCAGCGGACAGACCATCGGCCCGATCGGCACCGAGGCCACGCTCGAGGTCAAATGGGCCAAGGCGCGCATCCGCAAATATGACGACATTGCACCGGCGTTCATTGCCGCCGCCGAACGTCGCGAGCGCGCTGCTGCGGAGGCCGCCGAGCGAGGTCATGTCGTGACCGCGGCGGAAAATCATTATGCGGCGGCGATACTCTACACGCCGGCCGTCTGGGCCATCACCGATGACGACGACTGGCTGCGCCGTCTTTACGAACGCATTAACGCCAATTACGCAGCGTGGATGAAACACGCGCCGCACAAGGTCGAGCGTATCGAACTGCCGTTCGGCAACGGCAAGCTGCCGGCCTACTGGCATCTGCCGCCGGGTTACAGCGGCGGCCGGTTGCCGACCGTGCTGGCGTCGGGCGGCATGGATACGCGCAAGGAACTGGTGGTGGCGCAAAACGGCGATCGTTTTCTGGCGCGCGGTTTTGCCGTGCTGTCGGTGGACGGCCCCGGACGCGGCGAGGCGCCGCTGCTGGGTTCCTACGTCACGGAAAATAACTGGATCGAAGCCGGCGACGTTTTCATGAAATTTCTGTTGAGCCGCCCCGAAGTGGATCCGGAGCGCATTGTCGGCTTCGGTTCGAGCTTCGGTTCATTCTGGATGACGCAGGTCGCGGCGACACAGCCGCGATTGAAAGCGGTGGCCACCGCCTTGTGCTGCCACGAGCCGGGCTGCCATACGATATTCGAAGAGGCGAGCCCGTCCTACAAGAAGCGTTTCATGTGGATGAGCGACATCGACGACGAGGACGAATTCGACCGCATGGCCGCACAGATGGATCTGCGGCCGCTGGTGTCCGGCATGAAAATGCCGTGGCTTAACATAGTTGGCGAAAAAGATGAGCTCTCGCCCGTCAAACATACGCTCGAACTGGCGGCGCGCGCCGGCGGGCCGTCGCCGATCCTGATGTATCAGGGCGAACGCCACGCCTTGTCGGGTGCCGCATCCATCGTGCTCGGACCAAAATACATGACCTATGCCGCCGACTGGCTGCTCGATCGCGTCAACGGCAAACCGGCCGAGGAATTCCTCGACCTGGTGCTGGCCGACGGGCGTATTGAACGGCGCCCGCATCCGCGTCAAAAATAAAACCAGAAATCGAAACAGGGGGATTTGGCATGCCGATGGCGCCCGTCAGGGATGGTGAGATTTATTACGAAGAAGCCGGTGCGGGCGAGGCGATCATTCTGCTGCCCGGGCTCGGCCATGATCACACGTACTACGCAAAGACGGTGCCGCTGTTGTCGTCGTTCGGCCGCGTGGTCACGATTGATCCGCGCGGCCTCGGCCAGTCGGGCGAATCGAAAAGCGGTTATAGCGTAGAAGCGTGGGCCGACGACGTGGTCCGCCTGATCGAACACATCGGTGCGCCGCGCGCGCATCTGGTCGGTTCTTCGCTCGGGGCCTGCGTGGCGATGCAGGCGGCGCTTGATGCGCCGTCGTCAGTGGCTTCGTTGACGCTGGTCGCCGGCTTTTCCGAACTGGACACCGCGCTTGAGATGAATTTCCGCCTGCGTCTGAAAATGATGGAAGAGATGGGACTGGGCGACGCGCTGGCGATGCATATCTCGCTGTGGACGCTGGGTCGCAGTTTTCTCGATACCGCCGAAGGTCAGGCCGCCAAGGACAAATTGTTTGCATCGGTGCGTCGCAATTCGCCCGAGCGTTATCGCACCTTCATCAACACGATACTGCGTTTCGGCCGTTGCGACCCGGATCAGGCCGGGCAGCCCAAGTTGACGGCGCGCCTGGGCGAGATCCGCGTGCCGGTGCGGGTTATCGTCGGTGAACAGGACATCCTGACGCCGGTGTCAGTGTCGCGGCGCATGGCCGATCACATTCAGGGCGCGGAGTTTTGTGTGGTGCCGGAGTGCGGACATATTACGTTTACGGAGAAGCCCAGGGAGACCGCAGCGCTGATCGAGGAGTTCCTGCGGCGCGTCGTGAAACATTAATGATGGTGCTTCCAGATCAAATTCGCCGGGGGTAGCCCGGCAGCTACTTACTTTCTCTTGAGCGGCCAAGAGAAAGTAAGCAAAGAGAAGGCCGCCCCGGTTCGCCGGTCCTGCGGACTTCCCTGCGCTGCTCAGCACGTCGGGCGGCTGCGCAACTCGCCCTTGTCGCTGCGCGACAGGGCTCAGACAGTGCTCGCCGACTTCCCCCGACGCGCTTGCGCTGCTCGGCGGCTCGCAGGGGTGCGAAGCAAACAATTGGTTTGAGAACGCACATGGATGTTTTGGAGCGAATTAAATGAAAATCGATTTTCACAGTCACGTCATTCCCTGCGAGTTTCTCGATGCTGTGGCGGCCGATCCGGCGGGGTTCAACGGTGTGCGCGTTGAAATCAAAAACGGTGAACGTTTTCTGGCGCGTGACGTCATCGCCATCAAGCTCAGAACCGCCTATTACGATCTCGCGGCCAAACTGGCGGCGATGGACCGTATGGGCATCGATGTGGCGGTGATATCCTGCGGGCCGCCGGCTTATTGTTACTGGTTACCGGCCGCGCAGGGCGCGCGCGCGGCGCAGCTGGTCAACGACGGCATCGCCACCATGCTGGCGGCCGAGCCGAAACGCTTGCGCGGGATGGCAACCTTGCCGCTGCAGGATGTCGAGGCCTCGATGGTTGAGCTCGAACGCATTGCAAAGCTTGGCTGCTTTCGCGGTGTCGAAATGGGGACTTCGGTCGAGGGCGCGTTGATCGCCGAGCCGAAGTTCCGTCCGCTGTTGAAGCGCATCGAACAACTCAAGTTATTCGTGCTCGCACATCCGTACCAGCCGTCGTCCAAGGGCGGGCTCGACCGCTATTATCTGATCAGCAGCATGGGCTTTCCGCTTGATACCAGCCTGCTGGCTGCGCATCTGATGGCGAGCGGCGCACTCGACGAACTGAAGACGCTGAAATTCATATTGCCGCATGGCGGCGGTTTTTTGCCGTATCTGATCGGGCGCCTTGAGCATGCCTACCACGCGCGTCCCGAGCCGCGCGCGAATACGGCGCTGACGCCGCGCGATCACCTGAAACGATTCGTCTTCGACGCGTTGACACACGATCCGGTGGCGGCGCGCTGCCTGATCGACACGGTAGGGGCCGAACGCGTGGTGCTGGGCAGCGATTGCCCGTTCGATATGGAAGACGCCGCGCCGGTGGCGTCGCTGGAACGCACACCGGGGTTGACCGACGCAGAACGCGAACGCATCCACAGCCTGAACGCACTGGAACTGCTCGGCGAGCGTCAGGGCTGACGCCGCCGATAATTACGGAAACGGCTTACAGCTTGCAGGCGTTGAGGAATTTCGTGCGTTCGCGACCGCCCGCCATGATGAAGGAGAGGTCGCTGCCGCTCAAAATGAAGCGCATGCCCATGCCGATGTATTTTTCCATCAGCGGCGGATCGTAGACGCCACCCATGCCCGGATGCACCTTGTGCTTGCGGCAGGCGGCGATCACTTTGGTGTAGGCATCGACAATGCGCGGGTCGTCGTACTGGCCGGGAATGCCCATTTCGGCGCACAGATCATTGGTGCCGATCAAGACGACATCGACGCCAGGGACGGCGGCGATGGCATCGACCTGTTCGACTGCTTCCGGCGTTTCCACCATGACGATGACCAGCGTTTCGGCATTGACGACGCGCGTGGCTTCGGCCAGCGGCACGTTCTGAAACTGGTACTGCGGTTGCGCGCCGGCGACCGAACGGTGGCCGATCGGCGGATATTTGCAGTAAGACACCGCGCGCTGCGCCTCTTCAGCTGAATTGACATGCGGAATGACCACGCCTTGCGCGCCGTTGTCGAGCATGCGCGAGGCGTGGTGATGCTCCTTGCCCGGCACGCGCACGATGGGCGTGATGCCTGTCGGCAGGGCGGCCGCGCAAATTTGCGCGGCGGTGTCGAGGTCGAGCGAACTGTGTTCCATGTCGATGAACAGCCAGTCGAAGCCGGCGGTCTTGCCGATGGCGGCGACGTCCGCGGTGCGCGCCTGCCGCAGACCCAGACCGGTGGCGATCTTGCCCTCTTCAAGGCGGCGTTTGGTGTGATTGGCGTAGGCTTGCATGGGCGTCTCCTCGGTTGTGCCGGTGTCAAATCAAGAGCCGCAGTCTACTGCATTCGACGCGCCGCGGCGCAGTCGTGGCGTACGGTCGCGGCAAACGCTAATATCGACGGTGTTTTCAGCGCCCGATTTGGCGGAGGAATGCATGACAGTACAAGGTGGAGTGCTGGCACCAGTGCCGGCGCATGCGCGTTACCTGACGTTTTCATTGAAACACGGCGCGCAATCGCGTCGCGCACTGCAGGCGCTCGCCGCACTGGTCGATGGCGACAACTGTGTCGTCGGCATCGGTCAGCCGGTGATCGCCGATTGTCGGCGCGCGATTGCAGGCATGCGCGAGTTCCCCGGGTTTTCGGGGCGCGGGTTTGTGGTGCCATCCACTCCCGCCGCGCTGTGGTGCTGGTTGCGCGGTGGTGACCGCGGCGAACTCGTGCACCTGTCGCGGCGCATTGTCGCGGCAGTGGCGCCGGCGTTCACACTCGAATCAAGCATTGATGCTTTTCGTCACGGCAGTGGACGTGACCTCACCGGTTATGAAGACGGCACCGAAAATCCGAAGGGCAAGAAAGCGCTGGCCGCGGCGGTCGCGCAGGGCGCGGGGCCGGGTCTCGATGGTTCCTCCTTCGTTGCCGTGCAACAGTGGCTGCACGACTTCGCGCGTTTTGATTCGATGAGCGAGCGCGAACAGAACCATGCCGTCGGCCGCCGGCGCCGCGACAACAAGGAACTCGCCGATGCGCCGGCCTCGGCGCACGTCAAACGCACGGCACAGGAAAACTTCGAGCCGGAGGCCTTCGTCGTGCGGCGTTCGATGCCCTGGAGCGAGGCGGAGCGCGCAGGTTTGATGTTCGTCGCCTTCGGCAAATCATTCGACGCGTTCGAGGCGCAGTTGTGCCGCATGGTGGGTTGCGACGATGACATCAGCGATGCCCTGTTCAATTTCACGCGGCCGCTGACGGGTGCTTATTTCTGGTGCCCGCCGCTGCGCAACGGGCGGCTCGATTTTCGTGCCATCATGAAAGAGTAAAATCATGCAAACGGGCACGCCGGTTTTGATGATTTTGCGGGCCGTCCTCGTGCTGGTTCTTGGCATTGGGCCTGCGGCGCATGCCCAGCAGGCGTGGAAGCCGGAGAAAAACGTCGAGATCGTCGTCGGCCTCACGGCCGGCAGTTCGCAGGACCGCACCGCGCGATTCCTGCAGAATATCTGGCAGACGAAAGGCTTTGTCAGTAGCGCGGTGACGGTCAACAACCGAGTCGGCGGCGCCGGCAATATCGCCTGGGCCACTCTGGCAACGCACCCCGGTGACGCGCACTGGTTCCAGATTTCATCGCCGACGATACTGACCAACCACATCCTCGGCAGCGCGACATTTACCTATTCCGATTACACGCCGCTCGCACTGCTCGGCAATCAATACATCGGCGTCGCCGTGCGTGCCGACTCGCCGTTGAAATCAGTGCGCGAGATGGTCGAGCGGCTGCGCGTGAATCCGGCGGCGCTGAGCATGGGCACCAACAGTCAGGGCAGTTATCTGCACATCGTCTGCGCGCAGATCGCTCGCGCCTCGGGAATGGATCCGCGCAAACTCAAACTCGCGATATTTCAGGGCGGCGAACTGATGACTGCGGCGCTCGGCGGGCATGTCGATGCAATCGCCACGGTCACTTCGAACCTGCTGCCGCATGTGCAAAGCGGCAAGTTGCGCCTGATCGGCATCTCGTCGGCAAAACGTCTCGGTGGCCTGCTGGCGCCGGTGCCGACCTTGAAAGAGCAGGGCGTGGAACTCGTCATCGCCAACTGGCAGGGTGCCATCGGTCCGCCGAAACTGAATGCGGCGCAAATCGCGTATTGGGACGGCGTGTTTGCACGCAGCGTGAAAACCGACGAATGGCGCGCCGATCAGGAGCAGAATCTGTGGGAGAGCGATTACCTGAATGCGGCTGAGTTCTCGCGCTTTCTCAAAACTGATTACGACCAGGCGCGCGCGATCTTTGTAGAATTGGGTTTGGCCAAATAAGAAGCGTGACACCCGCGCGGGTGATCCCGTGTGGCCTGTTTTGGAGGCGCATTGCAGATGGATTCTTCGCACGATGGTCTGGCATCGCGGCGTCAATTTCTGTCCGGTCTTGCCGTACTTGGTGCAGCTACTGTGTTGCCCGCCTGCCAGTCGGTGGCGCCGGCGCCGGAGCGCAACACGCCGTTCCGCATAGATGTGCATCACCATCTGGCGCCGCCCGGATTCATTCGCGAAATCACCGCCCGCAAGACCGAACAGCGCCCGCTCATGGAGTGGACACCCGCCCAGTCGATCGCGGCGAATGTAAAGGAATTGATGGGGCTGGGTTTCAGCGCAGGCGATCTGCGCGCGATTTACCGCGATAACGCGCGCGGCCTGCTACCGCGACTGGCTGCCTGAGCATGGCTACGGCCGGGCGCGGGCTTTTTTGATTCGGAACCGGCAAACGTCGTGTTCGGATCGCTTCGCCCGAGCACAAAATAGTGCGACACTGATTATTGGAAAATGCATTCCGGAGGACGCGCCGGGGCACCGCAACATCATGCGTCAAATCGTGAGGAGATGAAAACATGTCGACGCCCAGGTCAGATGATTGTTTGAAGAAATCCACGATCGCGGTTTGCGCGTTGTTCGTCGCGGCCGCATCACAGTGCGTGTTCGCGCAGCCGCTGCCAAAAAACTACCCGAGCAAACCCGTGCGCATCGTCGTGCCGTTTGCGGCGGGTGGCCCGGTCGATGTGGTCGGGCGCAATCTGATCCAGAAGCTCAATGTGTCGATGGGCCAACCTTTCGTACTCGACAATCGCGGCGGGAACGGCTCGGCGCTCGGCGCTGAAATCGTCGCCAAGTCGCCACCTGACGGTTACACGTGGCTGCTCAACACCGGTTCGCAAACATCGGTCGCCGCGTTCAATGAAAACATTCCTTTTGACGCCAACCGCGATTTCACGCCGGTGACGATGGCGGCGCGCAATTTCGGCCAGGTGCTGATCGTGCATCCCTCGGTGCCGGCGAAGTCCGTCAAAGAATTGATCGCGCTGGCGAAGGCGCGCCCGGGTAAATTGAATTACGCCTCGGCCGGCATCGGCAACATTACTTACATCGCCGCCGAGATGATGAAAGTGGCCGCCGGCGTGCAGATACTCGATATCCAGTACAAAGGCACCGGCCCGGCAACCAGCGATCTGTTGGGCGGACACGTCGACATGCTGTTCTCGCCGACGCAAACCTGTTTGCAGTTGATCCAGACCGGCCGCGTGCGCGCGCTGGCGATGACCGGTTCATCGCGCTGGAAAATGCTGCCCGACGTGCCGACCATGCAGGAGGCGGGTTTTAAGGATTACGATCTGGTCGGCTGGTTTGGTATCTGGCTGCCGGCGGGCGCGTCGTCCGAACTTGTTGCGCGCATACACAGCGAGGTGGCGTGCGCGTTGACCGATGTCGATTTAAAGAAGCGTTTTGATGACGTGGGCCTTGAAGGCGTCGGCATGCCGACCGAGGCGTTTGCAAAATTCGCGGTGCAGGATGCCGCGGCGATGCGCGAACTCGCGCGCAAGATCGGGCTGGCGGCCAAGCCCTAGCCGTAATTTGAAGGCCTGGATGCGGCGCGGGCGGATGTGCCGCGCCGTGAGGTTCAGGCGAGCAGTGTCTTCAGTTTGGCGACCGCGCTGTCAGGCGTGGTGAGGATGGGCTTCGCAGTGTATTTTGCCGCGACCGCTTTTGCCGGCGCCATCGAGAATTGTGCCAGCGCGATGATATCGCAGGACTTTTGTTTGGCGGCGGCCTCCGCGATCAGACGATTGTGCTCGTCGGGCTGGTTTTTCAGCAGCGCATCGAGTGCGCCGTCGATCAGATGCGGTTCGACCTTGATGTCGGTGCCCTTGGCTTTGGCGAAGGCGGCGATTTCCGTCAGCATCGACGGCAGCGACGGCTGAAAGGTCGCCAGCAGGCTGATCGTGCCGCTTTTCGCGACCAGTTGTTCGTACATCGCTTCGTTCGGCTTCAATACCGGAATCGAAATCTGGCGGCCGCACTCTTCTACCGCGGGGCCGAAGGCCGAGCAGCAGAACAGGATCGCATCTGCACCGGCCTTGACGCAGTATTGCCCGATATGGACGAAGCGTCCGATCATCGCGTCGGTGAGTTTGCCGTCGGCAGCCAGGTCGGTCATCAGCGCGTCTTCAAGCAGGTTGACGACCTGCGCTTCGGGCCAGTTCAGCTGAAAGCTGGCAACCACCGGCGGGATCGACACGGCGGCGGCATGAACAAGATAAATCTTCGGTTTCGTTTTCATCGGGATTCTATGCAGGAATGGTTGAAACTGGACGGCCGGAACGACCGGAGGGTGGAAAATACTATACCGGCGGGATAATTGGAAGGGCGAGTCGTGTTTTGCGCGCACGGTGCAGTTGAAAATTGAACAAGGCGCTAAACTTTTTTCCGCCGGCGTCGTTAATAAACTTAACTTCAGGGCTCCGGTCGGCGTGGATTCTCAGACCAAGGACATTTCGATCCGGATGCCGCCCTTGAAATCTGCTGTTGTGCGCGCCCCTTGCGGGTGTACCTGATGCGGAGAGGCGGCAACCCCCCTAGACCCGGCGTCAGAGGGTTGCTCCGGCCGGAGCCCTGAAGCACCCCCTTCCATGCGGCACCCTACCAAAGCGACGGCGGCCCCGCTGGCCGGCGAGCTGGCGCAGTTTGAAGGCGTTGAGAACTTCAGTCTGACCCACGCGCGCAACTGAGAACCCGCGCGCGCGATTCCGCAGCGATCAGAAATCAGCGTCGTCGTCTTCCGCCGGTGTTGCGTGGATTGCTTCGATGATTTCTTCCTCCGGCAGCGCCGCGAGTTCGACCTCTGCGTGTTCGACTTCAGCATCGTAGGCAGCAGTGGCGGCGTTGACCCTGGCGCCCACATAGCGGTCGAGCGGACGGCATACCGTGCGCGGCAGGTTCCAGTGTGCGGCGCGGTCGGCGAGGGCACGCGCCACTTCGGGATCGAACAGTGCTGCGAAGGTCGATTGAATTTGCACGGTCTGTTCCATAAAGCCTCCAGGTTGCGGTTGGATTGCGTGTTTACGATGGTTCACACTCTACAGGGCGCATGCGGCCGGCACAGTGGGTGCGCTTTCAAAAATTTTGTAGGAAATTCGCCTACAAAACCCGCATGGATGCCCCGTTGCCGAGCGTGGGCAAGGCCTTGACACGCAGGGCAGGGCGCGCCGGCGTCGTGCATACAACTCGGCAGCTTTAACGGTAACGACCGGGCCGCCGAGGACGAACTGTTGGCATGGTATGCTCACTGGCGCATGCTGGCGCAGGGCAAACTGCGGGGCTGCGTAGCGCTGCGCAAAATGGTTTCGGTGAGCGGCAGGGCCAAGCACGGCGTCAGGTATGAATTCACCTCGTTCGAGGTGCGCAACGCAGCAATGAAAGAAATGGGCGGTCTCTATCCGGAAATGACGGCATGGACCGAACGCTTTATCCTGCACCGACCCATTCGCACGGCTCGCCGCACCTTGGTGTGCAGCTGTGGCCGGCAGTCAAATAACGTCTGCTTCGAATTTCCAGGAAATCAACATGCCTTTCGCAACCCTAGACGGTATCAAAACAAAATATCAGGTCACCGGCAGCGGTACGCCGCTGTTGATGCTCGCCCCCGGCGGCTTCGATTCCTCGATCATGCGCTGGTCGGCCGGCGGCGCATGGAAGGAACTGCTGCCGTTGAACGCGCTGGTTGACCAGTTTCAGGTCATCGCCTATGACCGCCGCGAGGCCGGCGATTCAGGCGGGCGGCTTGAACCGCTGACCTGGGAGGCCTACGTCAGGCAGGCCACGGGCCTGCTCGACCATCTTGGTATTGATACCGCCTATGTGCTCGGCGGTTGCATGGGCGTGTCGGTGGCACTGGCGATTGGCCGTATCGCACCGCAGCGCGTGCGCGGTTTGCTGCTGCACTGGCCGGTCGGCGGTTTTCGCTGGATGCACAAGGGTCGCGGCTTTTTCGACGGCCACATCGCCTATGTGCGCGAGCATGGGCTGGCCGCCGCCCTTGAACGGGCGAAGGAGTTGAAGACCTTCTGGCGTGGCGATCCCTCGGGCGGGCCATGGTCGGCGGCGCTGGCCAACGATCCCGCGCTGGCGGATGCATTCGTCAAACAGGATATGGCGAATTACATCCGCATCCTTGAACGCAGCCGCGACACGCTGTTCAACGACACCATGCCTTCGGGGGCGAGCGGCGAGCAGGTCATTGCCATGCAGGCGCCGGCGTGCATCATGTCGGGCAACGACGCGGCGCATTCGCATTCGGCTGCAGTCGCATTGAGCGAACTGCTGCCGAAGAACCAGTTGTCACCGCTGATGCCGCCGGCACAGAGCGGCGCCGCGGTGGGCGCGTGGATACGCGAATCGGTGCAGTGGATGCAGCAGTAAAGTAGCGCAGGCGACTCGCCTGCAGCAGTTGAAGCAGCTCGCCTGGTGCTTCCCGCAGGCGAGTCGCCTGCGCCACGACAGCGTTCAGTCGGGCATCTATTTGACGGTTAGGGTTGCTGCCGTTTCGTCGAGCGCGGTGCGTAACCGCTTCAGCAGTTCGGCAATTTCCGCCTCACTGATCACCAGCGGCGGACACAGCGCCAGCGTGTCGCCGATGGCGCGCAGGATCAGTCCGTTTTTTTCCGCGATGGCGGCGCAGATCGCGCCGATTTTTCGTTCGCGTGGAAACGGTTCGCGCGTGCCCTTGTTCCACACCAGTTCGACGCCGGCGAGCAGCCCCTTGCCGCGCACATCGCCAACCAGTGCGTGCGATTTGAGTTCGCGCAGGCCGTCAAGAAAAGGCGTTTCGAGGCGGCGCACGCGCGCCGGGAAGTCTTCTTCCTCGTAAATACGGATCGCCTCGCGCGCCACCGCGCTCGCCACCGGGTGGCCGCAGTAGGTCATGGTCAGGCCGAACACGCCGAGTTCGTCACTGTGCCGCGCAATCGCCTGAAATACGCGCTCGTTGATCAGCAGCGCCGAGATCGGGATATAGGCGCTCGACAGCGCTTTGGCGCAGACCAGCATGTCGGGCACGATGTTCATCGTCGTTGCACCGAACATTTCGCCGGTGCGCGCAAAGCCGGTGACGACTTCATCGCAGACGAGCAGGATGTCGTGTTTTTTCAGCAGCTTTTGCAGGCCGTCGAGATAGCCTGCGGGCGGCACGATGACACCGCCGGCGGCGATGATCGGTTCGGTGAAGAAGGCGGCAATCGTGTCGGCGCCTTCGGCAAGGATGCGCGCTTCGAGGTCGGCGAGCAGGCGCTGCGTGTAGGCCGCTTCGGCTTCGCCAGGCTGCGCGCCGCGGTAGTAATGCGGGCAGGCCACATGCAGAAAGCCCGGTAGCGGCAGGTTGAAACCTTCGTGGTTGTAACTCACACCGGACAAGCTGGCGGTGGCGATGGTGTTGCCGTGGTAGGACTGCAGATGCGCGAGCAGTTTTTTCTTCTGTGGTTTGCCGACCGCGTTCCAGTAATACCAGGCGAGGCGCACCGCGCAGTCGTTGGCTTCGGATCCGGAATTGGCGAACCACACGCGCGACATCGGCACCGGGGCGATGGCCAGCAGTTTTTCCGCCAGTTCGATCGCCTGCGGGTGGCTCTTGTGGCTGATCAGCGGGTAATAGGCGAGTTGCTCCATCTGTTTGGCCGCCACCGCGGCCAGCCGTTTTTCGCCGTAGCCAAGCGAGATGCACCACAGGCCCGACATCGCCTCGATATATTCGCGGCCGTGATTGTCGACGACCCATACACCGTGACCGCGTTCGATCACCGTCGGGCCAAGTTCGAGATGGCGTTTGAGATTGGTCAGTCCGTGGATGACGGACTGCGTGTCGCGTGCTTCGAGGGAATCGGGGTTCATGTTGCGGCCTATGGTAGCAAATGTGCGGGAGATGGTAGTCTGTGCGACGTTTCCCTGCTCATCCCTTTAACCAGCCCATGAAAAATCCAGCCGCCTGGAAAATCTGCCCGCGTCCGGCGCGGGTGACCCTCGCGGGGTCGTACTGCCAACTGGAGCCGCTCAATCCATTGAGACATGGCGACCCATTGTTCGCGGCATCGATGGCGCCGGGATTTGAGGAGCGTTTCCGCTATTTGTTCGACGCACCGCAGAGTCGCGCGGTGTTCGACCAGTGGATGGCGCGCATGGTCGCCTCGGAAGACCCGCTGTGTTTCGCCGTGATCGACGCTGCCAGCGGCCGCTGTGAAGGGCGGCAAAGCCTGATGCGCATTACGCCGGAGCATGGTGTGATCGAAATCGGCAACATATTATGGGGGCCGGCGATGGCGCGCACGCGCGTCGCAACCGAGGCGCTGTTTCTGTTTGCGCGTTACGTGTTCGAGGACCTCGGCTATCGCCGATTCGAATGGAAATGCGATGCGCGCAACGCGCCGTCACGGCGCGCGGCGCTGCGCTTCGGCTTTTCGTTTGAAGGGATATTCAGGCAGCACATGGTGATCAAGGGGCAGAACCGCGATACCGCATGGTTTGCAATCATTGACGAGGACTGGCCGGTCATTCGCGCGGCCTTTGAGCAATGGTTGAAGACGGAGAATTTTGACGGCCGCGACCGGCAGAAAATGCCGCTGGGCGGGTTGCGCGACGGTGTGGCAGGACGGTCGGCGCTGCCTGAAGCGAACTGATTCCGCGATGCGATTTTTCACTATCCTGCTGTTGACGCTGTATTTCATGCACGCGTCCAGCGCCGCGCCGCTGGCGCCGCCGGCGCGCACCGAAATCGACGCATTGATGGTGAAGCTGCAGGAGTCGCGCTGCGAGTTCAGCCGTAACGGCCTGTGGTATAGCGCCGCCGAGGCGAAGTCGCATCTTTTGCGCAAGCTCGAATATCTCGAGGGCAGGGGCGAGGTGCAAAGCACCGAACAATTCATCGAGCTGGCCGCTTCGAAAAGCAGTCTGAGCGGGCAGCCGTACCGGGTCAAATGCGCTGACGCGGCGTCGCTTGAAAGCGCGGTGTGGCTGTATGGCGAGTTGAAGCGGCTACGTGCGCCTGCGCGCGCGGCCGCCACATCGAAGTGAACAAATCGAATCGCAGATTACTGATGGAGTGACTATGGCAAAGAATCCCGCGATCAATTGGTTGAAGGAGCCGGAGGCGCATGACTACCCGGCGGCACTTTCCTATCTCGGTTTGATCTATGACGAGGCCGCCGCCACGGCACTGGTGAACAAGCTGCAACGCGCACCGGTGTCGACGTTCAAGGCGAAGGACATTTTCAGGGCTTCGGGCTTGACCCTGCTGGGTATCAGCAACAGCCATGTGGACAAGGACCAGAAGAAAATACTTGCCGGCAAGGGCGTATCGCCGTTGCTGCTGGTCAGGGACGCGGCACGCAGCAGGGTGATCATTGCGGACGGCTATCACCGTATGTGTGCAGTGTATTCATTCGACGAGGACGCTTTGATTTCATGCAAGATCGCCTGATGCAGAGAGAGTGCCGCCGGCGCAGCCGCGCATCACCGGTTATACCCTCGGCGTCGACAACATCGAACGCGCGCTGTGGCCGCGCCGCTCATTCGAGGCGGCGTTGCGCGCGAATGCCGAAAGACAGAAGCCGAAGGCATCAACACGCAGTACTACCGGCAGGAGGATTTTCCAGTGCGACCATTTGAAGGTATCAAGGTGATCGACCTCACCCATGTTCTGGCCGGCCCGTTCGCCGCCTACCAGCTCGCCGTGCTGGGTGCGGAGGTGATCAAGATCGAGAACCCGGAGGATTGCGACCAGAGTCGCAATACCGGCAGCAACAAGGAACTCAACCGCCGCGACATGGGCACCAGCTATCTGGCGCAGGGCTCGAACAAGCGCGCCATCACGCTCAACCTCAAAACCGACAAGGGCCGCGCGATTTTGAAGCAGTTGGTGGCCGGCGCCGATGTGATGGTTGAGAACTACCGCGCCGGCGCCTTCGAGGCGCTGGGGCTCGGCTACAAGGACATGCAGAAGGTCAATCCGACCTTGATCTATTGTTCGATGACGGCCTTCGGTCAGGATGGGCCGCGCCGCACGCACACCGCCTACGATCATGCGGTACAGGCGACTTCCGGCATCATGGCGATGACCGGTGAAAAAGACGGGCCGCCGCTCAAATGCGGCGCGCCCATTATCGATTACAGTACCGGCACGATGGCGGCCTTTGCCATCGCCAGCGCGTTGTTCCAGCGCACGCGCACCGGCCGCGGCCAGCACATCGATTGCGCGATGGCCGACGTGGCGATGATGCTGGAGGCCTCGCATATCACCGGTTATTCATCGACCGGCAAGGCGCCGGGGCCGCACGGCAACAAGCACGCTTATGCGAGCAGCTATTTTTACGACACCAAGGACGGCCAGATCATGCTGGCAGCAAGCAATCACCGCCAGAACAAGCGGCTGTTTGAAACGCTGGGCCAGCCGGAACGCGGCGACGCCGACAACGAAACGCGCGCGACAAACTTCAAGGAAGACGAAGCGGTGCTGCGCGAAATCATGCGGCAGAAGCCGGCGCAGGAATGGGAAGACCATCTGCAGGCGCATCATGTGCCGGCGTTGCGCATGCGCACGATGCCCGAGGCGCTCGCTGATCCGCAGGTGAAGACGCGTAAAATACTGCATGAACACGCATCAATACCCGGGGTCGAAGGCGCACTGACGGTACCGATGTGCGCGTTCAAACTCGAACACGGCGGTGCCAGCATCGAAACGCCGCCGCCGCGCCTCGGTGAGCACAACGCTGAAGTATTGGAAAGTCTTGGTTACAGCGCGGCCGCGATCGCGGCATTGCGCAGCGAAGGAGTGATTTGAAATGAAAGCGATTAGGCGAATGACGTTGGCGGGCGCGCTGCTGGCGGCCGGTGTTGGTGCGGCGATGGATGCGATAGCGCAACCGGCGTGGAAACCCGACCGCGCAGTGGAAATCATCATCGGCACCTCGCCCGGTGGTCCTCAGGACCAGATGGGACGACTGCTGCTCAAGGCGTTGCAGGAAGGGCGCGGTTTCGAAGTGCCGGTCACCGTGGTCAACAAACCGGGCGGCGGCGGTGCCGTCGGCCTCGCCTTTATCAACACGCGACCCGGCGACGGGCGCGTCGTCATGGTGGTGGCGCCGACGCTTTTGAGCAACCAGATCTCGGGCCGCACGCAGTTCGGTTACGCGGACTTTACGCCGCTCGCGGTGTTGGGGGTGGAATACGAAGCGATTGTCGTGCGCGCGGATTCACCACTGAAGACCGGTCGCGACGTGGTCGAACGGCTGAAGAAAGACCCGGCCTCGCTCAGCGTGTCGATCGGCACGGCACCTGGCAATGCGGCGCACATGGCGTTTGCGCATGCGATGAAGATGGCCGGCGTCGACGTGAAAAAACTCAAGACCGTGTCGTTCAACTCAGCGGGTGACGGCACCATGGCGGTGATCGGCGGCCACCTTGATATGGAATCGGCGCCGGCCTCGAACGTGATGGAGATGCTGAAGGCGGGCAAAGTGCGTCTGCTCGCAATCTCGGCGCCGCAGCGCGGTCGCGGCGATCTTGCGCAGGTACCGACGTGGAAGGAACTCGGCGTCAACAGTGTGAACGAAGTCTGGCGCGGCGTTGCCGGGCCGCGCGGCATGACGCCGGCGCAGATCGCGTTCTGGGATGATGTGCTCAGCAAGGCGACCAAAAGCGAGGACTGGCGGCGTGAACTCGAACGCAGCCAGATCGAGAACGTCTATCGCAACAGCGCCGACACCGCCAAATTCTGGAAGGCGGAATACGAAGAGATCAAGGCGATCCTGACTGAAATCGGGCTGGCGAAATAGGCGGGCGGGTCGTTTAACAATGAGCAATATCTAAAAATTCGTCATTCCCGCGAAAGCGGGAATCCAGAGTTTGCATTTTGCTTGTGCTTCTCCTGGGCTCCCGCTTTCGCGGGAGCGACGGATTTTTTCAATATTTGAAATGAAATGGAATTGTTGTGATTGAAAGTCATAAGGGCAACCCCGCGACCCGTGGCGTCGCCGAATTTGTCGCAAACCTCCAGTACGAACAAATTCCCGAAGAAGTCAGGCACCGCAGCAAGCGCCTGATACTCGATGCGCTCGGCTGCGGGCTCTTTGGTGCCAATCTGCAGTGGAGCCGCATCCTGCAGGACAGGCTTGCCATACTTGATTCAACGCGCAATTGCGCCGTGTGGGGCACCGACAAAAAACTCTCGGCGCCGCACGCCGCGCTGGTCAATGGCACGCAGGTGCAGGGCTTCGAACTCGATGACACCCATCTGCTCGGCATCCTGCATTGCGGCTCGGTGGTCTTGCCGCCGCTGATTTCGATCGCCGAAGGTCGGCCCGGCATGAGCGGGCGCGAATTTCTGACGGCGGCGGTCGCCGGGTATGAAGTCGGTCCGCGCGTCGGCATCTGCATGGGCAACGAACACATTGCGCAGGGCTGGCATTCGGGCGCGACGGCAGGTGTGTTCGCGGCGGCGGCGAGTGCGGCGCGTGGACTCAAACTCGATACCGATAAAACCGTGCACGCGCTGGGCATTGCCGGCACCCAGGCCAGCGGCCTGATGGCGGCGCAGTTCGGCTCGATGGTCAAACGCATGCATGCGGGCCGCGCTGCGCAGAGCGGTCTTTATGGCGCGCAGTTCGCCGATGCGGGCTTCACCGGCATCGTCAACGTGTTTGAAAGCGAATACGGCGGCTTCTGCACCACCTTCAGCCGTTCGACCGACCGTTTCAACATCGGCGAACTTACGGCGGGCTACGGCAAGGTGTGGCAGGCGATGGGCGTGCGGCTGAAGTTTTATTCCTGCGTTGGCAGCAATCACACGGCACTCGATCTGATCCGCGAGTTTCGTGCCGCGCGGCCGTTTACCGCGGACGAGGTGGCGAAGGTAGTGGTCTACGGTCCGCAGGCGACGGTCGAGCATTCGGGCTGGAAGTACGTGCCGCAGGGCTTCACCGCGGCGCAGATGAACCTGTCGTATTGCGTGGCGACCGAGTTGCTGGAAGGCGAATGTTTTGTCGACCAGTTCACAGAAGAAAAGTTAACCGATCCTGTGCGCATGGCGCTCGCCGATCGCATCGAGGTGATCCACGATCCGGCGATCACGGCACGCGGGCCGAAGTTCCGCCAGATGCTGCGCGTTGAAGTGCATTTGCAAGATGGCACGAAAATGGAACGTACCCGCGAAATCGGACGTCACAAGGTGGAGTTCAGCAGCGATGCCGAGGTCGTCGGCAAGTTCGAAAATCTGGCGTCGCGGGTGTTGCCGAAGGCGCAGGTCGATGAATTGTGCGACATGGTGCTGAATCTTGAAAAAATGGACGATGCGGCGAAGCTGGCGCGTTTGCTGGCGCGCCGTTAAAGAAAATTTGATTCGTCATTCCCGCGAAAGCGGGAATCCATGAATGTAATGATGTTAGTGCTTCTCCTGGGCTCCCGCTTCCGCGGGAGCGACGGAAAAGTTTAGTTGACGTTACGCTGGAGTTGAAATGATCGATAAGAAAATATTTATTTCTGGTTTTGTGGCGGCACTGCTGCCTTTTGGTCCGGCAAATGCACAGAGTTACCCGACCAAAGCCATCCGCGTGCTGGTGCCGCAGGCGCCCGGCGGCGGCAACGACACCATCGCACGCATGATCGGACAGAAGCTGACAGTAGCGCTGAAGCAGCAATTTGCCATCGACAACCGGCCGGGTGCGGGCGGCATGATTGCGGCGGAACTGGCGTCGAAGGCGCCGCCGGATGGCTACACCTTGCTGCTGTCGAATGTGGCAACGATGGCGATCATTCCCAACGTGCAGAAAAAACCACCCTATGATCCGCTCAAGGATTTCGAACCAATCAGCCTGCTCGCACAGGCGCCGCTGTTGGTGGTGGTGCATCCTTCGCTGCCGGTGAAGTCAATGAAAGACCTGGTAGCGCTGGCGAAAGCCAAGCCCGGACAGGTGAATTACGCCTCCAACGGCATCGGCAGTTCAACGCATCTGGCCACTGAACTTTTCATCATGATGGCGGGCATCAAGTTTACGCACGTGCCGTATAAGGGTTTGGCGCCGGCGCTGACCGACGTGCTGAGCGGGCAGGTGCCGCTGATGTTTTCGAGTGCGGTGGCGATGATGCCGCACGTCAAGGCCGGCAAACTGCGCGCCATTGGCACCACCAGTGTAAAGCGCGCGCCGTCGCAGCCCGACATACCGACCGTTGCCGAAGCCACCGGCCTCAAAGATTACGAAGCCGGATCATGGTACGGCCTGTCGGCGCCGGCCGGCACGCCGCGCGCAATCATTGATCTGCTCAACAAAGAGACGGTAGCGGCGATGAAGGCGCCGGACATCATCGAGCGCCTGTCGTTTGAAGGCGTGATACCGGTGGGTAATACGCCGGAGGAGTTCGCGGCGTACATCAAGAAAGAGCACGCGCGCATCGGCAAGGTTATTCGGGCGTCGGATGCAAAGTTCGACTAGCTCCACCAATCGTCATTCCCGCGAAAGCGGGAATCCATTCGGCGTTGGTATATTTGATATGGATTGCTGGACTCCCGCTTTCGCGGGAGTGACGATCAATTAAGTTCACGCAGATAAAACGCCTGCGCCATTTAATCTGCTTTAATTCCCGCGTCCTTGATGACCTTCGCCCATTTCACCTGCTCGGTCTTGATATAGGCGGCGAACTGCGCGGGCGTGTTGCCTGCGGCTTCGAAGCCCTCGGCGGCAAAACGTTCGCGTGTCGCGGGTAGTCGCAGCACTTTCAGTATTTCTGCATTGATGCGTGACACCAAAGGCTGTGGCGCACGCGCCGGCAACATTACGCCGAACCACGGATTGACCTCATAACCCGGCACGCCGGATTCGGCAATGGTCGGCACTTCCGGCAAAGCCGCCGTACGTTTGATGCTGGTAACGCCGACCGGGCGCAGGCGGCCGGCCTTCAGTTGCCCGATGACCGAGGGGATGCCCGTATAAGTGAGTTGCACCTGGCCGCTCATGGTGTCGGTGATGGCGCCCGTGCTGCCTTTGTATGGCACGTGCGTGATTTTCACGCCGGCCATGGTATTGAAAAGTTCGCCCGCCAGATGCGGCGCGCTGCCGTTGCCGCCGGAGCCGTAATTGACTTCGTTCGGTTTGGCTTTTGCCAATGCGATGAGTTCTCTGATGTTTGTGGCCTTGAACGATGGAGGCACGACCACGACATATGGAATTGTCACTAGCAAGGTCACTGGTGTTAAATCCCTGTTCGGATCGTAGGGCAGATTTTTCTGCAGGCTGGGGCTCAATGCCAATGTGCCGATGCCGCCCATCAAAAGCGTGTAACCGTCGGGTGCGGCACGCGCGCCGGTTTCGGTGCCAACGATGCCGCCGGCGCCGGTGCGGTTATCGACCACCACCGCCTGGCCGAGGTTATCGGCGAGGCGCTGCGCCACCATGCGGCCGGCGATGTCGATGCTGCCGCCGATCGGGTAGGGCATGATGAAGCGGATGGCCTTGTTCGGGTAATCGTCTGCCGTTGCGGACAACGCGAGCGAACACAAAACGATGGCAGAAATGGAACGCAACGATCTCATTGTCCGACCCGGCTGTAATCGACTTTGATCCAGCGCTCTTCGGCAACCGATTTTTCCGTGGCATCCCACACGCAGTGTATTTTCAGTTCGTCGCGGAAGCTTGGCGCACCGTCGCGTCCTTCGCCGATCGCTTTGTGAAATGCGGTCCACGTCTGCGCGACAAGAAAGGTCGCGCGGCCGCGGTCGATGCCTTTGACGGCGATGTGTTTGTCGTCGAGCGGGATTTCGGTGAAACGTCTTTCGAGGCGCTCCGGCGCAATCGGGTCCTTCATCATCTGTGCGAGATCGGCGTGGGCGCCGAACAAACGCAGTTCGCCGCGCGGCGGATCGCCCTGCCCGGTTTTCTTGTCCCAGTTCGAGAGTTCCACCGTATCCAGCATCAACATGCCGTCGCTGCCGTAGAGTTCGAAGCGGCTGCCGGTGCCGAACCACGCCGTGAACGACACCTGCATGGTGCCGATTACGCCGTCTGCGGTGCGCAGCAGATAGTTCATGTTCTCAACCTGATTGCTGCGAATCGGTTCGCCGCCGTCGAGGTTGGCGCGTTCGGGCACCAGTACGGCGAGTTCGGCGCAGATCTTGTCGATGTCGCGACCCAGGATGGCGGTGGCGCGTTCGAGACTGTGGCCGCTGCGATAGCCCGGATGGCCACCCATCTCTGCCTGAAACAGCCACTGGCGGTGTGAGGGGCGCGGCGCGATGTAGTTGCTGACGAAATAGGTGATGTTGAAGGTCAGCGGGCGGCCGATGTAGCCATCGCGCACCATCTCGGCCATTTGCAGTGCGGCCGGTTCGTAGTGATATTCGTGGCCGACGATGGTGCGCACATTTTTTGCGCGCGCCAGTTCGAACATTTCGCGCGCCTGTTGCGTATTGACCCCGAGCGGATGTTCGCAATAAACGTGTTTGCCGGCCTTGAGTGCGGCCATCACGACCTCGTGATGCACGGAAGGCCGCACGCTGACGCAGACGATGTCGATCTCAGGGCATTCGGCGAGCATGCGTTCTACATTGTCGTAGGCATGCGGCACGCCGAATTGTTGCGCCGCGGCGTTGGCGGTTTCCATGCGCGTGGTGCACACGGCGACGGTCTCGAACAATTCGGGCAATGCCTTCAGTGCCGGTAGATGGGCGCGCACCGCCCAGCGTTCGCGGCCGTCGGGACTGTTGCTGATGCCGGCGCCGACAACGGCGACTTTGTAGCGAGTGTTGCTCATCTATCGAAATTCTCCGTGCATTTAGAATTTATCGTCGTCCCCGCGAAAGCGGGGACCCAGGGGTTCTGGTTTTGGATTCCTGCTTCCGCGGGAATGACGAATAAAAAAATATCGTTGTCATTTTGTCGTGCGATCTTTCGTCATTCCGTCGCAACGCAGGATATCCATGATCGCCGTGATGTCCGGCAGCGTATCCAGTTTCTCAACGGCTTCGAGCACGCGGTTGGCGGACGAGTCATCCAGCACACGGCGCGAGCAGGAATAAAACTTTTTCAGGCGTTGTTCGCGCGTCAGTGGTGAGCCGATCCAGCCCGACAGTTTTTCGATTTTCTTCGACAGCGTACGTCCATCGGTAGTGGCGACGTCGACGATCACGTGCATATGGTCGAAATCGGCCGGGATGTTGTCGTCAATCCGCAGTTCGATCTTCGGCAGCAGCGCGACGATGTCCGCAGCGAAACGCCGTTCGTTGGTGAACGAGTCGACGCTGATCTCACCGTCAAGCAGGGCCAGTGCCGTTGTGTACTGCACGCTGAATTTGCCGTCGAGGCCGGTTTCGGGCTGCGGGCGGTTGACGTATTCGAAACGCGGAAAGGTCACCGTCACGCGCGCAATCTGTTCTGCCTTCAGCGCGTGTTCTTCGCGCAAGGCCAGCGCCGCGTCGATCGGACGATGAGTGAAGTAATTGCTCGGGTGTTTCTTGAAGCCCACACCGGGCTCGACCATGCGGAAGGGACTGCCGAAAGCCTTCACCAGCAGGCCGGGTTCGGCGTCGCCGTGCAGAAAGGTATCGAAGAAGCCCTTCGGCCCGAAGACATCGGCGCTGGCCGTCCAGCCCATTTTGGCCAGCACGCCGCACTCAAGACCCATGCGCGCGGCGTGGCCCGAGTGCGACGACTTGGTCATCGAGCCGGTGTTGATCGACAGACTGCCGGCGCGCGAACCGGCAAGACCAAACGCCATCAGCGTTTGCTGCTTGTTGAGGTCGAGCATTTTGGTCGCCGCCGCAGTGGCGCCGAACGTGCCGGTGGTGCCGGGCTTGTGGAAGCCGGTGCCGGTTTTCAGGCCCGTAGCAGCAAGGCGCACGCGGCCCTGGACTTCAAACGCGGCGACGATGGCTTCGATGATCTTGCGGCCCGGCATTTTGTAATGTTCGGCGAGTGCCAGCACCACCGGCAGCGTCGGCGAGGTCGGGTGATTGAGCGGATACCAGGTGTTGTCGAAATCGAGCGCGTGCGCCATGGTGCCGTTGGCGTAGGCGGCGTTGGCCATCGATGTTTTGAAACCGCCGGTGATGACGCTGGCCTGCGGGTTGCCACCCATCTCGCGCACATAAGCGGTGGAGATGCGGCCGACACCCAGCGGTTCGGTGGAGCCGGCGAGGATCACGGCGATGCCGTCAAGTGTGACCTGGCGCGCCATCTCGATGGCGGCCGGCGGCAGTGTGTCGTAATCGACGGCGAGTACGTGGTCGATGAATTGTTCGGTAATAGTGGGCATCAGGGTCGATCAGGGAATATATGGGGGAGTCGTTTGCGGGTTCGCCGCATCTGCGCGCAGCTTGGGGTGGAATCATAACGCAAATGCTTGCGCGACTGCCGCCCGGCCGTGCAGAATGGACTTTCTGCTTCCTCCGGATTGCGCGCCATGCTGATCTTCCGCCAGTTGTTCGATGCGCCGTCGTCGACCTATACCTATTTGGTCGGCGACAGCCGCAGCAAGGAAGCGCTGCTGATCGATCCGGTTTTCGAACAGGTGCATCGCGACGCGGCGTTGCTTGGCGAGCTCGGGCTCAAGCTGATGTGGACGCTCGAAACGCATGTGCACGCCGATCACGTCACCGGTTCTTGGCTGCTCAAACAAAAACTCGGCAGCCGAATGGCGCTGGCGGCGGTGAGCGGGGCGGCGGGGGCGGATCGCTTGCTGCAACATGGCGATCACGTGCCGTTCGGCACGCGCCATCTGGAGGCGCGCGCCACGCCCGGGCACACCAACGGCTGTATGACCTACGTGATCGACGATCAATCGATGGCATTTACCGGCGACTGCATGCTGATCCGCGGCAGCGGACGCACTGATTTTCAGCAGGGCGATGCGCGCTCGATGTTCCGTTCGGTGCGTGAGCAGATTTTTTCGCTGCCGGGCGCCTGCCTGTTGTATCCGGCCCACGATTACCGCGGCCTCACCGTGACCAGCGTTGACGAAGAGCGCCGGCACAACCCGCGGCTGGGCGGCGACGTCAGCGTCGAGGACTTCTGCGGCTACATGAAAAATCTCGGCCTGCCGCATCCGAAGAAGATGGACATCGCAGTGCCGGCCAATCTGCAATGCGGCCGCCCCGACGGCGCGTTGCCCGACATGACCGAACCGCAGTGGGGCAATCTGACGTTTACCTTCGGCGGCATCTGGGAGATCCAGCCGCAGGCGCTGGAGGAACTCGGTGACCGCGTCGAGATCGTGGACGTGCGCGAAGCGGCGGAATTCAACAGCGCGCTCGGTCATATTGCCGGGGCGAAACTGATTCCGCTTGGTGAACTGGCGCAGCGCGCGAGCGAACTCAGTCGCGACAAGCCGGTGGTTGCGGTGTGCCGCTCGGGCGCGCGCTCGGCGCAGGCGGTGACGCTGCTGCAGAAGGCGGGTTACAGTGAGATTGCCAATCTAGCCGGCGGCATGCTGCGCTGGCGCGCTGACGGCTGCGCGGTCGAGGGTGGCAGCGTTTAGTGTGGGCGCCCGGCGTTCAGGCCGCGAGCTGGCTGTGCTGCCGGTGCCTGATGTCGTGTAGCTGTTCCACCGCGTAACTGAAGATATGCACGGCCTCGTGCAGAACGTCGCGGGTGTAATCGTCGAAGCTGCGCGAGGCGAGGTCGAGTTCGAATAGCAGATTGCTCAGGCGCGCGCTGACGTCGCCGGCGTCCTCCAGCGGCAGTGCGGTCACGCGTTCGGAGAGAAAATGAAAGCGCCCGCTCAGGCGTGCCGCTTCGACGTAACTGGTCAGCACGAACAGCACTTCGTCTTCGCTGGTGGCACTGCGTATCGCGTTGGTGATCATCGTGTCGCCCCTTTCAATAATTCCGTTGCGGTGCTACTCCGGATTCATGCGAATGAATTTCGCGCCAGATTACGCCGGTAAAACGATGCAATGTTGACGCAGGGCAAACACTGCGCTTGACGCATCGCAGCACGCGATTGCGGGATAACAGCCCACGCGCGGCGGGTCTGTTGCGGTGGTGCGCGGCATGCCGCAGCAGGTAAGAAATTTCTTATCAAAAAATAATTGTTGCGCCGCCGTATGCCCGCCGAGTGCCTTACCCGGTGGTGATGAATTTGCGCCAACCGCCGAAGGCGGAAATGTCACGCGCGCCCGCGACGGCCGTCGCTTCACACAGAAATCCCTGCACGCAGGAACCGTCCTCGAGTGTCAGCGTGCCGATGCCGAGCGGCGCGGGAATCCCGGCGATGAAACTGCCGTAGTGTGCAACCGGCATGCGCCAGACCTCGACTTCGATGCGATGTCCTGTTCCTGCTGCGCAGCGTACGAGTCCGGGTTTGGGCGGCGTTGTCTCCGGCAGCAAATAGAACTGATAGTCGGGGGCGGTGCGTGTGGCGCGTTCAAGCTGCGCGCCGCGTTCGGCCAATTGCCGGTTCAGCGGCATGCCCGAGAGATGCGCGCCGACCACGGCGACGTGCACCATGGCGTCACCAGCCGTATCACGCCAGCCGCGCGTTGCCGCAGGCTGCGCGAATGGTGTTGCGCCCAGGCTGAGGCCGCCGGCGCGCTGCACACGGTCACCGACTTCGCACAACAATGGTTCGCTGTGCGCCGGCGCGATTAACGTGATGCCGTTGGGCAGGCCATCCTTGCGCATACCGGCAGGCACGGCGATCGCGGCGAGATCGAGCAGGTTGACGAAGTTGGTGTAGTAACCAAGATTCGAATTGAGTTGGAGCGGGTCGGCCTCGATCTGCGCAACCGTGTAGATCGTCGGCGCGGTCGGCACCGCCAGCAGGTCGATTTTCGCGAACTCGGCGGCGGCGCGGCGCCTGAGTGCCTCAAGGCGGTAGAGTGCTTTGAAGGTGTCGGCAGCGGAATGCGCGCTTGCGCTGGCGATGATGTCGCGCGTGACCGGCAGCATATCCGCACTGTGTTGCGCGAAAAAATCGCCGATCGCCGCCATGCGTTCGGCAATCCACGGGCCCTGATACAGCAGCGCGGCGGTTTCGCGCAAAGGGGTGTAATCGATTTCGACCACTGTGGCACCGGCTGCGACGATGCGCTGCACGGCCAGTTCGAACAGGCGTTTGCTTTCCGTGTCGCCGCAGAATTCAAACTGGTCTGCGCGCGGCACGCCGCAGCGCAGGCCGTTTGCCGGCAGATGCAGCGATGGTTGCGGCGGACGTGAATGCGCATCGGCGGCATCGAAACCGCGTGCCACTGCAAATACATCGGCGGCATCCGACACGGTCAGCGCGAAAATGGAAACGCAGTCGAGCGAGCGGCAGGCCGGCACCACGCCGGCGGTGCTGAGCAGGCCGCGTGTCGGTTTGAGGCCGACGATGTTGTTGAAACCGGCCGGCACGCGGCCGGAACCGGCGGTGTCGGTGCCGAGTGCAAAGCTGACGAGATTCAGCGCGACGGCAATAGCAGAGCCGGAACTCGAGCCGCCGGAAATGTAAGTCGGGTTGAAAGCGTTAAGACCGGCGCCGTAGGGCGAACGCGTGCCGACGAGGCCGGTGGCAAACTGGTCGAGGTTGGTTTTGCCGATTAGCACAGCGCCGGCATCAAGCAGGCGCTGCACGACCGTGGCGTGGCGCGGCGCGACGTAACTGTAGGCAGGGCAGGCCGCGGTGGTGGGCAGGCCGGCAACATCGATGTTGTCTTTGACCGCGAAGGGAATGCCATACAAAGGCAGGGCGCGTGCCGCAGCGTCGGCTTCGAGCGCCTGTGCGCGTGCGAGAACGGCCGCGTCGGGCACACGGCAGATCCATGCGTGATGACGGTCGCCGTCGCCGGCAGCAGCGAGCACGTCGCGGGCGAGCGCGGTCGGTGTGAGTTTCCCGCTACGCAGGCGATCACGCAGCACGGACAGGGCAAGGTTATAGTGGACGGGCATAATGTTCTTTATCGCATAATCTGCGTGGAGTAAGCAATGCGCATGCCAAACCAGGGCGGATGGCGCGGCGCTTGCTTTGGTGCTGTCATCGATTGAAGCGGCGGGGAGGTAATTTGAACAGCGCGTATCGCGGCATGGACACGACGGCGCTCGATGCGGCGTATGACAACACGCGCGCCGTCGCTGACAGCGCGCGCCTGCTGGAGGAATTCGATGCGCGCAGTGCGCAACTGCGGCGCACGCGCGCCTCCGCGCTCGATCTGCGTTACGGTGCTGCGCCGCGCAATCGCATCGATTATTTTGCCGGCGCCCAAGGTGCACCGCTGCTGGTCTTCATCCACGGTGGTTACTGGCAGATGCGTGCCAAGGAAACGTTTTCGTTTGTCGCCGCAGGGCCACTCGCGCATGGCCTGCACGTCGCCGTGATCGGTTACACGCTGGCGCCGGACATTACGCTCGACGGCATTATCGGCGAAGTGCGCGCGGCGATCGCCTGGCTGGCCGCGCATGCGCATGAATACGGCGCGGATATCTCGCGCATGTATGTTTCGGGCTGGTCGGCCGGCGGTCATCTCACGGCGACGTGCATGGCCGAGCCGGCGGTGCGCGGCGGGCTCGCCATCAGCGGCATCTACGATCTCGAACCCATACGCCGGTGTTATCTCAATGCAAAGCTTGGTTTGAGTGCGGAAGATGTCGAACGCCTGAGCCCGCTACATCAATTGCAGAGCGCGGCTGCGCCGCTGATGATTGCCTATGGCGCGGCCGAACTGCCCGAACTGCAGCGCCAGTCGCAGGACTATGCGGCGGCACGCGCGGCGGCCAGTTTGCGCGGGCGATCGCTGCGGATCGACGCCTGCAATCATTTCACCATACTGGAGCAATTGGCCGCCGCCGACGGCGCGCTGACACGCCTTCTGCTGGAGTTGGTCGCCATTTAGGTGCGTCCGCTCTATTCGGGTGCGCTAAAACGCCCGGCGCACCAATAACGGGCGCATTGCAGCGTCGCGACTCACCTATCCCCGCCATGTCAGCATGGCACGCCGCTTGCGTAGCAGACCGGGTGCGCCTGCAAACGGGCGATCTGACAGGAGACAGTCATGCTGAAGGGCAAATCTATCGTGGTTTCATTGTGGGCCGTTGCGGTGCTGGCAATGGGATTGAGTGCGCCGGTGTGGTCGGCGGACCGGGTGATCAAAGTCGGTACGCTGAAACTGATCCACGCCATCACGCCCTATTTCTACGAAAAATTCACGCCGCCTGGTTACAAGATCGAGGTGTTTCCGTATGAAACACCGACCGACGGCAAGAACGCCGTGGTGACGCGCTCGGTGGATTTTGGCACTTATGGCCTTGCCGCCGCCACGCTCGGTGGTGCCGCCGGCGAACCGGTAGTCATCATCGGCGCGCAATGCAATCGCGGCATGGCGGTGGTGTCGGGCGTGAATTCCGGCATCAGCACGATCAAGGACCTGAAGGGCAAGAAGGTCGCCATTCTGCCGGGCTCGACACAGGAGGTGGTGATCCTCGATCGCCTGAAGATGGAAGGCATGTCGATCAAGGACATCCAGCCGATCCGCGTCGCCTTCAGCGACATGCCGGCGGCACTCGAACGCGGCGACATCGATGCCTACGTCGGTGCCGAACCGGGGCCGTCGATCAGCCTCGCCAAGGGTGTAGGCAAAATCGTCGAGTATCCGTACAGCACGCCGACCGGCTCGGTCAACATGGTGATGACGACGCATGAAAGCATGACGAAGGACAATCCGGAGCTGGTGAAAGTATTCCTGACCATCCATCGCAAAGCGACCGAATACGCGATGGCCAACCGCGCGGCCTTCGTCGAGATGGCGGCGCAGAAACTCGGCCAGCCGAAACCGACCATCGAAATTGCCGCACCCAATGTGGAACTGACCTGGAACACCGACGCCGACTGGGTGACGCGTGCCAAGTATTACGGCTCGGAAATGCTCGACAAGAAACAGATCCGTGCGCTGCCCGATTACACCAAATTCATCGACACCAGTTTCGTCAGTGCGCTGGCGAAAACAAAATAGCCGGATGGCGTGATGCAGTCGCTCAAACGCTGGTTGATACCGCTGATCGTGCCGGTCGCGCTGGTGGCGGCCTGGCACGTCGGCGTGCGCGTCAGCGGCACGCGGCTGATTCCGTTGCCGCAGGACGTCGGCATCATGCTCTACGACCTGGCTTTTGGCGGCATCTACGACGATGCCTTCAGCGGCACACTGCACATTCATTTGTGGAAATCGGTGCAGCGGGTTTACGGCGGATTTTTCGCCGCGGCGCTGGTGGGCATTCCGCTGGGGTTGATGGTGGGGCGCATTCCCTTCGTGCGCAATCTGATCGACCCGACGCTGCAGATCCTGCGGCCGGTCCCGGTCACCGCATGGCTGCCGCTGTCGATGATCTTTTTCGGCCTCGGGCCGAACGCGGCGATCTTTCTGGTGTTCCTCGGTGCTTTTTATCCGATCGTGTTGAACACCACCTTCGGCGTGCGTTCGGTCGACAACAAACTGTTCGAAGCCGCCTCCATGCTCGGTTGCACCGGTGGTTCGCTGTTTCGTCAGGTGGTGCTGCCGGCTGCCACGCCGTCGATTTTCAACGGCCTGCGCCTCGGCCACGGCTTTTCATGGATTTTGATCGTGGTCGGTGAAATGACCGGCGTGCCGCAGGGCCTGGGCGCGGTGATCATGGATGGCCGCACGCTGTCGCGTACTGATCTCGTCATCTCCGGCATGATCGTCATCGGCATCGCCGGTTTCGTCACCGACCGATTGATCGTGGCCTTGAACAACCGTTTGCTGCGCTGGAGCCCGCAACACAATGTCTGACGCCGCACACGCATCCGCGCCGCACCGCAGCGCGAGGCCTATCCTCGCCGTGCGCGGACTGGGCAAGCGTTTTACCATCGGCGGGCAGACCGTTGAGGCGTTGCGCGACGTCAATCTGACCATTAACAAGGGCGAGTTCATCTGCCTGATCGGCGCCTCAGGCTGCGGCAAGTCGACATTGCTGCGCATCATCGCCGGTTTCGAGACCGCGACCACCGGTGCGGTCGAGATGTACGGTACGCCGATTGCGGCGCCGGGGCCGGAACGCGGCATGGTGTTTCAGGATTTCGCGCTGTTTCCGTGGCTGACGGTCAAAGAGAACATCGGTTTCGGTCCGCGCCAGCGCGGTCTGCCAAAAGAAAAGCTCGACGAGTTGTCGATGCGTTACACCGAAATGGTCGGCCTGACGAAGTTTGCCGACTACTATCCGAGCCAGCTCTCGGGCGGCATGAAGCAACGCGTGGCGATCGCGCGCGTGCTGGCCAACGACTGCGAAGTGCTGCTGATGGATGAACCCTTCGGCGCGCTCGATGCGTTGACGCGCGAGAAATTGCAGCAGGAACTGCTGGAGATCTGGGAACGCACCAAGGTCACGGTGATCTTCGTCACCCACTCGGTGGAAGAGGCGGTCGTGTTGTCAGACCGCGTCGTCGTCATGACCGCCGGCCCCGGCCGCGTCGAGAATGATGCCGTGGTGCCGCTGACGCGGCCGCGCGAGGTCTCGGCCGTTGATTTCAATCAGGTACGGCGCGATATCACGCTGCAGTTGACGAGCCATGTCGCGGTGAAGAGCGCGGCGTAAACACGATCTGTCTGGCGCGCCGCAATCAAAGCGCTGTCATTCCCGCGAAAGCGGGTATCCCCTTTCCCCGCTTGCGGGGGAAGGTGGGATAGGGGCGCAGCCCACGCTTATTTGAATCAATCGCTCAAATCCTGGACTCCCGCTTTCGCGGGAGTGACGGGAGTGTAGTTGATCGTCTGAAATAGTTATTTCCTTACCAGTTTGGTGACGCGCCAGTTCAGCGTGTCGGCAACGTACAATTCGTTTTTTGCGGTCATCGCGATGAAGTGCGCCTCGCCATATTGGCCCAAGGCCTTGCCCTGTGAACCGGTGATGCCGAGCACCTTGCCGCTCATGTCGAACTGAATGATCTGCCCGGCGTGGCCGTTGGCCAGCCACACGCTGCCGTTCTGGATGATGAGGCCGCAGGGCGTGCCGAAGAGCGGCCATTCTTTCACGAAGTTGCCGTCGGTATCGAAGATCTGGATGCGTTTGTTGCCGCGATCGGCGATGTAAACGAGACCCTTGTCATCGACAGCAACGCCATGCGGCGCGTCGAATTCACCCGGCCCGCTGCCGCGTTTTCCCCAGCTCTTCAGATGATTGCCGTTTTTGTCGAAGCGCAGCACACGGTTCTCCCCCTTGCCGCCGTGGCCCTGCGTAACGTAGATGTCGCCGTTGCCGGCAATTGCGATGTCGTTGGGTTCGGTGAACAGCCGCAGCGGCGTTGCCGGATGCCATTCGCCCGCGGTGCCTTTAAGGCCGAGCACCATCTGCATGCGGCCCTCGTGGTTGAATTTGTAGACGACATGGTCGCCGCCGTCGGTGGCCCAGATGTTGTCCTCGGCATCGATGCGCAGGCCGTGCGGCCGCGCGAACAGGCCCTCGCCGAAGGCGCGGATGAATTTGCCGTTGGCGTCGAACTCCATCAGCGGCTGCGGGCCGCGGTTGAGCACGATGATGTTGCCTTTGGAATTGACCGCCACGCTGGAGGTTGAGCCGAAATTCACATTTGCCGGCAGATTGAACACATCGGCCACCGGCCGGTAGTCGAGGTCGGGCAGATTGGGTGGCCGCAGCATCGGTGCCGGCTGGGCGAACAAATTTGCGGTGGCAAGCATGAGAAGGACAGTACAGAAAAAAGTTTTCATGAAGACTCTCCCAATTTGATTGACGATTTTAGGAACCCGTCGCTCCCGCGAAAGCGGGAGCCCAGGGTTTTGGGCCGTAATTTTTTGCGGGACAAACTGGATTCCCGCTTTCGCGGGAATGACGGGGTGAATTAAAGCGGCGTGTGGGCTAATAGGCGTCAAACAGGTTTTGAATTTCATCGGGATCGTTCGTTTTGGTCAGCGCGAGCGAGAGCAGGATCGCCGCCTTGTGCGGCGGCAGATTGTCGGCCGCGACCATGTCGGGCTCGCTCCAGTTGTTTACGCGCAGCACGCGGCCTTCGCCGACGCGCGAACTTTGCACGATGACGGCGCGTTTGGCGGCGACGATCGCATTGATCTCGGCCGCAAGATTGCCGGTCGAACCCGCCCCCGAACCGGCAATGACGATGCCGCGCGCGCCGCCGGCCAGCGCCGCTTCGGCCAGCCCGGCGCGGCAGCCGGCATGCACGTAGAGCACGTCAACCAAGGGCATCTGGGTAATGGCATTGATATCGAATTCACTGTCCAGCGTATGCCGCCGCAACGGCGCGCGGTAATAGACGACACGGTCCGGGTCGGCGTAACCGAGCAGCCCGATGTCGCGGCTGCGGAAGGTCTGCACGCGGTAAGTGTTCGTTTTCGTAACTTCGCGCGCGGCGTTGATTTCATCGTTCATGACGACGACCACGCCCTTGCCGCGGGTTTCGGTGGCGATGGCAACGCGTACCGCATTCAGGAGATTGAGCGGCCCGTCGGTCGACAGCCCGGTATACGGCCGTTGCGCGCCGGTGATGACGACGGGCTTGTTGCTGCGCACCGTCAGATTGAGAAAATACGCGGTCTCTTCGAGGCTGTTGGTGCCTTGCACGAAGATGACGCCGTCAACTTCATCACCCTTGAGCATTTTTTCGATTTTGACGGCGAGCCGGCGCAGCTCGTCGTGCGTGGCGATTTCCTGCGGATTGCCGGCATCGACATCGATGTCGGCCAGCGCACCGAGTTCGGGCAGCGTCGGCAGCAGTTCTTCGCCCGTCATGCGTGGTTTGCCGCTGCGGCCGTAGCGTGTGAAATCCATGCGGTCGCTGCCGCGGCTATGCAGCGTGCCGGGTGCGATCATCAGGCGCAGGCGTGGCTTCGGCATACAGTGTCCTCCGTGCAGATCGCGGCCGCGTGCATGGCGCTGCCGTCGTCTTGAGATGCGAATACCTTACCACGATCCGTGGCGCGCGCCCGCGCGGCCCGCGCCAAGCGCATAACGCATAAAATACGGCCTTTAGCGCAACAATCAGGGGAGAGCATGAGCGATTTCGAATTCAAGGTCCGCCGCGACGGCGCCATTGCGCGCGTCGACCTCAACCGTCCGGAGGAGGGCAACGCCATGACGCGCGGCATGATGGTGCAGTTCGCCGACCTCATGCGCGAGCTCGGTCGCGACAGCAGCGTCAACCTGGTGGCCATTGAGGCGCGCGGCGCGCACTTCTGTCGCGGTCGCGACGGCAAGGGCGAGTCACGCGCCGGCATGACGCCGTATGAAGTGCGCGTCAAGATGATGGGCGCGGTGCTCGGCAGTTATCAGGCCATCGCTGAAGTGCCGGTGCCGGTGGTGGCGCTGGTGCACGCCGATGCGCTGGGTTTCGGCGCAGCACTCGCGGTCGGCAGCGATATCACGCTCGCCGCGTCCGGCGCCGGATTCGCCTTTCCCGAAATCGAACACGATATTCCGCCGACCATGGCGATGTGCGCCGCGCTCGGCAAGGTCAATTCGAAAGCGCTGAGCTGGCTGATCTATTCAGCGGAAAAGATCAGCGCCGAACGCGCCGCCGCGATCGGGCTGGCCAGCAAAGTCATGCCGCAGGCGAGTTTTGCCGCTGATGCTGATGCCTTTCTGCAGACGCTGGCCTCGCGGCCGCGCCTCGTGCTCGAAACGATCAAGCGTTATCAGGCGCGTGCCGAACACCTGACGCCGGAGATGGCGTCCGAATACGCCGGCACGCTGCTGGCGCTGGTGCGTTAGCGCCTTGCGTCGATTTATTCCAATCTTTCGTTCAGACGAGGTTCATGATGCCCGCAGCTGATTGCCACTTTCACATATTTGATCCGGCGCGTTTCCCCTATCAGGCCAGTGCCGACTACACGCCGCATCCCTCGCAGGCCGGTACGGCAGACAACGTGCTGGCAGTGTTCGATGCACACGGCATCACGCACGGGCTGGCGGTGGGGGCAGGGCCCTACGGCGACGATAACAGCTGCCTGCTCGACGGCATCGCGCGTTCAAAAGGGCGGCTCAAGGGCATTGCACTGGTCAAACACGATGTGTCGGAGAAAGAGATCGCGCGCCTCAACGACGGCGGTGTGGTCGGCGTGCGCATCAATCTGCACAATCAGGGCCTGGCGCTGCTCCACGATGCGCGCGCGCCGGCACTGCTGGCCAAGCTGAAGGCGGCAAACTGGTTCTGCCAGATCCAGTGCCAGAAAGACCAGTTGGCCGAAGCGATGCCGATTCTGACAAAAGCCGGTGTGCGCGTGATGATCGACCATTGCGGCCGCAGCGATCCGCTGACGATGCAGACGAGCGCCGGCTTCAAGGCGCTGCTCGAACTCGGCCGCAGCGGCAACGGCGTACTCAAGATTTCGGGGCCGTTCCGCTTTTCACATCAGCCCTGGCCGCATGCCGACACCGATGCAGTGGTGCATCAACTGATCGACGCATTTACGCCGGACCACTGCGTGTGGGGTTCGGACTGGCCGTTTGTGCGTCTGGATTTGCGCGTGGACTACGGCCCGACGCGTGCGGTGTTCGAGCGCTGGGTGCCGGACGCGAAGGTGCGGCAGAAGATCCTGTGGGATACGCCGGCGCGTTTGTTCGGCTTCAAATAAACGCATGACGGCACTGCGCGAGCGCATGCGACGCAACGTTGGTTGGCTGCTATGGGCGATTGCGCTGCCTGCCTGCGGAATCTGCGCTGCCGCCGAAGAATTGATTACGACGGCAAAGCTGGCCGGCGGCGACGCGGTGCCGTACGTTTTGAACTACGGCAATCCGCAGCCGAAGTTCATTACGATATTGTTCCCGGGCGGCAACGGTCAGATGAATCCGCATCTGGAAAACGACAAAGTCGCATATGATTTCGGCGGCAATTTTCTGATCCGCGGGCGCGAATTCATCGTTGACGATGAATTCGCCACGGTCGCCACCAACACGACGTGGTCGGAGCCTCGCGTGCAGGCGCTGCTGGACGATCTCAAGGCGCGCTATCCGGGCGCGCAGGTTTATCTGGTCGGCACCAGCCGCGGCACCATCGCCACCGTGAAGCTGGCGGCGTTTCTCGCCGACAAGATCGCCGGCGTGATTCATACCTCGTCGATGAGCAGCAGCATTTACTCGTTCGATGCGAAGGAGTATCAAAACCGCCAGTTGATAGTGCATCATCGCAACGACCAGTGCCGGCTCACGCGTTACAACGCTGCCGAGCGCGCGCATGAGGCGCACGGCACGGAACTGATCACGATGGAAGGCGGCTTCTCGGAGGGCGACCCCTGCGAGGCTTATTCGCACCACGGTTATCGCGGCATCGAGCGCGAAACCATGGCGGCGATCAAACAGTGGATCAGGCGCGGCCGTTGACGCGGCCGCAGCGCACGGGCGTTACTGGATCGTCTTGACGTTGGCTTCCTTGACGACGCGGATCCATTTCGGAATTTCGCGGTTGAGCATGTCCGCAAGCTGGGTCGGCGGGCCGCCGGCCGGTTCGAGTCCTTCCGAGGCCATGCGTTCCTTCAGTTCCGGCGTGGTCATGGCTTTGGCGATTTCCGTGTTCCACCGCGTAACGATCTCTTTGGGCAGATTTTTCGGGCCCCAGGCTGCATACCAGAGCACGGCTTCATAACCTTTCAGGGATTCGCCAACGGTCGGGACATCCGGCAGCGTGGCCACACGTTTTCCGGTGGTCACCGCGATGCCGCGCAGGCGTCCGGCCTTGTGTTGCGGCACCATGGCCGGCAACGCGCCGAAAATCAGTTGAACCTGGCCGCCGAGTACGTCGGTGATCGCCGGGCCCGTGCCCTTGTATGGAACGTGCGTCATCTTCGTGCCGGCCATGATGTCGAACAGTTCCGTGGCCAGATGCGTGATGCCGCCGGTGCCGGTTGATGCGTAGTTCAGGCTGTTCGGTTTGGCTTTGGCCAGCGTGATCAGTTCAGGAATGGTCTTTGCCTGCACGCTCGGGTGCAGCGAGACGAGAAATCCGGTTTCGCCGATCAGCGAGATCGGCGTGATGTCGTTGATCGGGTCGTAGGACAGCTTGAACAGCGCTGCATTCGCGCCGTAGCTGCCCGAGACCATCGCCAGCGTGTAACCGTCGGGTGCTGCGCGCACCGTGGTTTCGGCGCCGATGGTGCCGCCGCCGCCGGCACGATTATCGACTACGACCGACTGGCCGAATGCCGCGGTCAGATTTTTCGACAACGCGCGGGCGACGATGTCGGTGCCGCCGCCGGGCGCGAAGGGCACGATCAGCCGCACCGGTTTGGTCGGATACCCGTTCTGTGCTTCGGCCGCCAGCGTCGGCATAGCCGACACAGTGGCGATGGCTGCAATTACGATGGCGGTTTTGATCATCTTCATGTGTGGCTCCCGGTTAACGTTTGCGCGTGAGCAGGTCGAGCAGCTCGCGCGCCGTGTGTTTCTCGATTGAGAGTGCAACAGCGGCAATGGCATCAGTGTCGAGTGTCGGATTGATGCCGCGGAATTTTTCGGTGATGCCGGCGGCGTCGATCGGCACGTGGATTGAACCGGTCGGATTCAGAATGTCGACGCGTTCCCAGGTGCCGTTATGTTCGACTGCCACCCAGCCGGCAAAATCCTTCGGGTAGAGTTTATCGAGTTCAGGGTCGGGCACCAGTGTCATGCCCTGGGCAAGGCCGACGATGGCCGGGTCGTTCATTTTGGCATCGGTAAACTGCGCCGGCAGCGCCGCACCATCCATCAGCGCCACGGCAACTGCATAACGCAGGCTCATCTGTGCATTGAGCGCCGAACTCGGCACATAATCGAAGCCGCATTGCACATCGACCACCTTGCAGGTGCCGACACGGACTTTTTTCCTGGTGTCCCACGGTGCGCCGAGTTTCTTGCGCAACGCCAGCGCAGCGTCGATGTAGGCGTGCGTGCTGCCGCAGCAGCAGTAGGGTTTGATCGAATTGTTGTCGACATGAAAGACGCGGCCCAGATCGCGTGTCAGCGGCGCCGGGTCCGAATGGTCGGAGAAGGCTTTGAGCACACCGCCGTCTGCGAATTCGTAAATCGAGGTCGGCCCGCTGAAGCCGAGTTGCGCGAGTTCTGCAGCGAGCACCCCGGAGTGCGCGGCCTTGCCCGGATGCAGGCGTTTGCTCATGGTGCCGTCGGCGTTGAAGGCCCACAGCCCGGCGCCCTGCGTGCCGGCCAGTCCGAGCGCCCACGCAGATTCTTCCGCATTCAGTTTCAGCAACACGGCGCAGGCGGCGGCGGCGCCGAAGGGGCCGGTGACGCCGGTGAGGTGCCAGCCGCGCAAACGCGCCGCCGACGGATTCAATGCAAGGCTTGAGCGGATCATGACTTCATAGCCGGCAACGATGGCGGTGAGCAGATCGCGGCCGCTGCTGTTCAAGCGCTCGGCGACGGCGAGTGCGGCCGGGATCACCGCGGCGCCGCAATGCAGCTTGGCGTTGTGATAATCGTCGAGCTCGAAGGCGTGCACGGCCACACCGTTGACCAGCGCGGCATCGGCGCTGCGCAAGCTCGCCGCTTGTTCCGTCCAGACGCGCGCTTCGGTGCCGCTGCCGCCGCGTTTCACCCAGGTCAGCAGTTTTTGTGTCCACGGCGTATTGAAGCCGTAAAGTCCGGCACCCAGCGTGTCGAGCAGGGCAATGCGCGCGACATCGCGCGTGCGCTGCGGCAGGTCGTCGAATTTAAGCGTCGAGATCCAGTCGGCGAGTTCGCGGGTGGGGGCGGCAATCGCGCGGCGGTCGAAATTCATGCGTGTTCTCCTCGGCGGTAGGCCGCGCGCCGCCGGTGGCACTCAGTTCCGGCAGCTGCGGCGGGTTTTCACCCTATTGTAAGGGCGTATGCGCGGGAAGTCATATGGCGCGCGGCGGATGCGCCGGGGCCGTGCGTCATGAAAAGATCAGGTTTTCTTTTCGACGTCACGCCGCATGATCATCAGGCGGATGTGCAGGGCAGCGGCGACATGCGCGCGCGCCGCTTTTTCCGCGGCATCAGCATCGTGCCGTTCGATTGCGTTGACGATGGCCGTGTGTTCCTTCAACGCCGCGCCCGGCCGTTGCGGCCAGGAGAAGGTGGTGCCGCGCAGCTGCGCGAGTTCATCCTGCAGCGACTGCAGTGTACGTACGAGATAGCGGTTGTTGGCGGCGCGGTAGATGCAGTCGTGCAGTTCCTTGTTCGCGGCGAGCAGGCGCGCTTCGTCGGTTCTCGCCGCCGCCTGTTCGAGCAGGATCTGTTTGAGAAATGCCACCTCGGTGGGCGAGGCGTGGCGCGCGGCGAGCGCGGCAGCGGCACCTTCGAGCACTTCGCGAATGGCGTAGAGCTCGAAAATCTGGTTGCGGCTGAGTTGCGGCACGGCCAGCCCGTGTTCGGTCGAGACCAGCAGATTTTCCGAGGTCAGCCGCCGCAGCGCTTCGCGCACCGGCGTGCGGCTGACTTTCAGCCATGTGGCAACGGCTTCTTCGCGGATGCGCTCACCCGGTTCGAAGTGCGCCGTGTGCAGCGCCGTTTTAAGGTCGGCATAGACGCGCTCGGCCAGCGAAACGCCGCCGTTCTTGCGCTTGGCGGCGGGCGTTTTGGCTCGTGTTGTCGGCATATCAACGTTTCTCGCAGAGAGCGGCGGGGTGCCGTTCTTGACCTTGGATCGGACAGTAGGATACTATTGTATACAACTGGATGCAATGCGCTTGCGCAAGTCTGGTTTTCCCTTTCAGATCAATCACGGAGGCTGTCGATGAGCAGTTTCGATGTAATCGTTGTAGGTGGCGGCAATGCCGCGTTTTCGGCCGCGGTGGCGGCGCGTGAAGCCGGCGCGAAAAAAGTCGTGCTGCTTGAAAAGGCGCCGAAGGAACAGCGCGGCGGCAACACGCATTTTTCCGGCGCAATTTTCCGCCACGTCTTCAACAAAGCCAGCGATGTCGCCCGTTTCGTGCCCGACGTCGAGCAAAAATATCCGGGCTTTCACGCCGGCGTCAAACCGTACACCGCCGAGCTTTTCCGCGAAGACCTGATGCGCGTGACCGAAGGCCGCACCGACCCGGTGCTGTCGAAAATTCTGATCGAAGAATCGTGGGATGCGATGTGCTGGCTGCAGGACACCGGCCGCCACAAGTTCGAACTCGCGCAATCGGTCATGGGCATCAAGGTCGAGGGCAAGATCAAATGGCCGGTCGGCGCCATCATTCGCACCGTGCATGAAGGTGTCGGCCTGTCGAAGACCTGGTTCGAGACCGGCGAAAAGGTCGGCGTCGATATTCGTTATGACCACGCGGTGGTCAGCCTCACGCAGGACAAAAGCGGCCGCGTCAGCGGTGTGGTGGTGCGCTCGCCGAAAGGCCTGCAGACGCTCACTGCGAAGGCGGTGATCCTCGGTAGCGGTGGTTTTGAAACCAATCCGGAATGGCGCCTGCGTTACCTCGGCAAGCCGTGGGACCACGCCAAGGTGCGCGGCTCGAACTTCAACTACGGTGACGGCCTGAAGATGGCGCTCGACATTGGCGCCATGCCGTGGGGCCACTGGAGCGGCTGTCATGCGACGCCGATCGTTGCCACCGCACCCGACTACGGCCGCCGCGACATGACCGACAAGACCAACCGGCTTTCCTACACGCAGGGCGTCATGCTCAACGTCGAAGGCAACCGCTGGGTCGATGAGGGCGCTGACTTCAATTCGTATACCTACGCCAAATACGGCGGCATGATCCTGCAGCAGCCGAAGAGCCTCTCCTACCAGATCTTCGACAGCAAGGTGCTCGATCTGCTGGAGCCGCGTTACTCGTCGAGCGAGCCGTTCCGCTCGGACACGCTTGAAGGCCTGATCGATCAGCTGAAGATCGACAAGAAGCAGGCACTCAAAACGCTCAACGCCTACAACGCGGCGGCGGCCAAGGGCGGTGCCTTCAATCCGGCGGTGCTCGACGGTCATCGCACCGAAGGCATCGAACCGGCGAAGACCAACTGGGCGCAGAAGCTCGACAAACCGCCTTATCTTTGCTGGCCCGTCACTGGCGGCATCACCTTTACCTTCGGCGGCCTCAAGGTCAACGAACAGTGCCAGGTGGTGGCGAGCGACTGGAAACCGATGCCGGGGCTCTATGCCTGCGGTGAAATGGTTGGCGGGTTGTTCCACTACAACTACGCGCTGGGCAGCGGCCTGATGTCGGGTGTCGTCTTCGGCCGCATCGCCGGGCGCGCGGCAGTCGCCAGCAGCGGCAAAACGGCGAAGAAGGCCAAGAGCGCCAAGAGCGCCAAGAGCGCCAAGAGCGCCAAGAGCGCAAAAAGCGTGAAGAGCAAAAAGCCGGCAGCGCGCAAACCGGCCGCACGCAAGGCCGCACGCCGCTAAAAAACGGTGCGGGGCGCAGGCCCCGGTCACCGGCCGGAAACACGGCGGGCCCTGATTGAAGCGAAACTTCAATCAGGGCTTTTTTATTGCGTTCAAGCGCGCGGCGTATTTGCATGAATACGCCCGCTTGTCTTCAAATTGTGATTTGGAATGCTGTTATGCTTAGGCCATTCGTTCAGCGGGACAGGTCATAACCCGGCCGCAATACAATGACTGAGAGCAGGGAAAATCTGACGGTGTTGCTGGTCGACATCTGCGACAGCACGCGTTTATACGAAACACTTGGCGACGAAGTGGCCTTTCGTGAATTGCGTGGCTGCCTCGATCTTTTCGAAAAAGCGGTGGCCGTCAACGGCGGACGTGTTGCCAAGGCGGTCGGCGACGGTCTGATTTGCCTGTTTGCAGATCCGGCCAAGGCGGTGACCGCGGCCTGCGACATGCAGACCGGTCTGGGCATTCGTGTCGCGGGCCAGCCACTGCGCATCGGCATACGCGTCGGGCTGCATTACGGCCCCGTATTGCTTGATGGCGATAATGTTTACGGTGACACCGTGAAGATCGCCACGCGCATGACGCAGTTCGCTGCCAGCGGGCAGATCATCACCACCGGCGACACCGTCGAACAACTGGCGATCCACCTGCGCAGTGTGACGCGGCCCCTTGAGGCGTTTCCGGCCAGCGGCCGTGAAGACGGCATGTCGGTGCACGAAGTGCAATGGCAGGAGAGCAGCGAGTACACGCAGATGCCCGGGCGTTTTGAGGCGGTGCTGGCGGCGGCAGGTATTTCCCGCATGTATCTGCGACAGGGCGCGCGCGAAATCGTCGTCGTTTCGTCGATGACGATGGGGCGCGACGCCGGCAACGACATCGTGCTTAAAGACAAGATGGCATCACGCAACCACGCGCGCATTGAACGGCGCAAGGACAAATACGTGCTGAGCGACCTGAGTTCGAACGGCACCTTCGTCATGATGGAAAACGGCGACCAGCTCAAGCTGCGCCGCGAGGAAATGATCATGCACGGCAGCGGCGCGATCACCTTCGGCCATGCCGCCGGCGAGGCGAACGAGGAAGCGATCCGGTTTCGCGTCGAGTAAGACGCGTTTATCCGGCCGGCGGTGCGGCCGGCGGCGCCGCCTGCACCGTGGCGCGCACGGTGCGTGTCAGATGACCGCTGTAGGCGAGGATCCCCGCGTTGATGATGAAGACCGGTGCCAGTCCCAGCACTGAGGCCAGCGCGCCGGCGGTGACCGGCACCGCCGAGTGCATGAAATGGTTGAGCGCGAAGCGGATACCAGTGACTTCGCCGGAGCGCCCTTCCGGCGAACGGTTAAAGCTCATCAGCAGCGTGATCGGCTGGCCGCAACCGAGTGCGAGTCCGATGCCGAACGACAGCGCTGACAGCATCCAGATATCGCTGACGAAGGGAAAGGCGGTGAACAGCGCCGCACCCGCAAACATCGACACCGACAGCACGTTGCGCGCCGGAAACCGCTTGGTCAGGTAAGGCAGGCTGAAACGCATGACGAAAGTGGCCGCGGCAAAGGTGCCGAGGATGGTGCCGATGCGCGAGGCCGGCAGACCGATCGAGTCGCCGTAGATCGGCAGATAAAACATGTAGAGGTCCCAGCCGCTGACCACCAGCGCGCTGTTGATCAGCACCTTGCGCAGTTCCGGCTGGCGCAGCAGTTCCAGCGCGTTGCCGCTTGATGGCGCGGCCTGCGGCGGCTCGAATTCGCGCAACGGGCGATACAGCAGCAGTGTCAGCAGTGGAATGAGGGTGCTGATGGCAAAACAGAGATAGGCGGTCTGATGGCCGGCGTATTCGATGGCGTAACCGGCGAACACCGGCCCGCACAGGCCCGAGATCGAATAGCCGAGACTCAGCGTACTGAAATTCTGCGCGCGTTGTTCGCGCGGGCCCCAGGCGCCGGTCAGGTTCTGCACCGCCACCGTGTAAAACATGAATGAGAAGCCGATCGTCACCGCCGAGCAGAACAGGCCCGGGATGGAGGGCCAGCAATACGGCAGCAGCATGCCGGCGCCGCATAACACGGCGCCGAGAATCATCGGGCCGCGCACGCCGTAACGGTCGGTGACGCGGCCGGCGTAAACGCCGAAGCACAGCGGCGGGATCGAATACAGCGCGACCATCAGGCCGATCGCAAACGGGCTGGCACCGAGCTTGATTGCAAACAACGCCATCACCACGCGGCTGCCGACCTGGCAGCCGTGAATAATGACGTTGAGAAAAACCATCAGATACATTGTTGTTCCGGCAAACGTGTTGTACCCAATGCCGCGGCGCGGGGTGTGCCGGGCGACCTCTTCTTGTATCATGGATCACACGCAGCAGGAATGCATCGATTTTCCCGCGAACCGCGGGCCGCGGCAAGAATAACCACAGCATTTCCCGGAGGGCGCGCAATGGCAGTCGAGGAAAAACGGAAAATGTTCCGCATGCCGCAGGGCGAGACCATTTCGCTGCGCGACATGTTTCTGGCGTGGTGGCCGGTGCTGCTGCTGGTGGTGCTGGGTTTCGCCGTGGCGGCGATGTTCATCAAACCGGCGCCGCCCAGTCGCGTGACGATTGCCACCGGTGCCGAGGACGGCGCCTACTATTTCTTCGCCGGGCAGTATGCCGACATCCTCGACAGTTACGGCATCAAGCTCGATGTGCGCACGACCTCGGGTTCGGTCGAGAATTTCAAACTGCTGGCCGCCGACGATCCTGACGTGGACATCGCGTTCATCCAGGGCGGCATTACCAACAACGAAGAGAACATGGATCTCGAGTCGCTGGGCGCCATGTATTACGAACCGGTGTGGGTCTTTTACCGCGGTGGCGCGAGCATGGACCGCATCTCGCAGTTAAAGGGCAAGCGCCTTGCCATCGGCCCCGAGGGCAGCGGCACGCGCAAGCTCGCGCGCGACCTGCTGCATGTCAACGGCGTCGACGAGCCGAAAATGAAGGGCCATGAACTGACCGGTGAAGCGGCGGCGAAGGCCCTGCGCGAAGGTCGACTGGACGCCGCGCTGTTCGTTGCTTCGGCGCAATCCAAAGCGGTGCGCGGCCTGTTGCACGACCAGAGCGTGCGCCTGATGAGCCTCAGCCAGGCCGACGCGTACCCGAAACATTTTCCGCACCTCTCGGTGGTGGTGCTGCCGCGCGGCGCGATTGATTTGAACCGCGATATTCCGGCACAGGACGTGCATCTGGTGGCGACCACCGCGAATCTGGTGGTGCGCGACGATCTGCACCCGGCGATCGCCAATCTGATGGCGGCTGCGGTCAAGGAGATACACAGCCGGCCCAGCCTGTTTGCAGTCGAAGACAAATTCCCCTCGACCCGGGATGTGGATTTTCCAATGAATGCCGCCGCCGAGCGTTATTACAAATCCGGCGAACCGTTTCTGCAGCGTTTCCTGCCGTTCTGGGCCGCCAATCTGGTCGACCGCCTGATCGTGCTGCTGGTGCCGCTGCTGGCCCTGGTGCTGCCGCTGGCGCGCGTGCTGCCGGCGCTGTATCAGTGGCGCATCCGTTCGCGCATCTACCGCAACTACGGCGAACTGAAATTTCTCGAGGCGGAAGTGGCGGGAAATGCCGACCGCAGCAAAATCGCCGAGTATCTGGCGCGGCTCGATCGCATTGAAGACCGCGTCAATCTGATGCGCATTCCGCTCGCGTATCACGAGCAGATG
>CALQCM020000014.1 GCA_943329075.2 Chitinophaga pinensis | reverse complement strand
TTCTTGCGTGCGTGTGCATGATCGATCTCCGTGTTGGTTGGTCCCAACACAGAGAAAAAACCGTTCATGCACACGCCGTTTCTCATCACCTTACATTCAACCTATTGATTTGTACAGATCTTTAGTTCTAAAAGCCGGGGAAACATCAGCCCTGCCCCTCCCCCATCAAGGGGGAGGGAATTTCTTATGCATCCTCCCGGTCAAGAGGAATTGAAATCGTTTTTCTTCACCTTGCCGGTGAAGCACATTGGTTACGCTGGCGGCGTTACGCCATCATGCTTCGCCTGGCTCGCGGCAATGGCATCCTTCACTTTCTTTTTCAGGAAAGCGGCCATGTAGAAATTCACCACCGTGAAGCCGAGAAAAACCAGCGTCAGTATTTTTACCTGGTCTTCCGGCAGAAATGCCGGCCCCTCGAATACCACGTAGAGCCCGAGCATGGCGTTGAAAATGCCGCCGATGTAAAACAGGATGATTCTGGTTTTGATCTTGTCGTTCATCTCGCAACCGTTACCTTGTACGCATTTCATCAGGCCGCGCCACCGCGGCGAGTTTGTCGAGCACGCCGTTGACGTATTTGTGGCCGTCGGTGCCGCCGTAGCTTTTGGCCAGTTCGACCGCCTCGTTGATCACCACGCGGTACGGCACTTCCGGCAGATTCGACAGTTCAAATGCGGCAATCAACAGAATCGCGCGTTCGATCGGGCTCAGTTCGACAAACTTGCGGTCCAGGCAGGGCTGCAAAACCTCTTCCAGCCCCGCCACATGATTGATCACACCGGACAACAGTGCAGAAAAATATTCGCCATCGGCGCGGTCAAAGCCCGTCACCGTCGCCAGGTGCTGTTTAATCTCGCTGATGCCGGCGGCGGCGAGTTGCCACTGGTAGAGCCCCTGCAGCGCGAATTCGCGCGAGCGGCGGCGCGCATTTTTGGGGGCGCCGCTGCGCGGCGCTGCCTTGCGCGCGGAAATTTCCTTTTCAATCATCACGACTTGCCGACGACTTTAAGCAGGTTCGCCATCTCGACGGCCGCAGCCGCGCAATCGGCGCCCTTCTGCATCATGCGCACTTCGGCCTGTTCGTCGTTCTCGGTCGTCAACACGCCGTTGGCGATGGGCACGCCGGTGTCGAGCTGCACGTTCATGATGCCGCGCGCCGACTCGTTGGAAACGATTTCGAAGTGATAGGTCTCGCCGCGGATCACCGCGCCGAGCGCGATCAGGGCGTCGTAATCACCACTTTCCGCCATCGTCTGCAGTGCCAGCGGCAATTCGAGCGCGCCGGGCACCGTCGCGATGAGGATGTCGGCATTGCGCACGCCGAGTTTGGTCAGCTCCGCGGTGCAACCGGCGAGCAGGCCGTCGGTGACGTCGGCACTGAAGCGCGCCGCGACGATGCCGATGCGCAGGCCGGCACCTTCCCTGTTGACATCTATTTCTTCAATGGAATCGTAATCGGACATATCAACCTTCTAAGTCACTCGCCGATTTTCGCAAGAAAATCGGTTCCGTTTTCACCCTCTTCCTGAGGGGGAGGGTTGGATAATCAAACCACTCGAAAAAGCTAGCTCGGCTCGTCTTCCGGCAGCACGTAACCGGTGACCTGCAGATCGAAACCCGCCATGCTCGGCATTCTACGCGGCTTCGACATCAATCGCATTTTCGTCACCTTCAGATCGCGCAGGATCTGCGCGCCGATGCCGTAGGTGCGCAGCGCGTTTTTCGGATTGACTGCAATGGCGCCCGGCAGCGCCCGTTCCGCCAGATCGCCGGCAGTTTCGGGACGGTGCAGCAGCACGATAACGCCGCATTCCGAACGCGCCACCGCGGCGAGTGCGCGGTTGAAATTCCATGAGTGGCTGGCGCTTTTCACATCGAGCAGGTCAATCACCGACAGCGGCTCATGCACACGCACCAGCGCCTCGCGCCCGGGCTTCAACTCGCCGCGCACCAGCGCCAGATGCGTGGCGTTGCCGATGCGGTCGCTGTAAACCACCAGCTTGAATTTGCCCTGCACGGTTTCGATTTCACGCTCGGAGACGCGCTGCACCAGCGATTCGGTGCGACTGCGGTAATGAATGAGATCGGCGATGGTACCGATCTTGATGCCATGTTGCTGACCGAACTCGATCAGGTCCGGCAGGCGTGCCATTTCGCCGTCTTCCTTCAGGATTTCACAGATCACCGCCGCCGGCGTCACGCCGGCAAGCTGCGCGAGATCACAACCCGCCTCGGTATGACCAGCGCGCACCAGCACACCGCCGTTCTGCGCCTTCAACGGGAAAATGTGGCCGGGTTGCACGATATCCACGGGGCCGGCGTCGGCGCGTACCGCTGCCTGCACCGTGCGCGCGCGGTCCGCCGCCGAAATACCGGTGGTCACCCCCTCCGCTGCTTCGATCGACACCGTGAAATTGGTGCCCAGCGGCGAATTGTTGTGCGACACCATCAGCGGCAGGTTCAACTGCCGGCATTTCTCTTCGGTCAGCGTCAGGCAGATCAGGCCGCGGCCGTAGCGCGCCATGAAGTTGATTGTTTCAGGCGTAACAAAGTCCGCGGCCTGCACGAGGTCACCCTCGTTTTCGCGGTCTTCTTCATCAACGAGGATGACCATTTTGCCGGCCCGCATGTCGGCGATGATTTCGGGGGTAGTGCTGACAGCCATGTTAGTTCCTGAATTGGGATAATCGCTCGGCGTAACGGGCGATTGTATCGACTTCGATGTTTACTTTTTTGCCGGCCGCCAAAACGCCGAGATTGGTTGCCTGCAACGTATGCGGGATGAGATTGACTTCAAACACACAGTCTTCGACCGCATTGACCGTGAGGCTCACGCCGTCCACCGCGACCGAGCCTTTGCGCGCGACGTATTTTGCCAGTTCGCGCGGCACTTCGACCGCCAGCGTGCGGTTGTCGCCAACCGCGTCAAAACGCAGCACGCTGCCGATGCCGTCGACATGCCCGCTGACGATATGACCGTCGAGGCCGTCGCCGACCCGCAGCGATTTTTCCAGATTGACCGGCGCACCGGCCACGAAACCAGCGGTGCAGGCCAGCGTCTCGCGCGACAAGTCGAAGGCCAGCCGCGGCGCCGCCAGTCCCACCACAGTGAGGCAGGCGCCGTTGACGGCGATGCTGTCGCCCAATTTGACACCAGTGAGATCGAGCGCCCCGCTGTCAATGCCGATGCGCACGCCGCCGCTGGTCGGCGACACCGCGCCGATTTTTCCCACCGCCTGGATAATGCCGGTAAACATCAGACCAACCTCGCCAGTAAACGCAGATCGCCGCCGATCATGCGGGTTTCATTGATCACCAGTTTCTGCCGCGCCTGCAGCGACGCCAGCGCCGGCAATGCCGCCATGCCCTGCGCCGTGTCGCCAAGCAGGCAGGGCGCGAGATACACCAGCAGTTCATCAACACAACCTTCGCGGATCAGCGAGCCGTTGAGTTTGTGCCCGGCCTCGACGTGCAGTTCATTGATGCCGCGGCGACCAAGTTCAGCCAGCAGCGCCGGCAGTTCGACCTTGCCCGAAGCGTTCGGCAAGACGACGATTTCGGCGCCGCGTTCACGCAGCGCTTTGCTTCTGGCGGCGTCATCGCGCGCGCAGAAAATCAGCGTGCCGCCACCCGTGAGAATTTTCGCCGCCGGCGGCGTTTCCAGCCGGCTGTCGACCACCACGCGCAACGGCTGGCGCGTTGTTTCGACTTCGCGCACGTTGAGTTGCGGATCGTCGTCCTTCACCGTGCCAATGCCGGTCAGTATCGCGCAAGCGCGGGCGCGCCAGTGATGGCCGTCACGCCGCGCCTCGCTGCCGGTGATCCACTGGCTCTGGCCGTTGGCCAGCGCGGTGCGGCCGTCGAGGCTCGCCGCGATTTTCATGCGCAGCCACGGCCGGCCGCGCGTCAGCCGTGAAACAAAACCGATGTTCAGTTCACGCGACTCCGTTTCGCGCACGCCGCACAGCGTCTCGATATGGGCCGCGCGCAAGCGGGCGAAGCCCTGGCCTGCCGTGCGCGGGTCGGGGTCCTGCATCGCCGCCACCACGCGCTTGATACCGGCCGCTATCAGCGCTTCGTCGCAGGGTGGCGTGCGGCCATGATGATGGCAGGGTTCAAGCGCAACGTAGGCGGTGGCGCCGCGCGCGCGTGCGCCCGCCGCTTTCAACGCAATGACTTCGGCATGCGGCTCGCCGGCGCGCGCATGCCAGCCCTCGCCGACGATGGCGCCATCGCGCACCAGTACGCAGCCGACGCGCGGATTCGGCGTGGTCGTGTAAAGACCGCGTTCCGCCAGCGCCAGTGTGCGTGCCATGTAAGCGTCGTCAGTCATTTAATTGCGGGATCGAGGATTGAGGATTGAGAAAATTAGAGTTCTTGCCAACGGATCGGTTCGCTCAATCCTGTGATTCTCTCAATCCTGCTTTTTGCTCAATCCTCAATCCTCAATCCTATTTCTTAATCGGCTTGCGCACTTCCTTGATGGCATCCTGAAAATCATCGATGTCCTGAAAGCTCTTGTAGACCGACGCGAAGCGGATGTAGGCCACGTCGTCGAGTTTGTAGAGCTCCTTCATTACCATCTCGCCGATGCGCCGCGACGGCAGCTCGCGTTCGCCGAGTGCGAGCACCTGCTGCGTGATCGAGAGAATTGCATCATCGACCAGCGGCGTCGGCACCGGCCGCTTGTGCAGCGCACGCATGAAACCGGTGCGCAGTTTTTCCTGATCAAACTCGGTGCGGCTGCCATCCTGCTTGACCACCTGCGGCATACGCAGCTCGACGGTTTCATAGGTCGTGAAACGCTTGTTGCAGGCCGGGCAGCGGCGGCGCCGGCGGATGCTGTCGCCCGCCTCGCTCACACGCGAATCGATGACCTGGGTGTTTTCGTCTTTACAGAACGGACAATGCATTTTTAGGATTGCGGAATGAGGATTGAGGATAGAGTTAAAAACCGCAGCATGATTTTGCTCAATCCTCGAGCCTCAATCCTGCTTCTCAGCCGTAGACCGGCAGCTTCGCGCAGATCGCCTTGACCTCGTCTGCCACGCGGGCGATCACTTTTTCGTCGGCCGGTGCATCGAGCACATCGGCAATAAGGTTCGCAAGCTGGCGGGTTTCGGCGGCACCGAAGCCGCGCGTGGTGATCGCCGGCGAACCCAGACGGATGCCACTGGTGACCATCGGTTTCTGCGGGTCGTTCGGGATGGCGTTTTTATTGACCGTGATGTGGGCGCGCCCGAGCACGTTCTCGGCCTCCTTGCCGGTGATCTTCTTCGCCTGCAGGTCAACCAGGAACAGGTGGCAGTCGGTGCGCCCCGAAACGATGCGCAGGCCGCGCTCTTGTAGTGCACCGGCCATGGTCTTGGCGTTATCCAGCACCTTCTGCTGGTAGACCTTGAACTCGGGTTGCAGCGCCTCCTGCAAGGCCACCGCCTTGGCGGCGATGACATGCATCAGCGGGCCACCCTGCGTCGAGGGAAAGATCGCCGAGTTAAGCGCTTTTTCATGCTGCGCACCGGCCAGAATCAGGCCGCCGCGCGGGCCGCGCAGCGTCTTGTGCGTGGTGCTGGTGACGAAATCGGCAATGCCGACCGGCGAGGGATACAACCCTGTCGCCACCAGCCCGGCGTAGTGGGCAATGTCGGACATCAGCAGAGCGCCGACGGCATCGGCGATGGCGCGGAAACGTTGCCAGTCTATCGCCAGCGCATAGGCCGACGCACCGGTGACGATCATCTTCGGTTTGTGTTCGCGGGCGAGGCGCTCGACCTCGGCGTAATCAATTTCCTCGGTCTTCGGATCGAGCCCGTAGGTGACGACGTTGTAGAGTTTGCCGGAGAGATTGACCGAAGCGCCGTGGGTCAGATGCCCGCCGTGCGCCAGCGACATGCCGAGGATGGTGTCACCGGGCTTCAGCATCGCCGTGTAAACGGCGAAGTTGGCCTGCGAGCCCGAATGCGGCTGCACGTTGGCGTATTCCGCCCCAAACAGCTTTTTCGCGCGGTCGATCGCCAGTTGCTCGGCAATATCGACGAACTCACAGCCACCGTAATAGCGCTTGCCGGGATAACCCTCGGCGTATTTATTCGTCAGCACCGAGCCCTGCGCTTCAAGCACCCGCGGGCTGGCATAGTTTTCGGAGGCGATCAGCTCGATATGGTCTTCCTGACGCTGCACTTCGCGTGAAATTGCCGACCACAATTCGGGGTCGAAGGTGGAAATTTTGTCGTTGCGTGAAAACATGGCAGCAAGTCAGTCTTTGGTTTGTAAACGATTGATTTTAGCATTATTAGTCACCGCCCCGCAGGGTGCGGGGGCCGCTTTTTTTGCCTGCGGGCACGCAACTTGCGTATCATTGGCGCCGTCCGCCCCGCCGATAACAAGCCGTTTCCGGAGACGAAGAAATTGGAAAAGCTGCTGGCGTTCTCCAGCCTGATCGACCGCCTGAACCAGAAAGTCGCGGTGTTCGCCGACTGGATGGTGCTGCTGTCCTGCCTGATCAGCGCCGGCAATGCGTTTTCGCGTTACTCCTTCAGCCTGAGCTCGAATGCCTGGCTGGAAATCCAGTGGTACATGTTCGGCGCCATGATCCTGCTCGGCGCCTCGTATACGCTGAAGAAAAACGAGCACGTGCGCGTCGACATCGTTTACGGCCACCTCTCGACCCGCGCGCAGATCTGGATCGACATCATCGGCGGTGTGCTGTTTCTGTTGCCGGCAACCATCATCATCGGCTGGCTGGCATGGCCGATGTTTCACAATTCCTTTGCGCAGAATGAAATCTCCAGCAACGCCGGCGGGCTCCTGCGCTGGCCGATCAAGCTGATGATCCCGCTCGGTTTCTGGCTGCTGACGCTGCAGGGCATCTCTGAAGTCATCAAACGCATTGCCATGCTGACGGGACACCTGACCGCCGACGTGCACTACGAAAGGCCGCTGCAATGACGCGCGAGATTATGGCGCCGCTGATGTTCGGCGGCCTGATCGTGTTCATGCTGATCGGTTATCCGGTGGCGTTCTCACTCGCTGCGGTCGGCCTGTTCTTCGGCCTCATCGGCATCGAACTCGGTTTCTTCCAGACCGCGCTGCTGCAGGCGCTGCCGGAACGCGTGTTCGGCATCATCTCGAACGAACTGCTGCTGGCGATCCCGTTTTTCACTTTCATGGGCGCGATTCTCGAACGCTGCGGTCTCGCTGAGGACCTGCTCGACAGCATGGGGCAACTGTTCGGCCCGGTGCGCGGCGGGCTCGCCTATGCGGTGATCATCGTCGGCGCCATTCTCGGCGCCATCACCGGCACGGTCGCCGCCTCGGTGATCGCGATGGGCATCATTTCGCTGCCGATCATGATGCGCTACGGCTACAACATGCGGCTCGCCACCGGTGTCATTGCCGCTTCCGGCACCATCACGCAACTGATCCCGCCCTCGCTGGTGCTGGTCGTGCTGGCCGACCAGCTCGGTCGTTCGGTCGGCGACATGTATGCCGGCGCGATCGGCCCCAGCATCGTGCAGGTGCTGCTGTTCTGCGCTTACATCGCCATACTCAGTATCGTGCGCCCGCTCGACATGCCGGCGCTACCGCCGGAGGCGCGCACCCTGAACGGCTGGCCACTCATCCGCAAATGCCTGTGGGGCATGGTGCCGTCGATCGTGCTGATCTTCCTCGTACTCGGCACCATCCTGATGGGGCTGGCGACACCGACCGAAGGCGGCGCAATGGGCGCGGTGGGTGCCATCGTGCTGGCGGTGCTGCACAGCGATCAGTTCTCGACGCGCGGCAAGTACGCCGCCTTCATTGCGCTGGTCACCATGGTATTGATCACCGCGCTGTCGTTGATGGGCAGCGTGACGGCGGGCCTGCTCGCAGTCGTGGAAAAACCGCTGTTCGTCGTTTTCTACATCGGCCTCGTTTTGGTGCTGCTCGAAGCCGTGTTCATCGTCAAGCTGCGCGGCCTGATCTGGGAAGCCTCGCAATCGACCATGCGCATCAGCGCGATGGTGATATTCATCCTCGTCGGTTCGACGGTGTTTGGTCTCGTTTTCCGCGGCGTCGATGGCGATCTGTGGATCGAACACATGCTGACCTCACTGCCCGGCGGCGTGGTGGGCTTCCTCATCTTCGTCAACCTGTTCGTCTTCTTCCTCGCCTTCTTCCTCGATTATTTCGAGATCGCCTTTATCATCATCCCCTTGCTCGCGCCGGTCGCCGACAAGCTGGGCATCGATCTGATCTGGTTCGGTGTGCTGCTCGGCGCCAATCTGCAGACCTCGTTCATGCATCCGCCGTTCGGCTTCGCGCTGTTCTACCTGCGCGGTATCGCGCCGAAAGAGGTCAAGAGTTCCGACATTTACTGGGGCGCGATCCCGTGGGTGGTACTGCAACTGATCCTCGTCAGCATTATCATCGCCTTCCCCGGACTGGTGACGAGTTTCATCGACAAGGGCCCGACCGCGGCACCGACGTCGATTGAAATCCAGATGGAAGCGCCACCGGTCGATACACCGGGCGCGACCGCTGCGGAAAAAGCCAGCAATGCGCAAACCGAAGAAGACAACGCCGCCGCCGATCTTGAAAAAGCGATCCGCAACAGCAAGTGATTCCGTGATCCACAGGCAATAAAAAACCCCGTCGCAGCGGGGTTTTTTATTGTTGCGCCGACGCCCGCTTCTTGCGCGGGCGATGAAGTTCTCCGCGCCTACTTCTTGCGCGGGGTATACGCAAACGAATCGAAGCCGTACTCGGCAACGCGGAACCACAGTTGCTGGTCGTCGCGGAATTTTTTCCAGCCCGGGAAAATGCGTTTCCAGTGCGCGCTCTTTTCGGACAGCTCGTCGTAGAGCTCGAATGCGGCTTTTTCACAGGCTTCCATAACCGGCCGTGGAAACGGCCGCAGCTGCGTGCCGCTGGCGACCAGGCGTTTCAGCGCATCCGGGCTCTTCGCGTCATAACGCGCCAGCGTATGCATGTTGGCATCGGCGGCGGCGGCTTCGACCGCAGCCTGATAATGCCTCGGCAATTCAGCCCATTTCTTTTCGTTGATGAAGAGCGACAGCTCGGGGCCGCCTTCCCACCAACCCGGGTAATAATAGAACTTGGCGACCTTGTTGAAGCCGAGCTTTTCGTCGTCGTAAGGGCCGACCCATTCGGCGGCGTCGATGGTGCCGCGTTCGAGCGCCGGATAAATATCACCGCCGGCGATCTGTTGCGTGACAACACCCATCTTGGACATCACCTGACCGGCGAGCCCGGCAATGCGCATCTTCAGGCCTTTCAGATCGGCGACCGTCTTGATCTCCTTGCGGAACCAGCCGCCCATCTGCACGCCGGTGTTGCCGCAGGGGAAATGCGTGACGCCGTATTCCTTATAGAGCGGCGCCATTGCTTCATTGCCGCCGCCGTAGAGCTTCCACGCCATGTGCTGGCGCGCATTGAAGCCGAAGGGCAGGCAGGTGCCAAAGGCCAGCGCCGGCTCCTTGCCGACATAATAGTAGGCAGCGGTGTGCCCCATTTCGACGGTGCTGTTCTGCACCGCATCGAGCACCTGCAGACCCGGCACGATTTCCCCCGCCGCAAAAACGCGCACCTGGAATTTGTTCTCGGTAATTTCAGCGAGACGTCTGGAGAACACCTCGGTCGCGCCGAAGATGGTGTCGAGGCTCTTCGGGAAACTCGACGCCAGCCGCCACGTAATGGTTGGCTGCGACTGCGCGATCGCCGGTGCAGCAACTGCGCCCGCGGCAACGCCTGCCGCCGCCTGTTTCAGGAATGCACGTCTTTTCATGGTGTCCTCCGGTAGATTATTTTTTGCCTGGTCTGAATTCTATTGCGTGCCGACGCCGCCAGCATCGGCTCAATCGCCGGCGATGGTCATGCGGTCGATCAATATCGAGCCGCAATGTTTGGAACCGCGCCTGAGCACATCGCTGCCCGCCGCGGCAACGCCGCGGAACATGTCTTTGAGATTACCGGCGATGGTGATCTCCTGCACCGGGTAGGCAATTTCGCCGTTCTCGACCCAGAACCCCGAGGCGCCGCGCGAATAATCGCCGGTTACCATGTTGATGCCCTGCCCCATCAACTCGGTCACCAGCAGGCCGCGGCCCATCTTTTTCAATAGCGCGGCAAAATCCTCGCCAGTGTCGGCCAGCAGCAGATTGTGGCAACCGCCGGCGTTGCCGGTGGTCTGCATGCCGAGCTTGCGCGCCGAATAACTGCCGAGAAAATAACCCTGCAGCACGCCGGCCTCGACGACATTGCGCTGCCGGGTCGCCACGCCCTCTTCATCAAAGGGACCGCTGGCAAGTGCGCCGCGGATGTGGGGGTCTTCGCTGATCTTCACCAGCGGCGCGAATATCTCCTTGCCCAGACTGTCGACGAGAAACGACGACTTGCGGTACAGACTGCCGCCGCTCACCGCCGAGACGAAATGTCCGAGCAGGGATGCCGCCACCGGCGCCTCGAACAAAACCGGGACCTGCGTCGTCGCAATTTTTTTGGCACCGAGGCGGCGCACCGCGCGTTCGCCGGCGGTGCGACCGATGTGCTCCGGCGCATCGAGTTCGGCGGCATTGCGCGCCGAGCTGTACCAGTCGTCGCGCTGCATCGCGTCGCCCTTGCCGGCGATCACTGCGCAGCTCAGCCAGTGGCGCGAACTCGGATAGCCGGATAAAAAGCCCAGCGAATTGCCATAGGCAAAATGCGAATGCTGCAGCGACACCGTGGCGCCCTCGGAATTATCGATGCGCTTGCTGACCTTGAAGGCGGCGCTTTCACAGGCCTGTGCCATTTCAATGGCGCGTTCGACCGGCAGCTCCCACGGATGGTACAGATCGAGGTCAGGGATCTCGCGCGCCAGCAGCGCCTCGTCGGCAAGCCCGGCGTAATCGTCACTGGCGGTAAAACGCGCGATCGACACTGCCGCATCGACGGTGGCGCGCACCGCCTGCGGTGAAAAATCCGAAGTACTAGCGTGGCCGCGGCGTTTGCCGAAGTAAACCGACACGCCGATGCCCTTGTCGCGGTTGTATTCGATGGTCTCGACTTCACCGCAGCGCACAGTGACCGTCTGGCCGACACCCTCTGAAACCTCGGCCTCGGCCGCACTCGCGCCCTGGGCTTTCGCGTAGGTGAGAACGTCGGCGGCGATTTCGCGCAACTGTGAAGCCTCGTGCGCCAGCGCGGCGCCTGCCGGTCGTGCCTTCATTTCTGTCGTCATCGACGATGCCCGCAAAAAAGCCGTTATGATACCAGCCTTGTTCCGAGTGACCGCAGAATGAATGACACCGAAAATCCGTACGACCGACCGAGCAAATCGCAGCGTAAACGCGACGTGCACGCGCTGCAGGACCTCGGCACCGCACTGGTTGAGCTGAACGCCGCCCAACTCGCCGAGTTCGACCTGCCCGAACGCCTCGTGCAGGCGATTACCGAGGCGCAGCGCATCCACAATTTCGAGGGCCGCCGCCGCCAGATGCAGTTTATCGGCAAGCTCATGCGCGACATCGAACCGGCGCCGATCCGCAGCCGCCTCGATATCCTGCGGGGTGTCGCGCGCGAATCAGTCACCATCCAGCACCAGATCGAACGCTGGCGCGAACGCCTGCTCGCCGAGGAAGACGCACTGACGCTGTTCGCCGACGAGTATCCGCAGACCGATCTGCAGCGCCTGCGTTCGCTGATCTCCAGCGTCAAACGCGACCGCGAAAACGCGCGACCGCCGAAAAAATACCGCGAACTGTTCCGCGCGCTGCGCATCGCCATCGACGCCACCGCGCCGACCGATCCCGACTCCGATCCCGATCCCGATCCCGATTCTGAATCCTGAATCCTGCATTTATAATCCGCCCATGAATGACGAACTTCTGATCGGCCTGGTTTCCATCAGCGACCGCGCATCAAGCGGCGTCTATGAAGATAAAGGCCTGCCCGCCCTGCAGGAATGGTTCGGCGCCGCGCTGTCCTCGCCATGGAAAATGGTCACGCGCCTGATTCCCGACGAACAGGCCGTCATCGAACAAACGCTGAAAGAGCTGGTCGATACCGCGCATTGCCACCTTGTTCTTACGACCGGCGGCACCGGCCCGGCGCCGCGCGACGTCACGCCGGAAGCAACGCTGGCGGTGGCCGACAAGGTGATGCCCGGCTTCGGCGAACAGATGCGCCAGGTCAGTCTGAAATACGTGCCGACCGCGATCCTGTCGCGGCAGGTCGGTGTCGTGCGCAAACAGGCGCTGATCCTCAATCTGCCGGGGCAGCCCAAAGCGATCAAGGAAACGCTCGACGGCGTGTTCGCCGCCGTGCCCTACTGCATCGATCTGATCGGTGGACCCTACATCGAAACGCACGAAAACGTCGTCAAGGCCTTCCGGCCGAAATCGGCGATTAAACCCAAAACCTAGCCACGGAGGGCACAGAGTTCACAGAGGAAAACCAATATCAAACGCTGTTTTCTGCTTTTGCATTTTTCTCTGTGAACTCTGTGCCATCTGTGGCAAATGAATTTTAAATCCATGAACAAACTGCTCGAAACCATCGAAATTGAAACCGCGCCGAACCCGACCGCCGCGGTGATCTGGCTGCACGGCCTGGGCGCCGACGGCAACGACTTCGCGCCCATGGTGCCCGAACTCGGCCTCGGCAACGCGCCGGCGATACGCTTCATTTTTCCGCATGCGCCGATGATGCCGGTGACGATCAACAACGGTTACGTCATGCGCGCCTGGTACGACGTCAGCTACGGCGATCTCGAAGGCAAGAGCCGCCAGGCCGACGAAAAAGGCGTGCGCGCCTCGCAGGCCGAGATTGAAAAACTGATCGCGCGCGAAACCGCACGCGGCATCGCCAGCGACAAGATCGTGATCGCCGGCTTCTCCCAGGGCGGCGCCATCGCGCTGCACACCGGCCTGCGTCACACCGACAAATTGGCCGGCATCATGGCGCTGTCGACCTATCTGCCGGTCGCGCAAACGCTGCCCGCGGAGGCGGCCGCGGCCAACCGCAGGATTCCGCTTTTTTATGCGCACGGCACGCACGACCAGGTCATTCCGATTGCAATGGCCGAGGCCTCGCGCAAAGTGTTGAACGAAACCGGTTACATCGTCGAGTGGCACAGCTACCCGATGCAGCATTCGGTATGCATCGAGGAAATCCGCGATATCAGCGCGTGGCTGCAAAGCGTGCTGCGCTAGGCGGCCGCGCCCTGATTGAGCTGCGCAGAAGGTTTACTGGCGCTGCATCACCTTGAAGCGCGCCAGATCGAAGTCTTCGCCGCCCTCATCCAGTTTCGACGGCATCAGGTAATAACTCTTGCCGCGCACGTTCATTTCGAGCGCCTGCCGCTGCGAGTAGGTGCCTTCCCGCAGCAACAGCGCGATCTCGCCGTTCTTGTCCGGCGCCGTCGACAACAACACGCCGGGCTCGCCACCGCGTGCGGCATTGAACGACGACACGTTGCCGGACACCGTCAGCGTCACCGGGATCACCGACTTCGACAGCAGTTGAATGCCGACACGGCGCTGCTGGAATTCGTCGCGCGAGATGCGGCGGATCACGCCGCCCCCCCAGAACTTCGAGGTTTCGGTCTGCAGCCCGAGCAGGCAGCCGACTTTGACCCAGTCGCTCTTGACCTGCGGAATAATGGCGCCGAAACCGCCGTCGCTGACGTTCTCGACAATCCAGCTTTCGCTGCCGTCGGCCTGATGAAAATCGAGCGAATCCTCCTGGCCGGCCGGATCGACGCTGGCATAGGTTTCCTTGAAACCGTGCACCACCGTCATGCGGGTGGCCGTCTTGCGCCGTTCGGAACTGCGCGCCGGCGGTTTGTCCGACCAGTAGAGCGTCAGATGTTTCATCACCGACAACACAAGTTCGGGTTCGTAGACGCCGCCGAGGTTGATGTTGGACGGCACCGCGTTCTGGTCACGCACCGCCATCGCCATCTGCACCAGACCCGCCAGCGCCTTGCCGGCGCCGAAGTAACGCGTCGTCGCCGAGGGCTCCGAGTTTTTCATGACGCGCGCGGCCGGCTTGCGCATGGCGAGGTCGAAGTAATAGTTGGCGGCTGCATCGGCCGCCGCCGCCATCGTAAAGTCACCGCCGAAATGGGCGACGATGCGTTCGGCGATTTCCTGGTTCAGCGGCGCCAGGCCGTCGGTCGACGAAACGCTCAGCATCAGCGCCTTGAGAAATTCCTGCTGGATCGTGCCGCCGCCATGCTGTCCGGGATAAATCGCCACCGGTAACGTCGCCACTTTTTGTGTTTCTGCAAAGAGGTAGATGCGGCCAAGATCGCTCCACACGCGATCGTCAAGCGGCCCGTAGCGCAACAGGCCCCATTTCAACTGCAGCGTCAGCGTGCGCAGCGCGCGCGCAATGATGACCGGCAGATCTTTTTTGATCGCCCCCGAACCGCCGGCGCCGGCCTGGAACTGCTCGACGCATTGAACGTAGGCATGGCCCAGCATCTTCCAGAATTCGAAAGAGGTGTTCCACAATTTGCTTTCGCGGAATTTTTCCTGGCGGTCGGTAGCCAGATAATCCTGCGCCAGTTTGCGCGGATGGTTCTTCGCCGCCTGGTCGAGCGCGTCGATCAGTTGAAACCGGTAATCAACCTTGAAACCTTCTTCGCGCATGATCGATTCGAGCCACATCGTGACTTCCTCGACCGCCTTCAGCGAATCCGTCGATGGCAGGTCCGCAATCAACGCCTTCGCGTTTTTGAGGTCCGCCAGCGGATGATCGGGCTTGCCGCCCCCGAACAATGCCATATCTTCTCCCGCTTCCTGTCCCGTATTAAGCAATCAACGACCGGACTGCCCCCGGTCTTAATGCCGCAATTCCCGTGCCAGAACCCAACCGGGCACGTTTTTTATCACATTACGGGAAATAGTTCACGCCACGCTCCATCTGCGAGACACGAACGACCGGCCACGACGACCGTTTCGCCGACATTTTGGCTTCTGCAACGAGGCACCCACGGTGCCTGTGTCTGAATTGTCGTCGTCAACGCCGCCGCATCGTCGGCGCGTCACTGCGCCGGCTCGCCGGTCTCCGGCCAGTTTTTGATGTAGCGCTTGAGCAGGCGGTTCTCGAAGCTCGTTTCCTTGATCACCGACTTGGCAACGTCATGAAACGAAATCACGCCCAGCAGTTTTTCAGCGTCGCTTACCGGCAGATAACGTACGTGGTTTTTCGTCATGACAGCACGCAACTGGTCGATCGAATCGTCGGGGCTGCCGCACACCGGCGCCGCCACCATCAGACTTTTCACACGCAAATCGCCCAGATTGCCGCCGTTTGCGTTAAGGCCGATCAGCACCTCGCGAAACGTCAGCATACCCGCCATGCGCTCGCCGTCGAGCACCACCAGCGAGCCGATATCCTGCTCGACCATCAGCCGCACTGCATCGGCCACGCGCCCGTCCGGCGCGATGCTGAAAATCTGGCCACCCTTCATGTTCAGGATGTCACGAATGATCATGGCGCCTCTCCGCTATGAGCGTTCATGATAGTCCAATTGCCGCGGATTGGTGTGCGGCAGCCACCGCCCGCGCCTAAAGCAGTTCGGTTTCGCCCTGCGCCGGCCGCCACACCAGCAGCCGCTTCTCGATCGCGCTGACCAGCATGTCGAGCGCCAGCGCAAACGCCGTCAGCACCAGGATGCCGGCGAACACCGAATTGATATCAAACGCGCCCTCAGCCTGCAGAATCAGATAGCCGACGCCGCGCGAGGAGCCGAGATATTCGCCGACCACCGCGCCGACGAACGCCATGCCGACCGCGGTGTGCAGGCTGGAAAACACCCACGACATCGCCGAAGGCACATACACCGTACGCAACAACTGGCCCGGCCCCGCGCCCAGCATGCGCGCGTTATTCAGCACCACAGGGCTGACTTCGCGCACGCCCTGATAGACGTTGAAGAAAACGATGAAAAACACCAGCGTGATGCCGAGCGCCACTTTCGACAGGATGCCAAGACCGAACCACACGGCGAAGATCGGCGCGAGGATCACGCGCGGCATCGCGTTCATCGCCTTGATGTACGGATCGGCGAGTGCCGAGGCCAGCGGCGATAGCGCCAGCCACAAGCCGACGCCAAGGCCCGCGGCTGTGCCGATACCGAAGGCAAGCAGGGTTTCGATCAGCGTCACCAGCAGGTGTTCGTAGATTTTGCCGCTGGCAAACCAATCCCAGGTCTTCTCCAGCACCACCAGCGGCTTGCCGAAAAAGAACGCCGAGTTGCGCGCAAACTCTTCCGATACCAGCAGCGGGTTGGTCATGAGGTGCCAGCCGATGAACACCGCCCCCAGCAGCAGCGCGTGATAGAGCGCCAACCGGCCGCGCGTCAGGCGCGTCTCGCGTTTGCGCTTAGCGGCCATGCCGCTTCCCGTTCTTGCGCATCATTTTCATGCGCGCTGGCTCTGCGCAGAGTCTGCTTCTCCGCGCTGACTCTGCGCGTATCCTTTCAGCACTTCGTCCTTCATGGCGTGCCAGATCTGCGTATGCAGTTCGACAAAATGCGGCGTCAGACGAATTTCATTGACGTCGCGCGGGCGCGGCAGATCGATCACAAATTCGCCGATCGGATGCGTCGCCGGCCCCGCCGACAGCACCACCACCCGGTCCGACAGGGCGATCGCCTCCTCGATATCGTGCGTAATGAAGACCACTGACTTGCGGTCGGCCGACCACAGGTCGAGCAGTTCGTTCTCCATCAACTGCCGTGTCTGGATATCGAGCGCCGAGAACGGCTCGTCCATCAGCAGGATTTTCGGATCGAGGATCAGCATCTGCGCCAGCGCGACGCGTTTCTTCATGCCGCCCGACAACTGGTGAGGATAGCGGTCGCCGTGGCCGGCCAGGCCGACGCGCAGCAGCCATTGTTCGGCGCGCTGGCGGCGCTCCTCCGCTGCCACGCCGCGGTATTTCAGGCCCAGTTCGACGTTGTCCTGTGCCGACAACCACGGCAGCAGCGCATCGGCTTGAAACATATAACCGGCGTCGCGATTCAGACCGGCGAGCGGCACACCGAGCACATTGACCTGGCCGGCCGACGGCTCAAGCAGGCCGGCGGCGATGTTCAGCAACGTCGATTTGCCGCAGCCGGTCGGTCCGACCACGGAAACGAATTCGCCGGCGCCGATTTTCAGCGTGGTGCTGCCGACCGCCGTATAGGTGGTGGTCCCGGCGCCGCGCGCCGAAAATGTGACCGTAATGTTGTCGAGTGCGAGCGCGGTGCCGTTGCTAACCTGCATGGCCTTACTTGAATTTCTTCAGCGCTTTTTGCGCGAAGCTGTTGTCGTAGGTTTTGGCCAGATCGATCTTCGCCGCCTGCACCGTCGGTTCAAAGGAATTGAGCACGTTAAAAACGTTTTTCGCGCCCTCGGCAGTGAACAAACCATCGGGCGAAAATCCCTCGGTGTTCTTCAGCAGCGCCACCTTGTAGATCGTCGGGTCGTCGCCATAGTACTCGGGCGGCACCGTCGCCACCACTTCATCGGGACGCGCCGTCTGCAGCCAGCGCACCGCGCGCACCATCGCGTTGACGACGGCCTGCGCGGTATGCGGATTTTTCTTCACCCACTCCACAGGCGCATAAATGCAACCGGCGTGGTAGGCCCCGCCGTAGACGTCCTTCATGCCTTTGGCAGTGCGCGTGTCGACCACCGTCACCATGTCTCCCGAAGCCTCGAGCCGCGAAATCACCGGATCGAGGTTCGACATGCCGTCGAGTTCGCCCTTGCGCATGGCCGCCACCGCGCCGGCCGTCGCACCGACACCAATGATCGAGACGGCATCGGATTTCAGCCCGTCTTTCGCCAGCAGGCTGCTCACCATCATGTTGGTGCTCGAACCCGGTGCCGTTACGCCGATCTTCCAGCCTTTCAGATCTTTCGGCGATTTATATTGCGCCGCGCGGTTCTTGTAAACACCGAGCACGATGCCCGAGTAGCGGCCCTGCAGCGCAATGCCGACGATATTGATGCCCTTGGCCTGCATATTGATCGTGTGCTCGTAGGCACCGGAGACGATGTCGGCGCTGCCGCCGACCATCGCCTGCAAAGCGCGCGCACCGCCCGGGAAATCGACGATCTCGGCGGTAAGGCCCTCGTCCTTGAAAAAACCGCGCCGCTCGGCGATCGTCAGCGGCAGGTAATAGAACAGGTTTTTGCCGCCGACGGCGATGGTGATTTTTGTTTTTTCCAGCGCCTGCGCCATGGCGCCGAACGAGGCCATGCCGAGCGCGACGAACGCGAATAGAAAACCCCAAACGAATTTGCGCATATATTCCTCCGGACTGCGAATGGTGCGGGCGATGCTCACACGCTGCACAAACAGTGTCAAGCCGGCGCGCAGTCAACCGGCGGCGGGCGACCCCACACCAGGAAAAACGCCCGCGACTGCGGGCGTTTTTCCTGCCGCAACGTCTCTTGCGATCAGCTTGATTCCTGCACCTTGCGGCCATTCATCGGCTGCACCGGACGCGCGTTCATCTTGTAGAGTTTGCGGAAAGCCTCGATCTGCGCTTTCGACAGTTCCACCGGCTGCTTCATGACCTGCCACGCCACGCTTTCGCTGCACGGCGGCGTCGTCAGCGAACCCTTGAACGCGTAGTAGCCTTTGTCGGCCGGCAGCACATCGGCGGCATTCAGCGGCGCCTTCAACGCAGACTTGTCGCCCTCCTTGGCCGGCATCGCATCGAACACTGCTTTTAAGGCGGCGTTTTCCTTGCCTTCCTTGAACATCACGCCAACCACGCCAAGGCCGCCCGCCGCGCTCTTGTGCACGAAGTGCGCCACCATCGGAAAATTCTTGCCATCGACCTTTTCTTCGCTCGGCGTATGGAAGTGGAACTGCAGCAACTGATAGTCGCCCGCGGCGAGTTTGGCCGAACCGGCGTCGCTCAGATTCACCTGTATGGTGTGTCCGTTGTTGACCACCTCGCCGGCACCGGCTTTGTAGTTGAAACCGATCGGCGCAAGCTTGGCTTTCACCGTGGCCTTGGTCTGAATGTCGATCGGCGATTGTTCTTTGCCGATTTTGCAGACCTTGAAGTCACCGCTCAAGTCTCCCCACTTTGCCGCCTCGTCGTAGCCCCAATGCGGCGCATGCGTGTCGGCCGCCGAAATCCCGCCCGACACCGCCATGGATGTGGCCAGCGCAATTGCACGTAACGTCAAATTCATGTTTTCCCCCTGTAATGCGTCAGTTGAACTGCGAATGAAATTCGCCACCTGAAACCCGCCGGAATGTAACACCAAACCGGCATGATGAATATTTTCGCGTTCGTCGCAGCGCAACATCAATGACAAAGTCATCAAATGCGGAAACTGTCGCTGCGGCAGTGCAGCCCGTCGCCGGATGCTAAAATCAGCGCCTCGCAAACAGCGCAACACTTCCATGAAACTCATCGCCACGCCGGCGAGCCCGTTCTGCCGCAAGGTGCGTATCGTGCTCGCTGAAAAGCGCATCGACTTTGAATTCATTGTCGACAGCCCGAGCAATCCGGCATCACGTGTGGCGCAATTCAATCCCCTCGGCAAGATCCCGGTGCTGGTGCTCGACGATGGCGGCACGCTGTTCGATTCGCGCGTCATCGCCGACTATCTCGATGCGGCCAGCCCCGTCAGCCGCCTGATTCCCGAAGACCCGCGCGAACGCCTGCGCGTGAAGCGCTGGGAGGCGCTCGCCGACGGCTGTCTCGATGCCGCGGTCGAGATCGTTGTCTATACGCGCCGTCCGGTCGCGCAGCAGAGCCCCGAATGGCTGGCGCGCCAGCGCGGCAAGATCGAACGCGCACTCGACGAAATGAGCGCGGTGCTCGGCAAACACGAATGGTGTCATGGCAATGCCTTCAGCCTTGCCGACATCGCCGTCGGCTGCGCGCTGGGCTGCCTCGACTTCCGCATTCCGGATCTCGACTGGCGCAGCGGTCATCCTGCGCTGGTGGCGCTCGCCGCACGACTGGCGCAACGCCCGTCGTTCGCGGCGACGACACCGCGCCTCGTTGAAGGCATCAGCATCGACTACGTCGCGCCGGCCGCAAACTAGACGGCTATTCGGCCTCGAGTCCGGCGATCTTCGCCAGTTCGCCGAAACGTTTGATCGAACCGGCCACAAAGGTCTTGAATGACGCCGGCGCACTCCCGACCGGCTCAAGACCGAGGCCCGCCAGCTGTTCGCGCACACGTGCGATCTTCAGCGCGGCAACGACTTGCGCATGCAGTCGCACCACGACCGCTGCCGGGGTATTGGCCGGCGCGAACAGGCCATACCAGGCCGGATCGATTTCCATGCCGCTGACACCCGCCTCGATCATCGTCGGCACCTCGGCCATGAACGAGGCGCGCGCCGCGTTGTTATAAGCCAGCGCGCGCAAACGGCCCGATTTGATATGCGCGAGCACCGTCGGCGGATTGGCGAACAGCAGTTGCACCTCGTTGGCGAGCAGCGCCGTCACCATCGGCCCGCCGCCCTTGTAGGGCACATGGGTAATATTGGTGCCCGCGCGCGCGTTGAACAGGGCGGCGGCCAGATGCAAGGCATTACCCACGCCCGGCGAACCGTAGGCCATGCGGCTGTCGGGCTTTTTCGCCAGCGCAATCAGCTCGCGCACGTTTTGCGCACCGACCGCCGGATTGACGACGAGGATCAGCGCCTCCGAGGCCGCGATGCTGGTCACCGGCGTGAAATCCTTCAACGCATCGAACGGCAGTTTGCGGTGCGTCGACGGATTGACGGCAAAACTGTTCGACGTCACCAGCAGCGTATAGCCATCCGGCGCGGCGCGCGCCACGAGGTCGGCACCGATGATGCCGTTGGCACCCGGCCGGTTGTCGACGATGAACGATTGCCCCGTCTGCACCGCCATCTGCTGACCGACGATGCGCGCCACCGAATCAGGCGCGCCGGCGGTAAAGCCGACGATCACGCGCACCGGCCGCACCGGATAATCCGCGGCGCGGGCGCCGCTGTGCATCAACACCACAAACAACCACAGGCCCGCGACCGGAAACCGCATGCTCAAACCCTTTCGACCGCGCCGGCGCTACAACGCCGCAATGCGTTCATGAATGCGCCGCGGCAATTCAAAGCCTTCCACGCGACGTTGCACACGCGTGCGGAAGGCCTGCTCCGACGGAATGCGGATTTCATCGACGCCGGGTTGCCGTGGCGTCGCCTTTACCTGCACAATCAATTCGGCGAGCTGTTGTTCGAACTGCGCGCGTGGCATCAACAGCGCCGGATCGAACACCATGAACAGAAAAGCGAAGTCCTGCACCTGGCCGCGCGGCAGCGCGGCACCAGCGAGCAGTCCCATCGCCTGCACCATGAACGACAGGCCGTAGCCCTTGTGCGCGTGTGCGCCGCCGAAAGGCAGGATGCCGCCCTGCAGGGCGGCTTGCGGATCGCGCGTCGGCGCGCCGTTGGCATCCACCGCCACGCCTGCGGGCAGCAACCGGTTAAGACGCCCCGCCAGCAGCACGTCGCCGTGATTGGTTGCCGAGGTGCCCATATCGAAAATCACGGGGTCGGGTGTGCCTGGTAGCGCGAAAGCAATCGGATTGGTGCCGAGTGCCGGCGCGCGGCCGCCGTGCGGCACCACCACCGGACGACTGCAGGCAAGATGAATGCCGGCGTATCCGGCGCGCGCGATTTTTTCGAGGTAATAGGCATTGCGTCCGCTCACCCAGCTGTTGTGCAGGCCAACCAGTGCAAAACCATGGGCGCGCGCCTTTTCGATAGCGATCTCGCTGGCGCGATACACGGAATACAGGCCGACAAAATTGCCGCCGTCGATCTGCGCCGACACCGGTGTTTCGTGAATGATACGCGGCGCACTGCGCGGCTCGCGCATACGCGCGTGTTCAGCAATCGTGATGATGCGCGCCAGGCCCAGCGCCGGGTAACCGCACAACTCCGAATCGACCAGATGCGCCGCAACAATGCCGGCCTCTTCGCCGCTAAAGCCAAGGCGTTGCAGCGCCGACGCGCCAAAAGCGAGTGCCGCCGCCGCGCTCAGCGTTATCGTGTTCTCTTCAGTCGGCACGGATGTTCGTCTCACGGATAACCTTGCCATAACGATCGAAGTCACGTTTCACGAACGCCGCGAACTCCGGCACCGTGGTGTTGCCGATTTCGAATCCCGCCGCCGTCATACGTTCCTGGATGTCGCGCATCTTCAGAACATCATTGATGTTGCGGTTGATCTGCGCGATCACCGCGGGCGGCGTGCCGGTCGGCACATGCACGCCGTTCCAGCCGACCACATCCATGTCCTTGAAGCCCGACTCTGCCAGCGTCGGCACATCAGGCAGCGCGGCGAGACGCTTGGCCGTGCTCACTGCCAGCGCGCGCAGGCGCCCGCTCAATACGTGCGGCACACTGCCCTGCGTGATGCCGAAACCCATCTGCGCCTGGCCGCCGACGAGATCGGTCAACGCCGCCGCCACGCCCTTGTACGGAATATTCACCACCTTGATATTGGCATCGTGCAAAAACATTTCGGTGACGATATGCGTTGAAGTACCGTTGCCGGGGTTCGCATAGTTGTATTGCCCCGGCTTTGCGCGCGCGATCTGCACAAATTCAGCCAGCGTCTTCGCCGGCACCGAAGGATGCACAACCACCACCCACGGCAGACTGCCCATTAATGTCACCGGTGTGAAGTCGCGTTGAAAATCGAAAGGCAGTTTCGGATACAGGTGCGCCAGCGTCACGAATGACGCTGTGGACAGCAACCACGTGTAACCGTCCGGCGCCGACTTGGCGACGGTGTCACCGGCGATGATGCCGCCGGCCGCCGGACGTTGATCGATGACGAGTTGCTGCCCCCAAAGCTCGGAGAGCTTCTGGCCAACCATGCGCGACAGCAGGTCCGGCGAGGGGCCGAGCACGAGGCGCACCGGGCGCACCGGATAAGTCTGCTGCGCGACGGACGCCTGACAAAGTGTCGCTAAAACAATGACCGCAGCGAACCTCATTATCTGTTTCACGCGCACGCTCCTCTAAAAAACACTGACATCATTTTTCGTCGCTCCCGCGAAAGCGGGAGCCCAGGAGAAGCCCCACGATCCGCATGAAACCCTGGATTCCCGCTTTCGCGGGAATGACGGTTCTTCCATGGTCAGCGCATTGCAATACACCTCTATTTCTCCACCTCAACCGGCAACCCGGTCCGCGCTGACTCGATGGCCGCACGGATCAGCGCCAGCGCCTTGATCGATTCACGACCGTCGGTTTCGGCTTTGCGCCCCGTCAAAATGCAATCGGCGAATTCGTCGATCTCTTCGAGCATCGGGTCGCCGATTTTCAGCTCAACGCGCTCCGGCGTGGTACTGCCTTTTTTGACCATCTCCAGCCGTGTCGATTCATCCGGACCGACTTTGCGCTCGGTGTCGAACCGGCGGTCGGGCCGCGCCACCGTGCGCGTGAGGTTGGCCTCGGTGCCATAGACCTGCATCCAGTTGGTGCGCGGCGAGGCGAAGTTGGCGCCGATGTAACCAAGGACGCCGGATTCGAATTTAAAGACCGTCGCCGTCACGTCGTTGACCGGCGCCGGAATATGCAGATGGTTGAAGAACGAAAACACCGTTTTCACCGGCCCGAAAATGTAATTGATAGTGTCGGCCTGGTGCACGCCGATCGTCATCAGCGCACCGCCCGGGCAGCCCGTGTCGTCGTCGCGCCAGCGGAACTCATCGGGCTGCAACTCCCAGCCCTGCCCGCTCGACAGATTGGCCTCGACCATGATGGGCTTGCCGATGGCGCCGCTTTCAAGCAGTTCTTTCACCTTGCGGTTGGCGGCGTGGCGGCGGTGCACATGGCCGATCAACAGGGTGACGCCGGCCTGCTCGCAGGCGGCGATCATTTTGCGGCCGTCGTCGAGCGTGTTGGCGATTGGTTTCTCGACATAAACATGTTTGCCATGCTGCGCGGCGAGCGCCGTCTGCTCGCGATGGAATGCGTTCGGCGAGACCAGCAGCACGCCGTCGAGATCGGTGCGTTTCACCATCGCCTCAAAACTCGTCTCCTGCGTGCAACCGTAGCGCGCGCAGGTCGCCTCGCGCCGCTCTACGACCGGATCAAAACAAGTCACCAGTTCGATCTTGCTGCTGCGCTGCACCGTGTTCGCAATCACATACGAAAACGAACCCAATCCGCACAGGCCCACCCGGGCTTTTTTCTGCGTCGCCATCTTTTTCCTGTTCTCCCCACCATCGATCATGCACGTCTCTTACGGACGGAAACCCCGTGCCGTGCCGCCATGCGTTAACATTGCACCCCGGAGTCGATTATCGCAGACGCGCCGGCATTCCGTCATACAGCGTCACACGGCGTCAGATACCCATCGTAATGAATACTTTCCGTAACGACGCTGCCTCATGACTGCAAGCGCACACAAAGCGCCGCCGACGTCGCCGAAATCATTTGCCGCGCTGCGCCACCCGGCATTTCGTTTCTATTTCGTTGTCTCCGCACTGGGCATGATGGCGGACAACATCGAACACGTCATCAGCTACTGGATGATGTACGAGAAATTCCACTCGCCGGCACTGGCCGGCTTCGCCGTCGTCTCGCACTGGCTGCCGTTTCTGTTTTTCTCTGTCTACTCGGGCGCGCTCGCCGACCGCTTCGATCCGCGCCGCATCATCCAGATCGGTCTGCTCTGTTTCATCACCGCTTCGGCCGGTTGGGGTTATCTCTTCATCACCGACACGATGGAAATGTGGCACGCCATGGTGCTGCTGGTGCTGCACGGCTTCGCCGGCGTGTTGTGGGGGCCGGCCGGTCAGGTATTGATCTACGACATCGTCGGCGCGGCGCAACTGCAAAGCGCGGTACGGCTGTCTTCAACGGCGCGCATGCTCGGCATGCTGATGGGCCCGGCGATCGGCGGCGGCCTCATGCTCGCCTTCGGCCCGCCGCAAGGCATCCTCATCAATATTCTGTTCTACCTGCCCTTCATGCTGTGGCTGTTCTGGGCGCCGTTCAAACGAAAATACGAAGAGAACAAACGGCCCGCCGCGCGCGGGCTTGCCGACATCCTGCCGACCATCCGCGAAATCTCCGGTAACCGCACCATCGTCGCCATGACGCTGCTCGCCGGCGGCGCCTCGCTGTTCATCGGCAACGCCTATCAGGCGCAGATGCCGGCCTTCGCGCACGACCTCGGCGCCGGCCACGCCGACTTCACCTACAGCATGCTGCTCGCCGCGGACGCCGCCGGCGCGCTGGTCGCCGGCTTCGTGCTCGAAAGCCGCGGCCTGCTGCCGGCAAAACCGCGCAGCGCTTTCATTCTGGCCATGCTGTGGTGCTGCACCATCGGCGGCTTCGCCGCATCGACCTCCTATGCCTTGGCAATCGTGCTGTTGTTCTGTTCCGGATTTCTGCAACTGTCGTTCGCCTCGATGGCGCAAACGCTGGTGCAGATGGAAGCGCCGCAGCATATGCGCGGACGCGTGATCGGTCTCTACAGCATGTCGAGCCTGGGCCTGCGCGCCTTTGCCGGCGTCACCATCGGCCTGATGGGCAGCCTGATCGGCATCCACTGGTCGCTGGCGCTGTCGGCGCTGATACTGCTGACGGTGATCTCGGCGCTGCTGGCGTTCACCGTGCGCACCCGCTGAATTCAAGGAGACAACAATGCTGATCGTCGATTCGCAAGTCCACATCTGGGCCGCCAGCACACCCGCGCGGCCGTGGCCGGCGCGTCATGCGCCGCACCGTCCGCAGCCGTTCACAATGGACGATCTGCTGATTGAAATGAAAACAGCGGGCGTCGATCGCACCATCATCGTGCCGCCGAGTTGGGAGGGTGAGCGCAACGATCTTGCGATCGCCGCCGTCGCGGCGCATCCCGACACGTTCGCCATCATGGGCCGGCTCGACATGGGCGCACCGGACGCGCGCGAACGCATTGCGCACTGGCGCGCACAGCCCGGCATGCTGGGCATCCGTTTCACCTTTCACATGCCGCCGTTCGAGCCGATGCTGGTGAACAGCGAACTTGAATGGCTGTGGACCGCCGCCGAAGCGGCCGGCGTGCCGCTGATGATTCTGATTCACCAGAAGCACGCGCCGCTGGTCGAGCGCATCGCCGAACAGCATCCGCGACTCAAAATCATCATCGATCATCTGGCGGTGCCGCCGGGCCCGAAGGGCGCGGACGCGTTCAGCGACATCAAACATCTGCTGGCCCTGGCGGCGCGGCCGAACATCGCGGTCAAGGCGAGCGGCATTCCGGCCATCGCCACCGATGCCTACCCGTACCGCGCGCTGCACCCCTATCTGCGCGCGGTCTTCGACGCCTTCGGCGCGCGCCGCGTGTTCTGGGGCACCGATCTGACGCGTCTGCCCTGCAGCTATCGGCAGGCGCTCACGCTGTTCACTGAAGAGCTGCCGTGGTTAAGCGAGTCCGACCAAGAATGGACGATGGGGCGCGGCGTCTGCGAGTGGCTGGACTGGAAGATCGACTGACTGGCGCGTGACCGGCGCAACGCCGGCACGCCCGCGTGCTGCATTTAATTCCTGCAGGCGCCAGGCGAACCCGATCGATGTAAGATGGGCGCACCGGCAAATGTCGTCGCAGAATGACATTGTCGTTCCACCAGACGGACGCAGTCCGCGCCGCGATCAAAACGATCAATCGAGAGGAGGTTCACCCATCATGGCAAATAATCCATCGCCCGTTGCACGCCGCGATTTCCTGAAATTTCTGGCCGCCAGCCCGACTGTCGCCGCCGGTGGCGGCGTGGCCGCATTTCTCGCCGACAGCGGATTTGCGCAGGACATCAAACAAAGCGGATTCGCCAGCATCATGCGCGACCGCATGAGCGTCGTCGATAAACCGGCCGATGCGTTGACGGTGTTCGATTTCGAAGCGACCGCGCGCACCAAGGTGCAGCCGGGCCACTGGGCCTACATGGCCAGCGGCACCGACGACGATGCGACGTTGTTTGCCAACCGTGACGCCTATCGCCAGGTGCAACTACGCCCGCGCCGCCTGCGCGACGCGACCAAGGTTGACATGCGCGTCGATCTCTTCGGCAACAGCTACGCCAGCCCGATCTTCACCTGCCCGACCGGCGGCCAGGGGTCGTTTCACGCCGACGGCGAACTGGCGGTGGCGCGCGCCACGCGTGCGCGCAACACCATGCAGATGCTGTCGACCTCGAGCGGCATGCCGCTCGACGACGTCGTCAAGGCGCACGGTCGCCCGGTGTGGCAGCAGCTCTACGCGCCGAGCAACTGGGACGCCTGCGTCGATTTGTTGAAGCGCTTCCAGAACGCCGGCGTATCCGTCATCGCGCTCACCGTCGACAACACCACCGGCCGCTTCAGCGAAACTTTTTTCCGCACGCGCCCCCGCGACCTCAAGCAGTGCGAGGCCTGTCACAAAGACGGCTTCGAGGGCGGCCGCCACCGCCCCCTGACTGACGGCATCGACATGCGCGGAGGCCGCCGCACCGACCCCGCCATGGACTGGCAATTCGTCGCCCGCGTACGCGACTACTGGAAGGGCAAATTCATCATCAAGGGCATCGACACGCATGAAGATGCCAAGCTGTGCCTCGACTACGGCCTCGACGGCATCCTGGTCTCGAACCACGGTGGCCGCTCGACCGAAACCGGGCGCGGCACGCTCGAAGCACTGCCCGAAGTGGTCGCCGCGGTAAACGGCCGCATTCCAGTGTTCGTCGATGGCGGCGTGCGCCGCGGCACCGATGTGTTCAAGGCGCTGGCACTCGGCGCCACCGCCGTCGGCATCGGCCGCCCCACCTTATGGGGATTGGGTGCATTCGGCGAAGCCGGCGTCAGCCGCGTGCTGGAAATCATGCAGGCGGAGCTGAAACTGGTGATGGGCAACTGCGGCACGCAGAAGGTCGCCGATATCAATAAAAACTACGTGGCCACCCCGCACTGGAGAACCTGACGCCGGGTTTGAGATGCGGCCGGCAGCGCCGGCCGCATCGTCCGCTTAACCGCGCAGAAACTCCTCGAGTTCGCTGACCACCAGATCGGGCACCTGCTCGGCCGGATAATGCCCGCAGGGCAGCGAACGGATCTTCACGATGTTCGACGCATACTGCGGCCAGGCCTCGCGCGGCTTGAAATGCTTTTCAGTATGGCTGAGTTCGCCCCAGTAGACCGCCACCGGACAGGCGATCTTGCGGCCCGCTTCAAAGTCGGCGGTGTCCATCGCCATGTCCACGCTGACGGCGGCGCGATAGTCTTCGCATACCGCATGGATGTTCTCCGGCGTGCAGCAGCGCGCGTATTCGGCCAGCGTTTCTTTAGAAAAGCCGCCCTTGCCAATGCCCAGCTTGGTGAGTTTGTTGAGGATGTAAAAATCCTCCTTACCCTCGATCAGCTTCTCCGGAATGTCATAGGCCTGCGCCATGAAAAACCAGTGCGACGAGTTCAAGGCCCATTGATAGGTTGCGTGCGTCAGCATGTGGTGGGTGGGCAGAATGTCGAAGCTGGCAAACTTCTTCACACGGTCCGGCTGGTCGAGCGCCATGCGGAACGCCGTGCGCGCGCCGCGGTCGTGGCCGGCGACCATGAATTCCTTGAAACCGAGCGACTCCATCACATCGATCTGGTCCTGCCCCATGCGGCGGAACGAGTAGTTGCTGTGATCGTCGCGCCCGCGCGGCTTGCCGCTGTCGCCATAGCCGCGCAGATCGGTGGCAACGACGGTGTAATTTTTCGCCAGCCGCGGCGCGACCAGGTGCCAATGCACATGCGTCAGCGGATTGCCGTGCAACAGCAACACCGCGGGCCCGCTGCCGCCGATGACGCCGGTGATTTTTACCTCGGGGTCCGAGGTTTGAATTTCGAATTTCCTGAAACCTTCGTACACGATCTTCCCTTTTTCCGGATAATGTCCCGTCGATCATACAATCAATTGCGTCGCCAACAAACACAAAAGGGATTTGGCGAAAGCGGGCACAGTCAAAGATGCACGGCTTGATTTGGCGCGCCCGCGCACGAAACGCACCGGCCGCATAAGTATTAACATACGTCACACTTTTACGGAAATTTCCCATGGACTACTCATCCTACAAACACATGCAGTTCGAGCGGCGTGACCGCATTCTGACGATCACGCTGAACCGCCCGCCGATGAATCCGATTCATTACGAGTTGCACAACGAGCTCTCACGCCTCTGGTACCAGGTGCAGGTCGACACCGAATGCGACGTCGTCATCCTCACCGGTGCCGGCGAGGTGTTCTCCGCCGGCGGCGACATTCCGATGATGCAGCGGCGCATCGACGACCCCGAGCTCTTCAACCGCAAGAACCTCGAGATGAAGCAGATGATCTTCGGTCTGCTCGATCTCGAAAAACCGATCATCGCGCGCATCAACGGTGACTGCATTGGCCTCGGCGCCACGCTGGCGCTGATGTGCGACATCATGATCGCCGTCGATACCGCGCGCTTCGGCGACCCGCATGTGCGCATGGGTTACGTGGCCGGCGACGGCGGCGCGGTGATCTGGCCGCAGTTGATCGGATTTGCGCGTGCCAAGGAATACCTGCTCACCGGCGACATGCTCGACGCCAAAGAAGCCGAACGCATCGGCCTCATCAACTATGCCGTGCCGCGCGAAGAACTCGACACCAAGGTCAACGCCTTTGCCGACAAGCTCGCGCGCGGTGCGACCAAGGCCATCAAGTGGACCAAGACCAGCATCAACATGCCGCTGCGACAGCTCGCGCATTCAATGATGGATGCCTCGCTTGCCTATGAAGCCATCACCAACATGGGTGCTGACCACCAGGAAGCAGTGACGGCATTTCAGGAGAAGCGCAAACCGCGTTTCACCGACCGCTAGTACTTTCCGGCGGCGCAGTACCGCCCCCCTCCCTACCCTGAAAACGAAACAACCGATATGCGAAAAGCCCTCGATCATCTGCGCGTTCTCGACATGAGCCGCGTGCTGGCCGGCCCCTTTCTGGCGCAAAACCTCGCCGACTTCGGCGCCGATGTCATCAAAGTCGAACGTCCGCACCACGGCGACGAATCGCGCACCTTCCCGCCTTATCTGAAGGACAGCAGCGGCGCCGAAACCGAGGATTCCGCCTATTTCATGTCGATTAACCGCGGCAAACGCTCGGTGACCATTGATATATCAACACCGCGCGGACAGGAGCTGGTCAAGGCACTCGCCGCCAACTCCGATGTGCTGATCGAGAACTACAAGGTCGGCGACCTCAAACGCCATGGACTCGATTACGAAGCGATTCGCAAGATCAATCCGCGTATCGTTTATTGCTCCATCACCGGCTTCGGCCAGACCGGCCCCTATCGCAACCGGCCGGGCTACGATTACATCTTCCAGGCCATGAGCGGGCTGATGAGTCTCACCGGCGGCCCGGACGAACTGCCGGGCGGCGGCCCCGCCAAAGTCGGACTGGCGATCTGCGACGTGATGACCGGCATCTATGCCAGCTTTGCGGTGATGACGGCCATCGCCGAACGCGAGCGCTCGGGCGAAGGCCAGCACATCGACATGTCGCTGCTCGATACGACGATCGCAGCGATTTCGCACATCAACATGAATTACCTGATCGGCGGCATCGTGCCCAAACGCATGGGCACCGGGCACCCGAGCATCGTGCCCTATCAGATGTTTCAGGCCAAGGACGGACCGATGGTGGTGGCGGTCGGCAACGACGGCCAGTTCGGCAAACTCTGCGCGCTGCTTGGCCTCGGCGATCTGCCCAAAGACGCACGCTTCCTCACCAACCCGCTGCGCGTGAAAAACCGCAATGCGCTGGTGCCGCAACTCGAAGCCGCCTTCGCCAAAGCCACTACCGCGGAGTGGATCGAGAAGCTCACGCAACTCGGCGTGCCCTGCGGGCCGCTCAATGATTTGCAGCAGGTGTTCGACGATCCGCATGTGAAATCGCGTGGCGTCGAGACGCGCATTCCGCATGCGCGCGCCGCCGCCGGCTCGGTGCCCGCTGTCGCCAATCCGGCGCGCCTGTCCGCGACACCGCCGACGTACGAACGCGCCGCACCATTGCTCGGCGAACATACGCATGAGATTCTCAGCGGCGTGCTCGGCCTGACGGACGCCGACATCGACAAACTCAGAACCGACGGAGTAATTTGATGCGCCCCGAAAATAAACTCATGTGGCACGCTGCAGTCGCCATTGCACTGGTGTCGGCAAGCGGATGGACCTTCGCCCAAAGTTACCCGCACAAACCCATCCGTTTCATCGTGCCGTATGGCGTCGGCGGACCCGGCGATACGATCGGCCGCCTGCTCGGCAAACAACTCACGGAAAGCCTCGGCCAGCCAGTGGTGATCGACAATCGCAGCGGTGCGACCACCATCATCGGCACCGAACTGACGGCGAAGGCGCCGCCTGACGGCCACACGCTGCTGTTGATTTCGACCACCCACGCCGTCAATCCGAGCCTCTTCCAGAACCTGCCCTACGACCCGATCAAGGATTTCGCGCCGGTGACGATGGTGGTTTCAACGCCCTTCATGCTCGCAGTGCATCCGTCGGTGGCCGCCAATTCCGTGACCGAACTCGTCGCACTGGCGCGCAGCAATCCGCGCCTGCTGAACTACGGCTCGTCGGGCACCGGCAGTTCGATTCATCTCACCAGCGAACTGTTAAAGACCGCGGCAAAAATCGAAATGACGCACGTGCCCTACAAAGGCAGCGGCCCCGCGGCAATCGATCTGATGGGCGGCCAGATCCAGGTCCTGTTCAGCAGCACGGTCTCGACGCTGCCGCACGTTAAAAGCGGCAAGGTGCGCGGCCTCGCCATCACCAGCTTAAAACGCGCGCAGGCCCTGCCCGAGGTGCCGACCATCGCCGAATCCTATCCGGGCTTCGAATCGAGTTCATGGTTCGGCCTGCTGGTACCCGCGAAAACGCCGAAACCCATCGTCGAGCGCCTGCTTGCCGATACGCGCGCCGCATTGAAAACCCGCGAAGTCGGTCAGTCGTTTATCAGTCAGGGTGGTGAACCCGGCGGCCAGCCATCGGCGGAATTCAGCGCCTACTTCCAGTCTGAAATCAAAAAATGGTCCGGCGTCATCAAGGCAGCGGGCATCAAGCTCGACAAATAGACCATCGCAAAAACTGCTAGTGCCGACGATTCAATCGGGCACGCGCATCAGCCATTAACTCACGGCGCGCACTCGGCAAACAACATCGCCGGCGGCGATTGCGTTGCAACCGCGCCGGCGCTGTCCGCATCAACCATGTGCGGCGACGTTGCGTTTGCTCAAGGCTTGAACCAGTAGTCCTTCTGCTCTTTGAAGATGTTCTTCGGAATCATGCCGTAAACACCCTGTACAAGGTTGACCGCCTCGGCGATGCGGAAATCAACCGCGATGCTGGCCAGTGCATAGGCAGCGCCGGCATCAAGGCCTTTTTCCTGCATCAGAAAATCCACCGCAGCCTGCACCGCATTTTTCAGTGCAAGGTTGAGGTCTTTGTCGAGGCCGGTGACGATGTAATGCGTGGCATTTTCGGCGCGCGGCGCAACCATGCCCTTGCCTTTACCTTTATGCACGATGAACTGCAGCGTCGGCTTCAACGACGTTTCGATCGCCGTGCCGTCAACTTCGCCGTCACCCTGCGCGGTGTGCGCATCGCCGGTGTAGAACAAGGCGCCGTTGTTATAGACGGGCAGATAGAGCGACGCGCCGCGTGTCAGTTGTTTGAGATCGAGATTGCCGCCGAACATACCGGGCGGGCGCGAACTGGTCATGCCGCCGCCGGGCGGCGGCGCCACCGCCATGATGCCCATGAAAGGGGCCAGCGGAACTTCAATCCCGGGCGCAAACAACGCGACATTGCGTTTGGCGTCGAGGTGGATCACGCGATACATCGGTGCATCGAGTTGCGCCGGCAGCAGGCCGGTGCCCTTGTTCGAAGCATTGACGCCGTAGGGCACGCGCAATTCAACGTTAATGACGCGCACTTCCAGCATGTCGCCGGGTTCGGCGCCCTCGATATAAATCGGACCTGTCAGCACGTGAGTGCCGCCGCCCTGAGGAATCGCCACCTCCTTTTGCACCGCAATGGCGTCCGGCAGCACATCTTCGGGGCGCACGCCGCCCTTGCCGAAAAACGCCACCGCGCCCTCGGGCGTACTGACACCCTGATGCGAAATCGTGTCGATGGCGACGGTCTGGCCGGATTGGATCTTCAGCACCGGTGCGCGGTCGGAAGGTATATGGCCACGCACCACGTTGGCAGGCACCGAGGTCAGCGGAATAGCTTTTTGCGCGAGCGCGGTGCCTGCAAACAGGCTGCAGCCGATTGCGGCAACAACAGTGATTCTCTGCAATTTCATTTTGCCCCCCGTTAATTAATATGGTACTTGTCTCAAAGCAATTACTTTGCCATCCCCAGCTCGGTCAGGATCGACTTGAGTTCACTGTACTGCCCGCCGAGAAATTTCGTCGCCGCGGCGGACTTCATAAACTGCGGCGTCAGATAGTTATCTTCGAGCTGTTTTTTCCACTCGTCGGTCGCCGCCAGTTGCGCCAGCGTTTCTTCCCAGTAATGCACCTGCGCGGGCGTCATGCCGGCGGGGCCGATTACCGCGTGCCAGAACGAAGCAATGCTGTCGATACCCTGTTCGCGCCAGGTCGGGCTCTGCGCAAAGAGGCCGGGCACGCGTTGCGGCGCGGTGATGCCGAGCACGCGCAGGCGGCCCGCCTGCACCTGCTGCAAAATGGTCGATGGCGTGGCGGCAACGATATCGATGTGACCGCCGACCACCGCGGTCACCGATTCCGCTACCGTATTGAAGACGACGGCCTTGACCTGCTTCACATCCACACCACCGGCGCGCAGCGGCAATGCGGCGCCGATGTGGTTCATATTGCCGAGTCCGATGCCTACCGTCATCGACAGCGATTTCGGATCGGCCTTCAGGCGCGCAATGAGGTCGCGACCGTCCTTGATCGGCGATTCGGTGCGCACCGCCACCAGCATGTGTTCCGAATACAGAATCGCCAGCGGCGTCACCTCGTTATAGTTCACCGAGACCTGGCCGACGATGTGACCGGCCAGCACGTTGGGCGAATACATCTGCAGGAAGTGCGCGTTGCCCGGATGGGTGTTGAGATACCGCATGCCTATGGTGCCACCGCCGCCGGGTTTATTGACGACAAACACCGCCTGCGGCATCAGCTTCTTTTCCTGGATCAGGCGCTGGATGAAACGCGCAGTGCGGTCGGCCCCGCCGCCGGGCCCGGTGCCAACCGAGATCTCGACGTTCTGTTCGGGCTTCCAGTTCTGCGCCGCAGCGGAAGCGGCAAACACACAGCACATTGATGTCAGCGCAATTCGAAACAGTATCATCTTGTTCATCGAATTCCTTGCACAATCATAAATTCATTTCACGCAATCACGTCGGGTGGGCGGCATTGTGGCGCAGGCGACCCGCCTGCGAGAAGCACCGCGTCATCGGATTGCAACGGACATTTGACGCAGGCGAGTCGCCTGCGCCACAAAACCAATCGCGCATAAAACTAGCTCCGCGGGCACAACAATTCGATCACGTGAGCAACTACAGGCGCCGAATCTATTGCCAGCAGCGCAGCGCCCGCCTCCGCCGCTTGCGCCGGCTGCAGGACCACCGACGCGCAATCCTCGAACTTGGCGAGCAGTTCCGCCTCTGACAGCGGATTGCGGATCGAACCGCGCGCCTCCAGCATGCGCGCCGACAGCGCACTGCCGTCGTTTTTACGCACGACAATTTCGCTCTCAAAACTGCCGAAGTCCTCACGCGCTGTGATGCGGACTTTTTGCATCAGGGCGCGACGCGTCACATCAAAAATGATCGTATCGTTGAAATCCGCGAGTCCCACCTTGCCGTTCAACAGCGCCACCGCCACGCAATACTGCACGCTGAATTTTGCGGCGAGGTTTTCGCCCGGCGCCGGGCGGTCGAGGTAAGCGACCTTCTGCGGATGCAGACGGCATTCGATCTCCGCAACATCCGCCGCCTGCAATCCTTGTTTGGCGCGCAAATCGAGCATGATGTCGAGCAGCGTGTGCAGCCCGCCGCAGCACGGATACTGTTTGAAGACGAGGCCTGCGGCCATGATGTCGAGTCCGCGCGTTGCCGCGTCGGCCGGTTCCTGCGGCTCCTGCATCTCATTGAACATGTCGCAGAAACCGAATTTTCCTTCGAGCGCGGCGGCATCGGCAGCCAGCCCGCGCTGCGCGAACTGCGCCGCCCAGATGCCCTTGCGCGCGGCGCTGCCCGCATGCACCGACTTCATCATGGCGCCGAAATTCTTTTTGATGCCGGAGGCTTCGGAGGCGGCAATGCCGAGCGCGTTGATAGTCTGCGCAGCATTCAAGCGCAGCAGATAACTCGCGCCCGCCGCCACACCGAGCACGCCGAGCACCGCGGTCGGATGCCAGCTGCGGTCGTAGGCTTTCATGCCGAAAATGCGGCCGACGCGCGCCATCGCCTCCAGCCCGATGACGTAGGCCTCGAGCACCTTGCGGCCCGGCAGCTGCAACGACTCGGCCAGCGGCAGCAAGGCCGCGGTCAGCACCGAACTCGGGTGCCCCAGCATCGAACGGTTCATGTCGTCGTAATCGAGCGCATGCGCGAGCGTGCCGTTGATTAACGCCGCCTCAGTCAACGCGACTTTTCGCGCGCTACCCCAGATCGTCGCGCCGTCCTGCGCCGGCAGCTCGGCGGCATAACCAAGCATCACTTTCGACACCGGCTCGTCGATACCGGCGAGCGCCACACCGATCGCATCGAGCACGCCGTGTGTGGCGCGTGTCAGCGCTGCCGCTTCGAGTGTCGCGCCGTCGAAGCTGCTGACGAGCTGCGCAATGCTTGCCGTGAGGCCGGCCACGCCGACGGTTTGTGTTTTTCCGGGCGCCGCACCCGGCGCGCCGTCAGCCGCTCCAGCCATTCGTGTTCTCCTGATTGATTCTGCGATGCTACTCGGCCTTGAGGCCGGTGATCTGAATGAGTTTGATCGTCTGTTCGATTTCGCGATTGATAATCGCAGTGAATTCGTCAGGCGTGCCGGCCTGCGCTTCAAAACCCTGCCGATTGAAGGCTTCCTTGACGTCGGGCAATTGCACGATCTTTCCCAGCGCGCCGTTGAGTTTGGCGACGATGTCCTTCGGCGTTGATGACGGCACGGCTACACCGTACCACGCCACGTAATCGAAACCCTTCAGCAGGGTTTCGTCGAGGGTCGGCACCTTCGGCAGCGAGGTCGCGCGGCGCAAACTCGTCACCGCCAGCGCGCGCAGACGTCCGCTGTCGAGCATCGGAATCGCCCCGGCGAGGCTCGGAAATCCCACCGGTGCCTGGCCCGAGGCAGCGGCGATCACCGCCTCACCAGAACCCTTGTAGGGAATGTGCGTGATCTTCACTTTGGTCTGCAGCAGAAAGAGTTCGCCGGCCAGATGGTTCGCGCTGCCCATGCCGGGCGAACCGTAATTCAGCGCGCCGGGCTGGCGCTGCGCGAGCGCGATCAGTTCCTGCGGCGTTTTTGCCGGCACCGACGGATGCACGACCAGCACAAAGGGGCCGATCGACACCAGCGAGACCGGCGTGAGATCGCGCTTCAGGTCGTACGGCAGGTTGGAGCGCAGTGCAGTCTGCACCGCGGTTGAAGTCGGGATCAGCAACAGCGTGTAACCGTCGCCGGGTGCGGTTGCCACGCGCTCGGTAGCAATCGCCGTGCTGGCACCCGCGCGGTTTTCGATCACCACCGGCTGACCGAGTGCCTCGGACAATTTCTGGCCGACGAGGCGCGCCGTGAAATCCACCGCGCCGCCCGGCACGAAGCCGACGACGATGCGGATGGGTTTGACGGGGTACGGTTGCGCATTTGCCGGACCGGCAACAAACGCAATAGCAACGCACGCAGAAATCGGTGCCGCAGCGAACTTCGAAAACCAGTACGTCATTCCCGCGCAAGCGGGAATCCAGTTTTTGCCGAAACGTGTCGCCCATCCCTGGACTCCCGCTTGCGCGGGAGTGACGATATCTTTCCGCATTCCGGCCCTCCCGATGAATTTGCCTTGCTGAAACTATCCCCGCAGTTGCTTCGCGCGCGCGACAAACCCCGGCAGCACTTCCTTGTAATCGCCGACCACGCCGTAGTTGGCGCGCGTAAACATGTCGGCGTCGCCATCGACATTGATCGCGACGACCGTGCTTGAATTGCTGATGCCGGCGAGATGCTGCACCGCGCCGGAGATGCCGACGGCAATGTAGAGATCCGGCTTCACACTGGTGCCGCTCAATCCGACCTGATGCGCCGACGAGACCCAGCCCGAATCGGCGACCGGCCGCGAACAACCCACCGCGCCGCCGATTGATGCCGCGGCTTCTTCAATGTAATGCCAGTTGTCGGGGCCGCCGAGTCCGCGCCCGCCCGAGACGATGGTTGTCGCATCTTTCAGGCGCACGCCACCTTCGGCCTGCATTTTTTGTTCGTCGATCAGGGTGACACGGCCTGCCGCCGGTTCGGCCACGGCAATTTTGTTGACCGCAGCGGACGCTGCACCCGCGCCGCCTTCGAATACGCCGGTGCGCACCGTAACCAGCCGCGTTACGCCGCGCACTACATACTGCGCCACCACGCCGCCACCGTAGACCGGCTTGCTGACGACGAGATCGCTGCCCTCGGCCGCAAGCGCCGTGCAGTCCATCACCAGCCCGGTGTCGAGCATCGCCGCCAGACGCGGCACCCATTCGCGCGTTTCGAGTGTATGCGGGAACAGCACAACCGATGGTTTGCACGCCTCGATCGCAGCGCGCGCCGCGGCAATCGCGCAGCGCGCGGTGTAGGGCCGCAGGTGTTTGCCTTCGAGCAGATGCAGCGTGGTGAAGCCGCCGGCGAATTCCGCTGCGGCGGCATCAAGACCGTCGCCAATCAATGCGCCCGCCAGCGGTTCATTCAGGGCCTGCGCGAGCGCCGCGCCCGCCACCGCCATTTCCAGAGAAGCCGGCGCGAGCTTGCCGCCGACGGTGTCGCCAAATACCAATACCCCAGCCATCAGATTAACCCCAGCTCATGTAGTTTGTTGGCGAGCGCAGCACCTTTTTCTGCGCCCGATGCGCCCTCGATCAATTCCGCCTTGGTCGTGCGCAACTGGATTTGCAGTTCGCGCAGCTCAACCTTCGGCGTCTGCGGTGCGAGGCCGATGTCGGCGGCCTTCCAGCCGGCAATCATCGCGCGCCCTGCCGCCATCGTGCCGCGCACGCTCGGATGCCGCGCTTCGTTGATTTCGCTCGATACGCCGAGCAACGCCGGCAGTTCGACCTTGATGCGTTGATAACCGTCTTCGATCAAACGGTGCACCGTGAGTTCGTTGCCTGCGACCGCTTCGATCTTGGTGACCGGCGCCACCGTCGGCAGATCGAGCGCCTCGGCAAGCCAGTGCAGCACTTGTCCGCCATCGGTGTCCGACGCCTGGCGCCCGCACAACACGAGATCGGGCATGCCGATTTTTTTGATCGCCGCAGCCAGCGCGCGGCCGATGGTCGCGCTGTCGCCGTTCACCAGGTCAGGATCATTGATGAGGATCGCCGTATCGGCACCCATCGCCACCGCCATCTTCAGCGATTCGCGGCTGGTGTCGTCACCGAGCCCCAGCACCGTAATCTTGCCGCCGTGCGCTTCTTTCAGGCGGATCGCTTCTTCGAGCGCGTTGGCATCGTAACCGTTCATCACCGGCGGCACACCGAAGGGCGAGATGATGCGTTTGCCATCGGGGTCGAGCTGAATGTGCGCCGGCGGAATGTTCGGGTCCGCGACTTGTTTGACTGTGACGATGATGTTCAATTGAGTTCCTCAGTGTTTCTGTTTCTCGACAGTTGCAATGCTTCAAGATCAAGCGAGTAGGGTGGGCAACTTGTTGCCCACGTGGACGGCACACGTCGATTGAGCGCGTGGGCAACAAAGTTGCCCACGCTACAATCTCTTAAGCGATCGCCGTCGCCGCCGCGTTGCTGCCGGCGATACGGCCGAAGGTCGCGCCCGCCATCATGCCAGAACCGGAAGCGTAATTGCCGACCCACAGGCCGCCGGCCATTTCACCCGCCGCATAGAGGCCGGGAATCGGCCTGCCTGCAACGTGCTGCACCTGGCTTGATTTCGGATCGATTTTCAAACCGCCGAAGGCGAAGGTCATGCCGCAACGAACGGGGAAGGCTTCGAACGGCGGTTCGTCGATTTCCAGCGCGTAGTTGGTTTTCGGCGGCGTGATGCCGGCGGTGCCTTTGCCGTCGAGCTGATGACGGTCCGGATTGTATTTGCCCGGCTGCACGGCGGCGTTGAATTCAGTAACGGTCTTGACGAACTTCGGCACGTTGAGATCGAGCTCGGCGCCAAGTTTCTCCAGCGTGTCGGCCTTCACCGTGGTCGCGCTCTGATAGTTCGGCGTGTAGAGATTCATCTTGCGGATCTTCGCGTCAAGAATCTGGTAAGCGATGCCGCCGGGTTGCGCGAGGATCGAACGCCCCATCGCCGCATAGGTGCGGCCGCGCGTGTCGTAGGCCTCGTCGATGAAACGCTCGGCATTCGTGTTAACCATGATGCCCCACGGATACATGTAACGCGTCTGACTGTCTTTGAGCGAATGCGCTGACGGCACGGTGAATTTCGGCAGCGCGATATCCTGCGGCGAAGCGTGGCAGCTGCTCCAGCTGCCATAGGGCATGGCGCCGATGTCCATTGCCATTTTCAGACCGTCGCCGGTGTTGTACGGCACGCCGCGCAGGTGAATCATGTCCCAGCCCGGGCCGAGGTAGCGCGCGCGCATTTCGGGGTTCGATTCAAAGCTGCCGCAGGCGAGCACCACGGATTTGGCGTTGAAGGTGGCGATGCCCTGCGGCGTCAGCGCCTTCACGCCGGTGACTTTGCCTCTGGCGTCCTGCACGAGCTCGAGCGCGGCGGTTTCGTAATGAAACTTCACGCCGGCTTTTTCGAGCATCGCGAAGTTGCGCTTCTGCAAACCGGCACCGCCGCCGTTCATGGTGACGACGTTATCGTCGCGGATGGTCGCCGGCGACCAGTCATGCCCCTTCGTCGCCAGCCAGTGCACGGTCTTCAGCGATTCGGTGACATGCACCTGCAGCATATCCTGGTCCGACTGGTTGTTGGTGACGTGCATGATCTCGTCCCACAACTCGGCCTCGGTGCGGTGCGGCAGGCCTTCGAGCAGCGGCCGCATTTCGTCATCGGAATAATTGCGGATCAGTGGCTTGAGGTCTGCCGCGCCGTTGAAGGCAAAGCGCATCAGCACCGTCAGCATGCTGTTGCCGCCGCGGTCGCGCTGCGAGGCTTTTTCGAGCATGCCCACACGCGGTGTTTTTTCCAGCGCCGCCAGTGCAGCCGAGCACGCGGCGTTGCCAGTACCCACGATCAAAACATCGTAGTCAAAAATAGCGTCCGACAAGTTTTTTCCTCCCGCTTGCGTAAAAGCAATTTTATTTTTTGTCTCGCCATTCTAATCCGAGTCGCCACTTCGCGCATGCAGGCCGGTCTGCGCTAACATCGGGATGTCGGTTTACGGCGGTCAGTCCCGCCGCAGACGGACAAATGCTGCACAACCAACCGTCACTATTTACACCTCAGGAAAATCCATGAAAATTTCACTCGTCACCGCCGCCGTTGCCGCCCTCTTATTAAGCGCATGCGGCAAGGAAGCCCCGAAGCCCGCCCCGCAGGCCGCGCCGGAAACGCCCAAAGCCGAAGCCCCCGCTGCGCCGGCGGCGACCGCACCCGCCGCCGTCAGCGATGAGGACAAAGCCAAGGCAATGGAAGCCGCCAAGGCCGCCGCCAAATCAGCCGGTGGCAAAGGCGAATAATCGGGATTGATGCGGGCGGCGCCTGCGCGCGCGAAACATCCGGCGCGCAGCGCCCCGCCTGTAGCGTCTTACTTCAGCAGAAAACTCACCGCCTTCATCTTCTGCACCGCGTCACCCGCGATGTGCGTCCAGATGATGGCATCGCGCACCAGCTTGTCGGCGCCGGCGCGATGCCGGCCGTCGGCGTAGCCGTGGATTTCCTGGTTAAGGTTGCACACACGCTGGATCGCCTCGGTGGCGAAGTTCATCAGAAAATGGCTGTGCGCGAAGTGCTCGTTTCCTTCGTCGTCGCTCTCGGTCGCCACGCGCAACATGAAGGAGCGCAGCGCCTCGGTCATCATGTGCATTTGCGATAATTGCAGTTGCACCAACTGCTGCTCTGCCAGCACACGGCCACCGCGCTTTTCACGACGTGCGTGTAGCATCGCCATCTCGACCGCCGCATCGCAGACGCCCACCGCATTGGCTGAGTATTCAAGCTCGGCGAATTTGGCGTTTTTGCCGCCGTGGTGGCTCATGGCGCCGTCGAGTTTGCCCATCATGTCGGACTGCGACACGCGCGCATTTTCGAAAATCAGCTCGGCATTCTGGTAGAAACGCCAGCCGCCCTTGTTGAACACCTTGCCGACGCGCACGCCTTCATGCGGCATCTGCACCGCGAAGATCGTCGTGCCGCTGCGTACCGCCACGTCGGGATTGGTGCGCGTGAACACAAAAATGAGTTTGGCGATATTGGCATTGGCGATAAAACATTTCTCGCCGTTCAGGAGCCAGGCGTCGCCGTCGTGTTTCGCGGAAAGACGCAGCCCGCTCTTCGGCGCCGTCGCCGGCGGCAGGCGGTTGTCCGAGCCGGCATTGGGTTCGGTGATGCCGCCGCCCAGCACGAAGGCATCGTCGGCCATGAAGGGCTTGAGGTAACGCGCCTGCTGCTCCGGCGTGCAGCGGTCCATGATCAGGTGGCACCACTTCCAGCACTGGCTGAAGGTTTTGGCAATCGAACTGTCACCGCGCGCGAGCTCCGCCATGACGATCGCCTGCGTGGTGAAATCGACGCCGGGGCCGCCCCACTCTTTGGGTATGCCCAGCGTGCGCAGGCCGAGCCGCGAACCCTTGCGGATGATCTCCCAGTCGAAGGTCGCGCGCGGATCTTCGATAGCGTCGCGCGACACGGAAATTTTGCTGATTTCTTCGTCGGCAAATTTGCGCGCGATCATCTGCCACGCGCGCTGGTCTTCGTTCAAACGGAATTCCATCGTTGTCCTCTGTTTGCCTTTTGACCCTGATGATGCCTTGAGCACACCCATTGCCGCAAGCTCCGCAGGCGAACTGGCGCAACATTCGGGTAAGCTTGCAGTCCCTTCAAATCACCAATGCAAAAATTGACATGGCTCAATCGACCGCCGGCATCACCCTCCGGGTTCTATCCTCCAACGGCGTGCACGGCGCACTGGCGGAACTCGGCCCGCAGTTCGAACGCGACAGCGGCCACCGGCTCGACATCCGCTTCGACACCGCCAATGCGCTGGCAACGCGCATCAACAACGGCGAACGCGGCGACGTTGCCATCGTGACCGCGCCGGTGATGGATGCGCTGGCGCGCGATGGCATCACACTGCAAACGCAACTGCTCGCGCGTTCGGGCGCGGGGGTCGGCGTGCGGGCAGGCACGCCGCGCCCCGACATCGCCAGCGTCGAGGCCTTCAAACGCGCATTGCTTGCCACGAAATCGATTGTCTACACACGCCTCGGCGCCAGCGGCATTTATTTCGCCGGCCTGATTGAACGCATGGGCATCGCCGCCGAAATCAAAGCCAAGGCGCAGATTCCGGACGGCGGGCTGGTCGGCGAATTCGTCGTCGCCGGCAAAGCAGACCTCGCCATCCAGCAGATTCCTGAACTGCTCGCCGTGCCGGGCGTCGACATCGTCGGCCCCTTCCCCGACGAGATTCAGGTCTGGACGGTGATGGCAGCAGCGCCGTTCAGCGACGCGCCGCACGCCACGGCCGCCAAAGAGTTGGTAGACTTTCTCGCCTCGCCGGCGGCTCTGCGTGTGTATCGCACCAAGGGAATGGAGCCGGTGCAAACGTGACCATATACTGTACAAACAAGAATTGAATCCAATGAAACAGGAGGAACCATGAACGGATTGCGTAACGCATTACTGCTGTGTATCGGTCTGGTTTGCGCGTGCAACGGCTGGGCGCAGACATGGAAGCCCGAGCGCGCAATCGAAATCATCACCTCGTCGGACGCCGGCGGCAGCAACGACCAGGTCGCGCGCGTCATCCAGAAACTCTTGCAGGACGCCAAGCAGGCGCCGACGCCGATCAACGTGATGAACAAACCCGGCGGCAATCAGACCATCGCCGTGGTTTATCTCAATTCATTTCCGGCTAACCCGCATTACCTGCTGCTGGCCAACCCCACGGTCTTCGGCAACCAGCTCGCCGGCATCACGCAAACCAGTTATCTCGATCTGACGCCGGTAGCACTTTTGATCAACGAGCACAGCGCGATTTCCGTGCGCGCCGGCGCGCCGTTCAAGACCATGCGCGATGTCATCGACCGCCTTAAGGCCGATCCGGCGGCGCTCGCCATCGGCACCGTCGCGCGCGGCGGCCCCAATCACCTGACGCTGGCGCTGGCCTTGCGCTCGGGCGGCGTCGACGTGCGCAAACTCAAGGTGGCGATCTTCAAGACCAACGCCGATTCGATGACTGCACTGGTCGGCGGCCATCTCGATCTGGTGGTGTCGTCAGTGGGGTCCGCCCTGCCGCAGGTACAAGCGGGCGGCGCGCGCATGCTGGCGGTGGCAGCACCGCGCCGGCTGTCGGGTTCGCTCGCCGGCGTGCCGACGTTCAAGGAACAGGGCATCAACAGCAGCCTGGAGAGCTGGCGTGCCATCTTCGGCCCGAAGAACATGCCGGCCGCTGCCGTCGCCTACTGGGAGGAGGTACTCGCCAAAATGACGGCCAGCAATGAATGGAAAAAAGAAGCCGAAACGCGCGACTGGGACCCTCAGTTCATGCGCAGCAAGGAATTCGCAAAGTATCTCGAAGTCGAATTCAACGACACCAAGCTCATCATGACCGAACTGGGGCTGATTAAACAATAAGCCCTTACCACGTCAAAACAATTGCATCTCCTCCCCTTCAAGGAAAGGGGAATTGCTGCGAACCGCCGCTTCCTGCGCTGCACTTACTTCGCCAGCCCCGCATTCTTCACCACCTTCGACCACTTCGCGATGTCCGCCTTGATGAAGGCGGAAAATTTTTCCGGCGAACCGCCGCCCGGCTGCGCGCCGTCGGCAGCGAACCGTTCGCGCACCAGCGGCTTGCGCAGGATCTTGTCGATCTCGGCGTTCATGCGCGCGATGATCGCCGGCGGGGTGGCGGCCGGCGCCAGCATGCCGCTCCATTGCGTGACTTCATAACCGGCAAGCCCCGATTCGGCCACCGTCGGCACATTGGGTAATATCGGTGAACGTTCCGCGGTGGTCACCGCCAGCGCGCGCAGGCGTTCCGATTTGATCTGCGAGGAGGCTTCGAGAATGTTGATGAAGCCCAGTTGCACGTGGCCGGCAATGACGTCGATGATGGCCTGGCCGCCGCCTTTGTAGGGCACGTGCGACATCGTCACGCCCGACGACATCTTGAACAGCTCGCCGGCGAGATGGCTGATGGTGCCCTCGCCCGACGACGCAAAATTCAGTCTCGCCTCTTTTGAGCGGCCAAGGGCAATGAATTCCTTCACCGATCTGGCCGCCACCGACGGATGCACGCACAGCACCAGCGGCACCGTCGTCGTGTGGATGATCGCGGAAAAATCCTTGATCGGATCGAAGGGCACCTTGTCGATCAGCGGGCGCACCGAGATGTTGCTGGCGGTGCCCATGACGAAGGTGTACCCATCGGGACGCGAGTGTGCGGCAATTTCGGAACCGATGACGCCGCCACCGCCACCGCGGTTGTCCACCACGATCGACTGCCCGAGCGCCTCGCTCAGGTCCGGCGCCAGCAGACGTGCCACCAGCGAGGCGCCGCCGCCCGGCACAAACGGCGAAATCAGGCGGATCGGTTTCGACGGCCAGGTATCCGCCTGCACGCAGCTGCAAATGGCGACAGCACTCAACAACAGCCCGCGCGGAAGATTCAACAAATTCATTTCTTTTTCGCTTTCACTCTTGAAGACGGCGCGCGCACCGCGCCGGTGTTGGTCCTGCTTTTCGACTTCGATTGCGTAACCTTGCTCGCCGGCTGCAGATCGAGTTCCGCATAACGCCGGAAGATGCCCAGCTGGTTGAACGGCAGGCGCCGCTTCGATTTCAGATAAGCCTTGATGCGCGGCAGTTTCGCCACCCGTGCATGCAATGCGACCAGCAGCGGCAGCGACGGCGCCAAGGCCTTCATCGCGCGCGGAAAGGCATAATGCAAACCTGCGATCAACTGAAACATCGACAGATCGACGTATGAAAGGCGCGCACCGACCATGTATTTGCCGCCGTGCGGGTTACAACGCAGCACGCGTTCGAAATAATTGAGGAACTTCGGCAGACGGTCGACGTGAAACTTCTGTGCGCGGCGTTTTGCCTCCGGCAACTGCTCTTCGTAATACAGGCTGCCGGCGATCGGATGGTGGCTGTCGTGAATGTGCACCACGAAGTCGGTGACCGTCAGTTGCAATTGGTGCGCCCACAGGCGCCCCGCCTCGTCCTTCGGCGCGAGGCCGTGGCGCGCACCGAGAAACAGCAGAATATTCGCCGTCTGCGCGATCAACCGTTTGCCCGCGCGCAGCACCGGCGGCGCATAGGGCGGCGTTGTCAGTGTTTCATCAGCGAGCAGACGGCGGATTGCCGCCACGCCCATGCCATGGGCTTCAGGTTCGCGCGCAACGTCAACGTAGGCGACGCCGGCCTGTTCCAGCGCCAGGCGCACGAATTCGCCGCGGCCCTGAATGTGCGACCAGTAATACAGTTCATATTTCATGAAAACCCCGTGACTCCTGCGGTTCAAGTTTCGCAGGATACTCCCGCATGGCGCACGGCGAAACCGGGAAACCCGTAGCCCGGAAGGCGCGCAGCGTATTCCGGGGCCTTGAAACGCCGCGTTGCATTTCGTCGCGTCCGCTATACACTTTCAAAACTCAAGTTTTTCGTCAGCAGAAATTGAAACAACATGTATTTTGCGGCAGCACCCCGCCTCGCAAAAAACACGATAACTTGCGTCGAATGTATCTTTGAGCCGTTTCACCTGACTGTGAGGTCAAGCCCATGCACATCATCGCCCTCTACGCCCCGCTGTTCGGCCTGCTCTTTTTCGTCCTCAGCCTGCGCACCATACGCCTGCGCCAGAAACTGCAGGTCGGCGTCGGCGACGGCGGCAATGCGGAACTGCTGCGCGCGACGCGCGCGCACGCCAATTTTGCCGAGTACGTGCCGATCACGCTGATCATTCTCTACCTGATGGAAGCTTCCGGCGGCAGTCACTGGCTGATCCATGCACTGACCGGTCTTTTGCTGCTCGGCCGCGCGCTGCATGCTTATGGTGTCAGTCAGGTCGCGGAAAACCTCAGGTTCCGCATCTGCGGCATGGCGCTCACGTTCATCGCGCTGGTCGGCGCCAGCGGCTGCGTGCTCGTGCTCGAATACTGGCGGCTGTTCAAATAACGACCGCGCCGCCTCCGCCTAAGCGAGCTTCGAGAACAGCGCGCGCTTTTTGTATTGCCGCGGCTCCATGTCGCGAATGACCCGGACCAGCATGCGTGTCGCCTCGGCGACAAACGGCCCCTTGTTCAGCATCACGCACTCGGCGCGCATCGACATCGCCGCGTCGGTCATCTCGGCGCGCGTCGGCACGCCGGTGTGCGCAAGGCTGTCGAGCACCTGGGTGGCCCAGATCACCGGCAGGTGGCAGGCCTCGCCAAAGCCGAGGATTTCCTCCTGCAATTCGGCCAGTTGTTCGAAGCTCGCCTCGACAGCAAGATCGCCGCGCGCAATCATCAGGCCCGCCGGCCGGTAACGCAGCACGGCGAAGAGAATATCGGGCAAGTTGCGGATCGCGCCCTGCGTTTCGAGTTTGAGCACAAGGCCGAAGCCGGGCGCCGCATCAGCGTGCAGGCGCTTGACGATGCGATCAACATCGCGCCGCGAATTGACGAACGAGACATCGACGCCGTCGGCATGCGCGAGCGCGAACTGGAGCGCCGCCTCGTCCTCGGGACCGAGTGCCGGCAGGCTGACGTGACTGTCCGGGAACGCGAGTCCCTTGCCCGAACGCAGCCGCGCCGGCGACTTCGCCGTCTGCGTGACGCGACAGACCAGGCCCTGCGTGCCCGAGGATTCGGCCACCGCGACGATGCGGCCGTCGTCGAGCACCACGCGCTCGCCGCGTTTGACCTGCGCCAGCACGCCGGCCTCCGGGCAGCGCAGTACCGGCAACTTTTCCGCCGCACCCGCGCGCCCGCTTTCGTTGAGGATGAAGCGGCCACCGCGATCGAGCAAAACGTCGCAGGGTTCGCGCGGAATGGCGCCGATGCAACCGCGTTCCAGCCAGCGCCGGCCGCGCCGCCATTCGACCGCCAGTCCCGCCGTGAGATAGAGCGACCGCGCGCATTCGGCGCGCGCCTCGTCAGGCGATGCGGCAACGATCACCAGTTCGCGCGCGCGCCCGCCGGCGTCACACAACCGCAGACGGTCGCCTACACGCAGGCGGCCAAACCACTCCGGCGGCAGCGGCACCTGCGGTGCCGCGACAAACCGCGGCACCAGCATGACGCTCGTCGCGGCGATGCTCTTGCCGAGGTGGTCCTTGCTGCGCGGAAAGTGCAGCACCGTCGCCTGCGTGCGGCGGATCTCGGCGCGCAGCTTCGGCCCCGGCAGATCGACAAACACCTTGAGGCTTTTGCCGCACACCGCCGCCCGCGCGCGCACAACGTCGATCACGCTGCGCCACGCCGCCGGCGACTCGTGTGCAGCGTTGATGCGCAGGATGTTGGCGCCGGCGTGCAGCACCTTGTCCGCCCACGCAGTGCTGACCTCGGCGGCATCGGGTGCGGTCACCATGATATAGACGTGACGGTCGGCCGGATGCGGCCCGAACAGCAGGCGCGTGTTGTCGTGCAGCGTCGCCTCCGCAGTGCTCTTGTTGAGTTCTTCGTGCGCGCTGCGCCCGCGCCCACCCAGATGCGGCAGATCGAGCCAGCCGGCCAGACGCACCAGCGTGTCGCGCACATGCCCTTCGGAGCGGCCGAGCGACGACAGCCCGAGTGCGGCGAGATCGAGTTGCAACTGCCGCACCTTCTGTTTGCGCAGACCGAGGTAATGCGCGAGATTCACCGCACTGCGGCGCTGCTCGGGCAGGGCGGTGTTGATATGACGGCGCCGCGCCGCCGCCTCGTGATGGATCGCATCGACGACGGCGCGCAGACGCCGGCGCAGCGCGGCAAGACGCCGCGCATCGGACACTGTGACCGGCCGGGATATTTTCGCGGACATGCTTTCATATTAAGAAGCATGCCCGCTTAACAATCTGCGCCAGATCAAAGTTCCGCGGTCGTATGCGCCGCCACCGGCGCAAAAAAAAGACGGGACATCCACCGACGTGGTGGCTTGGCATATACTTGGCGTCCTGAGGAAAATCATGAACAAACACATACAAATCGCCACTGCATTCGCCGCTACGGTCTGCATTTCCGGAGCCGCTCTCGCACAAACGCTGTCCAGCCGCCCGGTGCGCATGATCGTCGGCTCCGCGGCGGCCGGACCGTCGGATGTGCAGGCGCGCCTGATCGTGCCGAAGATGTCTGAGGTGCTCGGCGTTTCCATCATCGTCGACAACCGGCCGAGCAACAATGCGATCATCGGCATGGAAATCGGCGCCAAGGCACCGCCTGACGGCCACACCTTGATCATCGGCAACAGCGGCACGCACGCCGTCAACGCCACGCTCTACAAATCGCTGCCCTACGACCCGGTGAACGATTTCATTCCGGTCTCGCAGTTATCGACCACCGGCATGGTGGTGGCCGCCAACGCCAAACTACCGGGCGCCACGATTCAGGATCTGGCCGCCTACGCGAAAACGCGCCCGGGCGGACTGAACATCGCGATTCCCGGCGCCACCGGCGAACTCGCCGGCGATGCACTGTGGAAACAGCTCGGCATCAAGATGACCAACATTCAATACAAAGGCAGCGCGCCGTCGGAGCTCGCCGTCGTGTCCGGTGAAGCGGCAATATCGATGCTGACACCGCTGGCGACGCAAAACCATTTGCAAACCGGGCGCATGAAAGCGTACGGCATCACCAGTTCGACGCGCTCGCCTGTGCTGCCAGACGTGCCCACACTCGCCGAACAGGGCGTGACCGGCTACGACATCCAGTACTGGACCGGCCTGTTCCTGCCGGCGAAAACACCGGACCCGATCGTGCGCGCCGCGCACAAGGCCGTGGTCGCCGCGCTGCAAACCTCCGAAGTAAGGGACCGCTTACGCGCACTCGGCCTGCAGGCGGTCGGCAACACGCCGGAGGAATTCCGCGCCATCGTCAAACGCGACGTCGAGAAATTCCGCAAGATCATCGTCGAGTCCGGCATTCCGCGACTTTAACTTCCCATTCCCTCCCCTGCGTAGCGGGGGAGGGCAATCGCGACACGGCGTTCGCGAAGCGATCCGGGGCGGGAGCGATTGCATGGCGCGCTACCCGCAAACGGCCGGCTTCGCCGGCAACGTGTCCGCGCGCCAGGGTGGGGGCAATTTGTAATAGGCTATTATTATCGACTCCCCCCATCCCAACCTTCCCCCGTAAACGGGGGAAGGAGTAGAACACGAACACTAAATCTGCAATTCATAAACCGACTGAGGAAAAAATAATGCCAGTTTCACCGCTGCCTGACGGCGAGCTCGCCTACAGCTATTTCCCCGACAACTACCGCTGGTCGCACGGCGTGCTGATCGCGTTGGGCGGCGCGCCCTGGGGCGGCGCCGAGATCGACGAAATCAACCGCATCGGTCTCCGCTTGAAAAACCACGTCGGCGACGACATCGCGTGGTTTAACGAATGGGCGGGCGAGGCCGAGCGCATCGAGAACATCGGCCACGCCGAGGCCGCCCGCGGCCACAACATCACCGCCGCCTCGTACCTGATGCGTGCCGCACACTACTATCACGTCGGCGAACGTTTCTCACAGCCGAAGACCGATGAGACCCAGGCGGCCTACAAACGCGGCGTCGATGCTTTCCGCAAGGGCGCAGAACTGAACAAAGCGCTGCGCCTCGAGCACGTCGAAATTCCCTACGAGGGCACCAGCCTGCCGGGCATCATCGTGCATGCCGATCAGCAGCCGGGCAAAAAAGGCCCGATCATGCTGTTCCTCGACGGCTTCGACGTCACCAAAGAAATCCAGTACTTCCGCGGCATCCCGGAAATGGTCAAACGCGGCATCTCGGTGCTGCTGCTCGACGGCCCCGGCAACGGCGAGGCGATCCGTTTCCGCAACCTGATGCTGCATCACGAAACCGAACGCCACGCCGGCGCAGCTTATGATTTTCTCGCTGCGCGCCCGGAATTCGATCCGCAACGCATCGGCATCATGGCGCTCTCGCTCGGTGGCTATTACGCGCCGCGCGCGGCGTCGATGGATCAACGCTTCGCCTGCTGCATTTCATGGGGCCCGGAGTGGGATTACCACACCAAGTGGCAGCAGCGCCTCGCGCGCATCGAACGCGGCGAAGTCCTTTCGCTGTCGGTACCCTGGCAGCATCTGCTGTGGGTGTTCGGCGTGCAGACCAAGGAAGAAGCCTTCAAGCGGCTTGAAGGTTTCAAACTCGACGGCGTGATCCAGAAAATGCGTTGTCCGTATCTGCTGGTACACGGCGAAGGCGATCAGCAGGCGCCATTTGAACACGCGCAAAACATGATCAACGCCAGCGGCTCCACCAACAAGCACATGAAGATCTTCAAGCGCGAAGAAGGCGGCTATCATCACTGCCAGGTCGATAACGTCACCATCGGCATGACTTATATGGCGGACTGGGTGGCGGAGGTGCTGAAGGCTGGACAATAAGCACACAATAAAAAAAGGGGGGCGTACATGAAGAACAGTCTCAGATGCATGGTGTTTGCCTTGCTTGCCGCGCTTGGGACTGCGGCCGCGGCACAGGTCTTCAACACCACACGGTCGCCGCAGGGTGACAAAGAGTGGCCGGTGGTGAAGGAAGGCGTCACGGTCAAGGTGTCCCCCCACGTGTATGCCATTCCCAGCGAGTCGGTGCCGGGTGTGCCGAACGTCGGCATCGTCGTCGGCAGCAAGGCCACCATGATCATCGATCCGGGCATGGGCCTCTTGAGCGGACAGGCGGTCGCGCGCGAAGTCGCCAAAGTCAGCCAGAACACCGAACTCTACGTCGTCACCACCCACCTGCATCCTGAACACACCACCGGTGAGCTGGCGTTCCCATACGCGAAAATCATCCGTGCCGCGGCCGAGCAAAAGGACATCGACGAATCCGGCATGCATTGGGTCAACATCTTTTCCAAACGCTCGCCTGAACGGGCGGAAATTCTGAAGGGCGCATCGTTCCGCAAAGCCGACGAGATTTTCGACCGGGAAAAGACCGTCGACCTCGGCGGCGTGCGCGTGCGCATGATGTATGTCGGGCCGGCGCACACGTTCGGCGACACCGCGTTTTACGTCGAAGAAGACAAGGTGCTGTTCCCCGGCGATCTCGCCATGAAAGAAATCTTCCCCGCATTTGCGATGCCGCAGTCGAGCATGCGTTCATGGCTCGTAAGTCTTGAAATCCTCGAGCGCCTCAAGCCCGCGCACGTGATCGGCTCGCATGGCGACCTCGCCGACGGTGCCATCCTCGGCGCCAATCGCGAACTCTTGAGCACACTGCAGGCGCGCACCCTGGCGCTCAAGCGCGAGGGCAAAACCGCCGAGGCCACCGGCAAACTGCTCGTCGAGGAATTCAAGGCGAAGTATCCGGCGTGGGACCAGCCGGTCCGCGTGATTTCGGCCGTCGACGCGATTTACAAAGAAAACCCCTAGCCCTCTCCGAAAGTTCAGGCAGCCATGTCCAGAGTCGCCGTTATCGGTAACACCCCGCGCGCCATCGGCGCTGTCTGCGCTGCCGACCTCACGCTGTGCGGCCATCAGGTGCGTTTCACCGTGTTTGATGACCAGCGCGAGCAACTGCCGGCGATCCGCGCCGCCGCCGGCTTCACGGTCGAAGGTGATGCGCAGCACCTGATTTCGAAAAAAACCGGCTTCGCCGCCATCGACCGGATTTGCGATACCACCGCAGAAGCGCTGAAAGACGCCGAAGTCGTGCTGATCGAAGTCGACATGCACCAGCTCGAAAAACGCTTCAGCGCGCTGATTCCGGAATTCGCGCGCGGTGCCGTCGTGCATGTGCAAAGCCACGGCTACTGGCCGGCGGCGCGCCTGACACCGCTGCTGCGGCAGGCCGGTCGCGAAGACGTGCTCGTCACCGAAGCGCCGGCACCGACGCATGCCGCGCGCATCAACGGCACGGTGGTCACACCGAAGGGCCTGCGCAAGGGAATTCAGATTGCCACGGTGCCAGCGGCGCGCGCCGGCGAAGCACTGGCCGCACTGACGCCGGTGTTTCCCGGCCTCACCGCGGCGACGTCCGTGCTGCAGACGGGACTCGAAAACCTCAACCTCATCGTGCATCCGGCGATGGTGCTGCCGAACGTCGGCATGATGGAACGCGCCAAGCTCGACGGCAAAAAGACCGGCTTCTATCAGGAGTGCGTCGTGCCGTCAGCCGGCGTGCTCGGCGATGCGCTCGATGCGGAACGCAAACGCGTGTGTGTAGCCTACGGCGTCACGCATACGCCGATGGCCAAAGCCATCGAACAGTATTACGGCTTCAAGAGCAATACGTTTTATGAAGCGATGCAGAACCCGGTCTACAAATCGTTCCCGCCCTTTCAGCCCGACATCTGGCGCGAATGGGAAGCGGTGGACCTGCCCTATGCCATCGTGCCCTGCGTGCAGCTTGCCGAACAGGCGTCAATCGCGGCGCCGCTGCACCGCGCCTTCGCCGAAATACTCGGCGTGCTGCTGGGCATCGACCCGTGGCAATGTGGACCCACGCTGGCCGACATGGATCTCGCCGGTGCGCCGGACGCCGTCGTACGGCGCGCGCTCGGTGTAAGTTGAAAATTCATCCTGCCGTCATGCCACGCCCTCGTCTGCCCGTGAACCGTCTTGAATGCCTAGTATTCGCTGCGCTGGCGCTCGTTTCAATGGCCGCCGGCGCGCAGGATGCCACCCGCTATCCCGAGCGGCCGCTGCGTCTGATCGTGCCTTTCGCGCCGGGTGGCGGCCTTGACATCACCTCGCGCCTGCTCGGGCAGAAGCTGACCGAACAATGGGGCCAGAACGTCGTGGTCGATTCGCGTCCAGGGGCGGCCACCATTGTCGGTACGGAGATTGCCGCCAAGGCGCCGGCCGACGGCTACACGATACTGATGGTGACGACGACTTTTGCGATCAATCCCGGCTTGTATGCGAAGCTGCCCTATGACCCGGTCAAGGACTTCACTCCGGTCACCCAGTTAAATACACAGCCCAACGTCATTGTCGTTACACCGTCGGCGACAGCCGGCTCGGTGCGCGACCTGATCGCACTCGCCAAGTCCAAGCCCGGTGAATTGACCTACGCCAGCCCCGGCAGCGGCTCCGCGCCGCATCTGTCGGCGGAACTCTTCCAGCGCATGGCGGGCATCCAGCTGATTCACGTGCCCTACAAAGGCATCCCCGCCGCTGTCACCGACGTGATCGGCGGCCGCGTCACCATGCTGTTCACGACCACGATCTCGGCAGCGCCGCATGTCAAAGGCGGCAAGCTGCGCGCGCTTGCCGTGACCGGCACGAAGCGGCATCCGAGCATGCCCGAAATACCGACCGTCGGCGAAAGCCTGCCCGGCTACCACGCCGAAGCCTTTCAGGGCATGGTGTTACCGGCGGGCACGCCGCCGGCGATCGTCGCCAGACTGGCCGCCGCCGTTGCGCACACGGTCAAACTGCCGGATATCGTGCAGCGCTTTCAACTTGACGGCGCCGATCCGGTTGGCAGTTCGCCGCAGGATTTCGCGGCTTTCCTCAAAGCGGAAATGCAGCGCTGGAGCAAGGTCATCCAGGACGCCGGGATTAAACCGGAGCAATAACCGCGACGGCGCGTTCAGTGCGCCGTCGATTTATTTGGCATCGGGATCGGTATTGCGGAACGCAGCACGCTTACTCAGCGTGTCATAGTGCCGCGACAAACGCGGATTCGCCGAGCGCCAGCCAAAATCCGGAATGCCTTCCTCAAGATAGGCCAAGGCGTAACCTGCCGCGATATCGGCAAGTGTGAATGACTTGCCGAAACAAAACGCGCCGTCGCCGAGTTCGCGTTCCATCATGGCGAGCCCGCGGCGGATTTTTTCGCGCTGGGCTTCGTACCATTTCTCCGGCTCGCGCTTGTCTTCCGGTTTGCGCCAGTCATGCGTGATCAGCACCGTGGCTTCGGCCACACCGTCGCCCAGCGCCTCCCAGCGTTTGACCGCAATGCGGTCTTCAAAGGCCTGCGGGATCAATCGCGGCTCGGGTTTCAATCCATCGACGTATTCGACGATCACCGGCGAATCGAACACCGACTTGCCGTCGTCGCGCAGCAACACCGGGATCTTGCCCAGCGGATTGTGCGGCACAACGAGTTCCTTGCGCGTTTCGCGCGGCGCCAGCACATATTCATAGGGCACGCCCTTTTCTTCCAGCGCGAGCCGCGCCTTGCGCACGAATGGACTGCCGGGTGTTCCGAACAACTTCATCACGATTCCTCCAATTTTTATTGACCTATTTCAGTAAGTGCCGAATGACCGGTTTCGTCGCTCCCGCGAAAGCGGGAGCCCATGAACTACGCTGATTGTTAAAATTAACGTGGGTTGTGCCCCCATCCTACCTTCCCCCGCAAGCGGGGGAAGGGGATACCCGCTTTCGCGGGAATGACGAATAGCCAATGCCCCACTAACTCGCAGTGATGCGCGCCTGCGCAATCACCTTCATCCACTTCTCAACTTCGTATTTTACAAACGCCGCGAAGGCCTGCGGCGATTCCGGCCAGGTGCGCGAGCCGTCGCTGGCGAGCAACTCGTTCACATCCTGCATCGCCAGTATACGCATCAGTTCGCGATGCAAACGGTCGAGCACCAGCCGCGGCGTCGCCGCCGGTGCTGCGAGCCCGTTCCAGATCATGATTTCATAGCCGGGCACGCCGGACTCGGCAATCGTCGGCAACTCAGGTAGCAAAGGCCAGCGCTGCGCCGTCGTCACCGCGATCATGCGCAAGCGCCCCGCCTTGATGTGCGGCAATGCCCCGATCGGATTGGTAAAAGCCACGGACGTTTCACCGCCCAGCACCGAAGCCGTCGCCAGTGCACTGCCTTTGTAGGGCACGTGCAGCAGTTTGACGCCGGCCAGCATGTTGAAGAGTTCGCCGCCCAGATGCGAACCGCTGCCGAGTCCGGCCGAACCGAAGGCGATCTGGCCAGGCTTTGCTTTCGCCAGCGCAATGACATCTTTCACCGTTTTGACCGGCAGCGACGGATGCACGATCAGCGCACCGGGCGCGATGGTCAAACGCGTGATCGGCGCAAAGTCTCTGATCGTGTCGAAGGACAGTTTTTTCTGCAGCGCCGGTGCCACAGTGACGTTGGTGCTGAAGAGATACAGCGTGTGCCCGTCGGCCGGCGCACGCGCCACAATTTCAGAAGCAATCACGCTGCCGCCACCGGGGCGGTTATCGACCACGACCTGCTGTCCAAGTGCCTCACCGAGCTTGTGGCCGACCACGCGTGCGGCGGTGTCATTGCCGCCGCCGGGGGCCAAAGGAACAATCAAACGAATGCTCTTGTGCGGATACTCCTGCGCATATGTGCAGGAGATCGCCAGCAACACGGCAATCACCGCCAGCGCACAGGGTGGGCAACTTGTTGCCCACGCATAACCGTTCCCCGGAATACGCTGCGCGCCTTCCGGGCTACAGCCTTCGGCAGGCCGCACTCGCGTATTGATCAAACAATGAGGAATCACAGAAGACGTTCAGGGAATTCCGCGCGTGCGGCCGCCATCGACATTGATCGCGGTACCCGTGATCATGCCGGCCTGTTCCGACGCCAGATAGACGGCAAGGCCTGCAATGTCCTCCGGCACAACGACACGCCCCATCGGCACGTCGGCAACGAGGTGTTTGGTCGCTGCTTCAACCGACAATTTCTTTTCGCGTGCGGTGATTTCGACGAGTTCGGTCCAGCGACCAGTGTCGGTCGAGCCCGGACAAATTGCGTTGACGGTGATGCCCATCGGGCCGAATTCGTTGGCCAGCGCCTTGGTGATCGACAGCGTGCCGAGATTAATCGGCCCCGACATCACGGAGACGCCACCGGGTTCGCGCCCGCGCGTGCCCGAGATATTGATAATGCGCGCCTGCTTCGATTGTTTCAGATACGGCAGCGCTTCGCGCGTCATGCGAATGAGGCCCAGCGGTTTGACGGCAAAATACTCCTCCCACAATTCGTCCGGGATTTCGGTCAGCCGGCCGCGATAGGCGCCGCCCGCGCAGTTGACAAGTATGTCGATGCCGCCCAGTTCTTTCACCGCGCGCTCGATCGCCGGTTTGATGGCGATGGTGCCCTTGTCCAGATCAAGCGGAATGACGGCAACGCGAATGCCCGCGTGTTTTGCGCGCAGTTCTTTCGCCACCTGTTCGCAGCGTTCGAGATCGCGGCCGAACAAACCAAGATTGGCGCCCTCGGCGGCCAGTGCCACAGCGATTGCCTTGCCGATGCCGCGGCTTGCGCCCGTGATGAAGGCGGTGCGCCCCTTGAGATTAAAGTTCATGTCTGCTCTTCTTGTAATTGACCCGAAGGCGCAGTTTACAGCGTGACGGTGGCACACTGACAGACTTGCAATTCCGCATTAGACTTCAACGTGAACAGCCAACCAAAGCCGGCGCAGCCCGCCTGTCGTCCATCAACCCGGAGGAACCATCATGCAAGACGTCAAACTCGATCGCCGTGAATTTTTGCAATCTGCGACCCTGGTCGCCACCGCTGCCGGCGCCGCCGCCGCCACCGCCGGTGCACTCGCGGCGGACGCCTCACCGGCGGCGCAACCCTCAGCCGCCCACGGCGGCGAAATCATGACGCGGCGCTGGACCGAACAGCGCTGGCTGCTCGACAACACGATACGCGCGGTCGGCGTCGATTGGGACCAACCGCGCAGTGTGTCCTACAACGCCCCCTGCGGCCCGGAGGCCAACGCCGATTTCGCGGCGATCCGTTCGCGGGTGCAGAAGTACGCCGACATCGCACCCGCCTTTGAAGCGACGGCCAAACGGCGCGAAGCGAAAGCGAAGGAAGCCGAAAAAGACGATCAGCCCGTCAGCGCACGGCAGAACTATTTCATGGCGGCAATTCATTACGCCGCCGCGCAATGGGCCTACGACGAAAACAATGCGAAGAACATCGCGTTAAACGGACGCAAGCGCGACTGCTATGCGAACTACGCAAAACTCGCCGATCACAAAGTTGAAGCGGCATGGGTGCCGTTTCAGGGCAAGGCGCTGCCCGGCTGGCTGCATCTGCCGCCCGGTTATCAGGGCGGCCGCATCCCGGCCGTGTGGGCGATCCCCGGCATGGACGGTTTCAAGGAGGGTTCGGTCTCGATGTACGGCGACCGCTTTCTGTCGCGCGGCATCGCCGTGCTGGCACTTGAAGGACCGGGCCAGTATGAAAGCGCCGTGCTCGGCATCCATGTCAGCGTGCCGAACTGGATGGCCGCCGGTCGCGCCGTCTACGAATGGCTGGCCGCACGCCCGGAAATCGACAGCGCGCGCATCGGCATTACCGGCAGCAGCTTCGGCTCGTTCTTCGGCACCATTGCCACGGCCAGCGAACCACGCTTCAAGGCCTGCGCCGTGACCGCGACCTGTCTCGAACCCGGGTGTCACACCATTTTTGAAGAAGCCTCACCCACCTTCAAACGCCGCTTCATGTACATGTCGGGCTACACGGATGAGGGCAAGTTCGACAAATTCGTCAAAACGCTGACCTGGGAAGGCCACATCGACAAGATCAAGGTACCCTATCTGTGCGTCGCCGGCGAAGCCGATGAACTCTCGCCGCTTGAACACGCCGAACGCATGATGAAGCTGCTGCAAACGAACAAGCAGTTTGTCATTTATCAGGACTCGCGCCATTCGGTGGGCAACGTGCCCGCCGCCAATCTCGGGCCGACGCCGGCGCAACTGGTGGCCGATTGGATGCAGGCGCGCTTCGCCGGAAAATCGTTTGCCAGCGAACGCTGGTTCGTCGAAGCCAGCGGGCGCGTCGCGAAGACGGCGTACTAAATCCGCATGCGCCGCGGTATTGCGATCATTGCGGGTGCGTTGCTGACGATGCCGTTGGCGACGGCACACGCACAGGCTTACCCCAACAAGGTCGTCCGCATCGTCGTGCCGACGTCGGCCGGCGGCGGCGGCGACCTCATCGCGCGCCTGATTGCGAAAGCACTCGGCGAGCGCTGGGGGCGGCAGGTCGTCGTCGATAACCGCACCGGTGCGGGCACCATGCTCGGCAGCGAACTGGTCGTGCGCGCCGCACCCGACGGTTATACGCTGCTGATGACGCCGAGCACGCTGGCAATCAATCCCGCCGCATACAAAAAGGTACCGTACGACGCGCTGCGCGATTTCGCGCCGATCACGCAGGCCGCCGTCGTGCCGAATCTGATGATGGTGCATCCCTCGGTGCCCGCAAAGAATGTGCGTGAAATGATTGTTTTGGCAAAATCAAAACCGGGTCAGTTGTTTTATGCGTCATCGGGACACGGCACCAGCCCGCATCTGTCGATGGAACTGTTCTCGCTGATGGCCGGCATCAAAATGATCCAGGTGCCGTACAAAAGTTCCGGGCCCGGCGTGATCGATCTGCTCGCCGGACAGGTGGCGCTGATGGCGCCGTCGATGATCAGCGGCATTCCGCATGTGCGTGCTGGCCGTCTGCGCGCGCTGGGCGTCACTACTGCACAGCGTTCCCCAAGCGCCCCCGACATTCCAACGATCGCCGAATCCGGACTGCCCGGCTATGAATCCGCGCAATGGTACGGCCTGCTTGCGCCGGCCGGCACGCCGCGCGACGTGCTCGACAAACTGCACCGGGACGTCACCTCTGTTTTGCTCGCGCCGGAACATCGCGAACTGCTCGGCAGCGAAGGCGGCATCGTTGTCGCCGGCTCACCCGAGGCCTTTGCGACCATGATCAAAACAGAAACGGCAAAATGGCTGCGTGTTGCAAAGGAAGCCGGGCTGACGCCGGAGTAATCGGCAGAGAGGACAAATAAAAAACCCGGCCGGAGCCGGGCTTTTTATCGGGTTCGGTGCTGCTTAGTAGCTATGCACCAAACCGATCGAAATCAGCTTCGGCTTGCTGTCGCTAGTCTTGGTGGCCAGCGTGAAGTTGTTGTTCGATTCACCGGCCTTGCCGAAATCTTCGTATTCGACGCGCACGGTCAGGTTCTTCAGTATGTTATAGCCGGCGCCCACGCCGAAAGCGAATGAAGTCTTCCTGTTGGTGCCGGCATCGTTTGCGTTGAACGCACCGCCATTGCTCGAAAAATTCATTTTCGAGTAATTGCTCGACACACCCAGTTTGGCGAAGACTGAAAAGTCTTTCGGCAGCGGCAGCGTGCCGACACCAAACAGGTTCCACGAGTTCGTCTTGATGATGGCCTTGCCGACGCTGGCGCCGCTCACCGGCGTGGCGGTGTACTGGCCGAGGTAATCGTAGCCGCCTTCGACGCCGAAGTTCTCGGTGAATTTGTAACCGCCGAACAACTTGAAACCGGCGTCCGTGTCTTCAAACGCGGCGCTGCCCGCAGCCGGCGTCCAGTTGGAACGGCTTTGTTTGTGGTCAACGCGGCCGGCGGCGGCGCCCGAATACAACTGCGCGAAGGCCGGCGTTGCCAACACGGCCATCAAAACGACTGCGAGTTTGGAAAATTTCTTCATGTTCTTCCCCGTTGAAAATTTGTTTCCGAGAAAATATACCAGCGCAACAGCGGGAACCATCCAAAGTCCGCCCCAAAACCGTGCGAATAGTTTCGCGGCTGTTGCGCCGAAGACACACCCCTGCGGCGCGTCAGGGTTGCTTGTAGTACACCGCCACCGCAGACGGCACGCGCACCGGCGCGATCCAGTCCGGATATTTCTTCGCAAATTCGTCGGTCAGTTGTTTGCCGATGTCCGCTTCGGATATACCCTGCGCCTTCAGTTCCTTCGTGCGCGCGCCGATGCCCTTGAGCACGTCGCGGTAACTGCGGATCATCGATGCGTCGCCGATGCCGCCGTGGCTGCCGGCCACCACCACCGGCTGCATTGCCTCGATCCGGTCGAGCGCGGCGAGCCACACATTGGCGTCCGCATAGGGCGTAATGAAAATCGGGAACAACTGTTTCATCGCGAGATCGCCCGAGAACAGCACGCGGTCACCCTCGATGAAAACGACAGTATCACCGAGCGTGTGTCCCGGCCCCAGCCATTCGATGCGCACGCGCACCCCACCCAGATCGAGCGTGTAATCGCGCTCGAACAAAATATCGGCGCGCGGATAGGTCGAATCCTTCATCAGCGCGGCCATCTCCGGCGAGCGCGATTCGAACATCTTGAAGAACGACGCGCCGAATTCCTCGACGTCCTTCTGCTGCGCCTGCGGCCGGATGAATTTATACGTCGGCGGGAAGGCCGTGCCGCCGGTGGTGTGTTCGGCGTGAAAATGCGTCGTCGCGACGTAAATTTCGCTGTTCTTGCTGAGCTTGGCCACTTCGCGCATCACCGCCTCGCCGTTGCGGATGCCAAGACCGGTGTCGACAATCAGCGTGGCACGGCTGCCGACGATGATGCCGACGTTGGGCACCACCGGCACCAGACCGTCCGGAATCACCCACACGTGATCGGCCACTTTCACCGTAGTGCCTTCCTTGATCACCGGTAACGGCGGCGTCTGCGCCTGCAGTGCGGTCACCATGAACAGCGATGCCAGGAGCAATGCCAATTGCGTGACGCCGGATGACACGGGTTTCCCGTTGCGCATGATTCCCCCTCCTGTTGTTGACTTGCGTTTATTCGACCCTGTCTTCACGCAGCCCGCGCTGCGCGAGAAATTCTTCGAATGTGGTCTGCAGCCAGCTGCCGCTGGTCACATATTGATCGAATTTCATGAAGGCGTCGACTTTTGTGCGCGAACCGCGCCGCATCAGGATCTCGCGGCCGTCGGGTGTGACGAAGGCCCACGCCGGCACCGGGCTGCCCTTGAGTTTGCGGATGGCCTGCCCGCGCGGCAGCGTTTCGCCCGTGGGCAGCGTCATCGGGTCGTTCGGATTAGCGCGAATGTCGAAGTACGCCAGCACATAGTGCTCGCTATACCGTTTGCGCAGCGCCTCGAACGACAGCGTGTTCTTGTTGAGAGAAATGCAATACGGACAGGTCTCGAAGCCGTAATACACGAACAACGGTTTGTTGGTTTGTCTGGCGACGCGCACCGCCTCGTTGTATTCGAGAAAAGGCCAGCCGTCGGGCACGCGCGCCTGCGCCACGCCCGCGAGCAGTGCCAAACCAAACAACAGAATCGCGCAACGCGTCATCATTGATCAAAACGGCGGCATCTCGCCGTTGGCAGCGTTCCAGGCCTGCGTCGTGCTGTGTTCGATCAGCGGCGTTACTTCGACGTCGAAGAACGGATGCATCGGCAGCGAGAGCAGCGTCGCGTGCAGTTCCTCAAGGCTGGCCGCCTCCCAGATACTGAAGTTGGCGCGCTGACCGACGATGCGAAAGATGCGCCGCAGCTTGCCCTCTTTGATGCATTGCATGCCGCGCGCGGTTTCGCGGGCGGCAAGTTCATCGACTTTTTCCTTTGGCCAGTCGCCCGGCAGGCGGACGACGATGCGCACCATGAATTGCATTTCAAAACCCTCCTCGATAAGCGAGCGGCTATTTTAGACCTGCACCACGCCCGCCGCCAAAATGTATGATGGCACATTCGCACCGTCACCTGAGGAACCACCATGGCAAAAAAAGCAAAACCCTTTCCCCTGCTCACCGCTGCGGCAATTGCGCGCATGGCGGTCGAACGCCGGCGGCATTTCGTCAACAAGAAAGCGCTGCGGCTGAACAAGTCGCTGGGCGATGCGGTCGGCATGTCAGAGATGGGCGTGCATCTGGTCTGCATCAAGCAAGGCGACGACACCACCGAATTCCACACGCATTTCTGCGACGAGGAATTCGTCTACATCCTGTCCGGCCACGGCATCGCCGAAATCGGCAAGAAAAAAATCAAGGTCGGGCCCGGCGACTTCATGGGCTTCACCGCGCAGTCGCTGCCGCACGGCATGACCAATCCGCACCAGGAAGACCTCGTCTATCTGCTCGGTGGCACGCGCAAGGCGGTTGATATCACCGAATACCCGCGCAGCCGCAAGCGCGGCTACAAATTCGCCGGCCGCCGCCATCTGGTCAAATTCGGCGACGTTGACGAAACACTGCTCTGATGGCCTGATTACTGCAATTGCCCTGCGTGTCCGTTGCTGTATAGTTTCGCCTCCAGGGTCCGCCGCCCGGCTGACCACTACCAAGGGGGAAAACCATGTCATCGATCAAACGCATGACCGGACTTGCGATCGCAAGCCTCGGGCTTTTTGCGCTGGCACTGCCGGCAGGCGCCCAATTGCTGCAGCACAAGGACCTGACCGCGGGCATGGCGATGACCATGGCGGAAACGGCGCTCGCCACCTGCAAGGCCAACGGCTACGCGGTTTCAGTCACGGTGGTCGGTCGCAGTGGCGAAGTCATTCTGCAGGTGCGTGGCGACAACACCGGCCCGCACGCCTTCGAGAACAGCATGCGCAAGGCCTACACCGCGCGCACTTTCCGTGCGCCTTCGGGGGAAATCGTCACGCGTCTGAAAAACGATCCGACGTTCGCCTTGATTCATCTGAACAACATCATCGCCAATCAGGGCGGTCTGCCGGTCAAAGTCGGCGACGACACCATTGGCGGAATCGGCGCCTCGGGCGCCCCCGGTGGTGAAAAAGATGAGGCCTGCGTTAAAGCCGGTCTCGACAAAATCGCCGACCAGCTGAAATAAACCTGCAGTCTGCGCAGCGCGGCGGCATGCGTCACCGCGCTGCACTTCAGAGCATTTTTATTTACGCCAGGCCCTCGACGATGCGCAAATCGCGCTCGGCGCCATCGCCCAGCGCTTTCAACGCCGCCTGATAACCCGGGCTGTCGTGCGTGGCAATCGCCTTCGCAACGCTTTCGAATTCAATCACGACCACACGACCGACGATACCCGCCTCGTAGACCTTGGCCGGGTCTCCGCGCACCAGAAACTTGGCGCCGGCCGCTTCCATGGCGGGACCGGCGAGCTGGCGGTAAGCATCTACTTTCGCGGGGTCCTTGATCGAACGAAAACAGTTGATCCAATATCCTTTTGCCATTGCAGTGCTCCTCGCGTTGTTGATTGACGTTTGAATGTGGCGCGAACCGCGCCGGAAAATCTAGTTGAGTGCCTCGCCCTTGATGCCGGCGTCACGCACCAGCTTGCCGTATTTCGCGTATTCGCGCTTCAGGTAATCGCGGAACTGTTCGGGTGGCCCGCCAACAATGCTGGAGCCCTCGACGCGCGCGGCCTCCTTCACGTCCGGCAACTTGAGAATTTCATTAAATTCCCGATTGAGTTTAAGCAAGACCGCCGGCGGCGTTTTTGCCGGCGCGGAAATGCCGTTCCAGGTCGAGTTCTCGTAGCCCGGCACGCCGGACTCAGCCATCGTCGGCACCTCGGGCAAGGCCTCCATACGCGCGGCGCCGGTGGTTGCCAGCGCGCGCACGCGCCCGGTCTGCACCATCGGTATGGTCGGGCTCGCCACGTTAAACAACATCGGTATATGTCCGCCGATCACCTCGGTCAGCGCGTTGGTGATGCTTTTATACGGCACGTGCACGATCTGGATGCCGGTCATCGCCGCGAAGAGCGCGCCCGACATGTGGCCGAAGCCGCCAATTCCGGTCGAGCCGTAATTGAGTTCGCCCGGCTTCTGCTTCGCCAGCGCGATCAGATCCCGCACGGTTTTCGCCGGCACTGCGGGATTCACCACCAGCAGGCCCGGCGTGCTGGTGGCGTGAATGATAGGCGCAAAATCAGTCAGCACATCGTAGGAAAGTTTGTAGAGGTGCGGGTTCACTGCATAGGGCCCGACCGGCGCGATGAATATCGTATAGCCGTCGGCCGGCGCGCGCGCGACGATGCCAAGACCGATGCTGGCATTGGCCCCCGGACGGTTGTCGACGATCACCGGCTGGCCGATGCGATCGCGCAGTTTTTCGGCGAGACGCCGGCCCTGAATATCCGGCGTGCCGCCGGGGAAATACGGGACGACGAAGCGGATCGGTTTGGATGGAAAGTCGGTCTGCGCGAAAGCCGACGCAATACACAACAACATCAGCGGAATAGCCGCAAACCCTATTAAGCATGCGCCCTCGCCCCGCGAGAGCGGGGAGAGGGCGGGGGTGAGGGGCTGATTATCACAATGCGCAGACCGCCCCCTCACCCCTACCCTCTCCTCCTGAACGGGGGCGAGGGAATCCTGTTGAATACAGACTCGCATCGCTATTTGTCCGTCAGCTGATGCGCGATCGCCACGTTCGCGCGCTCGGGCTTCAATTCGCCGGCGCGAATGCGGCGATTGATCTCGACCACCGCATCGTTGGCCGGCGTTGCCACACCCGCCTCGCGGCCCTTGCGCGCGATCAGGCCGTTAACGAAATCCGTCTCGGTCATGCGCCCCTTCAGATAATCCTGCAGTACCACGCCGCGCACCTGCCGCGCCGTCTCACCGTGATGAATCAATATCGCGCGCAGCAATTTCTCGACGATGGCATCGGTCGAGACGTTGAATTCCTCGGCGCTCATGCCGAAGATCGGCTCAATGGTGATGCCGAGCGCCTTGCCCACCGCCATGGTTTCGCGGCCGAGCTTCACGCACAAACTGAAGACTTCAGGAATTTCGGTGGCCTCCCACGACTGCAGGCCGAGCATGCCGAAGGGCGCCAGTATCATCGAACTGTTGACCAGCTTCGCCCATTTCGCACCGCGGATGTTCGAGGTGATCGTCACCTTGCCCGCGCAGGCCAGTATTTTCTGGATTTCCGTCAATCGCGGCGTGATGCGCCCATCGAGTTCGCCGATGCCAAACCAGGTGCGGTCGCGCATGGTATTGCGCTGGACGAGGCCTGGCGTAAAGACCTCGGCCGACAGTTCGAAAGCGCAGGCAACGTCACGTTCGCGGCCGATGATGGGTGCGACCCACTCGTCGTTCAGGCTGTTCTGCACCGGCACCAGCACACCATCCGGTTTGAGATAGGGCGCGATGAATTGCGCCATCCACACGCTGTCATACGACTTCGCCGACAACAACACCAGATCGAAGCTGCGGTTAAGACTGCTTACATCGCACAGATGCACCGCATCGACCGCGACATGAATTTCTTCATCTGGAATTTTGACGTGCAGGCCATTCGCTTTCATCGCCTCGATGTGCGCCGGCCATTGGTCGATTACCGTCAGGTCGTGCCCCGCTTTGGCAATATCCGCGGCAATGCTGCTGCCGATCGCGCCCGCGCCGAGCACGGCAATTTTCTTGAACATGAGCTTCCTAAACCTGGAATTAGCAGTGCTGTCTGCCTCAATTGCGTAATGCATCCCCGGGACTGTAGGGTGCGCATTGCGCACGCGTTTTACTCCCCGCCTTTACCGACTACCTCTCCCGGATCGCCGGCCCAATCATCAGGATAAATCCCGTCTGCAACATATCGATGGTACGTCGAGTATGGCCATTCCGAAACGCGGTTGGCCAAACCATGTTTCACCGGATTGTAATGAATGTAATCAACATGGTGCTCAAAATCGCCATCGTCGCCAATTTGGTGCTCCCAGAACCGTCGCTGCCAAAAATCGATCTCGCGACGGTCAATCCGTGATTGGCTGCGTAACACGCTTCTACCGGTCAATTCCCGGCATTCCCGACTGACCCGAGATTTGATCAATCCCCAGCGTTTGCCGTAAGCGGAATCATTTTCGGGCAACGTCCAGATTGCATGCAAATGATCCGGCAACAGCACCCACGCATCAATTTCGAAAGGCAGCACTTTCCGGACATCCTCAATTGCCGCCCGTAACACCGATCGCACCCGAGCGTCCAACAGCAATGGGCGGCGCCGATAGGTCGCGACCGTGAAGAAGTATGTGGCGCCGCGCGTAAGCGAGCGTCGATAGCGTGACATACGGGTATCATGGTCGCCGTACCATTCAGCCGTCAAGCCGCGCACCCGATGCACATTTCACAGCCCCGTCATTCTCCAACGCGTAGGGTGCGCATCGCGCACCGTGCAATCCGCTTTCCGCGTGCGCGGTGCGCACCCTACAAGCGCGTTGACGCCAGTCAATTCGACTGATCCCACACTCGACAACGACGCGCCGCCAATGGTATATAAATAACTCCCCGGTCTATCACGCATCGCCGCCGCGAGTCCGCCACGCCAAGCGCCGTTAGAGCGCATCTATTTTTGATAAAGGTTTTTGCCATGCCCACCGCTGGAATCCTCAAAGGGATCCGTATTCTCGATTGCACGCGCAACATCGCCGGCCCCGTCGCCACCATGCTGGCCGCGGAACTCGGCGCCGATGTGATCAAGGTCGAGCCGCCCACCGGTGACGAAATGCGCCAGTGGCCACCCTTCGTTGACGGCGAGAGCGTCTACTTCGTCAGTTGTAATCGCGGCAAGCGCAGCATCGCCATCGATTTCAAATCCGCGGAGGGCCGTGCGCTGTTCCACCGCCTGCTCGCCACTTGCGACGTCATGATCGAGAACTACCGGCCTGGCACGCTCGAAAAAATGGGCCTCGGTTACGAAAACCTCAAAGACAAGCATCCGAAACTCGTCTGGGTCTCGGTCACCGGCTACGGCCGCAAGGGTCCGCGCGCCAAGGCGCCGGCCTACGATTCGATGATCCAGGCCTACACCGGCATCATGGGCATCACCGGCGAAGCCAATCGCGGCCCGGTGCGCTGCGGCGGCTCGCCGATCGACATCGCCACCGCTTATCTTGCGTGGGGCAGCATCATGACCGGGTTGCACACGGTTGAAAAAACCGGCAAGGGCGTATTGCTCGAAGTCTCACTGATGGAATCGGCACTCGGTTTCATGCACGCCTATTTTCAGGGTGCGCTGGTCGATCTGCCGCTGCCGGTGCGCATGGGTTCAGAAACCATGGGCATCTATCCGCTCGGCGCTTTCGATACGTTGAACGGGGAATATTGCCTCGTGCAGGTCAGCAACGAACATCAGTGGAAACGCTTCTGCGATCTCCTGGGAGCCGGCGAACTGACCGCCGACGCACGTTTTACCAGCAATCCGCTGCGCGTAAAAAACCGCGACGCGCTGCGCCCGCTGATTCGCGACTACCTGTTGAAACGCACTGCGCAGGATTGGGAACAGGCCTTTGCCGCAGCCGGCGTGCCGGTCGCCCATGTGCGCAATATGCAGGAGGTCGCCGCCGATGAGCAGGTACGCGCGCGCGCCATGGTCAAACCGGCGCGTTTGCCGAGCGGGCGCGAAATTCCCACGTGGGGCGTGCCGTTCAAGATCAACGAAGAACTTAACGAAATGGTGCTGGGCATTCCCGGCGTCGATGAACATCGCGCCGACATTCTCGCCGAACTCGGGCGCATGGAAGCACAGTCGAAAGGTTAACCATGGATTTCGAACTCACTGAAGAACAGACTGCGCTGGCTGATTCGGTCAAGGCCTTCGTCGATGAACGCGTCGAGCCGCGCATGGCGGAAATCGAACGCACAAACGAGATCCCGGAAGCGCTGCTGCAAGAAGCCGCCGAGCTCGGCCTCTTCGGCATCAGCATTCCGGAGGAATATGGCGGCAGCGATCTGTCGCGTTTCTCGCGTGTGCTGGTACACCAGATGCTCGGCCGCAGCGGTTTCGGTTTTGCCGGCGTGTTTGCCGCGCACGGCGGCATCGGCGCCGAGGCGCTGGTATCAATTGGTACGCCGGAACAAAAACAACGTTATCTGCCGAAGATGGCCACTGGCGAGTTGCGCGGCTGTTTTGCGCTGACCGAACCCGGCGCGGGTTCGGACGCCGGCGGCATCACCACCACCGCGATCAAAAAAGGCGACCGCTACATATTGAACGGCGTGAAGCATTACATCAGCGGCAGCACCAAGGCCGGATTGCTCACCGTGGTGGCACGCACCAACCCGGCGCCGCGCTCGAAGGAGATGAGCGTGTTTCTGGTCGAGCCGAAGTTCAAGGGCTTTCGTATCGGCACCATCTACGACACCATGGGTTGCAAGGGCCATCCGATCGCCGAACTGCTGTTCGAAGATTGCGAAGTGCCGGCAGAAAATCGCCTGGGCCCCGAGGGCAAGGGCTGGCTCGCCGCCACCAAGACCTTGATGGAAGGCCGTCCGGTGGTCGCTGCGCGTTGTGTGGGCGCCTGCGAACGTCTGCTCGAAATTTCCACCGACTACGCAAAAACGCGCAAGCAGTTCGGCCAGGCCATCGGCGAATTCCAGGGCATCCACTTCATGCTGGCCGATATGGCGACGCGCACCGAGGCGGCGCGCCTGCTCACCTACCGCGCCGCCACGCTCGCCGATGAAGGCCGCGTGACGTCAAAAGACACCTCGATGGCAAAACTCTTCGCCTCGGAAACGCTGGCCTTCGTCGCCGACTCCGCATTGCAGATCCAGGGCGGCAGCGGCTACATCACCGACAACCCGGTCGGCCGCTTCTACCGCGATGCACGCATCACGCGCATCTACGAAGGCACATCCGAAATCCAGCGCGGCATCATTGGCCGTGGCATGCTGCGGAATTAAGGTCAGCGCCCCTAAACCCTCAGACACCTCGCCCCAATGCGTCATTCCTGCGAAAGCGGGAATCCAGAATTCAATGCCTGGGTCCCCGCTTTCGCGGGGACGACGAGTAGGGATCGGCAGCCTGCAATAAAATTGAATCGTCAGTCGAACACAAGGAGACAAGCAATGGCATACAAAGACATACTCGTCGAAAAACGCGGCCGCATCGTCTGCATGACGCTGAACCGTCCGGAGCGCATGAACTCAATCAGCGTCGAGACCGGCAATGAAATGCTCGAAGTCCTCACCGAATACCGCGACAACCCCGAGCAGTGGGTGATGATCATCGCCGCCGCCGGTCAGAAATCGTTCTGCAGCGGCATGTACGTGACTGAAGCCGCCGACAAGACGGCAGCCAGCGGCCGCACCGAGGGTTATACGATCTTCAAACCGTGGACCGACATGATGCAGTCGATCAACAAACCCTTCATCTGCGCCGTCAACGGATATTGCATCGGCGGCGGCTGGCACCTCGTCGCCGACAGCGACATCATCATCGCCGCTGACAACGCCTGCTTCTTCGACACCCACGTCAACATCGGCCTCATCAACGGCGTGGAATCCGCCGGCCTCGCCTTCAAGATGCCGGTCGGCATCGTCATGCGCATGTGTCTCGAAGGCCGCCACTTCAAACTCAGCGCGCAGCAGGCGCTGCAATGGGGCCTCGTTTCCGAAGTCGTACCGAAGGACGAATTGATGGCGAAGGCCTGGGAAATCGCCGCGCACATCGCCGACGACGCAGCCCCCTTGGCGGTGCAAGGCTCGAAAAAAGCCATCCTCGGCGCCATCGACCGCGGCCCGGTCGCCGGCATTCCGTGGACCTGGGAACGGCTCTACGATATCCAGGACACTGACGACGTCAAGGAAGGCTTCCGCGCCTTCGTCGAAAAAAGAAAACCGAAGTTCACCGGGCGATAAACAACAAGCCTGGTAAAAGGACCCGCCCTACGCCCCCACCCCAACCCTCCCCCGCGTTGCAGGGGAGGGAGAATTGCCGCTGGAGCATGTCAGAAAGTCCCTGCCCCCGCAAAGCGGGGGAAGGACAGGATGGGGGCGTACGGACGGTGCTCTTCCAGCGCCTTTTCTAATTGTCTTTTCACCTTTCTTTGAGCCCCCAAATAATGTAACCAACTGCCGGGCCGCACCCGGCGAATTTGAAGCACTGACATATCTTGTTCACGCACCTGCCAGCACAATCCACTTCCGGAGGCAGCGCGACCATATTGCAAAGTAAACCTAATGATTTCCCTCGGCATCGACTTCGGCACCTCAAACTGTCTCGCCCACGTAGCCACGCCGAAAGAAGTTTTTCCGGTCGAAATTGAAAGCGGCAGCTTCAGCCTGCCCTCGGTGGTCTTTACCGCGCGGCGCGAGGTTGCCATGCGTCAGGTCGAGGACAGCGAATTCGAAAAACGCCTGCGTAATGCACGCCTCGAAGAACGCAAAACCCGCGGTGCAGGCTATGACGACAACGAACTGCAGCGCGCAATCCGCGACGCCATGCGCCGCGAAGCCGCTGACGAGGCGAACAAATCGTACTGGGACCAGACCTTCTTCTCTCTCCTGAAAGACGGGCAGGCGATACTGTTCGGCACGCCGGCGCTGCGCGCCTATTTCGCCGACCCGTTAAGCGGCGTGCTGGTGAAATCGCCGAAGTCCTTCCTCGGCAGCAAGATCAGCCAGAACCATCTCACCCACTTCGAAAACATCGTCACCGCGATGCTCGAACACATCCGCAGCGTTGCCGAGACCGCACACGACTGCACGATCACCAGCGCCGTGCTCGGCCGTCCGGTGCGTTATCACGGCACGCAGGGCCGTGACGGCGACACGCAGGCGCTCGAGGTGATGTCGCGCGCCGCGGCGCGCGCCGGCTTCAAGGACGTGCGCTACGAATTGGAACCGCTGGCTGCCGCCTACGAATACGAAACCAGCATCCGCGAAGAACAAAAGCTGCTCGTGGTTGACGTCGGTGGCGGCACCACCGACTGCGTGATGATGCGCGTCAGCCCGCAAAAAGCCGGCCGCGCAAACCGCGACGATGACATCCTCGGCGTCTCCGGCGACCGTGTCGGCGGCACCGATTTTGATGAGACGCTCGCCTGGCACGCGTTCATGGCGGCCTTCGGCAAAGACACCCTGCGCAAAAACGGTTTTCCGGTGCCGCACTCGCTGCTCTACGACGCCATCTCGATCCGCAATCTGCCGGCGCAACTGCGCTTCGCCAAATCAAAACGTGAGATCGCGGACTTGATCGAGCAGGCGGTCGAACCGGAAAAACTTGCGCGCCTCGCCACGCTGCAGCAACAGCAGCTGCAATACCGCCTCGTGCACAGCGCCGAGTCGGCGAAAATCGAACTCTCGAAAACCGGCGACTTCAACGTGCCGCTCGACTACATCGAAAGCGCGCTCGCCATCCCCGTCACCCGCCGCACACTTGGCGACGCGTCGGCACGTCTCGTCGACAAAGTCCGCGACCTCGCCCTCGAAGCTGTCACCGCCGCTGGCGCCAAACCCGACGTCGTCTTCCTCACCGGCGGCATGGCCATCTCGCCCATCGTCAGCGACGCCGTTGCCGATGTCGTCGGCAAAAACGTCCGCCTTCAATCCAGCGACATGCTCGGCACCGTCGGCAAAGGGCTGGGGTTGTGTGCGCAGCGGGTGTTCGGGCGGTAAACATTGGCAATCAAGACCAAGGTTTGATTAAAGCGCATTCCACACGTCATCATTAGCTCGTAGGTTGGGCTGACAAAGGAAGCCCAACACTATTAATCGCGTGCCTTGATGTTGGGCTTCCTGCGTCAGCCCAACCTACCCGATCCGTTTATTTCCAAGGCAATGGCTTACCATTTGGTTTGCGCTTCCCCCTGAGAGCCGCCGAGCAGCACAGCTACGCCGGGGGAAGTCGGCGAGCACTGTCTGAGCCCTTGTCGTTTTTTGACAAGGGCGAGTTGCGCAGCCGCCCGGCGTGGCGAGCAGCGCAGGGGAGTCCAAAGGACCGGCGAACCGGGGGCAGCTGTGACCCGTTAGCCGAAGGCCCGTTTGCGGGAACAGCTGCAAGCGCCCCGATCAACGTCGGTGGACACAGCTGCAGCGCCCCTCCCGCACCGGCGCTTCGCGACACCGAGTCGGGGCGCTTTTCTCTTTGATTACTTTTCTTGGCGAGACAAGAAAAGTAATCAGCTGCCGGGCTGCCCCCGGCGAAGTTGATCTTGAAGCACCGCTTCATTTTGAACAATATCCATCCGGCGGAATGCGCTTCGCTTTTCCCCCTACGAACCATTCCGCAATGGATAAGCAGCAGTCCCCCCATCCCTACCTTCCCCCTCAAGGGGGAAGGAGCGAACCCCAGGCAACATAAACTCAGCGTCAGCGCGTTTGTTTTCACACCCGGCAAAAGCGAATATCTCCGCAGCCAGTTAAACTGACGCCCTCGCCTCATCCAATAAACCAAAAACAAAGCCACACCATCCACTGGAGAAAACCATGAGCACCGCCGCCGACCGCCGCTTCCCCCAGATCCCCGAAGAAAAACTCACCCCCGAACAGCGCGCCATCGTCGACGACATCCGCGCCGGCCCGCGCAGCAAGCTCGCCACCTCGTCGGCATCGAAGCCCGGCCCGATCGGCGGGCCGTTCAACGTCATGCTGCGCAGCCCGGTCATCGGCATGCTGATCCAGAAACTCGGCGGCGAAATCCGCTTCAACAGCGTGATCTCCGGCAAGCTCAACGAACTGGCGATCATCATCACCGCGCGCCACTACATGGCGAACTACGAATGGAACGCGCATTGCAAGCTGGCACTGCAGGGCGGCCTCAATCCCGCCATCGCGCAGGCCATCGCCGAAGGGCGCGAACCCGAAGGCATGGATGCCGATGAAAGCCTAATTTATGAATTTTCACGCTCGCTGCACAACAACCATGGTGTGAGCGACGAATTGTTCAAGCGCGCCTCCGACCGCTTCGGCGAACGCGGTGTGGTCGACATCATTGCCGTCAACGGTTACTACTCGATGGTGTCCTTCCTGCTCAACGTCGACAAGACGCCGCTGCCGGCGGGCGCGGAGCCGGCGCTGAAGCCGCTGAAGAAGTAATTCGCTCGCCCGGATCCAGCGCAATGATCAGTGATCATTGCTCCGGATCATCATTATTATTACGCGAAGCAGGCGAATCGCCTGCGCCACATGCGGCGCAATGCGCTTCGCTTATTGCGCCCTACGACGCTGACAAATTAATTGCGCCCAACGATCGGCGTTTTACTGAAAGTGCGGCATGTCGCCGGTTTCTTTCTCCCACGCCTCGGTCGTCGTGTGCTTGATCAGCGGCGTGACTTCGATATCCATATAGGGATGCAGCGGCATCGCCGTCAGCGTCGCGTGCAGTTCTTCCGGCGAGGCGCAATCCCAGATGCTGAAATTGGCGCGACGGCCGGCGATGCGGAAGATGCGCTTCAATTTGCCATCGCGCACCATCTGCATGCTGCGCGCGGTTTCGCGCTTGTTGGTTTCGGCCAGTTTCTCCGGCGACCAGTCGTCCGGCAGGCGCACGACGATTTTGAGCATGTATAGCATTGTGGTTTCTCCCCTGAAAATTGGTTGTGGTAATCTCAAATGAGTACGAATTGAGATTTTGATTTTAGCCGAAACGCTCCCGCACAGACGGCGAAGGCGCGGCTGATGGAGGAAGCGTGACCCATTCTCAAGCGATTTTTCAAAGCACGGCAATCCTGTGCAGCGCCCTGCTGTCAGCCGCATCCGCCTGCGCACAGGACTACCCGTCAAAACCCGTGCGCGTGATCGTGCCCTTCGCCACCGGCGGCGGCAGCGACATCACGGCGCGCAACATGTCGCAGAAACTCACCGGCGAATTCAACCAGCAGTTCATCATCGACAACCGGCCCGGCGCCGGCGGCGTGGTCGGGCTGGAAACGCTGATCAAGGCGCCGGCGGACGGCTACACCATCATGATTTCGACCAGCAGCTGGAGCACCGCGGCGGCGCTGTCGAAGCCATCGTTCGATCCGGTCAGCGACATCGCGCCGGTGATCGAGATCGGCTACAACCCGCTGGTGCTGTCGCTGCATCCGTCGGTACCGGCGAAAAATCCGCGCGAACTGATCGCGCTGGCGAAAGCGCGGCCCGGTCAGCTCGCCTACGCCACGCCCGGTGTCGGCGCCATCACGCATCTGGCGATGGAGCTGATGCTGCACATGGCGAAGGTCGATCTGCTGAGCGTGCCGTACAAAAGCACGGGTGCGACCATGACCGATCTCATCGCCGGGCGCACGCAACTCATTCTCGGCGGGCTGGTGCCGCTGCAGCCCTTCATCCAGGCCGGCAAACTGCGCGCGATCGCGGTGACCACGGCCAAACGCTGGCCGTCGCTGCCGGACGTTGCCGCCATGGCCGAAGCGCTACCCGGTTACGAAGTCGAATCGTGGTTCGGCATTGTCATGCCGAAGGGTGTAGCGCCGGCGGTGCTCGAACGCATGAACGCCGCCGCCAACAAAATCCTGCGTGATCCCGAGGTGAAGAAAAATCTCGAGGGCGAAGGCATGGCCATCGTCGGCGGCAGCGCCGAGCAGTTCAGCCGCCGCATCCGCAACGACCATGGCCGCTGGGTCAAACTGGTGCGCGAAGCGAAGCTCAAGGGCGAATGATTCCGCGCTAACGCGGTAGCCCGGATGGAACGCAGTGTAATCCGGGGTAGAAGCACCGCAGTTCCCGAAATACGCTACGCCCCTTCCGATCTGCGAGTTGCAGATCAATGACCGCAGGGGAATGCCGTGGCACAGCAACCATCAATTGACAGCTGAGAGGCCGGGGACCATCGCAATTGCAGGAGCCCGGTGTGCGGTAGTGGGCCCTGAGAGCGGCCTGCCCATTGATGTTTCGTATGCCGCCCTTGAATGCCAGAGTAATATTTTTGGGATTACTTGTGCAATGCGCGTATAAGTAGTAGGGGTACTGCTTACCTCATCGGCCACGCGACCCTCAAAACCAACTCGCGATTCTGCAAAGGCCTGCCATGTCCAAGAAAATTAGTGCTCCTGCGGCTCTGCCTCTTGCCGCTGACGCGACGGCCTATATTGCTGAAGTCCAACGCCAGGAGATACTGCTCAAAGCCGGTGCGTTGCAGAGCGCCATCTTCAATAGCGCCAACTTCTCCAGCATCGCCACCGACGCCAAGGGCGTGATCCAGATCTTCAACGTCGGTGCAGAACGGATGCTCGGCTACACCGCCGCCGACGTGATGAACAAGATCACGCCGGCCGACATCTCCGACCCCGAAGAGGTCATCATGCGGGCCAAGGCGCTGAGCGCCGAACTCGGCACGCCAATCACCCCGGGCTTCGAGGCGCTGGTGTTCAAGGCCTCGCGCGGCATCGAGGACATCTACGAACTGACCTACATCCGCAAGGACGGCAGCCGTTTCCCCGCAGTGGTGTCGGTCACGGCGCTGCGCGATGATCAAGAAGCGATCATCGGCTACCTGTTGATCGGCACCGACAACACCGCACGCAAGGCGGCGGAG
>CALQCM020000013.1 GCA_943329075.2 Chitinophaga pinensis | reverse complement strand
TGAGGCCATTCGGCGCAATGCGCTGCGCTTATTGCGCCCTACAAGTTAGTGGTTTGTTAACGCGGCGTTCATCTCTTGCGCAACGCTGCAGGTTTTTTCGCGCGATCCAGTGCCAACAAGCAGCTCGTAGGGTGGGTTAGGCGCGCAGCGCCGTAACCCACCGAACGTCGGTGGTTGAATGTTGCTGAGGCCATTCGGCGCAATGCGCTGCGCTTATTGCGCCCTGCACTCAGTGTTTGATGTCCGGATATTTTTGCGGCGCCTGTTTCCGCTCGAACATGCCGTAATCCCGCACCACCGACGCCACGCGCAGCCGGTAATCGGCAAACACGCCGCCGCGTCCCTTGAGTTGCGCCTGATGATGTTCTTCCTGCTGCCGCCACTGTTGAATCGCAGCTTCGTCGCGCCAGAACGACAATGACAGGATCTTTCCCGGCTTGCTGAGACTGGAGAAACGTTCGATTGAAATGAAACCATCGATTTTTTCGAGTTCGGGGCGCAGCGCCGCCGCAATGTCGAGGTATTCCTGCTGGCGTCCAGCGGCGGGTTCGACTTCAAAGATCACGGCGTACATTATTTTTGCCCCAATTTCAGTAGCATTGCATTTGTGGCGCAGGCGACTCGCCTGCGTGCAGCATGCGTCGATGCAGGTGAGTCGCCTGCACCACTTTTATTGGCTTATTCCGCCGCGCCCAGTTTCACCGGTAGCTCAACCGTGGTGCCGCTGCGCAGCACCGTTACCGTGATGGTGTCGCCGGCGTTGTGGCGCTCGATGACTTCGAGGAATTCATCGACACTGGTGATCAGCTTGTTGCCCATGGCGACGATGACGTCGCCCGCGATGATTTCGCCTTTCTGGCCGCGCAGGAAGGGTTTGATGCCCGCCGCCTCAGCCGGGCTGCGCGCGAGTACGCCGACCACGGCGATGCCTTTGGGCAGCCGCAACGCCGCGTGCACCTGCGGCGAGGCGGCCTGGATGCCGAAGCTCGGGCGCGTGATTTTGCCGTCGCGGATGAGGCGCGGCACGATGCGGTTGACTTCATCGACGGGGATCGCAAAGCCGATGCCGGCCGACGCGCCCGACGGGCTGAAGATCGCGGTGTTCACACCGATCAGGCGCCCCGCCGAATCGAGCAGCGGGCCGCCCGAGTTGCCGGGGTTGATCGCGGCGTCGGTCTGGATGACGCCGCGTATGGTGCGCTGGTTGACCGACTGGATCTCGCGGTTGAGCGCACTGATGATGCCGACGGTCAGCGTCTGGTCGAGGCCGAAGGGGTTGCCGATCGCATACACACGCTGGCCGACGAGGAGGTCGCGGCTGCTGCCGATACTGATGGCTTTGAGTTTTTCGCGCGGCGCTTCGATGCGCAGCACCGCAAGGTCACGGTCGGGAAAGGCGCCGACTAGTTTTGCATTCCATTCGCTTTGATCGAACAGCGTGACGCGCGCCACGCTGGCACCCTGGATGACGTGAAAGTTGGTGACGATGAGGCCGTGCTCGTCCCAGATAAAGCCGCTGCCGGTGCCTTTCGGCACCTGAAAGATATCGAGCGAAAACAGATTGCGCTGGTTCTCCAACGTGGTGATGTTGACCACCGACGGCGAAACATTTTTGAAAACATTGATGTTGGCGTTTTCGTCCGCGGCGAGCGGACCGCGCGGCGTGACTGCGCGTGGTTGCGCTTGCGCAGTGCCAAAGCAGCACAACAGCAACATCGCAAGCCCAAGTGCCAGTTGGCGTGACGCGGTTCCAATCGCAGGATTCAACGCGGGCATAAATAGACCTCAAAAATCAGTCACAGAGATCACCAAGGAGAAACTGCCCCGGATTCTTTTGCTCTGTGTGCTCTGTGACCTCTGTGGCAAACCCTCTTTAGTCACACGTGCCGGAAAATAATATCCCAAACCCCGTGTCCAAGCTTGAGGCCGCGCGTTTCGAATTTGGTCTGCGGCCGGTAGTCGGGGCGCGGAGCGAACCCGTTGGCGGTATTTTTCAGCAGCGGCTCGTGCGCGAAGACGTCAAGGATCTGCTCGGCGTATTCCTGCCAGTCAGTGGCTGAATGCAGATAGGCGCCCGGTTTGAGGCGGCTGGCCAGCAATGCGACCAGCGGCTGCTGAATGAGGCGCCGTTTGTGATGGCGTTTCTTCGGCCACGGGTCGGGAAAGAAAATATGCGCGCCGTCCAGCGTGCCGGGCGCAATCATGTGTTGCAGTACCTCGACGGCATCGTGCTGGACGATGCGAACGTTGGCTAGATTGCGTTCGCCGATTTCCTTCAGCAGGCTGCCCACCCCCGGCGTGTGCACTTCGATGCCGAGATAATCGTTTTCTGGGTGCGCGGTGGCGATGGTCGCCGTCGTTTCACCCATGCCGAAACCGATCTCAAGGATTTTCGGCGCGCTGCGGCCGTAGATGGTGTCGAGATCGATCAACTGCGGCGCATACGGAATGCCGTGGGCGGGCAGCAGCGTTTCATGCGCGCGCTGCTGCGCGTTGGAAACGCGCCCCTGGCGCAGGACAAAACTGCGGATGTGGCGGTGTTCGGCGGTCATAGGGGCGGCAGTGTACGGGCAAACCGCCGCCGCGTCATGCGCGGCGAAGAACTACGCTTGCAGCCGCGTCTGCGGTGCGGCGACTTTCGGCTGGTTGTAGGGCAGTTTGGACAGCAACATCGCCATCATGCAGGTGTCGGTGACGCCGGCAAACAAAAGTCCGGCGCCGACGAAACCCGACAGCGCGATAAACCACGGCGATACCAGCCACGCCAGCAGCGCACCGGCCAGCGCCATCGAACCGGCGACGATTTGCACCTGGCGCATGATGCTGATCGGTTGTGTGACATCGATCGACGTCGTGAAGCGCGCGGCTTTCCACGAATTCAATCCACCATCGAGGTGGGCGACGTCGTTGAACCCGGCGGTGCGCAGCTGCGCCAGTGCGCGCGTCGAGCGCGCGCCCGACTGGCAACACAGCACGATGGTGCGGTCGCGCGGCAGGTGCGACACATCGAAGGCCGATAGCGGCAGTGATTGCGCGCCGGCGATGTGTTCGCGTGCGAATTCGCCCGGCTCGCGCACATCGACCAGTAGCGCTTTGTTGTGATCGAGCGCCTGTTTGAGGGCGTTGGGCGTGAGATGGTTCATGCATGGACTCCGTCGATATAGGGGTTGTGTGAGCGAGATGGTCTACGCGGCCGACATTTCTTCAAAGGCGCCGAGCGCATCAGCGGCGTACATCAGCGACGGCCCGCCGCCCATGTAAACGGCCATGCCCAGCGCCTCTTCAAGTTCGGCGCGGGTGGCGCCGAGCTTGACCAGACTGTCGATGTGAAAACCGATGCAGGCGTCGCAGTGCGCCGCGACGCCGAGCGCGGTGGCGATCAACTCCTTGGTCTTCTTGTCGAGCGCGCCGTCGCGCGTGGCCGCCTGCGCCAAACCACCGAAGCCCTTCATGACGTCGGGCATGTCGGTGCGGAATTTGGCGAGCTGGCCCGACACGCGTTTGGTGATGTCTTTGTAGCTTTTGCTCATGCTGTGCTCCTTGTTGATGCCGGTTATTTCTGCTTTTCTGCGGTGCAGGTGTTGATGCCGAAGGGCAGGTAGGCCGGGCAGAAGCGCACAAAGGCGGTCAGCAGCGGCACCACGCCGAAGTAGCCCCACACGCTGATGATGCCGGTGGCGGCCAGTGCGATGAGGGTGACGCCGGCGATGATGCGGACGACGCGGTCGATGCTTCCGATGTTGGTTTTCATGTGTTTTCCTTTTGCGGGTTTAATTATATTTTAAGATATTATATTAAATGATATAATGTTGTCATCACATTTCAATCGAGCTTGATGTATGTCAAATCCCGCGCAAGTGTCCGCCCATGAGATGCGCAAGGCCGCCAGCAACGCGACGGCCGCTCTGCGCGTGCTGGCGAATCCCGACCGCCTGCTGTTGTTGTGCCATATTGCCCAGGGTGAGCATTGCGTCAGCGAGCTCGAGGCGGCGCTTGATATCCGCCAGCCGACGCTGTCGCAACAGCTTGGCGTCCTGCGCCGCAAGGGGCTGGTGAAGACCAGCAAGAAGGGGAAATTCGTTTACTACACCGTTGCCGATAAAAGTGTGCTGACGCTGATCGGCACGCTCTACGAACTCTATTGCAAGGCGCCGCCCAAAAAGGCGCGGCGCCAGGCCGGACGCACCGCCTAAGGTTTGCCGATGAGTCCGCCCGTGGGCGAGCTCGGCGAGGCGGCGTAGGGTTTTTTCGGCATGCGGCCGGCGAGGAAGGCCTCGCGGCCGGCTTCGACGGCCTTCTTCATGGCCGAGGCCATCAGCACCGGGTTCTTCGCCGTGGCGATCGCCGTGTTCATCAGCACGCCGTGGCAGCCGAGTTCCATCGCGATTGCCGCGTCAGAAGCCGTGCCCACACCGGCATCCACGACGATCGGCACTTTCGCCTGGTCGATGATGATCTGCAGATTCCACGGATTGAGGATGCCCATGCCCGAACCAATCAGCGATGCGAGCGGCATCACCGCGACGCAGCCGATTTCTTCGAGCTGTTTGGCGGCGATCGGATCGTCACTGCAATAGACCATCACCTTGAAACCGTCTTTCACCAGCGTGGCGGCGGCCTTCAGCGTTTCCGACATGTTCGGGAACAGCGTTTTCTGGTCGCCCAGCACTTCGAGTTTGACCAGATCGTGACCGTCGAGCAGCTCGCGCGCGAGACGCAGCGTGCGCACCGCATCGTCGGCATTAAAACAGCCGGCGGTGTTCGGCAGAATGGTGAACTTCGACAGCGGCAGCACGTCGAGCAGATTCGGCTCGTTCGGATTCTGGCCAAGGTTGGTGCGGCGGATCGCCACGGTGACGATCTGCGCGCCGCTTTCTTCGATGGCTGTGCGCGTTTCAGCGAAGTCCTTGTACTTGCCGGTGCCGACCAGGAGGCGCGAGGCATAGGTCTTGCCGGCAATGACGAAGGGGTCAAGGTTTTCGTTTGGAATCATAAATTCAGGATTGAGGATTGAGGATTGAGGATTGAGGATTGAGCAAGTATGCGCTGTTATACGGGGCATTGCATTGACGCGGGTCAACCGCCGCCGACGGCGACAACGATTTCGAGCAGGTCGCCGTCATTGACTATTTCCGCCGCATGGCGGCTGCGCGGCACGATCTCGCCGTTGCGTTCGATGGCGACGCGTTTGCCGACGAGTTCGAGTTTTTCCAGCAGCTGTTGGCAGGTCAGCGCCTGATCGAAATGGCGTGGTTCGCCGTTGATGTTCAGCGTAATCATCGGATTGTTTATTCCGCGGACGCGCCCGAATCGCGCACGACCTTGCCCCAGCGCGCGATTTCCTTTTTCAGAAAATCGGCAAACTGTTCCGGTGTGCTGGTCATCGGCAGCGTACCGACGCCGGCGAAACGTTCCTTCGTATCGGCTGCGCTGGAAACGCGCGTGAAGGCCTGATTGAGTCGCGCGATGATGGCGGGCGGCGTGCCGGCCGGTGCCAGCATGCCGTACCAGAGCACTGCTTCGAGTTCCGGGTAGCCAGCTTCTTTCGAGGTCGGCACCTTCGGCAGCAGCGCCGAGCGTTCGGGGGCGAGGGTGGCCAGCGCGCGCAGCTTGCCGGCATTCACATATTGCGCGGCACTGGCCACAGAAATCACCGCGGCGTCGACTTCACCGGAGAGCATCGCAATCGTCGCCGGGTTGATACCTTTATAGGGCACCACCAGCGCCTTGCCGTTGCTGATCGCACGAAACACCTGCGAGATAAGATCGTTGAGCGAGCCCGGTCCGCCGGTGCCGAAGCTGACGCGGCCCTGTTGCGAACGCGCCAGCGTGACGAGGTCTTTCACGGTGCGTGCCGGTGTCGACGGATGCACTGCCAGCGTGTTCGGCGAGGCGGCGACAAGGCCGATCGGCGCCAGATCCTTGAGCGCATCGTAGTTGAGCTTTTTGTAGAGCGTCGGGCTCACCGCGAGGCTCACCGTTGCCATCACGATGGTGTAACCGTCAGGCGCGGCTTTGGCGACGATTTCAGCACCAATGTTGCCGCCGGCGCCGGCGCGGTTGTCCGGAATCACCGGTTGACCCACTTCTTCGGCAAGGCGTTGCGCCAGCACGCGGCCGACAATATCGGTGCCGCCACCGGGCGGGAACGGCAGAATGAAACGGATGGCGCGGTTGGGATAGGTGCCCGCCTGCTGTGCCAACGCGGGGGCGGCGGCGAGCAGGGCAAGCGCGATCAGCGCAAATTTATTTGTGCGCATTGATCCACTTCAGCATGACGTTATTGAACGCGTCGGGCTGTTCCATGTTGGGCAGGTGGCGCGCACCGACGAATTCGTCGTAACTGCCATTGGCAAAGAGGCTGGCGATGTGGCGGACTTCCTCCGGCGAACCGGCCGGATCGTCGGTGCCGCAGACCACCAGCGCCGGCGTTTTTACCGTCTTCAGTTGCGCGACGAAATTGAAATTGCCGATCGCCTGCGCGCAGCCGATGTAACCGCCGGGCGTGCAGCCGGCGATGGTGTCGCGGATCTGCTGCCAGCGGTGCGGATGTGCTTTCTTGTAATCGGTGGTGAGCCAGCGCGCAATGGTGGCATCCGCAATCGGTTCGAGCGAATTGGCTTTCAGCACCGCTTCGATGCGCGGGCCCCAGCGTGTTGCCGCGTCATCCGGCGAGCAGGCCTGAGTGTCGCACAGCATCAGCGATTTGACGCGATCGGCATGACGGATGCCGAGCGACTGACCGATCATGCCGCCGATCGAGAGACCGACGAAATGACATTGCTTGGTGCCGATCGCGTCGAGCACCAGCACGATGTCGTCGGCGAGCTGGTCGATGGTGTACGGTCCGGGCGGCGTGCCGCTGCCGCCGTGGCCGCGCAGATCGACGCGCAATGCGCGATAACCGGCGGCGGCCAGTGCCGGCACCTGTTCTGCCCACATGCCCGAGTCGGCGGCGAGCGAGTGCGAGAAGGCGACGACGGGACCGTTTTCCGGGCCGACGAGGTCATAGGCGATGTTGCGTCCGATGAGCGGGAGTAGCATGGTGATGTCCTGTTTAATTCAAGCAGTGATTTAAATATAGAGATTCGTTACCAATAACGTCGCTGCACTTGTAGCGCAGGCGACCCGCCTGCAGTAGTTCAGATGCCGGCGCATGTTCGTTGCCCGGCCTGCGCTACAGAAATCATTCTTCCGCGACGACGTTCAGCTCCATCGTGCCGATGCCCTCGATTGTACCCTTCAGGTGGTCGCCGTCGGCGAGCTTTGAAACGCCGGCCGGCGTGCCGGTGGTGATCAGCGTGCCGGGCATCAGCGTCGTCACGCTGGAGAGAAAGCGGATCAGGTCGCGCAGGCCGTTGATCATGTCGGCGGTGTGCGCCTGCATGACCATTTTGCCGTTCTGCTCGACGTTGATGTGCAGGTCCTGCGGTTCGCGGATTTCATCCTGCGTCACGATCCACGGGCCGACGCCGCAGAAGGTGTCGAAGCCCTTGCGGATATTGCGCGTGTTGTGGCGGCCCTTGCTCCAGGGATCGCGTATGCTGATGTCCCAGCACATGGTGTAGCCGTAGACGTAATCGAGCGCGTTTTCCGCAGAAACCTTTTTCGCCGTGCGGCCGATTACGGCGCACAGTTCGCATTCGAAATCGACGTGATTGGCAATCTTCGGCAGGATCACCGTGCCGCCGGGGCCGACGATGGACGATTGCGGTTTCAGAAACACCTCGGCCATCAGATCGTCGGCGGAAAACTGCGTGCGGTCGTAGGCATTGACGCGCACCTTCATCTCGGCCTGGTGCGCGGGGTAGTTGGCCGCCGCCGCCCAGATCGCCGGCGGGTTGATGGTGGGTGCGCGCAGCGTTGCCGCGGCGAGGGCGACCGCTTTGCCTTTGCGTGCGGCGGCGATGCCGGCAGCAGTGGCGGCCGGATGGTTGGCGAGTGCATCGATGATTTCCGTCATCGTTGCGCCGGCGCGCACGGCGTCGGTGGCGGCCAGCGCATCACCGAGCGGATAGATCACATCGCCTTCGATGAGGCCAGCCGCACCTTCGTTGTATCTGCAGAGTTTCATGGCGGTCCCATTGAAAACTTAATCGGTCGGTTCGATTTTTGCCGCCTTGACCAGCCGGCCCGCGACTTCGATATCGCGTTTCAATTGCGCGGAAAATTCTTCCGGTGTGTTGCCGATCAATTCAAACCCGTCGGCGGTGGCCTTGGCGCGCAGCTCCGGTGTGGCCACGGTCTTCGCCACGGCCGCGTGCAGGCGCGCGAGAATATTTTTCGGCAGGCCCGGCGGTGCGAACAGTGCGGTCCAGGTCGGTGGCGGTTCGAACTTCGGCAGCACTTCCGACACCATCGGCACGTCGGGCAGGATTTCAAGCCGCTTGTGGCCGGCGACCGCGAGCGCGCGCAGGCGGCCGGCGCGCGTGTAAGGCGTTACCGAGGAGACGATGCTGATGGTCAGCGGCACATCGCCGGCCAGCACGTCGGTGACCTGGCGGTTGTTGTTGTAAGGCACGTGCAGAATATCGATGCCTGAGATATTGGCAAAATTCGCGCCGGCGAAATGCGCCTGCGTGCCGATGCCGGAGCTGCTGTAGGACACCTTGCCCGGATGCGCTTTGGCATAGGCGATCAGTTCCTGCAGCGACTTGGGCGGGAATGACGGATGCGTGGCGAACACCAGCGTGGTGCGCCACAGCGCGCTGATCGGCGTCAGATCGACGTTCGGATCGACCGCTTTGCTTTTCGACAGATAACGGCGCGTCACCGGCACGTTTTGCGAAGCCACCAGCAGCGTGTAACCGTCGGGTGTGGCACGCGACACCGCTTCGACGGCCAACAGGCCACCGGCGCCGCCGCGGTTATCGACAATCCATTGTTGCTCGGTCGCCGTGGAGAGACTGGTGGCGAGCGGACGGAAAAATACGTCGCCGCCGGCGCCGGCAATATATTCGGAAATGATGCGGATCGGTTTGACGGGATAGTTTTGCGCAACTGCTGTTGATGCAAGCGACGTCAGGATCGCGGCAAAAACAAACCGGGTCGCGTTCAACAATCCGTCACTCCCGCGCAAGCGGGAGTCCAGAGGGCGCGCCGCGTGTCGAGAATTACCTGGATTCCCGCTTGCGCGGGAATGACGATTCTGCGCGCAGTTTTGCTTGTCCGGTCCCGTCACGGTCAAGCAAGCGGACGGTACGGAAACGTCGCACTCGATGCGATGAGCTTGCTGTCGTCACGCGAGGCGATGCCCCAGTGGTCGCCGCGGCCCGGCGGCCATTTCCAGTCTTCGGGCGCGCCGACCTTGTAATCATCGGGCACACGCTGCACCTCGGCCGTGTATTCGATGCAGGCGCCGAAGGGCGCGACGAAATACGAGAACGTATTGTTGCCGGGGCCGTGGCGGCCCGGGCCCCATACCGACGGGCAGCCGGCATCTTTCAAGCGGCCCATGCCGCGCATGACGGCGTCGGTGTCGAGCATTTCAAAGGCGATGTGGTTGAGCGAGACGTTTTTTGCATCCGCATAGGCGACGGCGTGGTGAATGTTGTCGGGACGCAGGAAATTCATGATGCGCGTGCGGTCCGATAGGCTGAACCCGAAGACTTCGGTGAGCATTTTCGAACCTGCTTCACGGTCACGCGTGTTGAAGACGATGTGCGACACCTGCAGCGGCCGCGCATTCTCTGCGGGTAGCGCCGCAGTTTTGTCTTTTTCGGCGACGAAGCGGTAGGGCTCGCCTTCGGCGCCGCTGACATAAAAGCCGGCGCCGCGGCCCGGTTCGTCAAATTCATCAATCCACTTGCCGTACTTGAGACCGGATTTTTGCACGCGCGCATAGACGGCTTCGACCTCGGCCCTGCTGCCGGTGAAAGTCACGGCAATTAATGCGCTTTGCGGCGACTCCTTGACGGCGATCGCATAAGCCTGGTCCGAAGTCGCGCGCAAATACGTGGTGTCGCCACGCGTGCCGGCGTCGATCAGGCCCCAGGGGTTTTGCAGAAACTGTACCGCGGCGGCGCGATTCGGCATTTCAAGTTCAACACTGCGTATTCTCATGATCCGATCCTGCTGTTGAGGTTTGAAACGTCAAGGTCGGCTATAGTAGCAGATGAAATCGAACAATTTTCGCGTCTGCGAAGGAGAGAAATGATGGCTGGATCGAAGCTGCCGGACGGCGAACTGGCGTTCATGTATTTCCCGGATAACTACCGCTGGTCACACGGCATGCTGGGGGCCTTGAGCACCGCACCGTGGGGCGGCGCCGAGATCGACGAGGTGCATCGCGTCGGCCTGCGCTTGAAAGACCATCTCGGCGACGACGAAGTCTGGTTTCGCGAATGGACCGGCGAGGCCGACCGCCTCGAAGCCATCGGCAACGAAAAAGCGGCGGCAGGGCACGCGCATAGCGCCGCGGCCTATCTGCTGCGTGCCGCGCTCTACGCGCAGATCGGCGAGCGCTTTCTGCATCCGAAGACCGACGCCTCGCAGGCTGCGTATAAACGCAGCGTCGCAGTGTTCCGCAAAGCCGCGGGCCTGATGACGCGGCCGCACATGGAGCATGTCGAAGTGCCGTACGAAGGCGTCACGCTGCCCGGCATCCTGGTGCACGGCGATGCGGTGCCGGGCCGCCGTGGCAGGGCGCCGGTGATGCTGTTTCTCGACGGCTTCGATATCACCAAGGAGATGCAGTACTTCAAAGGCATTCCCGCGCTGACCGCGCGCGGCATCTCGGTGCTGATGCTCGACGGCCCGGGCAATGGCGAGGCGATCCGCTTTCGCAACCTGCCGCTGCATTATCAAACCGAACGCCATGCCGGCGCGGCCTACGACTATCTCGCCGCGCGACCGGAGTTCGATCCCAAAAGGATCGGCATCATGGCGTTGAGTCTCGGCGGCTATTACGCACCGCGCGCCGCTTCGATGGACCAACGTTTTGCGTGTTGCATCTCATGGGGCCCCGAGTGGGATTACCACACCAAGTGGCAGCAGCGCCTGGCGCGCATCGAGCGTGGCGAAGCCTTGTCGCTGTCAGTGCCGTGGCAGCATCTGTTGTGGGTGTTTGGTGTGCAGACCAAGGAAGAGGCGTTCCAGAGGCTCGAAGGCTTCAAGTTGGATGGCGTGATCCAGAAAATGCGCTGCCCTTATCTCTTGGTGCACGGCGAGGGCGACGCACAGGCGCCGACGGACCACGCCGAGCACATGATTGCCGCCTGCGGTTCGGTCAACAAACACATGAAGGTGTTCACGCGCGAGGAGGGCGGTTATCACCACTGCCAGATCGACAATCTGAGCATCGGCACCGCCTACATGTGGGACTGGCTGGAGGATGTGTTGCAGCCGGCGAAGTGAGCGTGGCGGCGTGCAAACGTTTCGAATGAAATCCACCCTGGCCGGCGCACCTGCAACCGCGGCGAGCTGCCCGTTGTGCGGCCAGTCGAACGCCTGCGTCTCGGCGCAAGGCGGGAACTCTGATCAGCCCTGCTGGTGCCTGAACGCGACCTTCAGCGCGGAACTGCTCGCGCAGGTTCCGGAAAATTTGCGCAATGTCGCCTGCATCTGTCAGGACTGTGTCGCAAAACACAACGCACTGAATTTGTAGCCCGGAAGGCGCGCAGCGTATTCCGGGGCATCAATTATTGAATATTGCATAACCTGCTGACTGAATACTCGTCGTCCCCGCGAAAGCGGGGACCCGGGGTCTTCATTCTGGATTCCCGCTTTCGCGGGAATGACGAGGTGGAACAAAGTTTGTCCTGCGCATATGTATTCTTAGTGAATTTTGTGGTGCAGGCGACCCGCCTGCGTGAAGCACAGACGCATCCATGTGCCAATGTGTTTTGACGCAGGCGGGGCGCCTGCACCACAAAATCAGACCAGCCAATCTACGACCGCGAGATATTCGCTTCGCGCACGATGCGCTGATATTTGGCGATTTCTTTTTGCAGGAATTCGCCGAACTGTTCGGGCGTGCCGCCGATCGGCAGGAGGCCCCAGTTTTCGAGTTGTTCGCTGTTCTGCGGTTCGCGAATCACTGCAACCACGGCGTCGCGCAGCTTGTTGACGATGGCCTTCGGTGTTTTCGCCGGCGCGTAGAGCGCGTACCAGCTTTGCACTTCATAACCCTTGAGGCCGAGTTCGTCGAGCGTGGCGATCTCGGGCAACACTTTCGAGCGCAGCGGGCCGGTGAAAGCCAGCGCCCGCACCTTGCCGGATTTCACCGACGGCGCGCACTGGATCGCGCCCGAGTACATGAACGAGACGTGGCCACCCAGCACATCGGTGAATGAGGCCGCCGCGCCCTTGTAGGGCACGTGATTGAACTTCGTGCTCGTCATGATGTTGAAGAGTTCACCCGCCATGTGCGTGATGTTGCCGACACCCGCGGAGCCATAGGAGATTTCGCCGGGCTTTGCCTTGGCGAGATCGATCAGCTCGCGCACGTTGCGCGCCGGCACCGACGGATTGGTGATCAGGAACAGCCCGCCCGAAGTGACGATCAGTGTGACCGGCGCAAAATCGTCGGGCGAGTAGGGCAGCTTGCGATAGATGCTCGGGTTGATAGCGAACGAGGCGGTTGAAATCAATACGGTGTGACCGTCGGGGGTGGCGCGCGCGACGATCTCGCTGCCGATGATGCCGTTGGCGCCGCCGCGGCTGTCGACGATGACCTGTTGATGCAGTTTGTCGGTGAGGCCGTTGGCGATCAATCGGCCGACGGTGTCGGTGGCGCCGGCGACGGCGGTGGAGACAAAACGCACGGGTTTGGTCGGGAAGGTTTGCGCATTGGCATTGCAGATGCCGCCTGCGAGAGCGACCAGCAGTTGTAGGGTGCGCACCGCGCACGCGTTACGGCGGTAGATGGTGCGCGGTGCGCACCCTACAACTGCCAAGCGCCGGAACCAATATCCGTCGCTCCCGCGAAAGCGGGAGCCCAGGAGACGCGCCTTTGGGGGCAAAAAAACCGGATACCCGCTTTCGCGGGTATGACGGGAGGCTATGGACGCGATCAAACTCATGGCGTCTTCAGTGTTGCAACCGCGCCGCCTTGCGCCGCTTCAAAACCAGCCACATGGTGGCGACTGTCGAGAGCAGCAGAAACGGCGCCGAACCCATGTTCACCGCGTGCCAGCCGGCTTTGTTCAGCAGCAAGCCCGACGACAGCGACGACACCGCCATGGTGAGAAAGACAAGGAAATCGTTGGCCGCCTGCGTTTTTGCGCGCTCCGACGGCGTGTAGCATTCGGTCAGCAGCGCCGCGCCGCCGACGTACATGAAGTTCCAGCCGACGCCGAGCACGAACAGCGCCACCGAGAAATGCATGAACTCGGTGCCCGAGAGCGCGGTGAAAATGCAGACGAACATCAGCGCGATGCCGATGAGAATGACATTGAGCACGCCGAAGCGGTTGATCAGCGAGCCGGTGAAGAACGACGGCCCGTACATGCCGAAGACGTGCCATTCGAGCACCAGTGCCGCGTCGTTGAACGGATGGTCGTGGGCGCGCATCGCCAGCGGTGTTGAAGTCATCATCAGATTCATGATGCCGTAAGAGAGCATCGAGGCGAGCACGGCGACGAGGAATTCTGGCTGGCGCATGATCTTGGCGAGCGGCCGGCCGGGATCGTGGATTTCTTTTTCCGAGAGTTTCGGAATGTCGAGCCGCGTCAGGATCAGCATGGCGAGCAGGCAAACGAAGCCGAGCGACATGTATGAACCGAGGTACGGGTAATCGGCGAAAAGGTCGTGCGTGCGCTTGGCCATCTCGGGCCCGGTGATGCCGCCGACGATACCGCCGGCCAGCGTGAGTGAAATCGCCTTGGCGCGGAAATTGACGCTCGCCGCATCGGCGGCGGCGAAGCGGTAGTACTTGCCGAAGGCGGTGTAAACGCCCATCACCATCATGCCGGCGCAGAGCATCCAGAAATGCGCCATGTAGACGGCAAAACTGCAGGCGATCGAACCGAGCACGCCGACCGCGGTGCCAAGCTGAAAGCCGATGCGACGGCCGACACGCTTCATCAGAAATGAAGCCGGGATGGTCGTCATCGCAGAACCGAGCACGTAAAAGGTCAGCGGCAGCGTGGCCAGCGCCTTGTTGTCGGACAGCGCGAAGCCGGTGAGGCCGGTGACGGCAACCATGGTCACGCCGGTGGTTTGCAGCGTGGCCTGGGTGCACGACAGCACCAGCGTGTTGAGATATTGTTTTTGCATGCCGCGTTCTTTTCGGGGGAAGCCGCGAATATACCCTGCCGGCGTGCAATTGCGAATGGTGAGAACGGCGCGGCGGCTGCTATGCTTGCACTTGCGCAAACAAACATGGAGAAATGCAATGCACGTCAAGCCGACCCTGCGGGTGATCAACGAATCGGCGCTGCACGCAGAAGAGGGCGTGACCGACGGGCAGACCATCAAACGCATCGTCGGTCATGCCGCAGAGCCGAGCGACCGTATTCGCATCGGGCTGGCGAACTACACCGCCGGATCGTACGAACAGCTGCACTGGCATCCGATCGAGGCCTATTATTTTGTGATTTCGGGTCACGCGATCGTGCGCGATTTTGCCGGCAACGAATATCCGGTCGCGGCCGGCAGTTCGATCTACGCGCCGGCCGGCATCGCCGGCGCTCACGAGTGGGAGGTCAAGGAAAGCCTGCAACTGCTGGCGGTGCGCGCAACGACCGAGGTCGATCGGAAAATGCAGTTCACTGTCGATAAAAAGACCAAACGCTCGTTCATTGAGCTCGAAGAGCTGGCCAAGCGCGGCGGCCTTTCATTCAAGTCGCACTATTAAAGCCATGAACATGAAACGCTGGATGGTGTTGTTGGGCGCATCGTTGCTGTGCATGGGTGCGGGCGCGCAGGGTTACCCGCTGCGCGCCGTGCGCATTGTCGTCGGTTTCGAGACCGGCGGCGGGCCTGACACCACGGCGCGCATTCTTGCGCCGCAGCTCTCGCAGCAGACCGGCCAGCAATTCATTGTCGATAATCGTCCTGGCGCTAACGGCATGATCGGTGCGGACGTCGTGGCGAAGGCGCAGCCCGACGGCCACACCATGCTGATTTCATCGGCGGCCTATGCGGTGAATCCCAACATTCGCAAGAAAATGCCGTTCGATCCGCTCAATGATCTGATCCCGGTGTCGCTGTTGTCAGCTTCCGACGGGCTGATACTTGTCGTGCTGCCGTCGTCGCCCGCGCACACGCTGCAGGAATTGATCGCGCTGGCGCGCAAGCCCGGCAGCAAGGTCGCCTATGGCTCGGCCGGCATCGGCAATACGATTCACCTAGCCAGCGCGATGCTCAATGCACGCGCGGGGACCGACATGGTGCACGTGCCCTACAAGGGCGGCGGGCCGGTATTGAGCGCACTGATGGCGGGTGAGATCCAATGGATGTTCGGCAATCCGTCGACGGTGTTGAATCAGGTGAAAGCGGGCCGGCTGCGCGCGCTTGCTTACAACAATGCGACGCGCGCGCTTTTTCTGCCCGACGTGCCGACAACGGCTGAAGCGGGCGTACCCGGCACCGTGATCGACACCAGCTGGAACGGCCTGTTCGTGCCGGCAAAAACCCCGGCGGCCATAGTTGCGCGGCTGGAAGCGGAGGTGCGCAAAGCGATTGCCTTGCCGGACGTGCGCGAGCGTTTTGAAAAGGTCGGCCTCAATGCGATCGGCGGCAGCAGCGCCGAATTCAAGCCGCATCTCGCGGCGTCGATCAAGCGTTTCGGCGAGGCGGTGAAACTCGCCGGCGTCGAGCCCGAATAAACTGCCGCGCGCGGCTCAGGCCGCGCTGAGCATTTCGAGCAGGATTGCCTTGTTGATCGGTTTGATCAGCAGTGCATCGAAACCGGCGGCGAGGATCTGTTCCTGCTCCTCTTTCATGGTGTGCGCGGTATAGGCGATGACGTGCAGATGCTTGAGCGTTTCGCTGGCGCGGATCTGCTTGCAGACTTCCTCTCCCGACATGTCGGGCATGCTGATGTCGAGCAGCACACAGTCGTATTTTTTCGCGTTCAGTTTCTCCAGCGCCTCTTGGCCGTTGGAGGCCTGGTCGCAGACCCATTCGGTGCCGCGCAGCAGCACGGCGGCCAGCGTGCGGTTGATCGGGTGGTCATCGACGATCAATACCTGTTTTTCCGCCATCAAACCGGCCCTTCCTGCAAACGGTCGGAAACGCGGCGGCGTATCGGCAGGCTGAAATAGAAGGTGCTGCCCGCCCCCGGTTTGGATTCCACCCAGATTGTTCCGCCCATCAGTTCAACCATCTCCTTGGCCAGCGCCAGACCGAGGCCGCTGCCTTCGTGCACGCGGGTATCGAAATTGCCAGACAACTGGCGGAAACGCTGGAACAGCTGCGCCTGCTGTTCCTTCGCCATGCCCGGGCCGGTGTCGGCGACGGCAAAGACGACGCGGCCGCTTTCGGCGTTAAGCCGGACGGTGACGCTGCCCTTGTCCGTGAACTTGATTGCATTATGCACAAAATTGTTCAGAACCTGTATCAGCTTGGTCGCGTCGCAGATCAGGTGCACCGGCAGGCCCTCGCCGCACTCCATCGTCAGTGTCAGACCCTTGCCCTCGGCGAAGGCGCGCTGCATGGCGAGCACGCGCTGCGCCAGCGGCACCGGTTCCTCCGGTTTGCCCGCGATATCCATGCGCCCGGATTCGATCTTGGCCAGATCGAGCGTGGTGTTGACGAGATTGAGCAGGTGGTTACCGGCCTGGTGGATATGGGTGGCGAACTCGCGGTTTTCTGCCGACTCCTGGCTCGTCTGCAGATATTCTGAAAAGCCGAGAATGCCGTTCAGCGGCGTGCGCAGTTCATGCGCCATGCGCGCGATGAATTCGGATTTCATTTTGCTCGCCGAGATGGCTTCCTGCTCCCTCGCACGCAAGGCACGCTGCACCCTTTCCTGGTTGCGGATCAGCATCAGTATCACCAGCGTCACCGCAAGGATGAGCGCGCTGGCGATGCCGCCCATCGCACTCATGACGCGGACGTGGTCGTTGTATTCGGCAAACACCTGGTCTTCGGTAAAACCGATCATGGCGATCAGCGGGTATTCCTTCAGTTTTCGATAGCTGTACAAGCGGCGCGTGCCGTCGACGAGGCTGCGCCAGAAATAGTTCCCGGCGTCGGCGCTCTTGAGCCGTTCGAACAGCATCGATTTGCTGATGTCCTGACCGACGGCATTGTTTTCATCGCTGCGCCGCGCGCGCACGATGCCATCGGTGCCCACCAGCACGGCGACGCTGCCCGGCCCGGTGTCGAGCGATTTGTAGAATTCCGAAAAATAGTTCGGGTCGAGGCTGGCTACAACCATGCCGCCGAAACTGCCGTCGGCCTTGTTCAGGCGCCGCGTAAACTGCACCGACCACTTGCCGCTGGAGCGGCCGAGTACCGGTTGGGAGATGAACAGCTGTCCGCTGTCTTGCGCAATGTGAACCTTGAAATGTTCGCGATCGGAAACGTTGGAAGGCGGCAGATTGCGGTCGGTTGCCATGATGATGCCATCGGCGCCCGCGATGGCGATCAGGTTGAAGAATTTGTCGAGAAAAACGCCGCGCCTGGCGTAGGCCGCGAGGTCGAAATGGGTGCCAAGGCGTTCGTATTCTGTCTTGACGAAGACGGTGGTCTGGTCGAGCACGCGCACCGTGCGCACGGTCTGCTCTTCGAGCAGTCGCGCGTAATTGTCGGCCTGACGCTCAGCATTTTCGAGCGCGGTGCGTTTTTCCACATTCATGTAGACGGCAAGGCTGCTCCACAACGCGAGCAACAGCCCGGCCGTCAGCGCAAACACCGCCCACGACGCGCTGATGTGGCGCACGACCCATTCGGCGACGCGCTCGAAGCGCGTGCTGCCCGCGTGATTCGATTTTGCACTGGTCCGTTTGGCTGTCATTTCACTGGGCTTTGCCGTGGGCAAGGGCGCTGCCGCCGGCGGAAAACGATTTAACAAATGGCAATGCTGTGTTCGCCACGAGATTGTACCCCGTACCGGATTTCGCGTAGCGTTGGCCGGAACTGCCGGAAGTGCCATGGTGTGTTTCGGGGCGGGAGCGCACTACGGTAACGGCACGACAGCCGATATCCATAATCCGCGGTGGTCGGGCATATGCTCAGGACGTATCGCTTTGGACTCTGGGAATGCTGGAGAATAAAAATGTCCTGGCACCGCTAAGGGGGCGGCGATGTGGGTGAGATTTTGCAATTGAACCCGCGTATGCAACTTGGGAAGCGGTCGGATTGCTACCAGACAACCGGAGGCGTCAAGTTGCAAGAGGTCCGCTTGAGGAGTAGCGTCTGCGGCGTTGCAGATCGCAGTCGTTCCCGCAGCACACATCATTGCAAGGAGAGAGCATGAATTTGGCGCAGGCATTGATTCACGCATTTACGCAGGAGGGCATCAGGCTGTGCTGCGGCATGGGCGGCAACTCGACGCGCGCCATGGCCGATGCGGCATACAGCCATCCCGACTTGCGCATCCTCTACACGCGCAACGAGCGCAGTGCGGTCGATGCAGCCGACGGTTATGCCCGCATCGCCGGCAAGCCGGCGCTGATCTTCACCGATGCAGGGCCGGCGGCGGCGAACTGCATGTGCGGCATCGTTAATGCCCACGGTGATTCGACGCCCATGATCTTCATTGCGCCTTCGCACAATTCCCTCACCAACCAGCACCGCGCCTACAAGGAAATGCCGCTGCAGGCTGTCTACACGCCGGTCACCAAGTGGACAGGCAGAATTTACGACGAGCGCGAACTCGACCAGGTCGTGCGCAAGATCTTTACGCTGCTGCGTTCGGGGCGCACCTCGCCGATCGTCGTCGAAGTGCCGGGGGACCTCGCCGGCAAAGAAATTGGCGACTATCACTACGAGCCGCTGGCGCCACAGAAGCTGCGGACAGGCGCCGACCCGGTCTCGCTGGAGGCGGCGGCCAGAATGCTGATCGAAGCCAAGCGCCCGCTGCTGTACGCCGGTCATGGCGTGCTGTTATCCGAGGCCAGCCCCGAGTTGCTGGAACTGGCAGAGTTGCTGACGGTGCCTGTTGCGATTACCCTGGCCGGCAAGAGTTGCTTTCCGGATGACCACCCGCTGTGCGTCGGCTTGGGCGGTTGGCCGCGCGGCCTTTACGCCACGCCGCACGCCACCCGCCGTACCAAGGAAGCCGATGTCATCATGACCATCGGCTGCAGCTTCCAGCTCGAGGCGAGTTACGAGCAATTCCCGCTGCCTTTCAAGATGATCCAGATCGACGTCGATGCGGCCGAGATGAACAAGAAGCGGTCCGCGGATATTCCGTTGCTGGGTGACGCCAAGGTGATCCTCAGGCAGTTGGTGGAGACTATCAAGGCGATGCTGCCGAAAGCGCGCCTCGCGCCGAAGCAGGACATCATCACTGCCATCGCCGGTGAGCAGAAGGCCTGGATGGAACAGTCGATGCCGGTGCTGACCTCGCAGGACAATCCGATCAACCCGTTCCGCGTCACTTGGGAATTCAGCAAGCTGGTGGATGCGCGCCGGACCATCGTCACGCATGACTCCGGCTCGTCGCGCGGCACGCTCTCGCAGCATTATTCGGCGCCGACGCCGCGCTCCTTTGTCGCCTTTGGCGTGCAGAGCGGCATGGGCTGGACACTGGGCGCTGCGATGGGCATGAAGATCGCAGCACCCGACAAACTGGTCGCGGCATTCGTTGGCGACGAGGCCTTCGGCGAAACGGCGATGGAACTGGAAACGGCGGCGCGCAACAAGCTGCCGGTTCTTTGGGTGCTGCTGAACAACAGACTGCCGCGGGAACAGCTGGATCTGAAGAAGCAGCCCGGCTATGCCGACCGGCACGCGCTGACCGGCGATTATGTCGCCATGGCGAAGGCACTCGGTTGCGAAGCCTCGCGCGTTGAAGATCCCGCCGAGTTGTCCGCAGCGTTGAAGCGGTCGATCGATGCCGTCAATGCCGGCGCGCCGACGCTGCTGGAAGTGAAGACGCGGCGCGTCGAAGGGCAGCTCTGGGGCAAGATTACGCGCTAGCTGTTGCGAAAAAATCCGACGGTCGTTTGAACCGTCATTCCCGCGCAAGCGGGAATCCAGCAACCTCGCCGGACAAATGCCTGGGCCCCCGCTTTCGCGGGGGCGACGGGGGTGCGTCGAGCGTCAGCGAATCCCGGCGCGCTGCTCTGGCCTACACTGCGTCGTGCGTTGCAATGGACACTACAGCGGGCTTGCCCGACCGATTACTCCACGCGTGATTGGTGCCACGCTGGATGACGATCTCGCCCGCTTTCAGGGTGACTTCCTGCGTATCGAGCACCAACACGATTTCGCCTTCGAGCACGATGCAGAAGTCGAGCGTGCGCGTTTTCTGCATGTACGGATGCGGCGCGCTCTTTGAGAAGGTGGACGCAGCCGGCGAACCCATTGCGCTGAAATACGCGCCGACTTCCTTTGCGCCGACTTTGCCCGCCCATGCCGCATCCGGCGGAAAGGTGACCACCCGGCAGACGGAACCACCCTTGGGCGGTTCGATGGTGTGCGGCAGATGCAGCGTCTCGGGCACGATCGGCGACGGCGCGCCATCCACGACCCACAGCCGCGCCGAGGCGAAGCCGGGGCGTGCCGGATCGAAGCGCACGTCGGGCGCGGGCCCGTCGCTGACCAGACAGGATTTGCCCGGCTCTTTGTCGATGGTGACGATTCTGCGTGCCGGTTTCACGCCTTCGGGCAGCTTGAGATCTTTCGCGCTGACGACGGGCGCGTTGCTCTGCGCTAATCCGACCGGCCCATCCTTGAAGCGCGCCGAGATCATGTCGAAGACCATGATCGAGCCGATGCGCGGGCAGCTCCACTTGTGCCACGCGCCGACCTGAATGACGATGTCGCCGGGTTTCATCAGCAACTGGCAGTCATCCAGAATCAGTTCGCGTTCACCTTCGAGCACGATGCCGTAATCGACCGTTTCGGTCTTGTGCATGGCCGACGAGTAGAACTCTTTGCTGCCGCGTTCCCACAGCCGTCGCGAGGGCGCGTCGTGCGGCGGGAGATCGGGAATGTATTCCGGGTCCTTGGCGGGGTCGTAGTCGGCCGGACGTCCCTCCATCATCATGTGGGTCGCGCGCAGATGCCCGCCGAGGCAGGGGCCCGGGAAGTCGTAGCGCAGGTTGCCGTCGTCGTGTTCTCCGCCGATCGAGGGCGGCGTTTCGTACCAGGCCCACAGATCGGTCAAACCGCGCATGCCGTTCGGCGCCGGTTTTGTATTGGGGGCCGGGCCATCCCACACGACTCTCGACCGGCCCTGCGCATCAACGCCCGTTACCACGCGGCGAATTGGTTTCAATGTTGCCATGCTTTCTTCCTCCGTTTCATCTCCCATTTAACCCCCAGAGACGAATGGCACTTACTTAAGCGCTTATTCGTCACCTTTCGTCATTCCCGCGTAGGCGGGAATCCAGCAACTTACGGCGAGAAAAACACTGGATCCCCGCCTCCGCGGGGATGACGGTGCTTAAGTAAGTGCCAAGCCCTCCAGTGACTGAAAATTCCTTCTCCGATGAGCCGACGTTTACAGAAACTCCGCTTTACGAGCGGCCTCAGTCCTGCGGTTTGATGCCGCCAAGCCGGACGATCTCTTTCATTTTTTCAACCTGTTCGATGATGTGCCGGGTATAGGCCTCCGGCGTCGACGGCAGCGGCTCGTTGCCGATCGCCGCCATCTGCTCGCGCACATCCGGCGCGTTCAAGGCTTTCACCACCTCGGCATTGAGCTTGGCGATAATCGCAGGCGGTGTTTTCGCCGGCGCGACGATGCCCTGCCAGAGCATGTATTCATAGCCCGGCACGGTCTGCGAGATGGTCGGCAGATCAGGCGCCAATGCGCTGCGCGTGGCGCCCGTCACGCCGAGCGCCTTGAGTTTGCCGCTGCGGATCATCGGCAGGCAGGCCGTCAGCGGCTGAAATGAAAGCCCCACTTCGCCGGTCATGGTGCCGAGCAAAGCGCCGGGAGAGTCCTTGTAGGGCACATGCAGCATATCGACCTTGGCCATGGCCGCAAAAAGCACCGCCGGCAAATGCGATGAAGAGCCGACACCTGCCGACCCATAATTGAGCATCCCCGGCCGTGGCTTGACCAGCGCCATCAGTTCCCGGATCGAGGCCACCGGCAGCGAAGGATTGACCACCAGCACCGAGGGCGTCGTGCCCACGAGGCTGATCGGCGCGAAATCCTCGACGAGGTTGTAGCGCAGTTTCGTGTACATCGCGGCCGCGCTGCTCAATTGCGAGGTCAGCATGAACAAGGTGTAGCCGTCCGGCGCGGCCTTGGCCGCGGCTTCCGCACCGATGCCGCCGCTGGCGCCCGGCCGCAAATCCATGACGAACGGTTTACCCAGCGCCGCCAGGATCTTGTTGCCGAGCAGACGCGCAATGATATCGGGGCTGCTGCCGGCACCGCCCGCAATGACGACGCGAATGGGTTTGTTCGGATAGTCCTGGGCGTGAGAGGGCGGCGCGAACACTGCACACCAAGCCCACGCAACACCGCAAACGAACAGCACAGCGCCGCTCAGGCAGTCCTGGATTTTTTTCATCGATTCCCCTGTTGGATTTTTTTGACAGGATGAAATTTCCGGGTTCAGTGCGCGCCGGAAATGGAAAATACAAAGCACAACCCCTCCATCCACACTGTATCGCCGGTACTGCATGCGGTCAATCGCAAGGCGTTTGCCGGCCGAACGAGGTGTCGAGAAATTCGGCTTACGAAGAATTTTCAGTTGTCCGGCCTGCGGCATTTCCACGCGCGTTACCGAATGCATCTGTGATTGCCCCGGGACCAAAGGAGGCGCAACCGCCGGTTTCCGGATGACAGAGGAAATCGTTACACTAATAGCCTCTAACGAGAAGGACTTACCCGTGAACGCTCAGAACGAACAGGCCCTGCTGGAGAAACTCAAAGCCCTCCATCCGGAGCGCGTAGCAGAAGTCGAGGACTTCGTTGACTTCTTGCGTACGCGCGATGATGCGCAGCAGTTCACCCGCGCTGCCGCCAAGGCCGCTGAACCTGCATTCAGGAAGGTCTGGGATAACGCCGACGATGCCGCCTACGACCGACTATAGCTTTGGCGAAGTGCTCCTTGTGCCGTTTCCCTTCACCGATCAGGCCGGCACCAAGAAACGCCCCGCAGTCATCATCAGTAGTGCCGCCTACAATAGCGCACGACGCGACCTTGTCATCATGGCGGTCACCAGCCAGTAAGGCATTCGGGCGCACTCGGCGAGGTGCTGGTTGCCAATTGGCAGGCCGCAGGCCTTATTAAGCCATCGGCCATCAAACCCGTCATCACCACCATTGAGCAGGCACTCAGAAACGCCATCGCCAAGATCATCGGCTAAATGAACAACGCCCGCGGGCAGCGGGCGTTGGAAATGGTGGTAGTTATTTCTTCGAGCCGGGGCTACTTCAAAAAAATATCGAACACGGCCCCTTTAATTCGTCGCGCACCACGCTCGCAACCCGCAACGTACGGCATTTTCAGGATCTGAACATACCAATAGTCGACCCCTAGAAAGCGCAAGGTCGGTAGTTCGCGTTTTGTGGCAGAGAAGGTCAGGTGATCAGCAACTTTCCGACGCAAGTATCCGTGGTCTGACCCCTCGTACTTGAAGCATCTGACGTGCTGGATCGACGTTCGCCTCACCTGAAATGCCAATGGTAGCGGTGTCGAATTCTTTTCTTAGTAAAACAAATCGACTCCGGTACCTTTGATTATAGCCGCGACGCTCTGGTTGACCTGGTGTAGCCTTTGTTTGGTTTGATCGCACGATTGCTCAAGGCGCAGCAGCACAGGCCAAACAGCGTTCATGCTATCTTATACTGTCAATTCAGCACAGGCCAAACAGCGTTCATGCTATCTTATACTGTCAATCATTCATTGTTTATCAATTAAGGGGGTCGTGGTGGCTACTGTTCGATCGCAAAAATTCATTCGTGGAAACAATCTGCGCCGTAAAACTCTCGGCGAGGCCGGCGAGGAAAGACGGCGCCTGCTCGAAGCCTTTCACCCCGACTTGATGCGCTATCCCATTGAGTTCGCGTTCGGTGACGTGCTCTCGCGCCCGGGCCTCGACCACAAGACCCGCGAGCTGATTACGCTCGCGCTGGCGATCGGCGGTGGCGTCGAGCGCGAGGTAAAAAGCCATACTCGAGGCTTTCTAAACCACGGCGGCACCAAGAAAGAACTGGTCGAGTTGCTGATCCAGATCGCCGTCTATTCCGGCTTCCCGCGCATGATTGCCGGTACCTACGGCATTATCGAGGTCTTCGAGGAGCGTGGCCTGTTCAAACCGCCCAAGCCCCTGCCCGCGCCGAAGCTCAAACCGAAATCGAAATCGAAATCGAAAGCGGGCCGCGCCCACAAGTGACGCCTTACGTGAAACTGAAACCCGCATGGATGGCGGCGCTGAGTGCGGTTCTCGTTGTTGGATCAAGTGTTGCAAATGCCCAGTACAAGGCCTTGCTTGATCAGGAGGCGGCGAACTATCCGAACCGCGCGATCCGTCTGGTCGTGCCTTCGGCGCCGGGAGGAGGCATCGACATCGCCGCGCGCTTCACGGCGCAGCGATTGCTGGCGTCGCTGCCGCAGACCGTGGTGGTGGACAATCGCGGCGGCAGCGGCGGCCTGCTCGGCACCGAAATCGTCGCCAAGGCCGCGCCGGACGGACACACACTGTTGCTCAACGGTCCGGGCGGGTCATACCTGAAGGCGCTTTATCCAAAGCTGTCCTTCGATCCGGAAAACGATTTCGCGCCGGTTGCGTTCATTCTGCGGCAACCCTGGGTTCTCGCGGTGCATCCCGGGTTGGCGCCTCAATCGATGATCGAGTTCATAAAGCTCGCGAAAAGCAAACCCGGCGAACTGCGCTACGGCACCGGTGGCGTCGGTTCCGCATCGCACATGGGGGTGCAACTGCTGCGCAGCATGGCCAAAATCGATGTCGTGCACGTCCCCTACAAGGGCACCGGGCCGGCGACGCTCGCGGTAATCGGCGGCGAAATCCAGTTCCTGATCGGCAGCGTGGCCGCGATCAATACGCATGCCGTCTCGGGACGCCTGCGGCTGCTCGCTATCACCAGTGCCGCGCGCTCCGCCCTGCTGCCCGCATTGCCGACCATCGCCGAGTCCGGGGTTCCGGGCTACGAGTTCGACGTCTGGTACGGGTTGTTTGCGCCGGTGAAAACACCGCGGCCAGTGATTGAAAAGCTGAGCGCCACCATCAATCGCAGTGTGCAGCAGGCTGATTCGCGCGAGCGGTTGTCGGCCGACGGGCTCGAAATGGTCACCGGCAGCCCGCAGCAATTCGACTCGTTTTTCCGCGCCGAAATCACGAAGTGGCGAAAGGTAATCCAGGAAGGTGGCATTCGCGCTGAATAACCGTGGCGGCAGATCACGGCTGATCGGCACCGAACGCGCGACGAAGCCTGCGCCCGACGGCCTGTTGTAAGACAAGGGAGTGGTGGCATCCGCGGAAATGGACATTGGAACGGTCGGCACCCGCAATGTGCGGCCTGCGCGGGCAGCGAATCCGCAGATGTGATGAGCGGCTTCCAGAGTTGCATCGGTGATTTTAGCCCCTTGTCCGGTTGACCAATCAGAAGTACCGGAGTCGATTTGTTTTACTAAGAAAAGAATTCGACACCGCTACCATTGGCATTTCAGGTGAGGCGAACGTCGATCCAGCACGCCAGATGCTTCAGTAAAAGTCTGCGCTCTCCACCCATATACATCTTTTACCGAGCGCTAAGAGCCGATCTAACCCGACTCGGATCGAGTTTGAGGGTGATCGTGGACTAGCGTAAAATCCCCTGCCAATCCCGCGGGTGTAGTTCAATGGCAGAACGGCAGCTTCCCAAGCTGCATACGAGGGTTCGATTCCCTTCACCCGCTCCACATCTTCATCCCGATGCTCTTTTGCACGTTTACCGGCGTGTGCCGGGTCGATAAGTGCAGTCTCCACGTCATTCAATCACGGGGTTGCCATCATGAATCGAATCGTCAAGATTTCACTGTTTTCGCTGGCCGGTGTTGTGGCGATCGTCGCTGCGCTTGCGGCTTATGTTGCCGCCACTTTCGACCCGAACCAGTACAAACCGCAGATCGTGCAGGCGGTCAAGGACAAGACCCAGCGCACGCTGCGGCTTGACGGCGACATCAAACTGTCGTTTTTCCCCAGCATCGGCGCCTCGCTGGGCAAGGTCTCGTTGTCCGAGCGCGGCAGTGACCGGGAGTTTGCCGGCGTCGATGACCTGCGCGTTGCGTTGAAGTTGCTGCCGCTGCTGTCGAAAGAAGTGGTGGTGGACGCAGTGGAAATCAAAAATCTGCGCGCGAACTTCGTGCGCATGAAAGACGGCAGCACCAGCGTTGACGATCTCGCGGCTACGGGCGAAAAGCCGGCGCCGGGGCAGGCAGCGGGGCAGGCGTCTGCGCCGTCCGTATCAGGTGCCGCGCCGCAGGTGAAAATCGACATTGATCACGTTGCCATCGAAAACGCTGCCGTGACCTATGTTGATGAAGTGGCCGGCACAAAATTTGCACTGACCAAACTCAACCTCAAGACCGGCCGCATTGCCAGCGGCGTGCCGAGCAAAATTGATTTCTCGGCGAACGTGCAAAGCGACAAGCCCAAGATCAACCTCGATGCTGCGCTGAAGACCGCCATCACGTTTGATCTGGAGAAACAGGATTTCGCGCTGAGCGGCCTTGATTTCAGCGCCAAGGGTCTGGCCGCGGGCATCAGCAATCTGGTGGCGGGGGCGAAAGGCGATGTTGAAGCCAGGCTGGCGAGCAAAGAGTTTGTGCTCTCGAAGCTGGCGATCACCGCGACGGGCAAACAGGAGGGCGGCGATCTCGACGTCAAGTTCGAAGTGCCGAAACTGGCCATCACCAAAGACAAGGTGAGCGGCGAAAAAATTGCGCTCGACGCAACCATCAACGGCGCCAAGAGCAAACTCGTCGCGAAGCTGGCCGTGCCGGCGATCGACGGCAATGCGCAGGCCTTCAAGGCCGGCGAGTTCACCGTGAGTATCGATATGCAGCAGGACGGGGCGACGGTCAAAGCCAAAGTGACCAGCCCGCTCGCCGGCAGCATCGACGCGCAGCGTTTCGAACTCGCCAAACTGGTGGCCACCATCAACGTCAATAATCCGAAGCTGCCGAAGAACCCGGTTGACGCCACGGTGAACGGCGCGCTGACCGCAGACCTAATCAAAGAGACGGTGAATCTGGCCTTCGCGACGAAGTTCGACGACAGCACTATCAGCGGCAAGGCAGGGCTCGATAAATTCTCGCCACCGTCGTATCTCTTCGATATCAATATCGACCAACTCGACGCCGACCGTTATCTGTCCAAGGCGGCCGCTGCGGCCAAACCGTCGGCGCCGGCACCGGCACCGGCGCCAGCGCCGGACGCGGGGAAACAATCGCCGCAGGCGGAGCAGCCGCTTGACCTCTCGGCATTGAAAACACTGCGTGCCAACGGCAGCCTCAAGATCGGCACGCTGAAGGTTTCCAATGTCAAAGCGGCCAACGTGCGCGTCGATCTCAAGGCTGCCGGCGGCCGCCTCGATGTCAACCCGATTGCGGCGAATCTGTATCAAGGCGCGTTAAGCGGCACGCTGTCGGTGCAGACTGCAGCGACGCCGGTGATCACGATCAAACAGAACCTGACCGGCATCAACGTCGGCCCCTTGCTCAAGGACGCGGCCAATTTCGAGACGCTTGAAGGCAAGGGCAACCTGTCGCTCGACATCAGCGGGCAGGGTGCGACGTTGTCGGCGATCAAGAAGGCGCTCAATGGCAGCGCCGCGATCAAATTGGCCGATGGCGCGATCAAAGGCATTAACATCGCCGGCGCCATACGCGATGCGAAGGCCAAACTCGGCGCGTTGAAGGGCGAGAAGAGCCAGGCCGCGAGCCAAACGGAGAAAACCGATTTCTCTGAACTGTCGGCGACCTTCGGTATCAAGAACGGCGTCGCCCACAACAGCGATCTCGCCGGTAAGTCGCCGCTGTTGCGCCTCGGTGGCGAGGGCGATATCGATATCGGCAACGAGACGCTCGATTATCTGGTGAAGGCGACCGTGGTGGCGACCGCGGGCGGGCAGGGTGGCAAGGAACTGTCCGATCTGAACGGCGTGACGGTGCCGGTGCGCCTGACGGGCACGTTCGCCGCGCCACAATACAAAATCGATTTCGCCGGCATCGCCGCCGGTGCGGCCAAGGCGGTGCTCGAAAAGAAAACCGACGAAATCAAAGCCAAGGCGCAGGATCAGATCAAGGACCGGCTCAAGGGCCTGTTCGGTCGCTGACATGCAGAGAACGTCTTCGCCAGTTCGCGCAAAGTCCGGCACGCCGGCCTTTGCCGCCGCGGTGGTGCGCTGGCAGAAAAGCCACGGTCGCCATGGCCTGCCGTGGCAAAACACGCGCGATGTGTACCGCATCTGGCTGTCGGAGATCATGCTGCAGCAGACGCAGGTGGCGGCGGTGATTCCGTATTACGAACGGTTTCTCAAACGCTTTCCAACGCTCGACGTGCTGGCGGCCGCCGATGAGGATGATGTGCTCGCGCTGTGGAGCGGGCTGGGCTACTACTCGCGCGCGCGCAACCTGCATCGCGCCGCGCAGCAGATCGCGGCACAGCACTCTGGCATTTTTCCAAATGATTTTGATGCGGTGCTTGAACTGCCGGGCGTCGGGCGTTCGACGGCGGCGGCGATCTGCGTGTTTGCATTCGGCGCGCGGCATGCGATTCTCGATGGCAATGTGAAACGCGTGTTCGCGCGCTGCTTCGGCGTGGCCGGTTATCCGGGCGACTCGGCGGTCGCCGATGCGCTGTGGGCCCACGCCGATCATTTGGTGCCGGCGAAGAACGTCGAAGCCTACACGCAGGGGTTGATGGATCTCGGCGCGGGGATCTGCACGCGCACCAAGCCGCGCTGTGATGACTGCCCGTTAGCGACGCGCTGCGTTGCGCTCAAGCAAAAAGCCGTGGCGCGTTATCCGTCGCCGCGTCCGCGCAAAGTGCTGCCGCAACGGCGCACACGCATGCTGGTGATGCTGCACGCCGGCCAGGTCTTGCTGGAGAAGCGGCCGGGTAGCGGTATCTGGGGCGGCTTGTGGAGCCTGCCTGAAGCCGGCGAAAAGGAAAGTGTGGACGCTTGTGCTGCGCGCTATGGCGTGAAGGTGGCGACGCAAAAAGCCTTGCCCGAGGTGGCGCATGGCTTCACGCATTTTCTGCTGGCGATCGAGCCGGTGCGCGTGATGGTTAAAAAGCCCGATCTGCACGCGGCATCACCCGGCGTGATGTGGTTGTCGCTTGATGATGCGCAGGGCGCGGCGTTGCCGGCGCCGGTGCGGCGGATATTGGCGGCGGTGGAGGCGTAAAGTCGCTGCAGGTTGATCCTGCCCCTGATTGCTACGCGTTGGCTGCGCCCCCATCCTGTCCTTCCCCCGCTGCGCGGGGGCAGGGACCTACTGCAGTGGTGAATGGTGAGAAGTGAATTCCTTTCCCCGTTTTGCGGGGGCAGGGACCTTCTAACCGGGGTGGAGATCTACCGCGGAGGCACGCGGCGAGAAACAAATCCCCTCCCCTGCGTAGCGGGGGAGGGTTAGGGTGGGGGCGCGAAGCACCAGGCGGATGTTGATTGCATCCATGCTGCCGCGCACCCCAACCTTTTTCCCGCGTTGCGAGGCGTGGGGGGGAAGTCTGCGAAGGGCGCTAGGGCGTGACGCGGCTGTTGCGTTCTTCCACGGTGACGCCGCGCGCTTTCAAATAAGCCTGAAAGTCCGGCTGCGCACGGTAGTCGCGGTGGCTGACGTAATCGAGCGCGACGATGAAACGCTGCGGTTCGTAATAGCCATTCAGGCGTAAAACAACGGCGCCGCGTTCGTCGAGGAACAGCAGCGTCGGCGTGGTGCGCACTTTGAGCCGGGCAGCGAGCGCTTTTTCGGTCGCGCGCGTGCCGTCGGTCCACACGGTTTCGCTGCTGCCGACAATGTTGAACTCAACGGCATCGAAATTCTTCTGCATACTTTCGACGACCGCTGGATCGCGGAAGTTGACCTCGACGAGTTTTTTGCACCACGGGCAGCCGTTCTGTCCGACGTAGATCATCAAATGTTTTTTTGCCGCCGCCGCTTCTTTGACCTCGTCGCGGAAATCGAGGAAGGTCGGTTTGAACCACGCCGGCGCGAGGATTTCCTGCGGCACTTCGGCGGCCGGTGCCTGCGCGCTTGCGGCGATCAGCAGCAGGGCGCACACGAGGCGCAATGCGGAGTAGAGTGATGGCTTGATGTTCATGCGGACGCCAGTATAAGACCGCCGGGCGTGACCGCCAACGGGCGCGGATACCGAGATGCCGACAATGAATGATTCATGGCTGGAAATCAGGACGTGGCGCCGGCAGCAGCGCGAGCGCCTGGTCGGCGAGCGCATGGCGCTGGCGGCGGTTGAGCACCGCGACTGCAGCGCGGCGATCAACGCGCACCTCGGCGCGGGCTTTGTGTTTTCCGCCGGCACGGTGATCGGTTTTTGCTGGCCGTTCAAGAACGAATTCGACACGCGCTTCGCCATTCGTGCTTACCGTGAGCGCGGTGCGGTGGCGGCGCTGCCGGTGGTGATCGGCAAATCCAGCCCGCTGCAGTTCCGCCAGTGGTGGCCGGGCGCGCCGATGGCGAAGGGCGTTTACGACATTCCGTACCCGCGCGACACCGAACTGCGGGTGCCGGATGTCGCCTTTGTGCCGATGAACGGATTCGATGCGCAGGGTTACCGCCTCGGTTACGGCGGCGGTTATTTCGACCGCACGCTGGCCGCGCAGTCGCCGCGGCCGGTGGCGGTCGGTATTGCCTTCGGCTTTGCGCGACTGCCGTCCATATTTCCGCAGCCGCACGATATCGCCATGGATTTTGTCGTCACTGAAACCGGCGTGCACGCGGTGGAGGCGTCCGGGCTTGTGGTTGTCAGCGCTGGTGAATGTGCCGAGCGCCTGTCGCGCCTGTTGCAACAACGCGGTCTGCCGCGCCGCAGGCCACCGGCGGTGGCCTATAGTTCGCCGGCCTGTTATGCGGCGGAGTTTCCGGGCTATTTTGGCGAGACCACGCCGGACGCCGGCTGATGCCGGAGAAGCGGATCTAACGCGCGGGGCGCGGCGCGCCCTGTTCGTTCAACACCTGTTCGAGCTGCGCGAGCCGCTCGGTCGGATCCGACAGTTGCAGCATGCGCTGGCGCGTGACGCGGTCGATCGGCAGGATTTCCGAGAGGCGGTAACCGATCCACGCGGCATCGTCGAAGTGGTGCGGTTTGGGGAAATGGTCGGTGCCGATTTTGTCGATGATGGCGTGCAGCACCTCAGCGCACAGCGCCGAGGTCGGCGTCTTTGCTTCCTCGGGCGGCAGGGTCTCGATGGTCGCGGAGATCAGCCCGTTGCGCGCGACCTCCGAGCGCAGGAGGCGAAAACGCTGCGTGCCCTCGGTTTGCAGCTGAAACACGCCGAGCTGTGGCATGTCCCATTCGAGAATGCGCGCGAGGCAGCCGATTGCTTCGGGCACCGCCGGTGTGCCGGTTTCCTGGCCTTCCTTGATCTGGCAGACGCCAAAGGGCCGGTCATCGGCGATGCAGCGCTTGGTCATTTCGATGTAGCGCTGCTCGAACACGCGCAGCGGCAAGCGGCCGCCCGGGAACAGTACGGTGTTCAGCGGAAAGATAAAGACGGTGTTGTCGTTGTCGGTGGTCATGATCCGCTCAATTCACGGTGGCGCGCCAGCACGCGGCGGTCGCGGCGGAAATGGCGGGTGAGTTCTTCAACAAAATAGACCGAGCGGTGTTCGCCGCCGGTGCAGCCGATGGCGACGGTCACATAGCTGCGGTGGTCGGCGCTGAACGCGGGCAGCCATTTTTCAAGAAACGCGCGGATGTCGGCGAACATGCCCTGCACGCTGTCGTTGGCGGCGAGAAACTCGATCACCGCCGGATCTTTGCCGGTAAGCGGGCGCAGCTGCGGATCGTAGAAGGGATTGGGCAGGCAGCGCACGTCGAAGACGAGGTCGGCGTCGAGCGGCACGCCGTGCTTGAAGCCGAACGATTCGAACAGCAGCGTCATGCCCGACTGGTCAAACTCGGCGACATCCTTGACCCAGGCGCGCAACGCGTTCGGGTTGAGATCACTGGTGTCGATGCGGTGTGCGATGCTGCCGATGTCGGCGAGCATTTCGCGTTCCTTTGCAATGCATTCTGCGACAGTGAGATCGTTGCTGGAAAGCGGATGGCGCCGGCGTGTTTCGGAGAAGCGTTTGAGCAGTGTTTCCGTCTTGGCGTCGAGAAAAAGCACGCGCACGTCGATGTTGCGCGCCTTGAGGTCGCGCACCTGCTGCGGCAGCTGGCCCAGCGTGTCGCCGCTGCGTGCGTCGATGCTGACCGCCACCCGTGCGTAGCCGGCGTGGTTGAGAAAATCGACCAGCGCCGGCAGCAACAGCGCCGGCAGGTTGTCGCTGGTGTAGTAAGCGCCGTCCTCGAGCGCTTTCAGGGCGACGCTTTTGCCCGATCCCGAAAGTCCGGTGAGGATAATGAGCTGCATGTGGTTGAGAGCGCGCGGGGCGCCGCTCAGTTCCCGTCGTCGCGCATATGCTGCGCCTGACGTTCGATGAAATCGCTGGTGCTGTCGATGCCGCGCAACTGCAGCACTCGATTGCGCACCGCGGTCTCGACCAGCACCGCCAGGTTGCGGCCCGCGGCGACCGGGATGGTGACCTTGGTGATGTGCACGCCGATGATGTCCTGCGCGCCGGGTTTGAGCGGCAGGCGTTCGACCGGCGGCGTGTCGCTGCCGGCGGGTTTTTCCAGATGCACGATCAGTTTCAGGCTCTTGCGCGGACGCAGCACCGATTCGCCGAAGATGGCGCGGATGTTGAGCACGCCGAGGCCGCGCACTTCGAGAAAGTCGCGCAAGAGCGGCGGGCAGCGGCCCTCGATCATCTCGGGTGCAATGCGGTAGAGCTCGATGACGTCGTCGGCGATGAGCCCGCTGCCGCGGCTGATCAGTTCGAGCGCGAGTTCGCTTTTGCCGACGCCGCTGTCGCCGGTCAGCATGACGCCCATGCCGAGCACGTCGAGAAATACGCCGTGCATGGTGGTGGAGACCGCCAGCGCGCGCGCGAGGTAGGGGCGCAGCATCCACATCAGTTCCATGCTCTCGAGCGGCGTAGCGAACAAGGGCGTGTTCATGGCGTCGGCCAGCGCCGTCAGATAGTCGGGGGTGCGTTCGCCGTCGGCGACGATCAGGCAGGCGAGTTCCGAGGCCTTGATCTGCTCCAGCGTGCGCGCGCGCGCGGTGGCGTCCAGTCCGTTGAGGTGCGCGAGTTCGGTGCGCCCGACGACCTGGATCCAGTTGGCGTGGATGAAATTGAGGTGCCCGATCAGGCCCTCACGCGAATCACGCAAATGCTCGTTGTCGAGCTCGCGCCCGCCGCCGTTGCGTCCGGCGATCCAGTCCAGACGCAGTTTCTCGTGGTTGTCTTCATACAGCTGTGCGGCGCTGATCTTAGGCATCGGGTTGCCAATCGTTGATCAGGCGGTGGGCGTCCGCCTCGGTGGCCGCGGCGGACAGTCGCGCGCGGAAGGGCTGGTCGCTGAACATCTGCGCCAGCTCGGAGAGAAGCTGCAAATGCAAATCGGTGGCGCGCTCCGGCACCAGCAGGATGAAGATGAGGCCGACCGGCTGGCCGTCGGGCGCGTCGAAGGGAATCGGTTCGCGCATGCGCACGAGGGCACCGACCGCCTCCTTGATGCCCTTGATGCGGCCGTGCGGGATGGCCACACCCTGGCCAAGGCCGGTGGAGCCGAGTTTTTCGCGTGCAAACAGGCTGTCGAAGACCACGCTACGCGCGATGTTGTGGTTGTTCTCGAAAAGCAGGCCGGCGCGTTCGAAAACGCGCTTCTTGCTGCCGACATCAAGGTCCAGCAGCACATTGGCTGTCGGCAGTAGTTTTGCGATCTGGTTCATTCGGTCTCGGGCTGGGGTTCGACGCCGCCGCGGTGTTTCGTGTTCTTTTCCTTGTGTTTGATGATCTGGCGGTCGAGTTTGTCGATCAGGTTGTCGATGGCGGCATACATGTCGGCATCGCGACTTTCGACAAAGATGTTCTTGCCGGACAGATGAACGTTGGCCTCGACCTTTTGTACGAGCTTTTCGACCGAGAGAATCACGTTGACGTCGATGACGTGGTCGAAGTGGCGTGTGATGCGATCGAGTTTGCCGGTGATGTAGCCGCGCATCGCCTCGGTGATTTCAAGATGGTGACCACTCAAGTGGAGATTCATGATTGCTCCTTTGGGTTGGAGGAAGATGGAACGCTGTTGATTTCGGTTAGATGGATTTGCGCAGGTTTACCGGCAGTATTTGCATCGATTCTCGATATTTTGCGACCGTGCGCCTGGCCACCACAATACCCTGCTGGCCGAGAATTTCCGAGATCTGGCTGTCAGACAGCGGTTTTTGTGAATTTTCGGCGATTACCAGTTGTTTGATCAATGCGCGGATCGCCGTGCTCGACGCCGAGCCCCCTGTTTCAGTAGTAACGTGACTGCCGAAGAAATACTTGAGCTCGAAAATGCCGCGCGGGGTGAGCATGAACTTCTGCGTGGTGACCCGCGAAACGGTCGATTCGTGCAGGTCTAAGGTGTCGGCGATTTCGCGCAGCACCAGCGGGCGCATGGCGACCTCGCCGTGTTCGAAGAAATGGCGCTGGCGGTCGACAATCGCCTGTGACACGCGCAGGATGGTGTCGAAGCGCTGCTGCACGTTTTTGATCAGCCAGCGCGCCTCCTGCAACTGGCTGGCGAGTTGCGTGTGGCCGCTGTCGCGGTTGCGCTGCAGGATGTCGGCGTAGAGCTGGTTGATGCGCAGTTTCGGCATGGCCTCGGAGTTAAGGGCGGCCAGCCACACGCCCTTGACCTTCTTGATGATGACATCGGCCACCACGTAACGCGCATCACCTGCCGAGAAACTGCTGCCCGGCCGCGGGTTGAGGCCGACGATCAGATGTTGCACGCCGCGCAGTACCGTGTCGTCGCAATGCAGCAGTTTTTTCAGTTTGACGAAATCGCGCGCCGCCAGTATTTCAAGGTGGTTGCGCGCGATATCGATGGCGTGCGCGCGAAACGGCGTCGATTCCGGCATCGCATCGAGCTGCAGTAGAAGGCATTCGTTGAGGGTGCGCGCGCCGATGCCCGGCGGATCGAGGTTTTGCAGATGGCGCAGTGCGATGTGCAGTTCGTCCACGTCGACTTCGAGTTCGGGGGGCAGGAGTGCCGCCAGTTCGTCAAGGTCCTGATGCAGGTAGCCCGCATCGTCGAGCGAATCGATCAGCAGTATCAGCAGTTGCTGGTCGCGCTCTGACAGATTGACGTGGGGCAGCTGCGCAACCAGATAGGCGCGCAGCGACTGTTCTTCGGCGGCCAACTGTGACGAGCTGGTCTCGTCATTGTCATCGTCACGCGGGGTGCCATAGCTGAACTCATTGTTGCTGAATTCGCCGGAGTCGCCGTTGGCGCTTTCCTCGCCGGACCCGGAGCTCTGCGCGGTTTCATCGGAATTCGATGGCGAGGTCTGCAGGGGCTCGCCGGGTGCCGGTGGCGGCGTGCCGCCGAGCGGTTCGTTGGGGCTGCCGTCCTCGCGTTCGAGCAGCGGGTTTTCGGTCAGGAATTTTTCGATTTCCTGATTGAGCTCGACGGTCGACAGTTGCAACAGCCGAATGGACTGCTGCAACTGAGGCGTGAGCGTCAGATGCTGTGAAAGCCTGAGCTGGAGCGAGTGCTTCATGAGGCCGGAGGGCTCAGTGCAGTTTGATGAGGAGGCTCGGGGCTGTCGGGTTTGGCGTCGCGGCAATAAGCGCCCGGCGCTCTGAGCTACAGCCGGAAGTGCTCTCCAAGATAGACTTTACGCACGCTTTCATTATAAACGATTTCGTCCGGCTTGCCGTAGGCCAGCACGGTGCCGCCGTTGATGATGTAGGCACGATCGCAAATCCCCAACGTTTCCCTGACGTTGTGGTCGGTAATCAGAACGCCGATGTCGCGTTCTTTCAGGAAAGTGATGATTTTCTGGATGTCCATGACTGCAATCGGATCGACGCCGGCGAACGGTTCGTCGAGCAGGATGAAGCGCGGATTGGTCGCCAGCGCGCGGGCGATTTCGACGCGACGGCGTTCGCCGCCCGACAGGCTGATCGCGGGGTTTTTGCGCAGCGCTGTGATGTTCAGATCGCGCAACAGGTCATCAAGCCGGATGGCGATCTGCGCCGGGTCGTCGTGATGCAGTTCGAGTACGGCACGGATGTTTTCCTCGACCGTCAGGCGGCGGAAGATCGAGGCTTCCTGCGGCAGGTACGAGAGGCCGAGCAGCGCGCGCTTGTGGATCGGCATGTGCGTCAGCCGCTTGTCGTCGAGATAGATTTCGCCGCCGTCGAGCGGCACCAGTCCGACCATCATGTAGAAGCAGGTGGTTTTGCCGGCGCTGTTCGGGCCGAGCAAGCCGATCACTTCGCCGCTCCTGACTTCGAGCGAAACGTCGGCGACGACGACGCGCGACTTGTAGCGCTTCTTGATCTGTACGACCTTGAGTTCGCTCATGCGTTAACGCGCGATGGTTGGCGCGGGCCGGTAGCCGCCGGCGCGCAATGTGCGGCGCGTGTTCAACGCGCCGGGCCGGCCGGAGTGTCGCGCGGGTTCGCCACGTCGGTGGCCGGTTTGAGCGGCAGCGGCGGCGCAGCCGGGGGTTTTTCGCGGCTCTTCGGCTGGATGATGGCGCGCACGCGGCCCTCCGGATTGCCGGCCGAGGCCGCCTGTTTGCCGCCGCCGGTGACGCGGAAGAATTCGGTGGCGGCATCGTATGAGATGTAATTGCCGCGCACGTCGTCGTTGCCTTTGGTGAGGTGCGCGCGGTTGAACATCTGCACCTTGTCGGCCTTGCTGTCGTATTCGATGCGCTCGGCAAAACCTTCGACGTATTCGTCGTAGCCCTCGCGCTTCTGCTTGAAGGTTGCCAGGTTGCCCTGCGCGACGCCGGTTTTGAAACCGTCGGCGTCCTGCTGCACGACCATGTGGTCGCCGCGGATCATCAGTGTGCCCTGGGTGAGCACGACATTGCCTTCAAAGGTCGCGGTCTGTTTGGTTTCGTCGACGGTCACGCGGTCGGCTTCGAGATTGACCGGTTTGCCGCGGTCGCCGCGTTCGGCCTGTGCGGGCACGGCAGCGAACAGGGCGCATGCCAGCGTCAATGACGCAAGCCGTAGTGCGTGGTGCGGTTCAGCGCGCCGGTCGTTTTTTCTCATACCTGCCTCGGACGTTGGAAAGCAATTTCAGAACGTGGGTTTCACTGTTCAATTCTAAGCCAACTGCGGTAATCAGCATATTGGCATCTGCAATCTGCACTGCGCGGTCGGTCTGCGCCAGGTGCGCCTCCGGCATGACGTGCAGCCAGGAGGTTTCGACGACCAGTTCGCTGTGTTTGTCGCGCGCCGCGCGCACCAGGCGCACATCATCGGTCAAATAGGCGTTTTCGCCGTTGCTCGACAGCAGTGCGGTTTTTGCGGTCACTGTGAGCGCTTCATTTTTGCCGCGAAAGCTGACGAGGCGCGGCGCATCGAGGTGGGTGGTGTCGTCGTCCGGGTAATGCGCCATGCGCCGCGCGTGCAGGGTGTGTTGCGGCCGGCCGTCGGGGCCGATGCGGGTCGCCGAAAAATTTTCGACGATGTAATCCGGATCGTGGCGCGCTTTGCTGTCCGCCTGCGCTTCAGGCGGCTGCACTTCGTGTTCGAGCCATACCGTGACCGCGGCCAGTATTGCCAGCAGCAGTGCCGGAAACCAGGCGGTCAGGCGCCGCATCATTGCAGATAGGTCTGCAATTTTTTGTCGAGCGTGCCCTGCGCCTGCATGATCAGTTCGCAGACCTCGCGCACTGCGCCGCGGCCGCCGCCGGCGCGGCTGACGTAATGCGCGTGCTGGCGGACGATGAGCGGCGCCTCCGGCACCGACAGGGCGAGCCCGCAGCGCGTCAGCACCGGCAGATCGACCACGTCGTCGCCCATATAGGAGGCTGCGCTGGCGTCGAGGTGGCGCGCCGCGAGCAGTTCGGCAAACGCGCGCGCCTTGTCTTCAACGCCCTGATAGACGAGCTCGATGCCGAGGTTCTTCGCGCGCAACTCGACGATGCGCGAGGTGCGGCCGGTGATGATGGCCAGTTCGACACCGGATTCGCGCAGCATTTTCAGGCCGTGGCCGTCGAGCGAATAGAAGGCCTTGATTTCCTCGCCGCTGTCGGCGAGGTAGAGCGCGCCGTCGGTGAGCACGCCGTCGACATCGAATGCGGCGAGCTTTATGCCGCGGGCTCTGTAGTGGACATTCTGCATGTTCTGATTTTCCGTTAATGGGGGCGGCAAAGCCGGGCGGCTCAAATGACCTTGGCCCTGAACAGATCGTGCATGTTGAGCGCGCCGATCAACCGTTGTTCTGCGTCGACCACCAGCAGCTGGTTGACCTTGTGCTCTTCCATTATCTGCACCGCTTCGACCGCGAGTTTATCCGCCGTGATGGTGCGCGGCCCGCGCGACATGACTTGCGAGATGGTGGTGTCTTCGACCTTCAAGCCTTTCTGCAGCGTGCGGCGCAGGTCGCCGTCGGTAAAGATGCCGACCACGCGCTCCGCCTTGTCGAGCACCGAGGTGATGCCCATGCGCGAACGGGTCATTTCGAGGATCGCATCGGACAGCGTCGCGGTTTCCGTCACGCGCGGGGCGTCGGCGCCGGCGCGCATGACGTCGCGCACGTGGGTGAGCAGTTTGCGGCCGAGCGCGCCGCCCGGATGCGAGCGCGCGAACTCGTCGCGGCTGAAACCCTTGGCTTGCATCAATGCGACGGCGAGCGCGTCGCCCAGTGCCAGTGCCGCCGTCGTGCTGGCGGTCGGTGCCAGATTGAGCGGACAGGCCTCTTTTTCCGCGCCGGCGTAGAGGTGCGCGTCGGCCTCGCGCGCGAGACTGGAGGCAGCGTTGCCGGTAAAAGCGATCAGCCGCGCGCCCTGGCGCTTGATCAGCGGCACGATGGCGAGGAGTTCCGCGGTTTCGCCCGAATTCGACAATGCAATGAAGACGTCGTCACGCGTGACCATGCCGAGGTCGCCGTGGCTGGCCTCGGCCGGATGCACGAAATACGCCGGCGTGCCGGTGCTCGACATGGTCGATGCGATTTTGCGCGCAATGTGGCCGGACTTGCCGATGCCGCTGACTGTGACGCGACCTTTGCAGGCGAGAATGATGTCGACCGCGCGCTGAAACTCGTTGTCAAGCCGGGCGATCAGGCCGTGGATCGCTGCAGCTTCGATTTCCAGCACTTCGCGGGCCAGATCAAGTGTGCCGCCGGCTGACACCGGGCGTTCGTTTGCGTCGCGTTTTGTCATGGTGCTGCAGTATAACAAAACCATCCGCAGCGACCCGGCCGGGCAATCTTGCAATTCGCGTGCGATAAGGCATCATTCAAGCTGAAACCAGAGTGACCAGGAAATGGAAAATTCGCTGCACGCCGTATTGATCTTCCTTGCCGCCGCGGTGCTGGTGGTCATCCTCTGCCGCCAGCTCAAGCTGCCGGCGATGCTTGGCTATCTGCTGGTTGGTTTGCTGATCGGTCCGCATGGCCTCGCCCTGATCGCCGACAACAACGATACGCGCGCCCTCGCCGAGTTCGGTGTCGTCTTTCTGATGTTCAGCATCGGCCTCGAATTCAGCCTCTCGAAGCTGATGACCATGCGCCGCATCGTTTTCGGCCTTGGGGCGAGCCAGGTTGTGGCGACGCTTTGCGTTGTCGCCACGCTGACGGTTCTAGCCGGTGCCGACTGGCGTGCCGGTGTTGTTCTGGGCGGCGCGTATGCGATGTCCTCGACGGCGATTGTCAGCAAGATCCTCGCCGACCGGCTTGAACTCAATTCAGTGCACGGGCGCCAGGTGATCGGCGTGCTGCTGTTTCAGGATCTCGCCGTGGTGCCGCTGCTGATTTTGATCCCGGCGCTGGCCGGCGCGCCCGCCGAGATGGCGCCGGTGCTGATGCTGGCGCTGGGCAAGGCGGCAGTGGTGCTGGCGATTCTGCTCTTTTTCGGCCAGCGGCCGATGCGTGCATGGTTCCATCTGGTGGCAACGCAAAAGTCTTCGGAACTGTTCGTGCTTAACGTCTTGCTGATTACGCTGGGGCTCGCCTTCATCACCGAGCAGGCCGGACTGTCGCTGGCGCTCGGCGCGTTTGTCGCCGGCATGCTGATCTCGGAAACCGAATACCGCTATCAGGTCGAGGACGACATCAAGCCGTTTCGCGATGTCTTGCTCGGGCTGTTTTTCGTCACCGTCGGCATGCGGCTCGATTGCATGCTGGTGCTCGAGCACGCGTCGTGGGTGATCGGTGCACTGGTATTGCTGATGGGCTTGAAAGTCGTGTTGATCGCCGCGTTAAGCCGGTGGTTCGGCAGCGATGCCGGCGCGGCGGTGCGCACCGGTCTCGATCTGGCGCAGGGCGGCGAGTTCGGGTTTGTCCTGCTGTCGCTGGCGGCGCCGCTGGATCTGGTGCCCGGCGCGATGCTGCAGTCGGCGCTGGCGGCGATGGTGCTGTCGATGCTGGCCGCCCCCTTCATCATCGAGCGCAGCGAACACCTTGCGCGTCACATCAGCGGCGCGGACTGGCTGGCGCGTTCGATGGCATTGCACAATGTCGCGGTGCAGTCGATGGCGGTTAAACGCCATGTTCTGATTTGCGGCTACGGCCGCAGCGGGCAGAGCCTCGCGCGACTACTGGGGGCTGAAAAAATTCCGTTTATCGCGCTCGATGCGGACCCGGCACGCGTGCGCGAAGCCGCCGCCGCCGGCGAGCAGGTGGTGTTCGGTGACGCCGCGCGCCGCGAAGTGTTGATTGCCGCGGGCGTGATGCGGGCGAGCGCGCTGGTGGTGTCGGTGGCGGATACGACGCTGGCCTTGCGCGTGCTCGAACATGTGCGCAGCGCGCGCCCCGATCTGCCGGTGGTGGTGCGCACCTTCGATGACACCGATCTCGACCGATTGCGCGAGGCGGGTGCTTCCGAGGTGGTGCCGGAAATCATGGAGGGCAGCCTCATGCTCGCCTCGCATGCGCTGATGTTGCTGGGCGTGCCGCTCAACCGCGTGCTGCGCCGCATCCGCGATACGCGTGAGCAGCGCTACGGCATGTTGCGCGGCTTTTTTCACGGCGCGACCGATCAGGTGGAAGACAGCGCGCACAAGGGGCAGAAGGTGTTGCACTCCGTGCTGATTGCGCCGGGGGCTGCCGCCGTCGGTCGCAGGCTCGGCGAGTTGGACCTTGCGGTGCACGACGTCGAAGTGCGCGCGATGCGGCGCGGCGGGATTCACCTCGATGCGCCGCTGCCCGAAGGGCGTATTGCCGCGGGCGATGTGCTGGTGCTGTTCGGCTCCGAAGAGAAGTGTGCGGCGGCGCAGATCAGATTGATGCAAGGTTAAGGCGGCGGGCCCGGTGGTGTCGGCACTGCCATGCCGCAGACGTGAAAAATCCCCCGGAAGCGGGCTTTTTCATTGCCGGGTGACGCAGGCTTTTTAGAACAAGCTGGCGCCGCCGCAGTTGGTGTCGATGGTTGCGGAGCCCCACGCCGTACCGGCATAACACTGGGTGGCTGCGCCGCCGACCGGGGCCACACCGCCTGCGCCGCCGCCGTCGTAGGTCGAGAACTGGAAGGTGCCGCCGACCGGATTGCCGTCATCGATCTTGCGGTCGATCTCGGCCATGATGTCCGACGGAATCTGGTTGCCGGTCTTCAGGTTGTGGCGTGCGGCGCCGGCACCAGTGCCGTAAACGTTGTCATAAATCACGCGCAGGTAACGCGCATAGGGGTTGGTCGGTGCGGTTGCCGTTGTTTCGGCACCGGCCGCGTAGGTGTAGCTGCCGTTGATGAAGCCCGCTTTCGAAAGGTGCTCCCAAGCCGCGATATGTTCGTCGATGGCGCCGCCGCCCCCGGTCGATTCGATGCGGCCGTTATTGTTGCCGTTGGAGGTGGCTGCGACGTTGGCTATATTCGGATTGGCCTGGCTGTAATCGCCGGGCAGGGCGCGGAAGCGGTCAAGGAAGCCGAAGTAGGCGGCTTTGGTGCCGTCCTGCTGAGAAATCAGGTTACGCACGCGCGCGCTCTGGATCAGTTCCTGACCCTTCAGCACGCCGCCGAGCAGCAGACCGATGATCACGAGCACAATCGCGATTTCGATCAGCGTAAAGCCTTGTTGTCTTTTTGCCACGGTAGACTCCTTTTTAGAGTGATGCTTGGTATGCACTGTCGTTTTAGCCGCAACATTCATGCCGAACCTGTTGACCGGATGCCACAACGCGCCCGATAGAGGGGCGCAAGCAGAAACCCCCGGTATTTTGCCTAAGTTACTTATTAATTAATTGTTTTTATTGATTAAATTGTATTCCCCCGCTGTTCGCTGATAGTGGCCTGAGAAAGGCGCAATGGCTAAAAATCAGGCTTTGGGGCGCGCAGGGGCTGTCCGTTTTTCGTCAGATGCGTCTGAATCTCGACGTTTTTGATCTCTTCCAGCCGCGCGGTCAGAAAATGGAGCTCATGTTCGTCGGTAATGCGGCCTGCCGCCAGCAGACCGCCCAACATGATTTTTGCGCTTTCGAGTTCGCCGATGTCTTCGAGGATGAAAATCTGCATTTGGCGCGCCCAATTCGGGGCATTTGGCGCAAATTTGGTGATGTCGGCCGCATAACGCAGTGCCAGTGCGTCATCCTGCATGCGGTGTTTGGCCATGATTGAGACATGCGCCAGCCAGCGCCAGCGGTTGTCTGGATCGTGCATAAACTGTTCGCGCACAAACTCGTTCATCAGGCGCTGGCGCGCAGGGTCGGGAACCTGCAAATAAACCTGTGACGCGAGGAGCAGTGGATACTGCCCGATTGGATCAAGGCCGAGGATGCGCTCCAGCCATTGAATTACGCGTGCATAGTCGAGATCTTTAAATGGAATGCTGATGCCGGGCTGATTATCAAAAGCCTGCAAATACAGTGTGGCCAGTTGCGCGAGCGCGACGGGTTCGCCGAGCCCGGCAACACGGAACGCCGCCAGGGCGGGTGGCGCCTCCAGTGCTGCGGCGCGTGCGACCGGCTTCGGTTGCATCCACTGCAGTGCAATTTGCAAACCAAGCGCGGCGATCAGGATCGAGAGCACCGCGCGCGGCACCGCGCTGAGTGGGCGTTCGTCGCGCACGTTCAGAGGTTGCGGCGGTAAAAGTCAAACATCGCTGCGGCGACGAGCAGTACTGAATAGAGGCCTGCCTGCAAGGCGCAACTGCCGATCGCCGGCCAGCCGGCGGCGGCGTCGGCAAGCCAGGCGCTCTGGGTGAAACGGTCGAGTGCCGGCATGACCAACGCGAGCCCGTCGATCAGCCAGCCGATGACCTGGTGCGAGGCGGGATTTTCGACCGCCAGCGGAGAATTGCTCATCAATTGAATGACCGTCAGCGTGCGTGCCAGCAGGTAGAAGCCGACGATGAAACTCGCGGCCGGCATCAGCTGCGTGAAGGTCATGACGCAGAAAAGGCTGAGGGCGGCGACCACCGCGAGTTCGAGCGCGAGCGACGTGCCCCATTGCGCGACCGCGGTCGCCGGTGCCAGGATCAACTGCGGCGCACTCGCGACCAGCGCCATGACCATGGCAATCGACAGATAACCGAGCAGACGGCCGGCAACGTAGTGCGACCGCCGCAAATCGAACGAGAGCGTCAGTTCGAGCCCCTTGTCGTTGAATTCGCGCACAATGCAGGTCAGTATGTAGAGGCTCAGCACGAAGACGGCGACCAGGCGCGAGGCCGCAGCGGAAAAGACGATTTGGAGGCGCACGCTCTCGGTGATCGCCAATTGCTGGAAAAAATAAGCAGCGCCGAACACCACGGCGAGGGCAACGACGAACAACAACGGCAGCCGGGTGCGCCACGCTTCGAGCAGTGTGAAACGCGCGAGGGTTAAAATGCGCCGGTGGGTCATGATGGCAGGGGTTGCATGCTGTCGGGCGACCAGTATAAACCATGCTGCTGGTTCCGCCGGCGCGGCAGCGTGCAGGAAATGAGGCGAATTTGATAAACAAAACTGTTGCGGGCCTGCGTCAATCACTGATCGTTGCGCGCCCCCATTGGTGGTTCGGCGCGATGCTGTTCGCGCTGCACGCGGCACTCGCCTGGGGGATCGACAGCCTGTTCGCGCGCGCGATGCTGATCGTGCATTTCGGCGTGTTCCTGATGTGGCAACCGTTGTGGCGCGGCCAGCACAGCCTGGAAACGCGGCATGCTTTCGTCATTATCATCGTCGGCATCATGCTCGCCGGATGGAGCAACTGGTGGTTGATGGCGGTGTGGCTGGCATTGCTGTTTGGCCTGATCGGCGGCAACCTGATCGGCAGCGAGCAGCCGCGCCAGCGCATTTCGGCCATGCTGGGCGCGCTCTATCTGCTGTCGCTGTTGTTGATCTGGGTGGTGCCGCATTTGTTTGTCGACCAGAAATTCGACGATGTGCTGGTCGGCATGGTGCGCTATGGCCTGCTCTGGCTGCCACTGGCGATCATGCTGCTGCCGGCCCCGGCTGCCACGCGTTCTTCGCCACTGACGGTCGACCTTTTTTACAGCGTGATGCTGTTTTTGCTGGTGACCGGTCTGGTGCTCGGCAGTTTTGTCGTCAAACAGGCCAGCCACGGCAACTATCCGCTCGCCCTCGCGCAAAGCCTGATGGTCATGGCGCTGGTGTTGATGATCCTGAGCTGGCTGTGGAATCCGCACAGTGGTTTCATGGGCCTCGGACATTTGATGTCGCGGTATTTGATGAGCCTGGGCCTGCCCTTTGAGCGCTGGGTCAAATCGCTGACGGACCTCGCCGAACGCGAGCGCGATCCGTCGCGCTTTTTGTCGATGGCGTCGCAGGACCTTTGCGGTCTGCCGTGGGTGGCAGGCGTGATCTGGCAGGTGCCGCTGGGCAGCGGCGAAATCGGGCGCCGTTCGCGCTTTCAGGCGGAGTATTCGTTTCAGGATGTCACCATCACGTTTCATACCAACTGGCCGTTGAGCCCGGCGCTGCTGCTGCATTTGAAATTGCTGACGCAAATGCTCGGCCACTTTTACCAGGCCAAGATGCGCGAAGAAGTGCAGCGCCAGAACGCCTATGCGCAGGCCATACACGAGACCGGGGCGCGTCTCACGCACGACGTGAAAAATCTGTTGCAATCGTTGCGTTCTTTATGCTCGGCCGTTGACAGCAGCGGTGCGGACGAAGCGGTGGCGCTGCAGGAACTGGTGCGCCGGCAATTGCCGCAGATCGCACAACGCCTGTCGACGACGCTGGAAAAACTGCAGGCGCCCGGGCAGGCCGGCAGCACGCAGGGCGACGCCGCCGCATGGTGGGGCGCGCTGCAGCAGCGCTATACACGCGGCGAAATCAATTTCTCGGTCAGCGGTGAAAGCGCCGGACTACAGCTGCCGCTGGAACTGTTCGACAGCGTGGCGGAGAACCTGTTGCAGAACGCAATCGCCAAGGCGCAGCAAAACAGCGGCGTGCGAATCGTCGTTGCGTTTTCCGCGGCCGGCGGCGGCACGCTGAAAATTTGCGACAGCGGGGATGCCGTGCCGCAGGCGATTGCTGTCCGCCTGCTCGCAGCGCCGGTGCCGTCGCAAAACGGGCTGGGTGTAGGCCTCTATCACGCGGCACGCCAGGCCGAGCAACTGGGCTACCGGCTCGAGCTTGCCGAGAACCGCGCCGGCAGCGTGTGTTTTCGCCTGAGCGCGGGCGCGAAACTCACGGCAGCTTCTGCGCCGTGATCATTTTGTTGAGCAGGATGGCCGTCGACAACCAGACGATCTGATCGTCGAATTCGCCGGCTGCGGCACTCGGCGCGCCCGCGGTGCGGCTGATAAATGCAGCGTTGCCGTCGCTGTTGGCCAATTCGTCGTTGCTGGCTGGCGCGGCGTTTAACGTCCGCGTCAGCGAATTGACCGCGCCAAAGCCGTTGCGGCCGTGCGACACCAGCACGGCCGGCGCACTGTTGGTGTAGATGGTCGGCGTGCCGCACGAGGTTGCCGGGCATTGCACCGTGATGTTTCCGTTGCTGTTCAATTTGAACGGATTGGCGCGGTCCGTGAATGCCGCTGTGACGCGGTAGCGGAAATAGTTGCCCCAGCTGTCGGAGCCGGCGACGCCCAGCGTGGCCCAGGGAATGTTGCCTTCGGCAACCGCGCAATTGGTGGCGCCTGCGTTGAGATCCTCGATGCCGTCGTTGGCGCCGGCGCCGACGGTGCGGTCGGGGCAGGGCAGAAAGCCGTTCGCGATCGCGAAGCCGGTTAACGCGTCGGAAATTTGTGTCAGTGACGTTTGCGTATCGTTGAATTGCCGCTGCTCGATTTGCGCGGTCAATGGCGGTATCAATGCCGACAATAAAAAAGTCATGATCAACATGCCGATGGCGCATTCGATCAGCGTAAAGCCGGAAGTTCTGGTTTGCAAACGCTTACATTGGTTCGACATGATCTGGCCTCCTTTTATTGAAGTGCGAATGCGATGCGTGTTTTTGCGCTGCCGCCGGCGACCCCCGCGAATGAAATGACGGCACGGGTGCCGGTGCCGATGGTATTCAGGTGGCCGCCCACCAGCGTGGTGCCGGCGGGAAACGGCCGCGTATCCGTGGCGGCCAACGCAGTGCCGCACGGCGCAGTGCCAGCCGCACCGGCGCAGGACGCGTCGACCAAATAGGTGACCGTGGTGCGCCAGTGGTTGTGGTCGAACCACGTCATGCCCTGGGCCGCCATGATCTGGTTAAGCAGCGCATCATCGCTTGGCAGGTAACCGCGCGCGGTCGCTGGCAACGGTGGCGCCAGTGGCGTGCCCTCGCACAGCGTCGACGATGCGCACGCCACCGCCGGCCACGGCAAGCGGGCCTGTCCCTGTGCAGCCGTGGCGGCGAGATATTTCGACTGCACCCGCTGTATTTCGGTGGCGACCCGGCGTTGCACCTGCGCAAAAATGTCGTCCGCTGAAATCGTCGTTAGGCGGTCGTTGTGTGCGGCACCCGCGGCAGTGCGCAGTCGCAGCGGATCCGACGGGTTGTACGATTCAAGAAATTGCGCGAAGTCACCGGCATGCGCGACATCGCGGATTTGGGCGGGGAGCAGTTTGCCCGGCGCAAACACCACCGCGACCCAGGGTGTGGCTGCAACGAGGCGCGGGTTGTCGCAGGGCCAGCTCTGTGCCGCCGTCGCGCTGTCGTCGCAGGCGTAACCGCTGATCTGGCCGCTGGTGCCCGGATTGATGATTTTCGAAGTGCTGTCCTGGTAGGCCGGCGCCAGCAGGTACCACAGGCGTTCGCCGTCGGCATCGCGCAGGTCGGGGAGTCCCAGCGTGCGCCAGGGCAGGCGGCCGATGCTGCTGGGGCACACCGGGCCCGACAATAGATCAGCAATGCCGTCGTTGGGGACGTTGTTGCCGGCGATATTGGTTGCCGCGTCGGGACAGGGCAGGCTGCCCGGATGATTGGCATCGCTGGCAGCGCGCCCGATCAGCGCCTGTTTGGCCTGCGCAAGCACGGCGCTGGTTTTGCCGGATTGCCGTTCGCCCAGTGTGACGGAGCCAAGCGCGGTTACGGCGGCGGTGGTGAATATGCCGAAGGCCGTGACCATCGCAAGCAGGGTGTGGCCGCGCTGATATTGCCGCCTGCTTAAGGTGTAACGATCCATCTTCGCTCCTCCCGTCGGCCCGCAGGTGGCGGCCGGAGGAGCGAGTTCTGTTACCTCGCGTCCGGGCCGCCCGCAGGCGTTTCGTCTTGCGCGTCGCGGGGCGCGGCGCGCGGTTTACGTTGCAACCGTGAGGAGGATTCTATGGAGTCGGGGGTGGCTTCCGCTGTGCGTTTTTGTACACCCGCAGCATCATTTCCGGCAGCGGGCGGCGGCGTTTTGTCCTCGATTTTCAGGGGCGCGCGGCGGTTGTAGCTTTCCTCGATCGTGCCGCTGACGATTTCCGCGGTCTGGCCGACCTTGAGGTCCATGCTGCGTCCGCCTTCGGGCAGTTGCAGCTTGACGCGCGTGTCGTTGCGGCTGGTCGAAAAGTTCATGCCGCCCGCATGCTGGTCGGTGATCGGCTTGTTGTTCAGCCACACGGTGTTCTTGCCGTCGCTGCGCTGGATCATGCCGTTCAGGCGCACCGTTTGCGGCACTGGTGCGGTAGCGGCGGGTGCTGTCGGCGGTTTCTCGGCTTCGTCGTTGCCGATATCGACGCGGATGTTTTGTTTGCGCGCCGCATCCAGCGCTGCGCGCTGCGCCGGCGTGAAGAACATGCGGCCGATTTCAGCTGCGGCCGTACTCGACGCGACAAGCAACATAACGGCGATCAGGGCGCGAGTGCTCACGGTTTTTTCTCCGCCGCATTGGGAACCGACGGTGCGGTCACGGTAATCCATGACAGGTCACATTCGGCACGCAGGTTGGGCTGATAACGCACCGCACTGCTGGCGGTGACGTTGGCAGTGCCCAAGCGGTCCATCTGGCACTGGTTGACCGAGAAGAACCCGGCGCCCTGTTTGCCGAGTGTGCTGAGCAACCGCATCAGGTCGCCCTCGTGCAACAGGTTGAAATTTATTTTCATCAGCGAATGGTGGATTGTCAGTTGGCCGGGGTTGAGTTCGCTGGCAAACGGGTAAGGTTGCTGCGCGCCGATCTGGTAGCTGACGCCAAAGAGCTGCGATTGCTGGTTGGACAGACGCAAGCCCTCGACCCAGTTCAGACGCTGCTCTTCGCCGACAAAACCGATGCGCTCGAGATTTGAATAGCTCGGCAGCTGCCGCACGATGATCTGTTTTTCATCGCCCGAACGCTGCAGGCGCGTGCGCGCCTCGCGCATCACGTTGGTTTTCTGCGTGAAATCCTTGCGCATGGTGGCGAGCGACTGGTTCAGGTAAAAAATGGCCGCGACACCGATTGCGACAATCGCCGCGAGCAGGATCAGCGGGTTGCGCAGCGCTTTTAAATCGTCGGTATTCATATCGATTGTTTAAAGACGATCACGACCTTGAACTCGGCCTTGCCGATCTGATCGCGGTTTTCAGTGGTGTTGCCGGACAGTGACAGGGTCGGGTTGATGTCGAGCGGCAGTTTCACGATCTTGACGTCTGCCACCTCGGGCCGTTTGGAGATTGTGCCGGCGAACGTCTTGATCGACTCGATCGCCGCGCGGTAGTCGCCGCGGAACGGCCGCACCTCACCCTCGATTAACGCGCTTTGTTTGCGCATATCGGCACCCGGCGGGGGCGGCGGCATGTTCGTCGCAGCGGTCGGGGCCGTTCCCTTTGAGCCGATGCCTTCCGCGCCGATTTCGCTACGATCGTATTTCCAGCCGAACAGCCGCATGTAAATCGACGGATTTTGCTCGAGCGCCTCGCTCAGCAGTTCCATCATGAGTTCAGGCGAGCGCGTGGTGGCGCCGATCTTTTTTGAGATTTCGACGGCGCGTTCCAGATTCTCCGCATTGGTTGGTGCCGCCGGAAACTCGCGGGTTGCTGCGAGATACTGCGACTGCAGCTCGGCGGTTTGCCGTTTCGCGTTGTCGATATCGAGGCCGGTATCGACGATCTGGTAGACATTCACCCCGCACCAGGCGGCGATCGTCAATGTGGTCAGGCCGGTCAGCGTATACAGCCCGCGCCGCAACTGATGCTGTCGAAAGCTCGCAGTGACGGGGGCGGGCGCAAGATTGTTTGCGGGTGCCCGCAGGCCGAGCAGATGTAGATAGAGCGCGTCGTTCGACGACTCGAGCGCCTGCACCGTCATGCCCAGATTATTCGAAATCTGCTGGCGGTCAATGCGCCGGCAGTCGATGTTCGGACTATCCCGCGCAATGCTTTGCACGAGTTCGGCAAGGCTGTCATCGCGGTCGACGATCAACACCGACAGATGTTCGTCGAGTGTCATTACGCGCAGGGCGTGCAGGTACAACCGCGTGTTTGAAATTTCCTCGGCGTAGCCCTTGGTCGCGTTGGGGCCGCGGGCGTCGGTGCGCGCGAGGCGGCTGATGCGCAGCTTCTGGTCGCGGAAATAGGTCAGCCGCATGCCGGCGTTGTGCAGCGAAACCAGCAGCAGGTTGGGCTGCTTGAGGCTCAGTTTGTCGAGCAGCCCCGCGCTGACGGTCGGCAGCAGGTAAATGCCGACCACCGGCATATCGCGTTCCTGAACCGCCTTGAGCCAGTTCGTGATCAGTTCCGGGTTGGTCAGTGCGCAGAACAGATAACGGTCGTCGCGGCGTTTGCCGGTGTCGCGGCCCTGCCCGCGGGCGCTGAAATAGGGTGTGTTGCGATAATGCTGTTTGAGTTTGCGGTTGAGCATTTCGCTGCGGTCGCTGCCGAAACTGTGCGGCATTGATTCGAAGCGGTAGTCTTCCTCGACCGCGTCGACGATCATCTTGACCGGCATGCGTTTGCTCTGTTGCAGAAACTCCTTGAACGCGACCACGCCGTTGTCGTCGTTTTCAAACACCGTGCAGGTCGAGAAATGGCCGCCGTGCCAGTGCGCCGCGCTGACCTGCGCGGCGGATACACAAATTAAAAGACTTTCGGCCATGTTTTGAGTAAGGTCTGTGCCGGTGACTTGGTCAGGTTTTTACTTTGCCCAGAATATCATATACAGGTCCGAGCACCGCCCACATGATGAACATCATCATGCCGCCCATGAACACGGTCAGCGCGGGCCCGATCATCGCCATGCCCTTGTCGACCGCATCCTTGACGTCGCGGTTGTAAAAGTAGGTGACGTTCATCAGCGCGGTGTCGAGCGCGCCGGTCGCCTCGCCGACACGCAGCATGCGGATCACCAGCGGCGGAAACACGCCGAGGTTCTGGAATGTTTCGGTGAGGCTTTCGCCGGCGTTGATCTGCTGCCCGGCGCGCATCAGGCCGTCGGCAATCACGCGGTTGCCGACGATGTCTTCGGAAGTCTTGATCGCGTCGAGAATGGTGATGCCCGACTGGTACATCAGCGCGAACAGGTTGGTAAACCGCGACATAATGATTTTCTGCAGGATCGGGCCGATCACCGGCAAACGAAGTTTGGTGTAGTCCCACAAGTACTGTGCCTTCTGGCTGCGCCGGACGACGGCCACCAGTGTGACGACGATAACGACCGGAATACCGAACACAAACGGCCAGTAGTTGACCACGAAGTTCGACAAAAAAATCAAAATCTTCGTCTGTATCGGCAGCGCGACGCCCATGGCTTTGAGCAGCGTCACGATTTGCGGTACCAGATAGGCGAGCATGAAGATCATGACCGCGGTCACGACCACCAGCACAAACGCCGGATACATCAGCAGGCGCTTGGTTTGTGACGCGAGCTCATCCTGCCATTTCAGCGTGCTGGCGAGGCTGGTAAAAATGTCGGTCAGGCGGCCGGCCTGCTCGCCGGCGCGGATCAGGCTGACAAACACGTTGTCGAACACGTGGGGGTGCTGCGACATGGCCTGCGACAGAACGCGACCGCCCTCCATGTCTTCGGTCAGCGTGGTCAGAATTTCGCGAAAACGCGGGTTCTCGATCGAGTCGCGCAGGTCGCGGAGGCCCTCAAGAATCGGGATGCCCGAGCGCGAAATCTGCTCCATGTCGAAGCAGAAGGTAATCAGGTCGCGGCGCGTGACGCTGCCGCCGCCGCCAAAGCCGCTGGCGGTTTTTTCAATTTCGCGGAACGTGATGAGATCAAGGCCCATGCGGCGCAGCCGCAACTCGAGATCGACCTCGTTGGCTGCATCCAGTCCGCCGCGTGCAGGCTGCCCGCTCTTGTCGACGGCTTTATATTGATAGGCGGGCATGAGGGGCGATCAGGTAAAGCGGCCGGTCAGGTCGATCGTGCGTGATATCTCGGCCAGCGAACTGGTGCCGCTCAGCACCAGCGCGATGGCCTCCTCGGCGAGCGGCCGGAAGCCGTTGCCGAGCGCCGCCGCGCGCAGTTCCTTGGCGGTGGCGCGTCGCGCCACCAGTTCGTCGAGTTCGACATCCATCACCAGCAATTCCATGACCGACCGGCGGCCCTTGAAGCCCTTGTTGTCGCAACGCTGGCAGCCGACCGGCCGGTAAAGGTGCTCGGCCGCAGCACCGCCGGCGCCCAGCACTTTGCGTTCCTCGGGGGTTGGGATGTAGGCTTCCTTGCAATGCACGCAGAGCGCGCGTACCAGGCGCTGCGCCACCACGCCGATGATGTTGCCGGCCATGATGTCGGGCTGGATGCCGATATCCAGAAGGCGCGGAAAGGCGCCGAGCGCAGAGTTCGAATGCAGTGTTGAAAACACCTGGTGGCCGGTCATGGCGGCGCGGAATGCCATCTCGGCGGTATCGCGATCGCGGATTTCGCCGACCAGAATGATGTCCGGGTCCTGCCGCATCATCGAGCGGATGCCGTTGGCGAAATCCATCTTGACCGCCTCGTTGACCGAAGTCTGGCGCATCAATGTCAACGGGTACTCGACCGGATCCTCCAGCGTCATGATGTTGACCGATTCGTCGTTCATCTGCGACAGCAATGAATACAACGTGGTGGTCTTGCCGCTGCCGGTCGGGCCGGTGACGATGAGGATGCCTTCGGGCCGCGCCAGCATCAGATTGAGGCGGTTCATCGTTTCCGCCGGCAGATTCATTTTGTCGAGGCTGATGATCGACTTCTCGCGGTCGAGAATCCGCAGCACGATGTTTTCGCCGTGTACCGTCGGGTGGGTCGAGACGCGAAAATCGATCGGGCGCCCGTTCAGCGTCAGCGAGATGCGGCCGTCCTGCGGTGCGCGCGTCTCGGCGATGTTCATTTCGCTGATGACCTTGATGCGCACCGTGATGCCGGGCATGTAGGTCTTGTGCAGACTGCGCACCGTCTCAAGCACGCCGTCGATGCGGTAGCGGATGCGCAGAAACGCGTATTCCGGCTCGAAGTGAATGTCCGAGGCGCCGCGCTTGACGGCGTCGACCAGCAGGGCGTTGACCAGACGCACCATCGGCTGCGTGTATTCCTCGCCGCCGGCGCCGAGACTTTGATAGTCGATCTCGCCGGTTTCGATTTCCTGCAGTATGCCGTCGACCGACAGTTCGTATCCGTAAAACTGGTCGAAGTAGTCTTCAAGCTGCGCTTCGCCGGCGAGCTGGGTTTTGATTTCGATGCCGGCGCCGAGCGAGGCCCGCAACTGGTCGAGGGCGACGACGTTGAAGATTTCGGTGGTGGCGATCGTGAGCTGGCGCTCGTCGGCGTCATAGGCGATCGGCAGCACGCGGTGGCGGCGGGCGAAATCCTGTGGCACCAGCTTCAACGCCTCGGGGTCGGCGACGACGTGCGCGAGGTCGATCGACTCCTGGCCGACCGTGCGCGCCATGATGTCGCGGATCGCCGCCTCAGTGATGAAGCCTAACCGTACCAGCTGGCGGCCGATCGGGATGTTGTTGCCTTTTTGTTCGGCCAGCGCGATGCCGAGCTGATCGGGTGTGATCAGCCCCTGCTGCACCAGCAGTTCGCCTAATCGGAGTTTTTTGCGCTGTTCGGCCATGACGTTATTTTAGTGTTGCCTGCGCGTGGCGCCGAATTTGAAAATTACGGCCCGTTTTGTCTGCAGCAAGCCGGGTTCCGGCGAGCTATTTGACAACTTTTTCGAGCTTGCCGATGCGATCTTCGGCGCTGACGGTGCTGAAGTTCGTCCGTCCTTTGACCGCAGCGAGCTGTAGCGCGCGGCGGTAGAAACCCAGCGCCGCTTTCGGCTGACCGATGTGTTCCAGCGCGACCGCCAGATTGAAGGCGTAGTCGGGATTGTCGGGTTGCAACTGGTGCGCCTGGAAGAAGGCCTGCTGCGCATCGGGCCAGCGCTTTTGATCGACGTAGGTGAGGCCGAGTGCGAAATGCAGATAGGCTGCCGCCGGTTCGCGGGTTATGAGCTGTTTGACGCGGGTTTCCGACGATTGCGGATCGGCGCGTCCGAGGATGCCGATCAGCCCGGCTTGCGCCAGCGCGTTGCGCGGATCGAGTTCGAGAACTTTCAAATAGCGCCGCGTGGCTTCGTCGCCGTTGCCCTGCTGCGTGGCGATGGCGGCGAGGCCGAGCAGCGCATCGATGCTGCCGGGGTCGCTGCGCAACATCTGGTTGTAGAGGCGTTGCGAGGCATCGAGATTGCCGGCGTTGAGCGCGGTGTAGGCCTCGGTCAGCAAAGGATTGACCACCGGGGTGGTAGAGCCCGCCGTGACCTTGATGGTGTCGCGTGGTGATTCGACCGCAGGCGCGAGCGGCAGCGGCGCAGCAATAACCGGTGCCGCTGCCGGCGGCGGTGCGGGCGGTGTTGCCGGTGCCTGCGCGCCCTTTCTTTCCAGCGCCGCCGCCGCGGTTTGCGTGGTGGCCGATGCGGCCGTGGCGCCGGCGGTAGAAAGTGCCGTTGCCGGTATCGCCGGTGCCGCGCCCTTGCCCGGCGTGCCAGCGGGTTGTGTGGCGGCCGGTGGTGTTTCTGTTTCCGGCGCACCGAGGGATGCCAGCGGTGGCGGCGCCTGGACGGCTGCGGGGGCCGGTGCCACCGGTACCGGTGCGGCGACCTGCGTGTTCTGCGGCGGGCGCGGTGCCTGTTTTACGAACAGGCCCGGATTCGTCAGTTGCAGATAGACATATCCGCCATAACCGGCGGCCCCTAATCCGGCCAGGAGGCTGAACACAAACAGCGGACGCGCGCGCAGTATGCTGCTGCTGCCGCTGCGGCCGGCTTTCATGACCGTCGCCGCCTGTGCGGGCTGTTTCGGTTCTGCCGTCGCATTGTTGCGTGCCGGTTGTGGCGCGGCCAGCGCCGGCTCGCGCGCTGCCGCCGCGGCAGGTTCGCGCGCTGCCGCTGCAGGTGCGGGCATCGGCTCCAGCGAAATGCCGCTTTTCGACGCGCCGGGTTCGCTGCCTTCGCGGTCTTTGGCGGCCTTTTCCAGAGCCTTCATCAAGAGGCTCATTTTGCGGCGCCGGTTTTTTCAGTTTGTCCTGAAGCCGGTGTCTCCGACTGGCGCGGCAACAGGCGTTCGAAGAATTTAAGCTCTTCGCTTTCCAGTGACGGATTGGTAATGACGGTGGCGCGCAGGAAGATCACCAGTTCCGATTTGGTAACGGCATCGTTGCGCATGCTGAAGATTTCGCTCAGTACGCCGGTGTTGCCGGGGTTGCCGACGCCCGGAACCGCATTGCGTGCATAGGAGGTGTTGTCCTGCATGAGGCCGCCGAGCACGGCGGTCTGGCCGCTCACCAGTTGCAGCACGGACTCCATTTCGCGCGTCTGGATTTGCGGCACCGGATTGGTCAGACATTTGCCGCCATTGGCCGCCGCGATTGCCGCGGTGCACAGACTGGGGTTCGGATCGTTGGCAAATCCGTTCAGTCGCGTGATGGTCGGGCGGACCGACAGTGAAACCTGGCCATTTTCGTTGACCTGCGGCGTCATGCTCATCACCATGCCGATTGGCACCGTCAATGCGGAGGTATTGAACGTCGTGTTGGTGCCGACGTTCGCGGCGGTGGTCGTGGTCGCCTCGACCGAGAAGTACACAATGTTGTCGACGATCTTGAGCAATGCCGTCTGGTTGTTGAGCGCCATCAGTTTCGGACTCGACAACACGCGCGTGTTGCCGAACTGCTGCAGCAGTTTTACGCTGGCGCTGATGTTGCCGATTTGCGAATTTGCGTTGGTGTAACCAACGGTCAATGCGCCGGCGCTAAACGCATTTGCAACGCCACCAATTAATGACTGAGTTAGATTTAGCCCGCCCGAGGACGCAAGCCGACTCCAGTCGATGCCGCCTTGATAAGTGTCGGAGAGGGTCACTTCGGCGATGGTCGCCTCGATCAATACTTGACGCTGGGCAACTTGCGAAATGCTGTCGATATGCTGTTGGATCAGGGCGTGTTGTTTTTCGGTGGCTTGCACGCTGATCGTGCCGGCAACCGCGTTGACCACAATGTCGTTGGCGATATCGTTTGCCAGAGGCGCGGCAGTGGCTTGATTGCCAAAGACGCTGTTGAACAACTGCGGCGCGCCCTGTCCCGCACGAGCAACGGCTTCCGCCTGTTGTAAACGTTCTTCGCGTTGTGCACGTGCGGTTTCAGCGCGTTCCGCCCGTTGATCGGCGGTCATGTTTTGGTTTCGCGTCGAGGTGAGAATGGCGCGAATATTATCGCGCATGGTTTCCCAGAAATTATTGTTCGAAACTGTTTTTACGACGGTCGATGAAGCGTTGGCCTGGCCGCCGCCACCGCCGCCACCACCACCGCCGGAAGTGCCACCACCGCCGCCCGAACTTCCCTGGATCAGTCCGGAAACGCCAATGGTGGAAGTCGTTTCCCGCGTCATGTTGACGTAGTTGACCTTGTAGGTCTTCATGAACGGCGCGTCGGGCGAGATGATGATCGTCTGCCCCTCGAGGCGGTAACGCATGTTGACCTGCTTCGATATGCGGTCAAGGATGCCCGGCAGCGTTTCATTGATCGCGTTGATGCTCACCAGACCCTGCAGGCCCGGATGGATATCGACATTCTGTTTGGTGTCGCGCGCCAGCGCGAACAGCAATTCCTTGACCGGCACCTCGCTCACCACGACCGTGTAGGTCGGTGCTTTGACCGCCGCCTTGGGCGCGGGGACGAAATTGCTGATGCGCGCGGGCGCCGGCACGTCCTCAACGGAAGTTTTTGCCGCGGGCGCGTTGACATGCCCTTCTGACTGCGGCAGCACTGAACGCTTGTAGCAGCCCGTGAGCGCAGGGGCGAGCATCGCGCAGAGGATGGCGAGGCGCGCGGGCGGAAACGGATTTCCGGTTGTGCGCAATGCGGATTCGGCTGCCAGCTGTGCAAGCATGTTGCGGTCTCCCTGGTTCGGGAATCATCCACATGCGATTCGCGCATCCGGATTTCCCATCAAGCATTGCAGCGACAACGCATTGCGTTCGCCGCACGTCGTCGTCTTATGGCGACTGATGCTCGGCGATTTCCACGCGTATGCCTTGCGCCGTCCGCAGGATCGGTTTGCTGCTCTTAAGCGCCGGCGGTAACTGCTTGAGCGCTTCTTGCGCTGTACGCCGGTCAGCAAAAGAACCATACAAAACGGTCATCGACGGTTTCTGCTTTGCTAAGGTACGGTACACAAAAACTTCATTAATCTCAACATATTTGCTAATAACGTTCAGATAATCCTTTAGCTGCTGTTGGTTATCTGCACCAAGCAACTGGATCGTGAACGCATTGTTGCCCGGCTTGGCTAGCCAATCCGTGGTTGCGCGCAGGCGTGTCTGGACGAGAGTGCCGCTATCCACGGGTTGCGCGATTTCTTTTTTAACCTCTTGTTTATTATCAATTGGGTTGATTGGTTTGGCCGGCGCTGGCGGTGTTTTCTTTGGTGTAGCGGGCGCCAGTGCCAGCGGCGCCGGCGCTGCAGCAAGCGGGTCGGGCGCAGGCGGTGCCGGGGTCGCCGGGGCTTGCGGTTCAGCGATCGGTAGGGGGACGACGGGCGCGGCCGCCGGTTTCGCCGGCGCGGCTGCCATTGGGGCGACAGGCGATTGAGGGATAGGCTCTGCAACCGAAGTGGGCGCTTGCTGGTAGCCCTGTATGAGGGCGAGCAGGGCAACCCCCAGCAGCGTGCCGACGGCGAAAGCAATCAGGACAAAACGCGAGCGCACGCGCGGTGGCGGCGCCGCGTAATGACTGAATTCGCTGTCGCGGACGGCGGCTTTGACGTGTTTGGGTTTAATCGTATGCGTGTTCTCGGCAAACGCGGCGAGCATCGCTTTGTCGGCGAGCAGATTGATCCGTCGCGTCAGCCCGCCGGACGCCTTGGCCATCGCATTGATGATGGGGGGCGAAAATAGATCGGGGCCGCGGTAGCCGGCGGCACGCAGGCGGAAATGCAGGTAGTCGCCGATTTCAATGGTTTTCAGCGGGCTCAGGCGGAAGCTGTGGGTAATGCGCTCGCGCAATTGCCGGATGTTCGTCTGCCGCAGGTTGTCCTCGAGTTCAGGCTGGCCGAAGAGGACGATCTGCAGCAACTTGCTGTTCGCCGTCTCGAGATTTGACAGCAGGCGGATTTCCTCCAGCGTCGCGATCGGCATGCTCTGCGATTCTTCGACAAACATCACGACCTGTTTGCCCTGCGCATGGCGCTCCAGCAAATGCGCGTGGATCAGCTGCATTAGTTCAAGATGTCCGGCGTCGCGCGGCGGCTTGAGGTGCAGTTCAAGCGCGACGGCATGCACGATCTCCTCGGGCGACACGCTCGGATTCGGGATATAGGCGGTCTCGACCGTCGGCGGCAGCCGCGACTGCAGCATATTGCACAGCATGGTCTTGCCGCTGCCGACTTCGCCGGTGACTTTGATGATGCCTTCGCCCTGGCTGATCGCGTAAATCAGCGCCTCGAGGATCGGGCCGCGGTTGCCGCCGCTGAAAAAGAACTCGGTATTGGGCGTGATCCGGAACGGCGGCTGGGTGAGTCCGAAATGGGTGTAATACACGGGCTACCTCGAGTCCAGATTGTCGGCCGCGGAAGCGGCGCTGCTATTGCGGTGATTCAGGGGCATCACCCGGCGTGCCATAGTTTTGCATGCGGCTGTAGAGTGTTGTGCGATGGATGCCGAGCAGTTTGGCCGCCTGCGAGAGATTGCCCTGAGTAATGGCCAGCGCCGCCTCGACATAACCTTTCTCCCATTGTTGCATGGTGAGGTCGAGATTGAAGTTTTTCTGGATCTGCAGATGTTTTTTTGCGGCTTCAAGCACGGCCTTGAAATCCTGTCCGGCGGGCAGGCCGGGCAGGTCCACCGTCATGCTTTCCATGTCGAGTTCGGACTGCAATTGCTCGCTGTTGACCGACTGGCCGGCGCACTTGGTCGTCAGGCGGATGACGATATTGCGCAATTCACGCACATTGCCCGGGAAACCGTAGTCGAGCCACAGCGACCGCGCGCCATCGTCCAGCGTAAAGGTTTTTACGCCGGCCTGGCGCGCATAGAATTCGCTGAAATGGTCGAGCAGCATCTCCTTGTCTTCGTTCAGATCGCGCAACGGCGGCACCGCGATGGTGAAGACCGACAGCCGGTGATAAAGATCGGCGCGGAAACGCCCGTTGCGGATCTCCTGGCGCATGTCGCGGTTAGTCGCCGCGATGACGCGCGCATTACTGACGCGGCTTTGCGTTTCACCCACGCGCTGGTACTCACCGTTTTCGAGCACGCGCAGCAATTTTGCCTGCAGCTCCAGCGGCAGCTCGCCGATCTCATCGAGAAACAGCGAACTGTCCTTGGCGTCTTCGAAATAGCCGGCGCGCGAGGTCGTGGCGCCGGTGAACGCGCCCTTGCTGTATCCGAACAGCGTCGGCTCGACGAGATTGGGCGAAATCGCCGCGCAATTCAGGGCGAGAAAGGGCTTGGCGGCACGGTTGCTGTGGCGGTGCAGGGCGCTGGCAATTAATTCCTTGCCGCTGCCTGATTCGCCTTCGATCAGCACCGGGAACGGCGCGTTTGCGTACTGGGTGATCTGCTGGCGCAACTTTTCGATCAGCATGCTCTTGCCGATCAGACCGCCCTCGGCCGGCCGCGCGCTGATTTCCGCGCTGCGTATCTGCAGTGATTTCAGCAGCAGCTGCTTGATTTTTTCCGGCTCGCACGGCTTGGCGATGAATTCGACTGCGCCGAGCGTGCGCGCATGGCGCGCATTGGTTTCATCGTTCTGGCCGGACAGCACCAGGATCTTGATGGTGGGCGAGGTGGCGATCAGTTCGCCGATCAATTTGAAGCCCTCGTCGGGGCGGTGCGGCGTCGGCGGCAGGCCGAGGTCGATCAGCGCCAGTTGCGGTGGATTGTCGATTTGCCGCAACAGACTTTTAACCTGCGCGCGGGATTCGGCGACGTAGACATTGAAGTCGCGGCTCAATACGAAGTTCAGCGTGTCGCTGATCAACGGATCGTCGTCGACAATCAGCAGATCCGGCTTGGCTTGCGATTGTTCCAATGCTTCTCCCTGACGCGATCACATATTCTGCCAGATCGCGACCATCGCTGATAGCCCGGCGGCCGGGTGCAGCCTAGGCCGTTACCACACCGCCGATGCAGTTCAAAAAAGCCGGCTCCAGTTCGCCGCTGCCAAACCGCTCGCAGAGCCCCTGCGGTGTGCCGCAGAAGCGCAGTTCGCCGGCGTGTATGACCGCCATCCGATCACACAATTCCTCGACATCGGCGAGCGCGTGCGAGGTAAACAAAACGGTGCGCGAACGCTCTTTTAATTCCTGCAATTGCCGTTTGAAGAGGGCGCGCGCCTTTGGATCCAGTCCGCTGGTCGGCTCGTCGAAAATATAGAGGTCCTTGTTGCAGAGCAAGGATGCGGCGATGCCGACCTTCTGCGTCATGCCCTTGGAGTAGGCGCGCACCGGGCGCGTCAGCGCGGCGGTGTCAAGGTCGAGCGCACGCATCATGCTTTCAGCCGCAGTGCGCTCGTAGCGCACCGACTGCATCTCCAGCGTGTAGCGGATGAAATCCTCGCCGGTCAGGTAATAGGGCGGGTTCAGGCGCTCCGGCAGAAACGCCAGTGTGGCCCGCGCGCCCGGCGCATCGTGGGCGGCGCCGAAAATCCCGATCGAGCCGCTGTCGAAGGTGCAGAAATCCAGCAGGCACTTGAGCAGCGTGGTCTTGCCGGCGCCGTTGATGCCGACGAGGCCGAAAAAAGCACCCCTTTCGATCTCGAACGAGATGTCGTGCAACACTTTGGTGCGGCCAAAGCTTTTGTTGACGCCGGCGAAGCGCAGGGCGGGGGCTGACATAGGCGGTCTGGCGGTTGGGTGAGGCGCTATCTTATCGCATCGGCGGGAGGCGGCAGCGGGGCAACGGTGGCGAACGCGCAATGTCGAAAATACGCGGGTCGATTGTGATGTTGGTGCCGACTGTTTAGAATCCATGGTTTTGCGACTGCGCCCCGATCGTGGCAACCGAAAATCTGGTCGAAATCAGTGGTGTCGGCTACTCGTACGACAAACGTCGTACGATTCTGTCCGATATCAACATGAAGATCCCGCGCGGCAAGGTCGTCGCCATCATGGGGATCAGCGGCTCCGGCAAGACCACGCTATTGCGGTTGATCGCCGGCTGGTTCAAGCCGACCCAGGGCGACATCCACGTTGACGGCGTGCTGACGCGCGAACTCGACCGCGACGGTTTATACAAAATGCGCCGGCGCATGGGCATGTTGTTCCAGTTCGGTGCATTGTTCACCGACCTGTCGATTTACGACAACGTTGCGTTTCAGATGCGCGAGCACACCGATCTGCCGGAATCGATGATCCGCGACGTCGTGATGCTGAAGCTGCACGCCGTTGGCTTGCGCGGCGCGCACAATCTGATGCCGTCGGAATTGTCGGGCGGCATGTCGCGTCGCGTCGCGCTGGCGCGGGCGATTGCGCTCGATCCGATGCTGATGATGTACGACGAGCCATTCACCGGGCTCGATCCGATTTCGCTGGGCGTGATCCGCAACCTGGTGCGGCGCCTGAACGACACGCTGGGCTCGACCTCGATCGTGGTGACCCACGATGTGCAGGAGGCGCTCGACATTGTCGATTACGTTTATTATCTGTCCGAGGGCGTGATGGTCGCGCACGGCACGCCCGAAGAGATGCGTGCATCGAAAGATCCGCTGGTGCACCAGTTTGTCTGGGGCGAGGCAGACGGCCCGGTGGCATATCAGTATCCGAGCCGCAAATTCAACGAGGAGCTGGAACTTGTTTAACCGTGGCGCCATCATCAATGTCCGCGCAATCGGCCACCGCACGATCGATTCGGTGATGCGGTTCGGTTATGCGTCGCGCTTTTTCGCGCTCACGCTGCTCAATTCCGGGGCGAGTTTCCGCCGCCCGCATTTGATTGTGCGCGAGTTGTATTACACCGGTGTGCAGTCGATGATCATCATCCTGGTGTCGGGCCTGTTCGTCGGCATGGTGCTGGGTTTTCAGGGTTACCAGACGCTCAACACCTACGGCTCGGAGTCTGCACTCGGCGTGCTGGTGGCGCTCTCGCTGGTGCGTGAGCTGGGCCCCGTTGTTTCGGGGTTGCTGTTTGCGAGCCGCGCCGGTTCGGCGATGACCGCCGAAATCGGCCTCATGAAAACGACCGAACAGTTGTCGGCGATGGAAATGATGGCGGTCGATCCAATCGCCCGCGTGGTGGCGCCGCGCTTCTGGGCCGGTTTGATTTCGATGCCGCTGCTGGCGGCGATTTTCAGCGCGATGGGCGTTTACGGTGGTTATCTGATCGGCGTCGTGCTGATCGGCGTCGATGATGGTTCGTTCTGGTCGCAGATGCAAAGCGCCGTTGACTTTCGTGAAGATATAGTCAATGGCGTGATCAAGAGCGTTGTCTTCGGCATCGCCGTGACCTGGATCGCACTGTTTGAAGGTTATGACTCGCCGCCGACGGCGGAAGGTGTTTCGGGCGCGACGACGCGCACCGTGGTGACCTCGTCGCTGGCGATTCTGGGACTGGATTTCATCTTAACCGCATTTATGTTTCGGGGGGTCTAATGGAACGTTCGACGATCGATCTTTGGGTCGGCATGTTCATGGTGGTGGGGCTTGGCGCGCTGACGATACTGGCGCTGAAGGTCGGCAACATGGGCAGCCTCGGCAGCAGCGAAACCTACCAGTTGTCGGCTGAATTTACCAACATCGGCGGCCTCAAACCGCGCGCCGCGGTGAAGAGTTCAGGCGTGGTGGTCGGCCGTGTTGCCGGGATTACCTTCGACAATGAAAAATTTGTCGCCCGCGTCACCATGAACATCGACAGCCGCTACAAGTTTCCGCTGGACAGTTCGGCGTCGATTCTGACCGCCGGCCTGCTTGGCGAACAATACGTCGGCTTTGAAGGCGGCGCGGAGGAAAAGCCGCTCGCCCCCGGTTCTGCGCTGAAACTTACCCAATCAGCGGTGGTGCTCGAAAAGCTGATCAGCCAGTTTATGTACAACAAAGCGGCCGACGGATCAGGCAGCAAGTAGTCCGGCCGGCCGGTCAAGACGTTTAAGTGGTTTAGAGGTGAGGGAACCGATATGAACAACATGGCGATGAAAAGACTTTTAGGCAGCTTCCTTCTGGGCGGGTTTCTCGGCCTTGCGCCAGGCGTGTTTGCGCAGGACGTGGCGCCGGATGTGCTCGCCAAAAAAGTCACCGAAGAAGTGCTGACCCTTCTGCGTTCCGACAAGGACATTCAGGCCGGCAATAAGAGCAAGGTCTACGACCTGGTCGAAGCCAAGGTGCTGCCGCATTTCAATTTCGCGCGCATGACGCGGCTCGCCGTCGGCGCACCGTGGCGGCAGGCCAACCCGGCGCAGCAGCAAAGCCTGACTGCTGAATTCCGCACGCTGCTCGTGCACACCTACGCCAGCGCGTTTTCGCAGTATCGCGATCAAGGTATCGACTACCGGCCACTGAAAATGCAGGCGGCAGACACCGAGGTCACGGTACAGTCGCGCATCAAGCAGTCGGGCGGCGGCGACCCGATCGAGGTCAACTACAGCATGGAAAAAACCGAGCAGGGCTGGAAAGTCTATGACGTGGTGATCGCCGGCGTGAGCCTGGTGCAGAACTACCGCAGCACGTTCACCAGCGAAATCCAGAAGAACGGCATCGATGGTTTGATTGCGTCGCTGACCAACAAGAACAAGACCCTGGCCCAGCAGACCGCGAAAAAATGAGCACGCAAATCGCCACTGAGGGCGGCCGTCTGCGCCTGAGCGGCCCGATCACCCTGGCCACCGCCGCCGGGCTGGGCGCGGCGGCGGACCAATACCTGAACGGTGAGGTCGTCGTTGATCTGTCCGCGGTCACCGAGGTCGATTCATCGGCACTGAGTTTGTTGTTCGAATGGCAGCGTGCCGCGCAGCGGCGCCAGTGCAAACTGTCGTTTTGCAACCTGCCGGCCAGTCTGGCCAGTCTGGCCGAACTCTACGGGGTCACCGACCTGATTCCCGCCGGCGCCTGATGGGCCGCGCAGCGGTTTTGTGCGCGGTGCGCACGCACCGTGGCCGGCGTGAAATGCAGGCCAAAAATTTTTCAGATGTATTGCGGCAGCGATGATTCCCGCCATCCAGGTTGATCAGGTCGTCAAGCGTTACGGCGGATTCACGGCGCTGGCCGGCGTGAGTCTGCAAATCGAACAGGGCGAATTCTTCGGCCTGCTCGGCCCCAATGGCGCCGGTAAAACGACCCTGATCAGCATACTGGCGGGACTGAACGTCGCCACCGGCGGCAGCACCACGGTGATGGGCCATGACGTGGTGCGCGATTACCGCGAGGCACGGCGCGCGCTCGGCGTGGTGCCGCAGGAACTGGTGTTCGATCCGTTTTTCACCGTGCGCGAAGCGCTGACCATCCAGTCGGGCTACTTCGGTCTGCGCAATAATGGCGCCTGGATTGAAGAACTGCTGCATTGCCTTGATCTCACCGAGAAGGCCGACACCAACATGCGCCAGTTATCCGGCGGCATGAAGCGCCGCGTGTTGATCGGGCAGGCGCTGGTGCACAAGCCGCCGGTGATCGTGCTCGACGAACCGACGGCCGGCGTCGATGTCGAATTGCGCCAGTCGTTGTGGCAGTTTATCCGCCGCCTGAACCAGGACGGCCACACCATTGTGCTGACGACGCATTATCTCGAGGAGGCCGAGGCGCTGTGCGGCCGCATCGCCATGCTCAAACGCGGCGAGATCGTCGCCAGCGACACCACGCAAAATCTGCTCAACCGGTTTTCCGGCTGCCAGATCAAACTCAAACTTGCGCCGCCGGGCCTGCCGGCCGCGCTGAAACCGTTGCTGGCACAGGGCGATGGCGCAGATTGCCGGCTGGCGCTGGACGGTTACGACGGCGTCGAGCAGGTGCTGGCGGTCTTGCGCACGGCGGGGGTCCGCGTGCTGGAAATGGAAGTCGCCCAACCCGATCTCGAAGAAGTTTTCGTCAAGATCATGAACCGCTGAGGATGGCGTGAGCATCGAAGCCAACAAGTTGCAGACCACACCGCATGCCGGTGCGCTGACCGGATTCACCACGCTGTTCTACAAGGAATGGCTGCGCTTCTGGAAGGTCAAGGTGCAGACGCTGCTGGCGCCGGTGCTCTCGGCGCTGTTGTTTCTGCTGGTGTTCGGGCACACGCTGCGCAACACCGGCGAGCCCTATCCGGGGGTCGGCTACACGGCATTTCTGGCGCCGGGGCTGGCGATGATGTCGGTGCTGCAGAACGCGTTCGCCAATTCGAGTTCAAGCCTGATGCAGTCGAAGATGACCGGCAACATCATCTTCGTGCTGCTGCCGCCGCTGTCGCACCGCGAGTTTTTCTTTGCCTATCTGCTGGCGGCGATTGCGCGCGGCCTCGTGTGCGGCGCCGGCGTGCTGCTATGCACGGTGTGGTTCATCGATCTCAGATGCGAACATCCGCTGTGGGTACTTGTGTTTGCACTGCTCGGCAGCGCGGTCATGGGCGTGCTCGGCATGATCGCCGGCATGCAGTCGAACAAGATCGACGAACTGGCGGCGTTCCAGAACTTCATCATCCTGCCGCTGACCTTCCTGTCGGGCGTTTTTTATTCGATGCATTCGCTGCCGCCGTTCTGGCAGATGCTGTCGCACTTCAACCCCTTCTTCTACATCGTCGACGGCTTTCGTTACGGCTTTTTCGGCGTCGGCGATGTCTCGCCGTGGCTTTCCGCCGGAATCGTGGCAGTATGCCTGCTGTTGTTGTCGATGCTCACGTTGTGGCTGGTGAAAACCGGTTACAAGATGCGTCATTAATCCAATTGATGAAATGAAAAAATGACCACTCCCGAAAATATCAAGCAATACATCGAGGCCGGCATGAGCTGCGAACACGTCGAAGTCTCCGGCGACGGCCATCATTTTGAGGCCGTCATCGTCAGCGCGGCGTTCAGCGGCAAGCGCAAGGTGCAGCAGCACCAGATTGTTTATCAGGCGCTCGGCGACCGCATGCGCGAAGAGATCCACGCGCTGTCGATGCAGACGCTGACGCCGGAAGAGTGGGCGGCGCGCTAGGCATCGAAAAAGGGGGGCGGGGCCCCCTTAGACCCCCGGACATTTGCATGTTCCGGGCAAGGTGTTGGTAATGACAAATAGTCGCGGACTGCCGCAATCAATCGTTTCGAAAGCATAAAGACGCGCGCATGGACAAGCTGATTATCGAAGGCGGCGTGCCCCTCAAGGGGGAGGTGCGCGTTTCCGGCGCCAAGAACGCGACGCTGCCCATCCTCTGCGCCGCCATTCTCAGTGCCGAACCGCTGCGCGTGGCCAACGTGCCGCATCTGCACGATGTGACGACGATGCTGGCGCTGCTCGCGCAGATGGGCATCCGGATCTCGGTGGACGAAAAGCTCGGCGTCGAACTCGATGCCGGCAAACTCAACAACCCCGTCGCACCGTATGAACTGGTGAAGACCATGCGTGCCTCGGTGCTGGTGCTGGGCCCGTTGCTGGCGCGTTGCGGCGAAGCGCGCGTCTCGCTGCCCGGCGGCTGTGCGATCGGCATGCGTCCGGTCGACCAGCACGTCAAGGCGTTTCAGGCGATGGGCGCGACGATCACCGTCGAGCACGGTTACATGCTGGCGCGCGCGCCGCGCTTGAAGGGCGCGCATATCGTGACCGATATGGTCACTGTGACGGGCACTGAAAACATCATGATGGCGGCCACACTCGCCGACGGCGAAACGGTGATCGAGAATGCCGCGCGCGAACCGGAGGTAGTCGATCTGGCCAACTGCCTGATCGCGATGGGCGCAAAAATCAGCGGTGCGGGCACCGATACCATCCGCATCACGGGGGTGACCGGTTTGCGCGCGGCCAGCCACCAGGTCATGGCCGACCGCATCGAGAGCGGCACCTTTCTGGTGGCGGCCGCCGCCACCGGCGGCGACGTGCGGCTGCGTGACGCCAACCCCGGCATTCTGGATGCCGTGCTCGACAAGCTGCGCGAAGCCGGCGCGCATATCGAGACCGGCGGCGACTGGATCCGGTTGCGCATGAACGGCGAACTCAAAGCGGTCGGCGTGCGCACGGCACCCTATCCGGCCTTTCCGACCGACATGCAGGCGCAGATCATGGCACTCAATTGCGTGGCAAAAGGCACGGCGCTGATCACCGAAACGATTTTCGAAAACCGCTTCATGCACGTGCAGGAACTGCGCCGGCTCGGTGCGAAAATCGACGTCGAGGGCAACACCGCGGTGGTCACCGGTGTGGATCACCTCGACGGCGCGGCGGTGATGGCGACCGATCTGCGCGCCTCGGCCAGTCTCGTCATTGCCGGACTGGTGGCGCGTGGCGAAACCGCGATTGACCGCGTTTACCATCTCGACCGCGGTTATGAGTCGATCGAGGAAAAACTCTCGCGGCTGGGCGCGCGCATCCGGCGCGTGCATTGAAGCGCAAACCCCTTCCCGGATTTCTGCTAACGTACCGCACATGGCGACCGACAACATCGTAGAAATCAGCGGCGTGCGCTTCGCCTATGGCGACCGTCCGCTGCTGACCGATATCACGCTCAACATTCCGCGCGGCCAGGTCGTCGGCATCATGGGTTCCAGCGGTTGCGGCAAGTCGACGCTGCTGCGGCTGATCGGCGGCCAGCTCGCACCGCAGGCCGGCACGGTCAAGGTCGCCGGTGAGAACGTGCATGAACTCTCCCGTGACGCGCTCTACCGGCTGCGTCGAAAAATGGGCATGCAGTTCCAGCAGGGCGGTTTGTTCACCGATCTGTCGGTGTTCGAAAACATCGCTTTTCAGATGCGCGAGCACACCCAACTGCCCGAGAGCATGATCCGCGATCTGGTGAGCATGAAACTCGCCTCGGTGGGTTTGCGCGGGACCGGCCACCTGATGCCGGCCGAACTGTCGGGCGGCATGGCGCGCCGCGTTGGCCTGGCGCGCGCCATTGCGCTCGATCCGATGCTGATCATTTACGACGAGCCGTTTGCCGGCCTCGATCCGATTTCCTGCACCGTCGTCGGCAATCTGATCCGCAAGCTTAACGATGCGCTGGGCGCAACGTCGATCGTGGTTTCCTACGATGCCGCCGAGTCGATGCGCGTCATCGATCATGTTTACCTGATTTCGGACGGCGTCATTTCCGCCTCCGGGCCGGCGGCGGAAATGGCCAAGTCGGCCGATCCCTTCGTGCACCAGTTTCTGCACGGCGAACCGGACGGCCCTGTGCCGTTTCATTACGCGCACAAAGCCTACGCCGACGATCTGGGCCTGCCGGCCCGCGCCGCCTAGTTTTTTCGAGGCGCCGGCGGCGCAATTCGCGCGCGGCGTCGGCGCATACCTTTGCGGTAAAATGAAAAACTTCAATTTGTCTGGGCTTCAGCCGTGATCAGTCTTGCCTTGTCCAAGGGACGCATTCTCGAGGAAACGCTGCCGTTGCTGGAGGCAGCGGGTGTCGTGCCGTCCGAACACCCGGATGAATCGCGCAAGCTCATCATTCCGACCTCGCGGCCCGACGTGCGGCTCATCATTGTGCGTGCCACTGATGTGCCGACCTATGTGCAGTACGGCGCGGCCGATCTCGGCGTGGTCGGTGGCGACGTGCTGGCGGAATTCGACGGCAGCGGCCTGTATCAGCCGCTCGATCTGAAAATCGCGCGCTGCCGCCTGATGGTGGCGGTGCGGCGCGGTTTCGACTACGAACAGGCGGTGCGCTCCGGCGCGCGGCTGCGTGTGGCCAGCAAATATCTGCAGACGGCGCGCGAACACTTTGCCGCCAAGGGTGTGCACGTCGATCTGATCAAGCTCTACGGCTCGATGGAACTCGCACCGCTGACCGGGCTGGCCGACGCGATTGTCGATCTGGTCAGCACCGGCAATACGCTGAAGGCGAATGATCTCGTTGCCGTCGAGGAGATTGCGCAAATCAGCTCACGTCTCGTCGTCAACCAGGCGGCCTACAAACTCAAGCGCGCGGCGATCCAGCCGTTGCTGGACAGGCTGAAGAAGGCCGTTCGATGATTGCGCTGAAACGGCTCGCTTCCAGCGCGCCGGATTTTGCTGCGCGTCTGGCCGCGCTGCTGTCCTTCGAGTCGGCGCAGGACCCCGCGGTCGATGCCGCGGTAGCGGCTATTCTCGACGACGTCAAACAGCGCGGTGACGCCGCACTGCTCGACTATACAAAACGCTTCGATCGCGTTGCAGTCGCTGCGGCCAACCAGCTCGAAATTCCGCGCGACGAACTGCAGCGCGCGTTAAACGGTTTGCCGGCGACACAACGCGCGGCGCTTGAAACGGCCGCCGCGCGCGTGCGCGGTTATCACGAGCGGCAGCTGGCGCAATCGTGGAGCTACACCGATGAAGACGGCACGCGCCTCGGCCAGCAGGTCACGCCGCTCGCACGCGTTGGCATTTACGTGCCCGGCGGCAAGGCCGCCTACCCGTCATCGGTGCTGATGAACGCGCTGCCGGCGAAAGTCGCCGGCGTCGATGAAATCATCATGGTGGTGCCCACACCCGGCGGCGAGCGCAATGCGCTGGTACTGGCGGCGGCGGCACTGGCCGGCGTCGACCGCGTGTTCACGGTTGGTGGCGCGCAGGCGGTGGCCGCACTCGCCTACGGCACCGCCACCATTCCGGCGGTGGACAAAATCGTCGGCCCGGGCAATGCCTACGTTGCCGCGGCCAAGCGCCGCGTCTTCGGCATGGTCGGCATCGACATGGTCGCCGGGCCGTCGGAAATTCTCATCATCGCCGACGGCAGGACCGATCCCGACTGGATTGCGATGGATCTCTTTTCGCAGGCCGAACACGATGAACTCGCGCAGGCGATTTTGTTGGCACCGGATGCCGCGTACCTCGATCGCGTGGCTGCCAGTATCGAACGCCAGTTGGCCGACATGCCGCGGCAGGCGGTGATCCGCGCCTCGCTGGAAAATCGCGGCGCGATGATACTGGTGCGTGATCTCGACGAGGCCTGTGCGATTGCCAATCGCATCGCGCCCGAGCATCTGGAGTTGTCGGTGGCCGATGCCGAAGCCTGGTTGCCGAAAATCCGCAATGCCGGCGCCATCTTCCTCGGCAGCTATACCTCCGAGGCGCTCGGCGATTATTGTGCGGGACCCAACCACGTGCTGCCGACCTCGCGCACCGCGCGCTTCTCGTCGCCGCTGGGCGTCTACGATTTTCAGAAACGCAGCAGCGTGATCGGCGTCTCGGCGGCCGGGGCGAAACGGCTCGGCGCGATTGCCTCCGAACTCGCACGCGGCGAAGGCCTGACGGCACACGCGCGCTCCGCCGAATATCGGATGAGGTGAGCCGCCGATGAACCGATATTGGAGCAAGGTGGTGCACGGACTGACGCCCTACGTGCCGGGTGAGCAGCCAAAGTTGCCGAACCTGGTGAAACTCAACACCAATGAAAATCCGTACGGACCGAGCCGCCGCGTGCTCGATGCGCTGCGCGCTGAAGTCGGTGACACGCTGCGGTTGTATCCGGACCCGGGCAGCGACAAACTGCGTGCAGCGATTGCTGCGCGCCACGGTTTGACCGCGGATCAGGTGTTCGTCGGCAACGGTTCCGACGAGGTGCTCGCGCACGTCTTCCTCGCCTTGCTCAAACACGATGCGCCGGTGCTGTTTCCCGACATCACCTACAGCTTTTACCCGGTGTACTGCGGGTTGTACGGCATCGAATTCACGCCGGTGCCGCTGGGCGCCGCATTTGAAATCAAGGTCGATGATTACCTGCGCCCCAACGGCGGCATCATTTTTCCGAACCCGAATGCGCCGACGGGCCGCCTGTTGCCGGTGTCCGAAATTGAGCGACTGCTGCAGGCGAACCCCGCCTCGGTGGTGGTGATCGACGAGGCCTATGTCGCTTTCGGCGGCGAGTCCTGCGTGCCGCTGGTGAAAAAATATCCGCAACTGCTGGTGACGCACACGCTGTCGAAGTCGCACGCGCTGGCCGGATTGCGCGTCGGTTACGCGACGGGCCATCCGCAACTGATCGAGGCGCTCAATCGCGTCAAGGACAGTTTCAATTCCTACCCGCTCGATCGTTTCGCGCAGGCCGGCGCTGCGGCGGCGATGGAAGACGAGGCGTATTTCGCCGGCATCTGCCAGAAGGTCGCCGCCACCCGTACGACGCTGGTCGCCGCGCTGCAGGGCCTGGGTTTCGAGGTGCTGCCCTCGGCGGCGAATTTTATTTTCGCGCGCTTTCCGGGGCGCGACGGGGCGGACATCGCGGCGAAACTGCGCGAACGCAGTATCATCGTGCGGCACTTTCGTCATCCGCAGCGCGTGTCGCCGTATCTGCGCATCACTGTCGGCACGGATGAACAATGCGCGGGTTTGGTCGATGCCTTGCGTGAAATCGTTTAGGGCGCCACCGGTGGGTTCGTTCCCGCGCGGCGCAAAAAGCATTGAACCGGTGCTTCCTTTATACTGGTTGGAACAGTACGCAATTTAAGGTTCGCGAAAATCATGGCACGCCAGGCGCAGGTCACCCGCAATACCAATGAAACGCAGATCAGCGTTTCGATCAATCTCGACGGCAGCGGCAAGTCCACGCTGGCCACTGGCGTGCCTTTTCTCGACCACATGCTCGAACAGATCGCGCGCCACGGCGTGTTCGATCTGAATGTCGCGGCGAAGGGCGATCTGCACATCGACGCGCACCACACGGTTGAAGACATCGGTATTACCTTCGGCCAGGCGTTTGCCAAAGCGGTCGGCGATAAAAAGGGCGTGCGCCGCTACGGCCATTCCTATGTGCCGCTCGACGAGGCGTTGTCGCGTGTGGTCGTCGATCTGTCCGGGCGACCGGGCCTCGAATTCAAAGTCGATTTCGTGCGCGCGCGCATCGGCGAATTTGACGTTGACCTGGCGCACGAATTTTTCCAGGGCTTTACCAACCACGCCCTGGTTACGCTGCACGTCGACAATTTGCGCGGCGACAATGCGCACCACCAGGCCGAGACGGTGTTCAAGGCGTTCGGGCGCGCGCTGCGCATGGCGGTCGAGGTTGATCTGCGCATGCAGGGCGTGCCTTCGACCAAGGGCACTCTTTAATTCCAATCTGTCTGTCGCGCGGTAAACCACACTATGGCTGACGTCGCCGTCATTGATTACGGCATGGGCAATCTGCGCTCGGTCTCGAAAGCGATCGAGCATGTTGCGCCGGGACTTACGGTCTGCGTGACCGCTGATCCGGCGGAAGTCGCGCGCGCCGGACGGGTGGTGTTCCCGGGGCAGGGCGCGATGCCCGATTGCATGCGCGAGATGGACGCGCGCGGGCTGCGCGCAGCCGTGCTCGACGCCGCGCGCAGCAAACCCTTTCTCGGCATCTGCATCGGTTTGCAGATGCTGTTCGAGCGTAGCGACGAGGGCGGTGTTGCCGGTCTCGGTCTGTTTGCGGGCCACGTACGGAAATTCGCCGCCGATGCCATGGTCGACGCCGCCGGCGCGCGCCTTAAGGTGCCGCACATGGGCTGGAACGGCGTGCGCCAGTTGCAGCCGCACCCGTTGTGGGCGGGCATCGACGACGGTGCGCGCTTTTATTTCGTGCACAGTTATTACGTTGAAACCGCCGACCGCGCGCTGGTCGCGGGCGAGACCGACTATCCGCACCCGTTTACCTGCGCGATTGCGCGGGACAACGTGTTTGCGGCCCAGTTTCACCCGGAAAAAAGTGCGGCCGCCGGACTCCGGCTGCTGGCCAATTTTGTCGGCTGGCAGCCCCGTAGCATGCCACTAGGCGAACGCAAATGACGTGGTGTATGATGACCAACACAAACTTTCAAGATGTGCAGTCGCCTTCTTTTTACAATGCCGCCATCGTTTTCTTCCATCGCCGACTTCGCGGCGCCCATCCGATTTTTCAAAAACCACAAAGCAATCACGCAGCATGCTGATCATCCCGGCGATTGATCTCAAGGACGGCAAGTGTGTGCGCCTGAAACAGGGCGACATGGACGATGCCACGATTTTCTCCGACGATCCCGCGGCCATGGCCGCGCAGTGGGTCAAGCAGGGCGCGCGGCGCCTGCACGTCGTTGATCTCAACGGTGCGGCCGCCGGCAAACCGAAAAACGAAGCGGGGATCAAGGCGATCCTCGAAGGCGTCAACGGTGCGATACCGGTCCAGCTTGGCGGCGGCATCCGCGATCTCGATACCATCGAGCGTTATCTGGATATGGGCATCAGCTACGTCATCATCGGCACCGCCGCGGTCAAAACGCCGGGCTTTCTGCACGATGCCTGCAGCGCCTTCACCGGCCACGTTTATGTCGGGCTTGATGCCCGCGACGGCAAGGTGGCGGTCGACGGCTGGTCGAAAATGACCGGCCACGATGTGGTCGATCTGGCGAAAAAATTCGAGGAATACGGCGCCGAGGCGCTGATCTACACCGACATCGGTCGCGACGGCATGTTGACCGGCGTCAATATCGAAGCCACGGTAGCGCTGGCCAAAGATCTGACCATGCCGATCATTGCCAGCGGCGGCGTCGCCAATCTCGATGACGTCACAGCGCTGTGCAAGGTCGAATCCGAAGGCATCATGGGTGCGATCACCGGCCGCGCGGTGTATCAGGGCACGCTCGATTTTGCGGCCGCGCAGAAGCTCGCCGATAAACTGTCCCAGAAAAAATAGGATGGCGGATCGGGGATTGAGTTAAAACCGCTGGTTTGCTCAATCCTCGATCCTCGATCCTCAGTCCTCAATCCTGCATGCTGGCCAAACGCATCATCCCCTGTCTCGACGTTAAAGCCGGCCGCGTGGTCAAGGGCGTCAACTTCGTCGGTCTGCGCGACGCCGGTGATCCGGTCGAAGTGGCGGCGCGTTACGACGAGCAGGGCGCCGACGAACTCACCTTTCTTGACATCACCGCCAGCAGTGACGAGCGAGACCTGATTCTGCCGATCATCGAAGCGGTGGCGGCACAGGTGTTCATCCCGCTCACCGTCGGCGGCGGCGTGCGCGCGGTGGCCGATGTGCGGCGGCTGCTGAATGCCGGCGCCGACAAGGTCAGCATCAACACCGCCGCCGTGCAGAACCCGCAACTGGTGGCCGATGCAAGTGCGCGTTACGGCGCGCAATGCATCGTCGGCGCCGTCGATGCGCGGCGCATGCCGGGCGAAGGCGCGCCGCGCTGGGAAGTTTTCACGCACGGCGGGCGCAAACCCACCGGCCGCGATGCCAGTGAATGGGGGCTGGACCTGCAGCGCCTCGGTGCCGGGGAAATTCTGTTGACCAGCATGGACCGCGACGGCACGCGCATCGGCTTCGACCTTGAGCTGACGCGCGCGTTTGCCGACGCGCTGGATATTCCGGTGATCGCCAGCGGCGGCGTCGGTACGCTCGAACATCTCGCCGACGGCATCGCGCTCGGTCACGCCGACGCCGTGCTTGCCGCCAGCATTTTTCACTACGGTGAATTCACCGTGCAGCAGGCCAAGCAGTTGATGGCCTCACGCGGCATTGAAGTGCGGCTCTAGCCGCACTGCGTCGTTAAACGGGTGACGGCACCCGCACCGGCACGCGGTGCAGCTTCATCCCCATCGCCACCGAGCTGTAATAACCCAATAGCCCCAGCACTTCGGCGATGCCGTTGCGGCCGAGCAGCCTCTCGGCGCGATCATATACCTCGTCGGAGCCGGCGCCCGGCGCCATCGCGATGGCAGCCAGATCGAATATCGCGCGCTCGCGCTGGTTGTCGAACACCGGCGTCTTGCCCGCGCGCATGGCCTCGAACACGCTCTGCGCATAACCGAGTTTCAAGCAGATGTTCACATGCGCCGCCCACACGTATTCGCTCTTCCAGTGGTTGGCGATGATGCAGATGACGAGCTCGACCTCGCGCTCGCAGAGCGAGCCCTTCTTGTTGAGAAAGGTGCCGATGGTTTCGAGCGCCGCCGCCAGCCGCGGCGAATGGATCCAGATCTTGTAGGGCGCCAACAGCTTGCCGCGCCCGGCCAGCAGGTCGGCGAACACCTTTTGCTGCTCGGTGGTCATGTCGGTTTCGGGAATTTCCTTGATGCGGCTGGGTTCTGCCATTGCGACTGCCTCCAAAACGGCGGGTAATGGGCCCGCGATTGATTGTTGCTGATCGACTAAACGCGTGCGATCAGGCAAGGCATCCTATCATTTCCGATCAATATTGCGGCCGCTGCGAAGCGTTGACGCATTGACACTTCTGCGAAGCATGCGTTGATATCTGCGGACGCTGCCCAGCCATTACTGAATGCGGTATCCTCATGCCTGTTCATCGGAATTCATCATGACTGCGCAATGGCTTGAAGCAATACAGTGGACGGCGGAAGGCTTGGCACCCGCGATCGCGCAGGACGCGGCGAGCGGCCGCGTGCTGATGTTCGCCTGGATGAACCGCGAGGCGCTCGCCAAAACGCAGGCAACCGGCGAGGCGCATTACTGGTCGCGTTCGCGCGGCAAGCTCTGGCACAAGGGCGAAGAATCAGGGCATGTGCAGAAGGTCAAGAGCATCCGCATCGATTGCGACGCCGATGTTATTCTGCTGGCCATCGCGCAGGACGGCGGGATTGCCTGCCACACCGGCCGGGAAAGTTGCTTTTATCGCGAGCTGGCCGGCGACCAGTGGGTTGAAAAGGACGCGGTATTGAAAGATCCGCGGGAGATCTACAAATGATCGATACGGAAATTCTGCGCCGCTTGTCGGAAACCATCGCTGCGCGCCGCGGCGCCGAGGCGAACAGTTCCTACGTGGCGAGCCTGTTCGCCAAGGGGCATGACGCCGTTTTGCGCAAAGTCGCCGAGGAGGCGACTGAAACGCTGCTGGCGTCCAAGGACGGTGATAAACTGCATGTGGTGCGCGAAATGGCCGATTTGTGGTTTCACAGCATGGTATTGCTGGCGTGGCACGGCCTGAATAGCGACGACGTGCTGGCCGAACTGCAGCGCCGTGAAGGCATTTCCGGCATTGACGAGAAAGCCGCCCGCAAGTAACGCGCGAATTCGAATTGCAATAGGAGCAGAGACATGGGTTCACTGAGCATCTGGCACTGGCTGATCGTTCTGGTCGTCGTCGTGTTGATTTTCGGCACCAAGAAACTGCGCAACCTCGGCGCCGATGTCGGCGGTGCGGTGAAGGGCTTCAAGGATGGCATGAAATCCGGCGACGAGGCCGCCGCCCAGGCCAAGGCGGAAATCGCCGCGACCTCGACGGGTCAAACCATCGAGGGCGAAGTGAAGAAGGAAACGACGTCGAAGTCGTAATGCGAACCGCCTGAGGCGGGCCGCCCGTCCGCCTGTTCCAGCCATCCCCACCCTCTTTACTCAGCACAGCACAGCGCATGTTTGATATCGGATTTTCCGAGATGCTGGTCGTCGCGGTGGTCGCGTTGATCGTGATCGGCCCTGAGCGTCTGCCCAAGGTTGCGCGCACGCTCGGCCATTTATTCGGCCGCATGCAGCGCTACGTCAATGACGTCAAATCCGACATCTCGCGTGAAATGGAACTCGAGGAACTGCGCAAACTGCAGGCCACTGTGGAAGACGCCGCGCGCGCGATCGAAACCAGCGTCACCACGCAAATCAGCAGTACCGAGAGCGAATTGAACAAAGTTGCGGCCGATGCGTCGGCGGCACTCGCTGAACCGGTCGAAACGCCGGCACTTGCGGAACCACCGGCCGAAGCACCGCTTGCTGCGGACCTGCCGGTGGCTGATGCGCCGCCTGCCGAGGCTGTTGCGGCCAAGCCGCAGCTGGAACTCGGGCTGGAAGCGGCGCCGCCGGCCGCCGCGCAGAAGCAGGCGTGAAGCGCACGCTGGCACAAACATGACCCAGGATACTTTTATTTCCCACCTGATCGAGCTGCGCGACCGCCTGTTGCGCGGCCTGCTCGCCGTGACGATTGTGTTCCTCTGCCTGTTTCCGTGGGCGAAGGATTTGTATACGCTGCTGGCGCAGCCGCTGCTGGCAGTGCTGCCGGCGGGCGGACAGATGATCGCCACCGACGTCGTCGGCGTGTTTCTCGTGCCGCTCAAGGTCACCGCGCTGGTGGCGGTGATGATCGTCATGCCATACCTGCTCTACCAGATGTGGGCCTTCGTTGCGCCCGGCCTGTATGCTCATGAAAAACGTCTGGTGCTGCCGCTGGTCTTTACCAGTTCGGTGCTGTTTCTGGCCGGCATGTCGTTCGCTTATTTTGTTGTCTTCCCGCTCGCCTTCAAGGTGCTGGCCTCGTTCGCGCCCGACGGCGTGGCGTGGATGACCGACATCGACAAATATTTCAGCTTTGTGCTCGGCATGTTTGTGGTGTTCGGCGTCACTTTTGAAATCCCGGTCGCCGTGATTCTGCTGGTGCGCATGGGCGTCGTTACCGTCGCGCAATTGATCGAGGCGCGGCCTTACGTGATCGTCGGCGCATTTGTGGTCGCCGCGGTGCTGACGCCGCCGGACGTTGTGTCGCAGCTGCTCTTGGCGTTTCCGTTGTGGCTGCTCTACGAACTGGGCATCATTGCCGCCCGCGTGCTGGGCGTGCAGGCGCAAAAGGCTGCGGCAGAAACGACAGAGTCGGCAGCTGAATCGACGCCGAAGCAGGACTGATCGCCGCGCCGCTTATTGCGGCGGTTCTTCGCGACGCGGTTTGGGCCGCAAGCCGACGTTCACTGTGAAATTCAGGTCCTTGCCTTCGCGCTGGATTTTCAGCGTTGCCGATGTTTTGGGCTTGAGCGCGGCAATCGCTTCGAGCGTGCTGGCGTAGTCGCCGACGTTCTTGTCGGCAACGCTGACCAGCACGTCGCCGGGTTTGACGCCGGCTTTATCTGCGGGGCCGCCAGCCACCACTTCCGTGATCAGCGCGCCGCTGGTTTTCGCCAGCTTCAGCGATTCGGCGAGTTCGGGCGTGATGTCCTGCACGCCGATGCCGACCCAGCCGCGGGTGACGACACCATATTCGATGATCTGTTCCATCACCAGTTTGGCGAGGCTCGACGGAATCGCAAAGCCGATGCCCTGCGAGCCGCCGGTGCGCGAATAGATTGCGCTGTTGATGCCGATGAGATTGCCATTGGCATCGATCAGCGCGCCACCGGAGTTGCCGGGATTGATTGCCGCATCGGTCTGGATGGAGTTTTCGAAGGTGCTGATGCCGAGGTGGCGGCCGAGCGCGCTGACGATGCCGAAGGTCACGGTCTGGCCGACGCCGTAGGGGTTGCCGATCGCCAGCACGATGTCGCCGACACGCGCCTGATCGGAAGACGCGAAGGTGATCGACGGCACATTTTTCAAATCGATTTTCAACACCGCGAGATCGGTTTCCGGATCGGTGCCGACCACCCGCGCCTTGCTGCGCCGTGTGTCGGACAGCGCGATTTCAATTTCATCTGCAGCCTCGATCACGTGATGATTGGTCAGCACGTAACCCTTGTCGCTGACGATGACGCCGGAGCCGAGGCTCGACGAGCGTCGCGTCTGTGCGTCGAACTGGTTGCCGAAAAAATAACGAAACATCGGGTCATCCATGAAGGGATGACGCGGCACCTTGGTTTCCTTGCTGGTGAAAATATTCACCACCGCGGGAGTCGCTTTGCGCACGGCATCGCTGAACGACATCATGCGCTGCCCGGAAGACGCCGGCGTTGCCTCGCGCGTGGTGACCACGTCGACGCCCTGGCGGCTGCCCCAGGCCAGCAGGTCCGGCCGCAGGGTCGAGACGACGAACAGCACCGCCAGGCCGATGGTGGTGGATTGGGCGAATATGAGCCAGAGTCTGCGCATGATCAGGGTGTGACGTCAGGTTAGAATGACCGCTCAAACCAATCTTTTGCGGGCACTCAATGCAGCGCGCTGAACTCGAAAACTATCTGAATCAGTATCTCGAGGTGGGTCGCTTCCGCGATTATTGCCCAAACGGGCTGCAGGTGGAAGGGCGCGCCGAGATCCGCTCGATCGTCTCGGGCGTCAGCGCTTCACTCGATCTGCTCACCGCGGCACGCGAACACGGCGCCGATGCGGTATTGGTGCATCATGGGTATTTCTGGCGCGGCGAGGAGCCGCGGGTGACGGGCACGCGCCGCGCGCGCCTCGCCCTGCTGCTGGCGCAGGACATCAATCTGTTCGCCTACCACTTGCCACTCGATGCGCACGCCGAGGTCGGCAACAACGTGCAACTCGCGTGCGTGCTCGATCTGCCGGTGGACGGACGGTTTTGCGAGCAGGATATTGCAATGCACGGCGCGTTTGAGACGCCGCTCGCGCTGGGTGTGCTTGCGCAGCGCGTGCACGAGCGCCTTGGCCGCGCGCCGCAGGTGATCGGTCGTGCCGATCGTTTGATTCGTCGCGTCGCCTGGTGCACGGGGGCCGCCCAGGGTTATCTTGAAGACGCCGTGCGCCTCGGCGCCGATGCCTACATCACAGGCGAAATTTCCGAACAAACCGTGCATCTCGCGCGCGAAGCCGATGTCGCCTTCATCGCTGCCGGTCACCACGCGACGGAGCGTTATGGCATACGCGCCCTGGGGGAACATCTGGCCGCCCGTTTCGGCCTCGCGCACCGCTTCATCGACCTCGAAAATCCGGTCTGAGGCGGCCGGAAAACACCCCGAAAAGCCGGTGTAATGCTCTGAGCGAATAGGCTTTTCTCAAGTTTTTCTTAAGTTTTGGCGCAACTTTCGCTAAAATGCCGCTTTTCTTCCAAATTGTCAGCGGGGAATATTCATGTCGGATCAGAACGTCGATAAGGGCAAGCGCGGGTTTTTGATCGGCGCTACGGGTGTCGTCGGCGGTATCGCTGCGGCGGCAACGGCGCTGCCGTTTGCCGGCAGCATGCTGCCGTCGGAACGTGCGAAGGCAGCAGGCGCACCGGTCGAGGTTGATATTTCCAAGCTCGAGCCGGGTGAAATGAAAATCGTCGAATGGCGCGGCAAGCCGGTGTGGATTGTCAATCGCACCAAGGAAATGCTCGAAGGCATTACCAAGAGCGAAGCCAATGTCTCGGATCCGAAGTCAAACGAGCCGTTGCAACCCGAATACGCGAAGAACGAATACCGTTCGATCAAGCCGGAAATCGCCGTCATTGAGGGCGTTTGTTCGCACCTCGGCTGCTCGCCGCAATTCAAATCGGTGGAAGCCAAGGGCGAGATGGGCATGGAGTGGAACGGCGGTTTCTTCTGCCCGTGTCACGGTTCGAAGTTCGACTTCGCGGGACGCGTCTTCGCAGGTTCGCCGGCGCCGGTGAATCTGCGGGTGCCGCCGTATAAATTCGTTGGTGACGGCAAAGTCATCATCGGTGACGATAGCAAGGAGGCGTAAAAATGGCCGCGGCAGAAAAACAACCCGTCACCATCACCTGCGCGGGGCCGTTGAACGGCGTCGCTAGCGGATTGCTCACCTGGGTCGACCAGCGTTTTCCGCTGATGTCGAGCTGGCGTGACCACCTCGCCGAATACTACGCGCCGAAGAATTTCAACTTCTGGTACTACTTCGGTTCGCTGGCCATGTTCGTGCTGGTGCTGCAAATCGTCACCGGCATATTCCTCACCATGAACTACAAGCCCGATGCGACGCAAGCGTTTGCCTCGGTCGAGTACATCATGCGCGACGTGTGGGGCGGCTGGATCATCCGCTACCTGCATTCGACCGGCGCCTCGGCGTTTTTCATCTGCGTCTATCTGCACATGTTCCGCGGCCTCATGTACGGCTCGTACCGCAAACCGCGCGAGCTGGTGTGGATTTTCGGCATGCTGATTTACCTCTGCTTGATGGCCGAAGCATTTTTCGGCTACCTCCTGCCGTGGGGTCAGATGTCGTACTGGGGCGCGCAGGTGATCATCAACCTGTTTGCTTCGGTGCCTGTCATCGGGCCGGATCTGTCGGAATGGATACGCGGCGATTTCGTTGTTTCCGATGCGACGCTGAACCGTTTCTTTGCCTTCCATGTCATCGCCATACCGCTGGTGCTGCTGGGGCTGGTGGCTGCGCACATACTCGCGCTGCATGAGGTCGGCTCGAACAACCCGGACGGCGTCGAAATCAAGGCGAACAAAGGTGCCGACGGTCATCCGGTAGACGGCATTCCCTTTCATCCGTACTACACGGTGAAGGACACGCTCGGCGTGGTCGTCTTCCTGATGGTCTTCAGCATCATCATGTTCTTCCTGCCCGAGGGCGGCGGTTACTTTCTGGAGTACAACAACTTCATTCCCGCCGATCCGCTGAAGACGCCGCCGCATATCGCGCCGGTGTGGTACTTCACGCCGTTCTACTCGATCCTGCGCGCGGTGCCGCCGATGTTCAATTCGCAGTTCCCGGGTGTGATCGCGATGGGCGTGTCGACGCTGATTTTCTTCCTGCTGCCGTGGCTGGACCGCAGTCCGGTGAAATCGATCCGCTACAAGGGGCCGTTGTTCCGCGCCGCACTGACGATCTTTGTCGTCGTTTTCCTGATTCTCGGCTATCTCGGCACCGAACCGACCAACGTCTGGGGCCAGTTTGGCGCATGGCTGGGCAATGCAGACCGTGCGACGGTGGTGGCGCGCATCGGCACCATCGTTTATTTCCTGTTCTTCGTCCTGATGCCGTGGTACTCGACGATCGATAAATGCAAACCCGTGCCGGAGAGAGTCACATGGTAAGCCCATCGGTATTCCGTATTTTGCGTGCGGCGGCGCTGGCAGCACTGCTGTTGCCGGTGGCGGCGCAGGCGAATGAAGGCATGCGCCTGCAACCCGCGCCGATCAATTCACACGACGTTGCCTCGCTGCAGAATGGCGCCAAACTGTTCGTCAACTATTGCCTGAACTGCCACAGCGCCGGTTACATGCGCTACAACCGGTTGCGGGACATCGGCCTGACTGAACAGCAGATCCGCGACAACCTGATCTTCACCGGCGTCAAAGTCGGCGAATTGATGCACGTTGCGATGGACAAGAAAGACGCCAAGGAATGGTTCGGTGCGCCGCCGCCCGACCTGACGGTGATCACGCGTTCGCGCAGTTCCGGTGCCGGCAGTGGCGCCGACTGGGTCTATAGCTATCTGCGCGGTTTTTACCGCGACAGCGGCCGGCCCACCGGCTGGAACAACCTGGTGTTCGAGAACGTCGGCATGCCGCATGTGCTCTGGCAGTTATCCGGCCAGAATACGCTCGAGAAGAAAGTGTTCGAACGGCATGAAGAGGCGGAAGCCGCCTTCATCGCCGCCAAGACCCTGGCGCGTCTGGACAAGGTCAATGAAAGCGGCAGCGACGGCAAGATGACGACGCGTTATGTCCTCAACAGCATCGTGCCGGGCAAGGGCACGATGTCCGGCGTTGACTACGACAAGGCGGTGGTCGATCTGGTGAACTACCTGGACTACATGGGTGAGCCGGCGCGCCTGCTCCGGCGTCAGATCGGCATCTATGCGCTGCTGGTACTCGGCCTGCTGTTCATTTTTGCGTTCGCGCTGAAAAAAGCGTACTGGAAAGACGTGCACTAATCTGCGTAGCGGCGGGCGGTGCGAGCCGCGTGCCGTATCGTCGCCTTTTTCAATCAACAATGACTACGCGATAAACCAAGGCGCCCCATCATGATGACTTTGTATTCAGGCACCACCTGCCCCTTCAGCCAGCGCTGCCGCAACGTGCTCTACGAAAAGGGCATGGATTTTCAGATCGTCGACGTTGATCTGCATAATAAGCCCGAAGATCTGGCGGTGATGAACCCGTACAACCAGGTGCCGGTGCTGGTCGAGCGCGATCTGATTCTCTACGAGTCGAATATCATCAACGAATACATCGACGACCGCTTTCCGCATCCGCAGCTGATGCCGGCCGATCCGGTGATGCGCGCGCGCGCGCGGCTCTTCCTGTTCCGCTTCGAGCGTGAGCTGTTCTCGCACGTCGAAACGCTGGAAAAGGGCAATCAGCGCAACGCCGACAAGGCGCGCGCGGCGATCCGCGACGGCCTGACGCAGATTGCCCCGGTGTTCGCGAAACAGAAGCACATGCTGGGCGAGGATTTTTCGATGCTCGACGTCGCCATCGTGCCGTTGCTGTGGCGCCTTGATTTCTACGATATCCAGCTGCCGAAGGCGGCAGCACCGCTGATGAAATACGCCGAACGCCTGTTCAGCCGCCCGGCCTATATCGATTCTCTGACGGCCTCCGAAAAGGTCATGCGCAAGTAAGCGTGCGGTCATGGCCCGGGAACGATCGACCAAGCCGTATCTGATACGCGCGATATTCGAGTGGTGCGTCGACAGCGGCTTCACGCCCTATCTGTCGGTCAAGGTGGATGCGGAAACGCGTGTGCCGCTCGAATACGTGAAGAACGGCGAGATCGTTCTCAACATCAGTCCGGACGCCTCGCACCATCTGAACATCGCTGAGGACGTCGTGCAGTTTTCGGCGCGCTTCAACGGTATTTCGCGCGAATGCTCGATCCCGATGCCGGCGGTCATTGGCATCTCGGCGCGCGAAAACAATCAAGGCCTGTTTTTCCCGCCCGAGCCTGCCGCTGCACCGGATGAAACGGTGGCACCGGATCCCGAACCGACGCCGCCGGCCACCCCGCCGGCCGGCAAACCCCGCCTCCAAATCGTCAAATAACCTGTTGTCGTTTGCGGTGGCGCAAGGCCCCGTCAGTCCCGCGGGGCGGTGGTTGACCTGTATCAATAGCAGTTGCCGCGCACGCGTCCATCATTAAATCGAAGGTGTAGCGAGCGCGGGCGGGTCCGTGCTGCAGCGAATTCCCCCGCGCCCCTGATGGTTAACGGGCATGGAGGGTTCGATTATGAAAAAACTCCTGTTTTTTCTGACCTTGATGGTCTGCAGCGCCACGGTCGCTGGCGCGGCGGTCGATATTCGCGCTGAGATGGCTGCAATTGACCGCGCGCTGATTCCGGTGTGGGCGCTGACCGTCGAGGGCAGGCTGGATCTGGCCGCCAAGGCGATGCCGGTCTTGCAGCGCGAATGGTACGCATTCAATCAGCGCCATTACGGCGACAAGACAGCAGACGCCGGCTGGCGCGCCGACTTCGACCGCATTGACGCGTTGATCCGCGAAGCCGATTCGATACTCGACGGCGGGCGCTTTCCGGATCTTGTACGCGTGCCGCTTGAGCGCGTGGCGACACTTTTTGCCGGCCTGCGCCAGCGCAATGGCATCGACGACTATTACGCGGATCACCTGATTGCATTTCGCGCCGTGATGGATGCCATCGTCACTGCCGCCAGGGACCAGAATGCAAACGCCGGGGCGGTCGACCGGATACGCGCGCTCTATCCGGCGGCGCGTGAGGCATGGGGGCGCCTGCCCGCTGCCGGGCCTGCCGCGTATTTCCACCTGACGACGGCCCAGCGCAGCGCCTTGGCGGGCATGGTCGAGGTGGAGACGAAGGCGCTGGACCTGCTGGGCCGCGCGCTCGACGGCAACGATCCGCCGGCGGTATTTGCGGCAGCATTGGCGATTCGTCCGCCGTTCCTGAGTGTCTACTATGCGTTCGGCGATTTCCACGCAATGATGTGGCTGCAGCCGGCAACGAAATAGCCGGCAGCCGGGGTTGCACTTGGTTCGGCTGGTTGGCTTTGCGCAGTTGAACGAAACCTGCGATAAATGCGGCAAGCATGCCGCATTTATTAACGGATCGATTTAATGGAGTGCCCCATGTCAGCCACCGGCAAATACACTAACACTACATCTGCTGCAACGATGCATTACACGGTACTGCCCGAACGCATGCCGCCCATCGCCCCGGAACAACTCAACGACGCGCAGAAAAAAGTTGCGGCCGAGCTGTCGGCCTCGCGCGGCTCGGTGCGCGGACCGTTTGGCGCGATGCTGCGCAGTCCGGAACTCGCCGATTGCATGCAAAAGGTCGGCCAGTACGTGCGTTTCAAATGCGGACTCGACAAACGCCTCAATCGTCTGGCCGGCATGCTGGCGACGCGGCACTGGTGCAACCAGTATGAATGGAACGGCCACGTGCCTTTTGCGCTGAAGGCTGGCATGGACCAGGCCGTCATCGATGCGATCGCCGAGGGCCGGCGTCCGGCGCGCATGCGGGATGACGAGGCGGTGGTTTACGATTTCATCACCGAGCTCTACGCCAACAAAGGCGTCAGCGACGACACCTATGCGCGTGCCGTCGCGCAGTTCGGCGAGAGCGGGGTGATCGATCTCATCGGCGTCGTCGGTTACTACGCCACTAACGCGATGATCATGAATGTGGCGCGCACCGCGGTGCCGGGTGCCAATCCGATGCCGCTGATTCCGTTGCCGCAACAGCTCGCGCCGCTGGCCTAGGGCCACCAAACCGCAGCGCGATGCCCGCCCGTTTTATTGACTGACCGGCGGCAGCGGCCAGCCCAGCCACTCGCAGATGCCGCGCCCCATGATCCACGCCTTGTCTTCGGCGCTGAGCCACGGCAGCTCCTCGGTGAACAGCGTGATCGACTGGCGATAAGTGCAGGGCAGCCGCGAGTAGTCGGTGCCCCAGAACATGCGCTGCGGGCCGAAGCTGTCGTAAACGCGGCGCAGATGCGCATGCAGGTCGCGATACGGATAGTCTTCCGCTGAATAGCTCGGCTGTCCGGTCGCTTTTGCCGCGACATTCGGATACTTCGCCAGTGCGAGCAGATGATCGAGACCTTCAAATGATTCCCTGCCGCGCGTTTTGGTCGGCACCGACAGATGGTCCATGGCAAAGCGCAACCCGGGATGGCGCGCGATGACCGGTTCGAGCACGGGGATCAGTTTGTGCGGCAGCAGCACCATCAAAGGCACGCCGGCGCGTTCGGCCGCCGGCCAGAATTGATCGAGCTTGCCATTGGTCAGCAGCGGCACCGTCCATTGCGTGTGAAAGGTCAGCCGGATGCCGAGCATGCCGGGTTGTGCGCGCCAGGTGGCGAGCTGTTCAAGCGCGCCCGCTGCTTCCGGGTCAAGGCGCCCCATTACGGCAAAGCGTTGCGGATGCGCCTGCGCCGCGGCGAGCGCGACATCGTTGCGGTCGCCCTCCCAACCGGGCGGCACGACGACCACGCGCTCGACACCGGCCGCATCCATGGCGGCAAGCATTTCAGCCTTGCCGAGCGGTTCGGGACGGTGCGCCGTGTTGCGCTTGGGCCACGGGCGTTCCGGCGTATCGGCGCCCCACAGGTGTACTTGCGCGTCGGTGATCAGCATAAAAATCGTTTCCTGAAAACGGGTGATTAATCGAGGCGCATGCCGGTGGCTTTGACGACACGGGCGAACTTCGCCATCTGGTTGCGCAGATAGACGTCGAGTTCCTGCGGCGTGCTGCCGATGAGCTCAAGGCCTTGTGTCGCGGCCTGTTCGCGCGTCTCGTGGTTCTTCGCCATTTTCGCCAGTTCGGCGCTCATGCGTGTAACGATGGCAGCCGGCGTGCCGGCCGGCGCCAGCACACCGTGCCAGGTGCCGATGTCATAACCGGGCAGCGTTTCCGCCACCGTCGGCACCTCGGGCAGGCGCGTGGCGCGGCGCGGCCCGCCGATGCCGATCGCGCGCAAACGCCCGGCGCTGAGCAGCGGCAGTGCGGCGGGCAGCGTAACGAAACTGACCTGCACTTCGTTGGCGAGCAGCGCGTTAAGATTTTCCGCCGTGCCTTTGTAGGGTACGCGCAGGAGGTCGATGCCGCCCATCAGTTTCAGCAGTTCGCCGCCGATGTGCGCCGATGAACCGTTGGTGCCCGACGAGTAATTGAGTTTGCCCGGGTTGGCTTTGGCGTAATCAATCAGTTCACGCACATTTTTGACGGCCAGCGACGGATGCACCAGCAGCACGCTGTGTGTCAGTGCGACCAGAGTGACGGGTGCGAAGTCTTTCACCGCGTCATACGGCAGTTTGGCGTGCAGGCTCGGTTGCACGGTGTGTGCGGTGTTTGCCATCAGGATCGTATAACCGTCAGGGCGCGCTTTCGCCGTGAGATCAGCGGCGATGACGCCACCGCCGCCAGGCCGGTTATCGAGCACCACCGCCTGGCCGAGGCCGTCGCCGAGTGCGCGGCCGACCGCGCGCGCCACCATGTCGGTGCTGCCGCCGGCGGAGGACATCACGATCATGCGGATGGGCTTATCGGGAAAGGCTGCCGGCGC
>CALQCM020000012.1 GCA_943329075.2 Chitinophaga pinensis | reverse complement strand
GCATGGTGGAATGAATTACTGGCGCCGCGTCGGCGGGCCGGTGTCGACCGACATCGATATTGCGACGGTGCGCACCAAGTCCTTCAAACCATCGCTCGCCACCGGTTATCTGGCGAGTATCGATGAGATCACGCGTCGCGCGGGCAGCTGGAATTACTGGGTCCTTGATGTGCGCGACGACCTGGAATGGGCGGGCAAGGACAACACATCCTGTTGCGCGCGGCGCGGCCATCTGCCGCACGCGAAGCATATCGAGTGGACGCAGTTTCTCGAACACGGCCGCTTCAAATCGCCGGAAGCAATCAATGCGCTATTGATGGGGCAGGGCATCAATCCGCGTCACGACATCGCCGTGTATTGCCACCGCGGCGCGCGTTCGGCGAATGCCGTCTACGCATTGCGCTACGCCGGTATACACTCCGCGCGCAATTTCATCGGCTCCTGGCACGCGTGGTCGGCGCGCGCCGATTTGCCGGTCGAACTCTAGGCAGCGTCAGCCACCGTCGGATTTGATGCCCGATTGCAGCACGATCGGCCGCCATTTCGCCGACTCGGCGCGGATGAAGGCGGCGAATTCCGCCGGCGAGTTCGGCGCTGCATCGATGCCCCGCGATTTGAGCGCCTCGGCGACTTCCGGTGCTTTCAGTGTCGCGGTCATTTCACGATTGATGCGGTTGATGACCGCTACAGGCGTCCGCGCAGGCGCCAGCAGGCCATACCAGTTGGTCGCTGCATAACCGGGCACGCCGCCTTCGGCAAGCGTCGGCACGTCGGGCACGGCTTCGGCGCGGCGGCTGCCGGTGACGGCGATGCCGCGCACCTTGCCGGCCTGCACGTGTGGCACCCCGGTTGAGATCACGGCGAAAAAAGCCGGCACTTGGCCCGCCAGCAAATCGGTGATCGCCGGGCCGCCGCCTTTGTACGGAATATGCGTGATCTGGATTTTCGCCATCGACTCGAACAGCACCGCGGCAAGATGGCCGGGGCTGCCGATGCCGGAACTGGCATAGTTGATCTGGCCGGGTTTGGCTTTGGCCAGGGCGATAAATTCTTTCGCCGTGCTCGCCGCCAGTGACGGGTGCGTGATCAGAATGTTCTGCAACTGCACGGACTGGCCGACAGCGGCGAAATCCTTGAGGGGATCGTAGGGCACTTTTTGTATCGCCGGGCTGATGACCAGAGAGCCGATGTGGCCGAACAAAAGCGTGTGCCCGTCGGGATCGGCGCGTGCCACAAGCTCGCAGGAAATGATGCCGTTGGCACCGGGCCGGTTGTCGATTACCAGTTGCTGCCCCAGTCCGGCCGACATGCGCGGTTGCATGGCGCGTGCCACCAGATCGGTCGCGCCGCCCGGCGGAAAGCCGAGAATCAGGCGCACCGGCTTTGACGGAAAGTCTGCTGCAGAGACGAGGGAGGCTGCACAGAGCAGCCCCAGTGCCACCGCGCGCAATATCATTATTCCGCCTTGATGCCTGCCGTCTTGATGACTTTGGCCCATTTTGTGCGTTCGATCTTGATGTAGGTGCCGAAGGCCTCCGGTGTGGTCGGTGCGGGGTCGAGGCCCTGACTGAACAGGATGCTCTTGACGTCCGGCATGGCGAGGACCTTGATGATTTCTTTGTTCAGCCGCATGACGATGGCGCGCGGTGTCTTCGCAGGCACCATTACGCCATACCAGTTGTTGGCGTCATAGCCGGCCAATCCGCTTTCCGCGATGGTCGGCAGTTCCAGCATCAATGCTGAGCGTTTAAGCGTCGTCACCGCGATGCCTTTGATGCGGCCACTCTTGATCTGCGGTATCGCGCTGGCCGCCGTTGCGAACACCAGTTGCACCTGGCCGCCGACCAAGTCGATCATCGCCGGCCCACCGCCTTTATACGGAATATGCACGAGCTTGGTGCTGGCCATGACGTTGAAGAGTTCGCCGGCCAGATGGCCGGTGCCGCCCACGCCCGATGAGCCGTAGCTCAAGGATTTGGCCTTCGCCAGCGCGATCAATTCCTTGACGCTGTTCGCAGTGACCGAAGGGTGGAGAGACAGCACGTTGGTCGAATCGACCGCCTGCGTCACCGGCAGCAGATCTTTCTCCGGATCGAACGGCAGCTTGCTATAAAGCCCCGGGTTGATCGCCAGCGCGGCGATGGTGCCCATGAGCACGGTATAGCCATCGGGGTTGGACTTGGCGACGATGTCAGCGGCGATATTGCCGCCCGCACCGGGGCGATTGTCGACGATGACCTGCTCGCCGAGGAGTTCCGTGAGTTTCTGCGCGATCGGCCGCGCCGTGGCGTCAGTACCGCCGCCGGGCGCGAAGCCGACGATCATGCGCACGGGTTTGCTCGGGTATTCATCCGCCAGCACGCTGCCGCATACCGTCGCGAGGGCGGCCATGCACAGGCGCTGGCACATCTTGTGATTGGTTAGTATTTGCACGATGGTTCCTCCGGTTGGGTCCATGGATATTGCCCCGCAACGGCGGGGGAATTCAATGCAGTTTCGCTGCCGCCATGCGCGCGGCAATGCGCAGCGCCTGTTCGAGCGCGCCGGTGTCGGCGACACCTTTGCCGGCGATGTCGTAAGCGGTGCCGTGGGCCGGTGTCGTAAACACGGTATTCAGTCCGGCGGTGACGGTCACACCCTTGTTGAAGCCGAGCAGCTTGGTCGCAATCTGGCCCTGGTCATGGTACATCATTACCACGCCGTCGAATTCGCCCTTGAGCGCTTTGAGGAATATGACGTCTGAGGAGATCGGCCCGCTGCAATTGATGCCGCCGCTGCGCAGTGCATCGACGGTCGGGCGGATGATGCGGATTTCCTCGTCGCCGAACAGGCCGTTTTCACCGCAGTGCGGATTGAGCGCGGCAACACCTATGCGCGGTTGCGCGACACCCGATGCGCGCAGTGAGTTGTCGGCCAGTCGCACCGCAGCGGTAATGCGTTCCGGCGAAATCAGGTTGACCGCTTCTTTCAACGCAATGTGCGAGGTCACGCGGAAGGTCGAGAATTCCTTGATCACATTCATCTCGCCGAAGAAACCTTTGTGTTCGGTCAGCGCGGCGAACATTTGATGCTCGTCCGGATACTTCCAGCCGCCGCGGTTCATCGCGCCCTTGTTCAGCGGCGCAAAGCAGATGCCGTCGATCTTGCCGGCGGCGGCGAGGCCGATCATGTATTTGAGCGTGTCGCCGCAGAGCCTGCCGGATTCATCCGAACTCACGCCATGCGGATATTTGGCCGGATCGACGTTGCCCAGATCGATCAGCGGAATCGCATCATCGCTCCATTCGATGGAGTCGATGTCTTCGAACACGCGCGAAGCCAGTCGGATGCCGGCGTCGCGGCAGCCAAGGTCAAACACGCGCGCGTCACCGATCACCACCACGCGCGCCACCGAATGCGGCATGCCGGAGGCGAGCAGTTTGACACTGATCTCGGGACCGATGCCGGTGGCATCGCCGAGCATGAGGCCGAGGACGGGGAGCTTCTTCATGGTTATTGGCCTTGTTTATGACCGGGGCAGTGAGACCGGCGCGCTGGTTTCGATGGATTGTACGATGGCTTCAAACGCCGCCACCACATTGACCATGTGCGGCATTTTGATCGGATATTCGCTATTGCCGGCGACGGCGTCGGCAAATGCGTCGAATTCCTCTTTCAGCGAATCGAGTGCATCGTAGCTGAAATGCTCGGGCTTGGCGCCTTTGCGGCGAATCACCAGATCGGTTTCGCCCAGCGCTTCGACCGAACCGTCGCGGCCGAAGACGTGGATACGCCAGTAAAACGGCGTCGCGCGAACGGCGCCGAGCAGGGCGCTGGTGTGATTTTCGAATTCAAACATGATGCTGAGGGTGTCGGTCGGGTCCGGCGCCGGTTTTCTCGTAAGCACCTGCGTCTGCACGCGCGCCACGGGTCCCAGCAGATTGACCAGCGCGTCAAGCACATGGATGCCGGAGCCGGTCATGCCGGCACCCGGCGCTTCGGCCGGCGAGCCACGCCAGGGTGAAAAATGGGCGCCGGAGTTTTCATTGCTGTAGTGGCCCTCGACGTGCAGAATTTCGCCGAGCTCACCGCTGGCAACCACGCGCCGCAGTTCGCGCATCGACGGCCAGAAACGCTTGTTGGTGCCGATGCCCAGCAAGACGCCGGCCTCGCGGCAGGCGGTCGTCGAACGCACCGCATCGGCTTTTTTCAGCGCCAGCGGCTTTTCGCAGAATACAGCCTTGCCCGATTTCGCCACGGCGACAATCTGCTCGGTGTGCAGCGAATGCGGTGTGGCCAGCACGATGGCCTGCACGCGCGGGTCGGTCAGCACGTCGGAGAATTCCGTCGACAATTCGAAGCCGTGTCTGGCGGCGAAATCACGTACGGAATCGGGTTCCTTGCTGACGCCGCGGATAAAGCGGATGCGTTCGCTTTTGCCCTGCACAGCGTTGACGATTTTCTGTCCCCACCAGCCGACACCCACGATCGCCGCATTGATTCGTGAAGGCGAAGCAATGCTGTTCTCACCCTCTCCCTTCGGGAGAGGGTTGGGGTGAGGGGCAGCGGCGTGCAGCAATTCAGTCATCAGGCCAGGTAGGCGAACAGCTTGGGATCGAGTTCACGCCGGTATTTTTCCAGTACCGGTTGCACGGCGGCGACGAAAGGTGCGCGTTCGGCTTCGGTCAGAGTGATGATCTCGTGGTCTTTGACGAGCTTGAATTTTGCCAGCATCTCGGCATCTTCCGCGGCCGCCAGTTCCAGTTGATAACGCGTGGCTTCCCGGCCCGCTTCGTCAACGGCCGCCTGCAGATCGGCCGGCCAGCTTTTATAATGTTCCTGGTTGCAGATCATTACCGTGGCGCCGAACAGATGTCCGGTCAGCGTCTGGTAGCGGTGGAATTTCTGCACGCCGAAGTTGTAAGTGTTGGTGAGCGGATTTTCCTGACCGTCGAAACGCGGGCCGTCGATGCCATCGACGAACTCCTTGACGTCCACCGAGATCGGCTCGAAGCCCATGGCCTGCAACGCTTCGACATGCATTTCGCTGACCTGGCAGCGGATCTTGAGGCCCTTGCAGTCGGCCGGCGTGCGGATCGGCCGCACCTTGTTGGTGACATGGCGGAAACCGTTGTCCCAGACGCCGAGCAGTTTGTGCGGCGTGTTTTCTGCCATGCGTTGTTGCAGCAGCTTGCCGAATTCTCCGGCAAACGCACGCTGCACGGTCGCACGGTCCTTGATCAGGAAGGGCAGTTCGAGCACCTTGAATTCCGGCACCGGATCGGTGAAGCGCACCGACGAGATGTAGCACAGCGACAGTTCGCCGCTGGCCACCATCTTTGGCAGGTCGCCGGACTGGCGGCCGAGATCGAGTACATTGCCGATCAATTGAAAATCGATGCGCTCGCCGAACTGTTTTTTCAGCAGTTCGCCGAAACGCGCGGCGGCGCGGTTGTGAATCGAGGCGGGATTCTGATAGCCGCCGAATTTGATGACGATTTTTGACATGGCATTTCGCTAAAATTAGCGGTAAAGAAACGGGACGACAGAGTATCACATCAGGCAGCGGAATCGCCGCCCGCTGCCGCCTGGATCAGGGCGTCTTGACCGCCGAGAGAACCGCACGGTAACCTCGCCGCGCCCATCCGAAGGAAATCATGCAAAACCCAAACCGAATCCGCCAGTTGCTGGCCGACGGCAAAACCGTCACCGGCATGCTGTTATTCACCGGCAGCCCGATGGTGGTCGAAATGATGGCCGCCGCCGGCCTCGACTTCGTCATCATCGACATGGAGCACAGTGCGCTTGACCTTGATCGCGCCGGTCATCTGATCCGCGCCGCCGATGCCGCTGCCATCACGCCGTTCGTGCGCGTGCCCGACGTCGATGCGGCGCTGATCAAGAAGCGGCTCAATCTTGGCGCGGCGGGCATCGTGCTGCCGCATGCCAACCGCGAAAACTGCACTGCATTGCTGAAGGCGATGCGGTTTGCGCCCGACGGTGAACGCGGCGCCTGCCAGATCACGCGTGCCGCCGGCTACGTACGCGGTGGCTGGAACGATTACGCCACGCGCGCTAACCGCGCACTGATGGCCATCGCGCTCCTGGAAGAAAAAGAGAGCATCGCCGATCTCGATGCGCTGGCAGCAATGCCCGGCCTCGACGCGTTTTTCGTCGGCCCGACCGATTTGTCGGTGTCGCTCGGCGTGCCGGGGGCGACCTTCGATGATCCGCAAATGAGTGCGGCACTTGATACGGTGGTTGCCACTACGCGCCGTCACGGCAAACACGCGATGACGCTCATCGGCAACAATCTGAATGTCGAATACGGGCGCGGTATTGCCAAACGCGGCGTGCAGATCATCGTGCTCGGCACCGATGGTGATCTGTTCGTCGATGCGATCAAGCGCATGGCGGGTGTCAAAGGTTAAGGCGTGAACATGCAGAAAAAACTCATCATCACCGTGCGCATCAACGAATACGCGCCGCGCAACAAGAACAAAAACATTCCGTTTACGCCGGACGAGATCGCCGAGACCGCCGCCGAGTGTCGTGCCGCCGGCGCTTCGATTATTCATTTTCACGCGCGCAACCTCGACGGCAGTCCCTGTCACCAGCCGGAGATGTACGCCGAGATCGTCTCCAAAATCCGTGCGCGCTGCGACATTCTGATCGACTCGACGCTCGGCCAGATCACCGTCAAGGAAGATGAAAACCGCCTCGCCCACATCAAGCTGATGGGGCAGAAGAGTGCGACGCGGCCGGATTTCGCCGCGGTCGACACCGGCAGCAGCAACATCGATGCCTATGATGCGAAAACGAAATCGTTCAAGACGCTGAACAAGGTTTATCTCAACAGCACCGAGACCTGTCTGTTTCTGGCCAAGGGCATGACCGAGGCCGGCGTGAAGCCGCATCTGTCGGTGTGGGCCGTGCCTTTCGTGCGCATGGTCGATGCCTTTCTCGATATGGGCGCAATCAATGAGCCCGCCTATGTGCAATGCGTGCTGGCCGAAGGCGGCATTGTCGGCGCGCACCCGTGCACGCCGCGTGGCCTTGAGGCGCTGGTCGACTTCATGCCGGCCAACCGCCGCATCGAATGGACCGTTGCGTGCAAGGAAGGCAACCTGCTCAATGTCGCGGCCACCGCGCTCGAACGTGGCGGCCATCTGGCGCCGGGCATCGGCGATTATCCGTATGAAGAGCTCGGCTGCCCGACCAATGCGGAACTGGTGCATCGCTTCGCCGAACTCGGCCGCGCCGCCGGCCGCGAGCCGACGACGACGGACGAAGCGCGCGCACTGCTCGGCATCGCGAAGCGCTGAGGCCCGCGGCAAATTGCCGCACTTTCCCTGCTAGAATGCCCGACCGGTCGCGCTCGCGCTGTGCGCACCGCGACCATTCTGGTATCGGAGATTCCATGGGCTACACCATAGCTGAAAAAATTCTGGCGGCGCATTCAGGCGGTACACCGGTGCGTGCCGGCGACGTGGTCGTCGCCGATGTTGACTTTGCGATGATGCACGACGCGCGTGCCGGCAATGCCATGAAGATGGCGGCCAAACTCGGCGCGAATGGCCTGCCGTTTGCCAAACGCACCGCGCTGGTGATGGATCATTATTCGCCGCCGCCGCATATCGAGGCTGCCAACACGCACAAGGAAATGCGCGCGTTTGCCGAAAGCAGTGGTGCGGTGCTCTACGATGTCGGCGATGGCATCTGCCATCAGGTCATGCCCGAGGGCGGCCATCTCACCGCCGGTGATCTGATCGTCGGCACCGATACGCATTCGGTCACCTATGGGGCGTTCAACGCGCTCGGCACCGGCGTCGAGGGCACCGACGTCGCCGCCGTGATGATGACCGGCAAACTGTGGTTCCGCGTGCCTGAAACAATCCGTATCGAACTCAAGGGTCAATTGCAGCCGGGCGTGTGGGCGAAAGACGTCACACTGAAAATGCTTGGCCGTTTCGGCGCCGAGGGTGCGAACTACCGTGCGCTTGAATATACCGGCAGCGGTGTGGCCGCCATGGAGATCGATGATCGCATGACGCTGTCAAACCACGCCGCTGAACTGGGCGCGAAGGCGGCGATCCTCGAAGCCGATGACAAGACGATTGCGTGGCTCAAGGCGCACAAGGCGCGCCCGCCGAAACCGGTGAAGGCCGATGCCGACGCGAATTACGTCGAGCGCATTGAAATCGACACCGCGGCATTGGTGCCGCAGGTGGCGCGACAACACAACATCGACGACGTGGTCGGTGTGCCCGAGGTCAAAGGCAAGAAGATCAACTTCGCGCTGATCGGCACCTGCACCAACGGCCGTCTCGACGATATTCGTCAGGCTGCTGCGATATTGAAAGGGCAGCGCATCGCCAGAGGCGTGCGCATGATCATCACGCCGGCGTCGCGCGAGATTTATCTGGCCGCCGCGCGCGAAGGCCTGATCGAGGCGCTGACCCGCGCCGGCGCCTCGTTCGAAGCGGCTGGCTGCGGGACCTGCGTTAGCGTGACGGGCCATTTAATCACCGGTGACGGTGACGTCGCGATTTCGAGTGCCAACCGCAATTTCAAGGGCCGGCTCGGCAACGACAAATCGGAAATCTGGGTCGGTTCGGCAGCGACGGTGGCGGCATCGGCGTTGACCGGCTTTATCACCGATCCACGCGAGGTTGAAGGCGGACAGTGGAGGGCGGCATGAGCCACCGAGCAGGGGCCCCATGCAATGGGGATGCGAGCAAGGCGAATGCCGCCAGCCGCCGATGCGACAACATAAGACATTTGAGATCGATCATGGAGGCGGCGGCGTAATGGAAAACATCATCAAAGGCCGCGCCCGTCTGCTTGGCGACAACATCAACACCGATACCAACTGCTCAAGCAAATATCTGCCCGGCAAGGACAACGCCTACGTCGCGCAGCACGCGTTCGAAAAAGTTGCGCCGGCGTTCGTCGGCAGTTTCAAAGCCGGCGACATTATCGTTGCCGGCAAAAATTTCGGCATCAACTCGTCGCGTGAGCAGGCGGTGCACGTCATGCATTTGATGGGCGTGGCGGCGATCATTTCGCATTCCTTCGGCCGCCAGTTTTTTCGCAACACGATCAACAACGGCCTGCCGGCGGTCGAGTGCGACATTTCGGGGATTGCCGACGGCGATGAAATCGAAATCGATCTGGCGTCGGGCCAAGTCAATGTTGCCGCGCGCGGCATCACACGCGCGGTGCCGGGGTTGCCGCCGGCGGTGCGGCAGATCCTCGCCGAGGGCGGGTTGATCAAGTTCCTGCAGAAGTATCCGGACTGGAAGGCTGCATGAAAATCGAACGGGTAGAAGTCTTTGGCGTCGCCGTGCCGCTGGTCGGCGAATACAAGAACGCCTATCTGGCCAAGACGGTGCAGAAAAGCGCCATCGTGCGTATTACCTCAAGCGACGGCGTGGTCGGGCTCGGCAATATCGATCCGGGTCCCGGCTATTCGAAGGAAAGCATCGCCGACCATCTGGGCGTGCTTGAGTCGACCATGAAACCGCTGCTGATCGGCATGGACCCGTGCAACATTCACGAAATCCTTGCGCGCATTGAGCCTGCCATCGAGGGTTTCCTCGATTCGAAGGCAGCCATCGAAATGGCCTGCGTCGATCTGGCGGCACGCGCCTGCGGTGTGCCGGTCTATACCTGGCTTGGCGGCGCGATGACGCAAAAGCTGTCATTCAACGCGTGGATCGGCATCCAGCCGCCGGATAAAGCGGCGGCCGAAACCGTTGCGTGGCAGAAACGCGGTTTTCGCTCGGCCAAGATCAAGGTCGGCGGCGGCATCGAAGCCGATCGTGATCGCGTCAAAGCGGTGCGAGAAGCGGTCGGGCCCGAGTTCGGGCTGCGTATCGACGCCAACGCCGGCTACGACGTCGAGACCTCGATCAAACTGGCGCAGATGGTCGCGCCCTACAACCTGCAGTTGTTCGAACAGCCGGTGGCGGCGGAAGACCTCGCCGGCCTGGCACGCGTGCGCAAGGCGGCGAACGCTGTGGGTGTGATCATCATGGCCGACGAAGCGCTGCTTGATCACGCCAGTCTCATCGACATCATCCGCGCCGATGCCGCCGATATGGTCAAGGTCAAGGTCATGAAGCAGGGCGGCTTTTTGCACACGCGGCGCATGATCGCCACCGCCGAGGCGGCCGGCATGAAATGCGTGGTCGGTCACGGCTTCGGGCTTGGCATCAACACGATGGCCGAGATCATGCTGGCGGCCACCTCCAGCAACGTGATCGACGGGCTCGAATGTGTCGGCCCGCTGAAGACTTCCGATGACATCGTTACGCACAAGCTCGACCTTGGCGGCGGCACGCTTGATCTGCCGGGCGGGCCGGGCCTCGGTGTCGTGCTCGATGATGCGAAAATTGCCAAGTATCGATTTGAGGTGGCACATGTATAACTTACTGACGAAAAAAATCAGTCGCTCCCGCGCAAGCGGGAGTCCAGGGTTTATTTCAACGTTTGCAGACTGGATACCCGCTTGCGCGGGTATGACGTTATTGATTATTCGCCGCGGTATGCATATCGCGCCGCAGCAGTTGCTTGCAGTACTGGCGGGCGCTTACCTGTGTTGCGTGTGGCCCGCGTTCGCGCAAGAGTTTCCGTCGAAACCGATCACGATTCTGTGCTGGTCGGAACCGGGTTCGCCGGTCGATTACTACGCGCGCATCATGTCGCGCCTGCTGACGCGCGAATTTGGCCAGAACGTCGTCGTTGAAAATCGCACCGGCGCCGATGGCGTGATCGCCGTCAACCAGTTGCTCAAACAACCGGCCGACGGCTACACCTTGCTGGCGAATACCACCTCGCTGGCAACGCTGGCGTCGGAGCCGACCGCGCCGTTCAAGACCGACGATTTGCAGATGATTGCGCGCTCGCAACTCGATCCCTACGGACTGGTGGTGCCGGCCTCGATTCCGTTCAAGACGATCGACGAGTTGGTGAAATACGCGCGCGCGAACCCGGGCAAAATAACGGTCGGCGGCGTGTTTCAGATGAGCGCGCACCGCGTGGCGTGGGAAGTTTTTGCCGAGACGGCGAAGATCAAGGCGGAGTGGGTGGCCTACAAGGGCGGCGGTCCGGCGCTGACGGCGGTGGCCGGCGGTCACGTCGATATCGCAGCGACCAATCCGGGCAACGTCAAACCGTTTGTGGCATCCGGCAAGGTGCGCGTGCTGGCGATTTCCGCCGAGCGCCGGCTTGCCGATTTTCCCGACGTGCCGACTTACAAGGAGCGCGGCTGGAACGTGGTGCGTTATCAATGGCGCGGCATGATGGGCCGGGCGGGCCTGCCGAAGCCGGTGCTCGACCGTCTCATCGCGGCGATGCAGAAAGCGCAGCAGGCGCCGGAGTGGAAACAATATCTCGAACAGGTCACGCAGCTCGACGGTTTCATGGGGCCGGCGGAGTTTCACGCGCTGTTGCTCAAAGACATCGCAGAGTTGCAGGCGACCAAAAAGAAATTGGGACTGTGATGACGCCCTCAATACTGCGCCGCCGCCTGCGCGAGCGTCTCGCCAGCGGCAAGATTGTGGTCGCGCCCGGCATTTATGATGCCTATGGTGCGCGCTTTGTTGCAGAAGCTGGTTTTGAAGCCGTCTACATGACGGGCAACGGGGTGTCGGCGTCACTGCTCGGTCGGCCGGATGTCGGCCTAGTGGATCTCACACTGTTGTCGCAGCACGCGCATCGCGCGGCTGCGGCGGTGGACATTCCGTTGATTTGTGATGCGGATACCGGTTACGGTAATGTCGTCAACGTCAAACGCACGGTGGAAGAATTCGAAGCGGCTGGCGTGGCTGCGATCCACATGGAAGATCAGGTCTCGCCGAAGCGCTGCGGCCAGTTGCCGGGCGCGCGGCCGGTGATTGAAATGAATGAAGCCGTCGGCAAGATCGAGGCGGCGGTGGCGGCCAGGCGCGATCCGGATTTCATCATCATCGCGCGCACCGATTCGGCGGAAAGCCGTGGTCTTGACGAGGCAATCAAACGCGCGCAGACCTTCATCAAGGCCGGCGCCGATGTGGCCTTTGTGGAAATCAAGGCGGGGCCGACGATCCTCGACGATCTGAAACGCATTGCCGCGGCGGTGCCCGCGCCCTGCCTCGTCAACGTCGATGCCGGCGGCAAGATGGCGGAATTGACCGCCGATGAAATCGGCGCGCTGGGCATGCGGCTGGCGATCTATCCGGGGCTCGCGCGTTGCGCGGCCGGCTTTGCGATCCAGTCGGCGTGCGCTGCGCTGAAGCGAGACGGCAACACCGCGGCAGTGCGCGACCGCATGCTCACACCGCAGCAATACAACGCGGCTTTGGGTCTCGCGGAAATCGAAGCGTGGGAAACAAAATATCTTCAGTCGTAGGGCGCGCGATGCGCACCCTACGGTCCTGTCGTGTGATCAATGATGTTGGCCTGGAGCGTCATTCCCGCAAAAGCGGGAATCCAGTGTTTTCAATTGGTGGCGCATTCATGGGCTCCCGCTTGCGCTGGAGCGACGTTCCTATTCTGGCGATTCTTTTGGTGGGGGAATTGTAGTTATGAAGCTCTGGCTCACAGACGTCTCGGGCAATTCGTACAAGATCCGCGTGCTGACCTCGATTCTCAAGGTCCCCTGCGAGATGATCTACATCGACGCCACCAAATTCGAACACAAGCAGCGGCCCATAATCGACATGAATCCGCGCGGCCAGGTGCCGGTGATGGAGATCGAGGGAAAAATCTTCTGGGACTCGACCGCACATCTGACTTACATCGCGCGCAAGTGGGGCGGCGAACAATGGCTACCGACCGAGGCGCTGGCAATGGCCGAGGTCATGCAATGGATGGCGCTGGCGCAGAACGAAATCTATTTCGGCCTGCAGTGGGCGCGCGGCGTGTTCGTCTACGGCAAGAAGGGCGACCTCAACGATTACCAGTTGCACGGCCGCAAGGCGCTGGAAATGTTGGCGCGGCAATTGAAAGATCACGACTGGCTGGCGCTCGACCGGCCGACGCTCGCGGATATCGCCTGTTATCCGTATACGAAGCGCGCGCCGGAAGGCGGCCTGATGCTCGATGCGTATCCGGCGATCGAACAATGGCTGGCGCGTTGCGAGGCGATACCGGGTTGGGTCAAGCTCGATTAGGTCGACTGATTCGTAGGCCGCAATAAACGAAGCGCATTGCGCCGGATGATGTTTCTGCGAGGTCTTGGACGGTGGGTTACGGCGCTTCGCGCCTAACCCACCCTGCGAACTCGATTAGGTGACGCGCCGCAGTCGTGGCGCAGGCGACTCGCCTGCGGGAAGCACCAAGATCGGGGCACGGTGATATCACCAGCCGGCATTGCGTCTGCAATATTCGTTTGGCGCGGTGCGTCTTGCCGGCGAGTCGCCTGCACCACATAAAACCCGGCTATTCGCCCTTGATATTCGCCATGCGCACCACCGCGCCCCATTTATCGATCTCGGCCTTGATGTAGGCGCCGAACTCTTCCGGCGTGGTCGGTGTCGGCACCGTGCCTTCTTTGAGCAACTGGTCCGAGACCTCTTTCATGCGGATCGAGGCAACGGCTTCCTTGTTGAGGCGTGCGATGATTTCCTTCGGCGTGCCGGCCGGTGCGAGCATGCCGCCCCAGGCGTAGGCTTCATAGCCGGGCAGGCCGGACTCCGAAATGGTCGGGAATTCGGGCAGCGACGGCACGCGTTGCGCGTTGCCGACACCGAGTGCGCGCAGACGCCCGGCGCGGACATGTGGCAGCACCGTCGGAATGCTGCTGTAGGTGAGTTGCACTTCGCCGGAAAGCACGGCGATGCCGGCGGGCGCGGTGCCCTTGTAGGGCACGGCAAGGATTTTTACCTTCGCCATTGAATTGAAGAGTTCGCCGGCGAGGTGCCCCGAGTTGCCGGCCCCCGGATGCGAATACGACAGTTGCTCCGGGTTCTTGCGCGCCAGCGCAATCATTTCGGGCACCGATTTCACCGGCAACGACGGGTGCACCACCAGCAACAGCGGGAAGTTGACCACACCGCTGATCGGTGCAAAGTCTTTGGTCGAGTCGTAGGGTAGTTTCGCGTAAATGCTCGGGTTGATGGACAGCGGGCCTTGCGAGGCGACGGCCAGCGTATAGCCGTCGGGTGGGGCAAGTTTGAGAATTTCCAGTCCGACGATGCCGTTCGCCCCCGGACGGTTGTCGATGATGACCTGTTGCCCGAGGCGTTCGGCCATTTGTTTGCCGACCACGCGCGCAGCAAAATCAACGCCGCCGCCGGGCGGGAAGGGCACGATCACGCGGATTTGTTTGGTCGGATAGGCTTGCGCCAGAACGATTGCGGGCAAAACTGCTGCGCCAATGGCGACCAGCAGGGTGTGGCCGATGGTGTTTTTCATGTTCTCCTCCAATAGTTTTTCTGGCGTGAAGGTCGCCGAATTGGGCGGGGTTGTCAACTGCGCAGCGGCGTCGCTCCACATGCGTTGATGCAAATCAATCTCACAGCAACCGCGCTGCGCGCGGCTCGCGCACCCGCGGCAAGGATCGCGCCAATGCGCTAAAATTGCGTTTTTCCGGAGGACACGACCGTCATGTTTAGTTTCCAGCTTTCAGCCGAGCAACAAGAATTCAGGGACGCCGTTAAAGACTTCGTTACGCGCGAGGTCAAGCCCGTTGCCAACCACCCCGATCGCCTGCAGGCCGAAGATCCGCATTTCGTGCCCGCGATCCTCGAACAGGCCTCGCAAATGGGGCTGCGCACTTTCGCGTTGTCCGAAGCGCTCGGTGGCGCCGGTGCCGATACCCTGACCGCTTGTGTGGTGGCTGAAGAACTGGCTGTCGGCGACATCGGTTTTGCGGCGACGCTGGCACGCACCTCGGAGCTCGGTCACATCCTCTTCGACCAGGCGATGTCGGAAGCGCAACGCAAACAGTTCCTGAGCAAGTACCTCGAAGACGATAACTACCATCTGGCCTATGCCGGCAGCGATATCGAAGCCGACGACGGCGGCTGGAACTATCACCGCAAAGACAAATCCGACGTCGAGATTCCCGTCACCGCCACCAAAGCGGGCGGCGACCTCGTCCTCAACGGCACCTATGCCTTCGTCGCCAACGCGCCGCTGGCCAAACTGATTGCCGTGCAGGTGACGACCGATGCGAAAGCCAGCGGCCTGAAAAGCGCGGCCATCGTGCTGGTGCCGGCAGGTACCGCCGGCATGAGTGTGAAAGAACCGGCCAAGGTTGAAACCGATGCGAACGGCGAACAGTTCTACCGCTGGTTCCACGGCACCGGCGGCGCGATCACCTTCAAGGATTGCAAAGTCCCGGCGGCCAACGTGCTCGACGGTCGCACCCAGCTTTATGGCGCTGCCGCCGCAAGCGGCCGCGGCAGCCCGCTGGTGCAGGCGCTGAACGTCGGCCTCGGCCGTGCTGCTTACGAGTCGGCGATTGACTATGCGCGCATCCGCGTGCAAGGCGGCCACCCCATCATCGAGCACCAGGCCGTCGGCACCATCCTCGCCGAAATCGCGATCCGTCTTGAAACCTCGCGCAACCTCGTGTGGAAAGCGGCGTGGGCTGCCGATCACACGGACGAACATGCGGCCGAGTCCGGCATGCCGCTGCAAAGCATGGCCAAGGCCTATGTGTCGCATGCCGTGCACGAAGCCGCGCTGCTGGCCGCCGAGTGCTTCGGCGCGATGGGCGTGATGAAAGATATGCCGCAGCCGCATTACGTGCACAACTCACTGGTGTTCGTGCACTCCGACACCAGCAACTCGACCGCCAAGCTGCGCGTTGCCGAGGCGATCGCCGGTTTCACCCGCGATTAAACGCCGCGCGCCGAACGAAACTGTCGCAGGCATCAACAATTTTCAGGAGCAGTAATGGATTTTTCTTTGACCGAAGAGCAGCGCGCATGGCAAATGAAGGCGCGCAAGTTTGCCGATGAAGAGATTCGGCCAATTTCGCTGAAACGCGAGCAGATCGAAGACCCCAAGCTGACTTGGGACTGGGAGATCATCAAGAAGGGTTCGAAACTGGGTTTCCGCACACTGGCGGTGCCGAAGGAGTGGGGCGGCCACGGCGCTGACTTCGTGTCACAGGGGCTGGTGATGGCGGAGTTGTCGCGCGCCGATTGCGCGATCGGCAAGGCCTTCAGCCAGAACTGGAAGTGGAGTCACCTGATTTCGTCGGTGTGCAGCGACGACCAGAAGAAACGCTTTCTGACGAAGTTCCTCGAAGACGACACCTTCGTTATGGGCAAGGGCATCACCGAACCGAACGCCGGCGGCGACAACCGCCTGCCGCCGCCGGATTTTCCGAAATCCGGCTTCCGTCTGCACGCCGAGCGCAAGGGCGACGAGTGGATCCTCAACGGTGAAAAATGCTTCATCGCCAACGGCGGTGTCGGCAAACTGTTCTTCCTCGACGCGCGCACCGATCCGAACGTGGGCATCAAGAGCGGCACCACGATGTTCATGGTGCCGGCCGATACGCCGGGTTTCCGCTTCGGCAAACAGTTCAACAAATCCGGCTGGCGCTTCTACATGAACGCCGAACTGATTTTTGAAAACGCGCGTGTGCCGGATGCCAACCGCGTTGGCGAAGTGAACGGCGGTGTGAAGAAGGGCACCGACGACACCACCGGCGGCGACCTCTTCGGCGACCTTGAACTCGCCGCGCATGCACTGGGTGTGTGCGACAACGCCTGCGACATGGCGATGAAGCACGTCAAGACCGCGATGAAAGGCGGCAAGACCCTCACCAACCAGCAATGGGTGCAGCTAAAACTGAACCGCATGTTCATGCTGACCGAAGCGCTGCGCTCGTTCGTCATGCGCATTGCATGGGAACACGACGCCAAGGTGCATTCGCAAAACCCGGGTTTGGCGATGAACTTCTCCTGCGACACCATTCAGGACGTCACGCGTCTGGGCGTTGAGTTGATGGGTGGGGCCAACGGCCGCATGAGTGCCGCGGCTGACAAGCTGGCGCGCGACGCCGTCATCTGGACCCACCTTGGTGGTGATTCGGTGCTGCGCATGCGTTACGCGCGTCGCATCATCGCCGCCCACAAATAACACGGGAGCAGTGCAGTGCTGAAGATCGGAATTCTGCTGGGCGACGACATCGGGCCGGAAGTCGTGCCCGAATGCGTGAAGGTGATGAAGGCGGCGGCCGCCAAGGCCGGGCTGGACGTGCACTGGCAGGATTTTCCGATCGGACGCCGCGGCCACGAGATGCACGGCCACACTATGCCGCAGGAAACAGTCGACGGCCTTAAGGGTTTTGACGGCTGGATCATGGGGCCGATCGGCCACGGATCCTACCCGCGCAACGATCCGACCTGGATCATGCCGCCGATGCGCAAGAAATTCGACCAGTTCGCCAGCATCAAGCCGGTGAAGTCTTACGAGAACATCAGGTCGATTCACAAGAACGTCGACATCGTGTTTGTGCGCGAAGTCACCGAGGGCATGCAGTCCAGCGATACGATTGTGGCCGGTAATGGTGAGTTCCGGCCCAACGATGAAATTTCTGTCGGCATGCGCGTGGTCACGCGCAAAGGTGCCAACCGCGTTGCGCGCGAAGCGTTTGAAATTGCGCGCACGCGCAAGATGAAACTGGTCACCAGCGTGCACAAAGAGCCGGTCTATCGTCTGGTCTGCGGCATGTTTGCCGAAGAGTGCCGCAAGGTGGCGAAGGAATATCCGGACTGCAAATTCAACGAAGTACTGGTCGACGGCTTTGCGATGAAAGTCGTGATGAACCCGCACCAGTTCGACGTCGTCGTCACCACCAACCAGTTCGGCGACATACTCACCGACGAAGGTGCCGGCCTCGTCGGCGGTCTCGGCCTGGCGCCCGGTCTCTGCGTCGGTGCCGACAATGCCATGGCACAGGCCACGCACGGTTCGGCGCCCGATATCGCCGGCAAGAACATTGCAAATCCTTACGCCATGATCATGTCCGGCCAGATGCTGTTCGAGTGGCTGGGCCGCAAACGCAACGATCCCAAAGCCGCCAAGGCCGCGCAATTGATCGACCAGGCCGTGGACAAGGTCATCGCGGAAGCCAAACACCTCACCGGCGATCTCGGCGGCAAGGCCTCGACCACGCAAATGGGCGACGCAATCGCCGCGGCAGTCTAGGTTGGATACGGCGCGCGCCTAGCGCCGTGCTTTCAGTTCCTTGTCGATCGCTGCGGTGGTTTTCAGCAATCGCGGCAAAAACTTCCGGTGCAGCGCGTCGAGGGTGACGCGAGTGGAGTATGAACTCACGTTCACTGCAGCGATGATCTTGCCAGCGGCATCATGCAGTGGCGCCGCCAGCGAACGCACGCCTTCCTCGATTTCCTGATCGATCAGATACCAACCTTGCGTGCCGGCGCGGCGCACCTCGTCACGCAGTTTTTTCGCGCTGGTGACCGTTTTTGCGGTGAGTCGTTCGAGTTTTGCTTCGTGCAGCCAGGCATCCAGTTCGTCGCCGTCGAGGCCGCTCAACAACACGCGGCCCGCAGAGGTGCAGTAGGCTGGCAGCGTTGAGCCCACCGATAGCGAGGCGCCGACCAGCCGGCTGATGGTGGCGCGCACCACGTAGACGATCGACTGGCGGTCGAGGATGGTCACTGAACACGATTCGTCTAGATCGTAGGCCAATTTTTGGATATGCGGATGCGCGATCTGCGGCAGCGCGTGCGACGACAGATAGGCGTAACCAAGTTCGAGCGTGCGCGCCAGCAGGTAATAGCCGTCGTCGCTGCGTCCGACGTAACCGAGTCGTTCCAGCGTCAGCAAAAAGCGACGTGCCGCCGCGCGCGTGATGCCGGTGCTTTTGGCGATTTCAGACAGCGTAAGCGAAGGCGTGCCGCCCAGGGAGCGGATGACGGCAAGCCCGCGTTCGAGCGATTGCACATGGTCGCGGATCCAGTCTTTCTCATCTTCCTGTTTCTTTATGGCCAGAGCGATCTCCCGACGGGTTGACGTACCGCGCTATTGACGGGTAAAGTGTGCGCACAACGCACATAGTGTGCGCTATGCGCACAACTGTTGCAAGCGCAATGCAGGTCAGACCATTCACGGGAGGTTCAGGTGAGCAAGGAATATCCGTATCAGTACATCAAGTACGACATTGACCGCGCGGCAAAAATCGCCACCGTCACATTGAGCAATCCTGGCAAGCGCAACGCCTCGCCTTTTTGGGGCGAGGATCAATTGCTCGAGGCGATCGAGGACTGGGAAGGCAACGATGACGTGAAGGTCGTGATCATCAAAGGCGAGGGCGACCACTTCTGCGGCGGCCACGATCTCGAAGGCTATTTCGAAGGTTTCGGCACGCGCACGAAGACCGATCCAAAGGGTCAGCCGAACCGCCACCAGCTGCGCATGCAGCGCCACTACCGCAACGTCTGGAAGCGCCTGTTCTTTTCGCTGAAACCGACGATCGCGCAGATCTCCGGGCAGTGCATCGAACTCGGCAACCAGTTGCAGGCGTGCTGCGATATCTCGATTGCCGCCGAAGACGCGCATATCGGCAACCTCGGGCAGGTCGGCGGCATCTCGGGCATTACGCTGATCCGGCTATATGCACATCTCATCGGTTACAAGCGCACACGCGAAATGATGATTTGCGGACGCACCTGGAGCGGACGCGAGGCATCACTGATCGGTCTGGTCAATCGCGCGGTGCCGAAAGAGCAGCTTGCCGATGAAGTGATGAACGAAGCACGTCGTATTGCGCTGTTGCCGATCGATGGAATTGTTTCCGGCAAGGCGTATACGCATCTGGTGTGGGAGGCGATGGGTATGGGGCAGGCTTTCACCGAACTCTACTTCGGTCACACGCTGGGCCTCAAACTGCGCTTCGAGGAAGGCGAATTCGCGTTCTTTAAGGAAGTGCGCAGTAAGGGCGCCTCGGCGGCGGTGGCGAAACGGCGCGAAATCTATGCGCCGCTGGGTGGTTTCGGCCCTGCCGACGAGCGGCCGATTATCCCGATGCGCGGCGGCGATTACCTGTAAACGGTCGACATGGCTGACAACACGAGAAAACAGGGCAGCCTGCCGCTCACTGGCGTGCGCGTGATCGACTTCACGCATCACGCCGCGGGCCCGATGTGTACCATGTTGCTCGGGGACTACGGTGCGGAGATCATCAAGGTTGAGCCGCCCGAGGGTGAGGCGTTTCGCACTTCGGGCACGGTACGCGTGAAGGGCGAACATGTCGGTTTTCTTGCGCTCAACCGCAATAAAAAAAGTATCGTCCTCGATCTGAAAAAGCCGGAGGGCCGTGCCGCCGTGCTGAAACTGATTGCTTCGGCGCAGGTGATCGTCGAAAACTTCCGGCCCGATACGATGCGCCGGCTCGGCCTTGATTACGACAGCGTGCTGAAGGTCAATCCCGATATCGTTTACTGCTCGCTGTCGGCCTTCGGTGCGGCGGGTCCGATGCGCGACAAGCAGGGCCTCGACGTGGTGCTGCAGGCGATGTCCGGGCTCATGAGCATTACCGGTGAGCCGACCGGCGGTCCGCTGCCGGCGGGCGCGCCGATCGCGGACATTTCGTCCGGCGTGTTCGGCGCGCTGGGCGTGGTTTTGGCGGTGCTTGAACAGCGCCGCAGCGGCAAGCCGCAACGTGTCGAAATCGCCATGCTTGACTGCATGATTTCGATCCTGAATCTGCGTTACCAGCAAATGTTTGCCGAAGGCAAACAGATGCCGCGGCTTGGTGCCGCGCATCCACAGGCCTCGCCGTGGGACGTTTTTCATGCGCGCGACGGCGCGTTTGTGATTGCCGCTACACGCGACGAATACTGGCGCGGCCTTTGCGAGGGATTCGGCATTCCGCAAATGGCGGACGATCCGCGCTTTGCCACCATCAAGAGTCGTGTCGCCAACCGCGCCGAGGTCAACGCTTTGCTCAGCGGGTTGTTCGCGCAGCGCTCGCGTGCCGAATGTCTGGCACTGCTCGACAAAGGGCAGGTGCCCAACGGGCCGGTCAATACGCTGCAGGACGTGGCGGCGCATGAACAGGCGCGGGTCAACGGCACGTTCGAGGTGGTTGAACATGCAATGGGTGGCGATCTGCAAACGGTAGCGCCGCCGATCCGCATCAACGGTGCGTGGCAGGCACGGCGCGGCCCGCCGGCACTCGGCGCCGATACTGAAGCCGTGCTGTCCGCATTGCCGAAGGGTTAGTTGCAGTGGAAAAACTCTTCACGACACGTATCACCGAACTCTACGGCATCCGTTTGCCGGTGGTGGCCAGTGGTCTGATGTGGCTGTCGAATGCGGACTACGTTGGTGCGGCGGCGAGGGCCGGCATCATGGGCTTCATCACGGCGGCGAGTTTCCCGGCACCAGATGATCTGCGTGCGGAAATCAGAAAGTGCCGCCGGATTGCCGGCGACAAGCCCTTCGGCGTCAATCTCGCCATTGCACAGGGTGACAGGGAGCGCGACCGCATTGAACGCGTCATCGGTCTGCTGGCCGAAGAGGGTATCCGTTTTATCGAGACTTTCGGGCAGAACCCCGAGCCTTTTCTGAAGCAGATGCGCGACGCCGGCCTTGTCGTTACGCACAAGGTGCCGGCGGTGCGCTTTGCGCGCAAGGTGCAGGCGGCGGGAGTCGATGCGGTCATTGTCGTCGGCGGCGAGTCGGGCGGACATCCGGGCATGGACATCGTCGGCTCGATGGTGCAGGCCGCGGTGGCCGCACGCGATATCAAAATCCCACTCGTGGTCTCAGGCGGTATGGGCGTGGGCTCACATATAGTTGCTGCACTCGCGCTGGGTGCCGATGGCATTGGCATCGGCACGCGTTTTCTGGTCGCTGAAGAAATCTGGGCGCATCGCAATTACAAGGAACGTCTCGTGCAGACGGATGAAACGCAGACAATGCTGATCCTGCAGTCGCTGAAAAAAACACGGCGCGCGCTGGCCAACGAAAAGGCGCGCGTGGTGCGCGGACTGGAACGCGAGCACGGACCGGATATCGACATCCTTTTTCCGCATATTTCCGGCAAGGTCGGTCGCGCGGCCTACGAAAGCGGCGATGCCGAAAGCGCGGTGCTGTCATGCGGGCAGGCGGTGGCGTTTGCCGATCGCATCGAACCGCTGGCGGCGATCGTCGCGCGGCTGGAAGCCGAGGCGCGCGCTGCGCTGGAGCGGCTCGATCAATTACGCGGCGATGTTGGCACGCCGGAACTGCAAGGGGCACACGCATGAATGCCGCAACCGAAACTAAGGGCCGCGCCGGCCAGCGCGTAGCACAGGGCGCGCAGCGCCTGCCTCTGTCGGATGTCGTGGTGATCGATTTTACCCACGTCATTGCCGGGCCGTTTGCCGCTATGATCCTCGCCGATCTTGGCGCCACAGTAATCAAGATCGAAACGCCGGAACGCGGCGATACTGCGCGCGGCACGCCGCCGCATGAAGATGGCATCAGTCATTTCTTCGCGGCGGTCAACCGTAACAAGCAGAGCGTGGCGATTAATATCAAGACGGCGGACGGCAAACGCATGCTGGACAAGCTGATCGCGCAGGCCGATGTTGTTTTGCACAACTTCCGGCCCGGCGTCATGGAAAAACTCGGACTGGCCTATGAAGATTGTCTGAAGCTGAAACCCGATCTGATTTATTGCGCCATTAGCGGCTTCGGCCAGGACGGCCCTTTGCGTGACCGTCCCGCCTTCGATGGCGTGATCCAGGCGATGGCGGGGCTGATGTCGCTGACCGGTGAGGCCGGCGGTGCTCCGGTGCGCGCCGGGCTTTCGGTCGGCGATTACATCCCGGGCTTATACGCGGCCTTTGCGATGGCGATCGCATTGCGCGAGCGTGACCGCAGCGGCAAGGGACAGTTTATCGACGTTAGCAATTTCGATTGCCTGTTCAATATCATGGGTTATTACATTCCGCATTACGAGCTGACCGGCAAAGTCACCGAGCGCAACGGCGGCGCGCATCCGACCGTGGTGCCGATGGGCGGGTTTCCGACGGCCGACGGCTATATTGTCGTGGCGGCCTTCAACCAGACGTTCTGGCGCAACCTGTGCAAAGCGCTGGGCAAAACGGAGTGGCTGGACGATCCGCGTTTCGTTTCCTTGTCGACGCGTGCCAAACACAGTGCGCTGTTGTTTGCCGAACTGTCCATTGCGTTGAAGATGAAAACCACCGCCGAGTGGGAAAAAATATTCGATGCCGGTGACGTGCCTTGCGGCCCTGTGCTCAACGTCGCCGATCTCATCAATCATCCGCAGATCAAACACCGGAGGCTCACCGGCAGGCTCGGTGTCGGCCGCATGAGCGCGCCGATGCGGCCGGTGAAATACCGCGGCATCGAACAGGATGTCTGGCTGTCGCCGCCACAGCTGGGTGAGGACACGCTGGCGGTGCTGGAGAAATTCGGTTGTATCGATGTGGCGAAAGATCCGCAGCAACTCGAACTGTGGGCGCGCGCCGGCGTAATCCAGGATCCGGCACTGCCGCCCGCAGAACACACCGAAGGCGGCAAGGCCAAACGGAAAAACTGAACTCAGCACAAACGAGGCTGAACGAAAGGGGGGGGGATGGTCCGAATTATTCTTTTAGGTCTGGCGCTGCTGGCTGGAAACAGCATTGCGCAAAACGCGGCCGGCGGTTATCCGGCGCGCCCGATCCGCATTGTGATCGGTTACGCGGCAGGTGGTCCAACGGACATAGTCGGTCGCCTCTACGCGAGCAAACTCGCCGAGTACTACGGCGTGCCGGTGATTGTCGACAACCGTGCGGGTGCTGCCGGCATCATCGGCACCGAACTGGTGGCGAAGGCACCGGCCGATGGTTATACGCTGGCGCTCGGCGTAATCAGCACGCACGCCCTGCATTCTGCGAACGGCCGCAAGCTGCCCTACGATCCGGACAAGGATTTCGCACCCGTCGCGCTGGCAGTCAACGTTCCAATGATTATTATGGTCAATCCGGCGGTTTTCCCGGTGTCGAATGTCAAGGAACTGATCGCCGAGTTGCGCGCCAATCCGGGAAAATATAAGTTCGGTTCATCCGGATTGGGCGGCATCAGCCATCTGTGTTTCGAGTTGTTCAAAATGCGCGGCGGCGTCAGCGATTTCATTCATGTGCCTTACAAAGGCACAGGACCGGCGATCATTGATTTGCTCGGCGGAAATATCAGTGCGGTGTGTGAGGGTGTCGGTGGTGCCGCCGGCCATGTGCGTAGCGGCCCGTTGCGCGGTATCGCCACGGCGACACTTAAACGCGCGCAGGCTCTGCCCGATCTGCCGACGGTATCGGAAAGCGGGTTGACGGGCTTTGAGGCTTATACCTGGAACATGTTCTTTGCGCCGGCCAAAACACCGCGCGAGATCGTCGAAAAGCTTAACCGCGATATCAACCGCGCAGCGAAAGATCCGGCACTGCGGCCGCGGCTTGATGCGCTGGGCGTCGAGGTGGTGGACGACTCTACGCCGCAGAGCCTGAAGGATTTCGTGCCGAAGGAAATCGCGCGCTGGACTGCAGTGGTGAAGGCATCTGGCGTGAAAGTCGAATAACGCCTTTTGCGGTTTGTCACGCGCGGGACACTGTGTGCAGCTTCGCGTTCACGCGTCTGCGCCCCATTTGCTGTTGAATGGCGGGCCACCTGCGGGCATACTGGCGTTTGAGGAGAAGCGCAAACCCGTAGAAAAGCCCGCCAGCAGTGCGTGCATTCATTGCTGCAGCGGCCATGGCAGCGATGGCCGCCATCCAAGCCGCCGCAATGGCTGCCGATTATCCGGTCAAACCGGTACGCATCGTCGTGCCGTTCGCGCCGGGCGGCACCAACGACCTGGCGGCGCGCATAGTCGCGGAGAAATTCAGCGAACGCTTCGGTCAGTCGTTTGTCGTCGACAACCGCGCGGGCGCCAACGGCGTGGTCGGTGCCGACATCGTCGCGCATGCGGCCCCGACGGTTATACGTTGCTGGTCGCCTCGGCCGGCATTGCGGTCAACCCGAGCACCATGAAGTCGCTGCCCTATGACACGCAGCGCGATTTCACGCCGCTGGGGCTGGTCGGCGGCGGCTCCTATCTGATGGCTGTGCATCCGGCGATTGCCGCGAAAACTGTTAAAGAATTTGTGGCGTGGACGAAGGCGCGGCCGGGCCAGATCAGTTACGCCTCGGTCGGCATCGGCAGTCCGTCGCATCTGGCCGCCGAACTGCTGCGCATGGTCGCCGACATCGACATGCAACACGTGCCGTACAAAGGCGGCAGTGCGGCACTGCCGGATCTGATCGCCGGACGCGTCTCGATGTTTTTCGGTTCGATCTCGACGCTCAATCCGCAGGTGCAAAACGGCCGCCTGCGCGCGATCGCGGTGACGACGCTGACACGCTCGGCCGCCATGCCCGAGGTGGCGACGTTCGTCGAATCGGGATACCCGGGATTCGAAGTCAACGGCTGGTACGGATTGCTCGGCCCCGCAAAAATGCCGCCGGCACTGGTCGCGCGCCTCAACGGCGAATTGCAGAAGGTGCTGGCCGATGCCGATACGCAGACGCGTTTTGCCGCCAACGGCATGGAACCCGCGCCCGGGAGTGCCGCTGCTTTCGGCGAACGCATTCGCAATGAAATCGCCAAATGGGCGCAGGTGGTGCGGGCAGCCGGCATCAAGCCGGAATAATCGACATGCGAGAGCCTTGACAGCAGCGCCCTGCGACGACTAAAACAGTTGCCATCCCTGCAATTTTCTCAATCCTCAATCCTTGCCAAAGATATGTCTATCAACTGGTCCGACGAAGTCCATCGTGTGTTGCGCGAACAGAAGGTGCGTCAGGTCGCTTATGTGCCCGACACCGGCCTCAAGCGCGTGATCGAACTTGTGCGCGGCGATAAAAAAATGCGCGCCGTGCCGCTGACGACTGAAGAGGAGGGTATTGCACTCGCCACCGGTGCCTGGCTCGGCGGCGAACGCAGCGCGCTGCTGCTGCAGTCGAGCGGCGTCGGCAACTGTATCAACATGCTGGGTATGGCGATCGAGTGCCGCATCCCCTTGCTGATGCTGGTGACGATGCGCGGGCAGTGGGGGGAGTTCAATCCCTGGCAGATGCCGATGGCGCAGGCCACCGCAACCGTGTTGACCGCGATGGGTGTCATCGTGCAGCCGGTTGCCGATGCCGATGATGTTGGGGAAACCTTCGCGGCGGCAGCACGCATGGCCTTCAATACGAACCGCGTGGTGGCGGTGCAGGTGGCGCAACGCGTCGTTGGCGCCAAGGAGTTCAAATGAGTGCGTCGCGCAGAAAACCCAAACTCGATCGTCGCAAGGTGGCGGCGGAAATCCTCGCGCGGCGCGGTGACGCGCTGGTCGTCACCGGGCTCGGTGCGCCGACCTGGGACGCGGCCGCCGTCGGCGACAGCCCGTTGAATTTCTACACCTGGGGCGGCATGGGTTGTGCCGCCATGGTCGGGCTCGGCATGGCGCTGGCACAACCGAAACGCCGCGTCATCGTCATCACCGGCGACGGTGAAATGCTGATGGCGCTCGGTGCGCTGGCGACGATTGCCGCACAGCAGCCGCAGAATCTTTCGATCGTCGTGATGGACAACGAGCATTACGGCGAAACCGGCATGCAGGCGACGCATACGCAAATGGGCGCCGATCTGGCGGGCATGGCGAAAGCAGCGGGTTTTCACGCGACCCAAACCATTTACACCACGGCTGAACTCAAAACCTGGGTGCCGAAAATTTACGGCGCGGGGCCTGTGTTCGTTGCCGTCAAAGTCACGACCGAACGTGATGCGCTGGTGCTGCCGCCGCGTGACGGCACGCTGCTCAAGTTTCGTTTTCGCGAAGCCTTGCTGGGAGAGGCGTGAGCGGTACATCTGTAGCCCGGAAGGAGCGCAGCGTATTCCGGGATTCTGCACACGCCCAACCCGGAATACGCTGCGCTCCTTCCTGGCGACGATTTCTGTCTGGCGTGATGGGCAGCGCATTGGTGATTGCGATGGCTGGCGCCCCCCTCGCGTTTGCACAAACCGCCTATCCCGCCAAAACCGTACGCGTCATCGTGCCGTATCCGCCGGGCGGCGGCAACGACATCATCGCGCGCGCGGTGGCCGATGAACTGACCAAACGCACCGGCCAGAATTTTCTGATCGACAACCGGCCGGGGGCCAGCACCATCATCGGGACCGAAGTGGCCGCGAAGTCCGCGCCCGACGGTTACAACGTATTCGTCTCGAGCCAGACCACGCTGGCCATCGTGCCCAACTTGAAACGCAGCGTGCCGTACGATCCGGTGCGCGATTTTGATCCGGTATCGATGCTCGCCACCCAGCCCTATCTGCTGGTGGTGCACCCGTCGCTGCCGGTGACCACGGTGAAACAGCTGATCGCGTTGGCAAAGGCGCAACCCGGCAAACTCGTTTTCGGTTCGCCGTCGATCGGTACCGGCGGGCATCTGTCGGCCGAGTTGTTCAAAATTGCCACCGGCGTCGATATGCTGCACGTGCCATACAAGGGCGGCGCGCAGGCCGCGGTTGAGGTGATCGGTGGCCACGTTTCGCTGATGTTCGCGACCTTCAGTTCGGTATATCCATTCGCCGTCAGCGGCAAGATGCGCGCGGTGGCGGTCACCTCGGCGAAACGGTCGCCGGCCCTGCCACAGGTACCGACGATTGCCGAGAGCGGTGTGCCGGGCTTTGAAACCGTGCAGTGGATCGCCATGTCGGCGCCGCGCGGCACGCCGAAATTCGCCATCGATCGCCTCAATGCCGAAATTGCCGCGGGTATGAAGTCGCCGGAGTTGCGCGAACGGCTGGCCGGGCAGGGTTACGATCCGGCCGCCTCCACGCCGCAGCAACTCGCCGATACCATCAAGGCGGAATACGCGCGCTTTGGCAAACTCATCAAGACGATCGGCCTGAAAGACGAATAAGTCCGGCGCCTTGCCGGCGCCATCGTCAGGGCCATCGCGTGCCCCCGGTGTTGCTTTTCTATCAGCGGCTTAGCGTGCTTGTCTTGCGTGCAGTCTCATATTCTAACTCGTTCTTTAAGCAGGGAATAAGGGCGAAAACCAGCGCTGTTCCCCTCAAGATCAAGCCACTGGCTGCCGATAATGAGAACAAGGATGAACGGCGCCTGTGCCGCGAGCCGAACGAGTATGGAGGCCGCAATGAGCAAGCAGCTTGCCTTACCCCTGCACTCGGACCCTAGCGCCGACCCCGCCATGCGCCGCGCCTGGATGCGCAGCGGGTTACGCCTTCCGTTTCATATTGCCGTCAATGTGCCGGCGATCGCCATTTGCCTGCGGCATCTGGCCGGCGTCGGCATGCAGCGAAAGCGTTCCGCGCGCGCCTGAAATCAGGCGGGCTTTACGCGCGACACAGCCATTTCACTGCGCTGTCGCGCTCGATGAAAATCTGCACGGCCCTGCCGTGCAGAATTCCACGCATTTCCAAACCCACCGCCGCTACCTTGCGCCTGGCGGGTTGCCCCGACTATTCGTACCAGTAACGCTTGTGCGAGACCGTCTTCGCGTTCGGCCCACCGCCGTTCGGATCGAGCCACAGCACCTTGCCCGCATGTTTCAACGGCTTGCCCTCGAAGCGCTCGCGCAGCCAGTCGCAGACGAACGAATGGATGTCGACCTGCCACACCAGCGCGCGGCCGCCGGCGGTGACCGAGCCGTTGTGATGCTGGTCGGGCAGCATCCATAGTTCGGCCGGCGCTTTCATCTGGTCGAACAGGCGGTAGATTTCATCGACCGGTGCGCGCGGGTCGAATTCGCCGTTGACGATCAGCGTCGGACATTTGATCTTGTCCATGCGGCCTTCCATATGCATCTGGCTGACCACGCGGTCGAGTTCATCTTCGCTCTTCGATTGTGTGAGGAAGGCGAAGAGCTGCTTGTAGCGCGGCGATTCCTCGTTCATCAGATAGTATTTATCGCCGAACGACGCCCACGGCGCTGCGCAGGCGGCGATGCGATGGTCGTGCGCAGCAATACGCATGCCCCAGTGCGAGCCGAAGCTCAGCGCATAGACGGCGATTTTTTTCGCGTCGACTTCGGGGCGCTTTATCAGGTAATCGATGGCCGCACTCGCTGCCTCCTCGTAGTTGTCGGCGGTGAGCTTGATGCCGCGCAGATTGCTTTCGCCCTGGCCGGGGCCGTCGAAGGAAAACAGATGCATACCACGCAGGTGCGCCTGGTTGTAGTTCGGATGCGGCCACGCTTCCTTGGTCTGGTCGCAGCCGGGCACATAAAACACCAGCGGCTTTTTGCCTTCGCCCGGGCACAGATGCAGGTTGCCGGAGACGATGGTGCCGTTCCACGGAATATCGACGTGCTCGATTTTGTAGGGCGCGAATTCACGCACCTTGTTATAACAGCGCATCAGGCCGCCGTGCAGATATTTTTTCTCATCGTTGAGTTCGAACACCACGTGCTGCGCGTCCAGCCACAGCAGCGCGGTTTGATAATAGAGTTCCATCGCGGTTTCGCGATGGCCCGCTTCGGCCTCCGCCTCGGCGAGTTTTTCCAGTCGCCGTGCCGCCAGCCCCATGTGCTTGCTGATCATGTCGTGGTTGCGCACGCTGCGCGGGATGCGGCCGCGTCCATCCGACTGGAAGTGGAACACGTTGCCGGTTTCCTTGATCACCCAGTCGAACACCCATTTCTGGTTGTCGCGTTTGAGGTGCGGGCGGCCGGTTTTTTCGCGTTCGTTGCTGGGCATGGTCGGGTCTCCAGAAAAAATGCGCGCCGGGTTTCCGGCGCGAGGTGGGAAGATACCGCGTGCGGCGCGGCGCGGCAACCGCGTCGCGGCAACCGCGCGTGCAGTTCATGCGCGCAAAGTGAAGTTATTGTTGCGGCAGGCCGATGGCGCGCACCACGCGCGTCCATTTTTCGGTTTCAGCTTTGATGTAAGCGGTGAATTCGGATGGCGTATTGGCAACGGTGTCCATGCCCTGTGTCAGAAACAGCGCCTTCACTTCGGGTAGATTGAGCAGCTTGACCATTTCGGCGTGCACGCGCGCGCTGATCGCCGGCGGCGTTTTCGCAGGCACCACCAGGCCGTGCCACGACGTGGTTTCGAAGCCGGGCAGGCCGCTCTCGGCGACCGTCGCTGTGTCGGCCAGCGCGGGTGTGCGCTGCGCGCTGGTCACCGCGAGTCCGCGCAGGCGGCCCGACTTTACGTGCGGCAACGCCGGCAGCAGGCTGGCGAGCATCAGTTGCACCTGGCCGCCCAAGACATCGCTCAAAGCCTGCCCGGTGCCTTTGTACGGTACGTGCACGATATCGACGCCGCCCATCGACTTGAAGAGCTCCATGCCGAGTTGGGTCGTGGTGCCGGCGCCACCTGAGGCATAGTTGAGGCTGCCCGGTTTGGCGCGCGCCAGCGCGAGCAGCTCAGTGATGTTTTTTGCCGGCACCGCCAGATGCGCGACGATGACCTGCGGCCCCGCGGTGGTTTGCGTGATGGCCTGAAAATCCTTCAGCGGATCGTACGGCAGCTTGGCAAACAGGGCGGGCGCCACCGCCAGATTGCCTGACGAGCCGATCATCAGCGTGTAACCGTCGGGCGCCGAACGCGCGACGATTTCGCAGCCGATCGCACCGCTGGCGCCGCCGCGATTGTCGACGACGACGGTCTGGCCGAAGGCCTGGGTGAGGCGCTGCGCGACCACCCGGGCGACGATATCGGTGGGGCCTCCGGGGACGAAGGGCGCCACCAGTCTGACCGGTTTATCGGGATAAGCGGCCAGCGCAAGCGCCGGTGCCAGCATCAAAAGCGCCGCCGTGCTCCGGCGTATCAACGTCATCATGCCTGCCTCCTCGCTGAAGCTTCATGCGACTAGCCGCGTGTTGCGGTCTTAATGGAACAACCAAAAGTCATCTCAAAATGACCTCTCCCCGTCAGTGCGGGGCGAGGGCGTTTTTTTGCGATAGCTTCTAACTCAATGCCGCAATCGCCGTCCGGTAGATCATATCCGCTTCCTGCGTTGCGGTGACCGTGGTGTTCAGATCGCGCAAAAGGCCGTTGTCGATACCGTAAATCCAGCCGTGCACCGTCAGCGGCTGGCCGCGCTCCCAGGCATCACGTGCGATCGTCGTCTGACAGACGTTGGCGACCTGCTCAATGACGTTCAATTCACTCAGGCGTGCTGCAGCGGCGGCTTCGCCCTTGGCAGCGTCGAGCTGCGCGCCGTGTTTCTCGCGCACGTCCTGCACGTGGCGCAACCAGTTGTCGGACAGGCCGATGCGGTCGCGGCGCAGCGCCGCCTGCACGCCGCTGCAGCCGTAATGCCCGCAGACGATGATGTGTCGCACCTTCAGAATGTCGACGGCGAACTGCATCACCGACAGGCAGTTCAGATCGGTATGCACCACCAGATTGGCGAGGTTGCGGTGCACGAACAATTCGCCCGGCAGCAGGCCGACGATCTGGTTGGCCGGCACGCGGCTGTCCGAGCAGCCGATCCACAGATATTCCGGCGACTGCTGTTGCGACAGTTTCTGAAAAAACTGCGGGTCCTGCTGGCGAATGTTCCCGGCCCATGCCTTGTTGGTGTCGAAGAGATGTTTGAGTGTGCGCATATCTGATCTGCCGGTTCGTGGTAAGGCGCAATGTTATCGCACCCTGACGCTGTGTCGCTTGTCCAGTGGTTTGTAACATCACGACCGTCTGTCCGGACATTGCGCTATGAATGAAGTCGATGGAGGCGTCGGCGTCGGCGCCGGCGACCGGCAACGAGCCGGGCAGGTATCATGCAGTTTTGCGTTAGCATAACCGGCGCAGTCCGCGCTGAGGATTACTTGCATATGGATCTCGAACTGAAAAACAAAGTTGCCATCGTTGGCGGCGCCAGCAAGGGGTTGGGCCGCGCCTGCGCCGAGGTGCTGACCGAAGAGGGCGCGACACTGGTGATTTGCAGCCGCAACGCAGGCGATTTGGAAAAAGTGGCGCAAGATATCCGTGCGAAGACTGGCGCCGATGTGCTGGCCTTCGCCGGCGATCTTGAACAGCATGCGACGATCCGCGCGCTGATTGCCGCAGCAATCGCGAAGTTCGGCCGCATCGACGTGCTGGTCAACAACTCGGGCGGCCCGCCGCTGGCGAAGTCAATCGACGCCAGCGAAGAGCAATGGGCCACGGCGGTGCAGCGTTCGCTGCTCTACTTCGCGCGCATGTCGCGCGAGGCGGTGCCGCATCTGAAGAAGCAGGGCGGCGGCCGCATCATCAATATTCTCGCCAGTACCGTCTATCAACCGATCGCCAATCTGGCGCTGTCGGGCGCCACGCGCATGGGTGTGGTGGCGTTTGCCAAGAGCCTTGCCGACGAAGTCGGGCGCGACAGCATACTCGTCAACAATGTCTGTCCCGGTTCGCTGCTGAGCGAACGCCTGCTCGGTAACGTGACCTCGCGCGCGAAAGAGCTCGGCATCACGCTTGATGAAATGCTGGTCGAGCGCGCCAAAGAGACCGCCGTCGGCCGCATCGGTGAACCGTGCGAACTGGCAAATCTCGTGGCGTTTCTGGCCTCGGGCAAATCGACTTACATCACCGGCACGACGATACGCGTTGACGGCGGATTGGTGCGTTCGGTGCTTTAATAATATCTTTCAACGGTGTACTGCTTGGCATTGGTTAGCGGTTTAGCGTTCGATAACACTGCGAATTTCCCTGATTGGTTGTCGTTGGCTAGGGGCTCGATTCCACCAGTGTAATGGCGCTGTCCTCGCACCAATTCCGCAGGGCGATTTTCGTGGCTTCGGCTTCGAATGTGTACCAGCGGTCGAGCAAGCTGTGCTCTTCAAGCAGATCTTTGTAACGGGCGTATGCGCCTCTCTTGCGGAAATAGCCGGACACGACTGCAATCTTGTCCGGGATGAACTGTTCGACGAAGGTTGTAACCAGTGCGCGACCAAGATCCAGTTCATGTTTGTCCGGAATGGAAAGATATCGCTCCGATGTTTCAAGATCGGCCGGTAGTGGGGTTTCGTTTTCGAAACCGTCGGCGACAAAAATAAACTCGCCGGTTTCAATGTCCAGGTATGCGCAGGAATCATAGTGGTCTCCGGCGCTGGCGAATTCAAAGGCCATAAGCATGTCATCAAACTTGACCTCTAGCATGTTCACTCCTTCAGTGAAATACCCCTGGAAGCGCGGCAGTTGATTGAAAGAGATCCGCCCTCACTTAATCTGGCGAGGCATATCCCATCGGTTTGCACGGTGCTTTTGCCAGGTGCAGAGATTGCTCAAGCAGGCTTCGTTCTGGAAGCCAAATGTTTGCGTACTAATCGCCCGGCTCCGTGGTAGATGCGGCTGATTCGCCGGACTTGGGCGGGCGCTTAAATAATTTTTGCGTGCATCGAGGGGTGAACATATTCCGTTTGCGTGCTTATTGTATTGCCTCAAACATGACATGGCGTTGTATGGGGGCTCTGCATTGCGTTGTTGGCGAACGCGAGGTTACGGGTTCTTGTGGTGGATCACATGGCGTCGAAAGGTGCGTAACCTTAAGCGCCGCCGAGCAGTCGCCCCCAGTTTTTCACCGGTGGCGCGATGCCCGCCTGCATGAGCCGCCAGATTTCTGAAATCGGATTGGTGACAACAGGGATGCCGAAATCCTCTTCGAGAATCGGCACCGCGGCGAGGCTGCGCCACGCGCCGCCGGCAATCAACAGGCCTTCGGCCTGCGGCGCCTGACGCACGGCTTCGCGACCAAGTTGAAAGGCGAGGCGCACACCTTCGTCGAAGCTCATCGAAAACGCCTGCTGCGCCCACTGGCCGCGCGTGGTCACGGCGAGCACCTCCATGCCGGCTTCGGTGAGATAACGCACCAGCGCGTTGTTCAGTTCATCCGACCAGCGGCTCGCGATCGCAATACGGCGCGCGCCTAGGTGTTTTAATGCGGCGGCCGTCGATTCGCCTTGTCCGTCGGCGGGCACGCCGGTGCGGCGTTCGGTTTCTTCGAGCAGTTTCAACACGCGCGTGCGGCCGAGTTGCGACGACACCGGGAGCCCCGCGATCATGATGCGCTGCGCGCCCTGCGCAATCAGCTGATCGACGCAGGCCGGAAAACGCACGATCGCGCCTTCGACGCCTTCTTTGGTGTAGTCCGGAATGTCGAGCGAAACGCTGACACGTTTGACGTCGGGTGGGAACAGCGGCTCCATGCGCGTTTCGGGCTGGCGGTCCTTGCCGACGGGCATGACGCGTCCGGTGATATAACGCGGCGCGGGTGTTTGTGCTTCAGTCACGGTGTTCTCCGATTCATGGTGGCGCAGCCTGCGTAATGCCGGCCGATTGCAGCAGCGTACGGTATTTTTTGAGTTCGTTGTTGATCAATGCCGCAAAGGTGGCGGCAGCGCCGCCGACGGGCTCCGAGCCCTGTTCGCCGAGCAGGCGGCGCACCTCGGCCTGCTGTAATGTCCTGTCTAACGCACGATTGAGTTTGTGCACGATTGCCGGCGGCGTTTTTGCCGGCAGCAGCACGCCCGACCAGCCGCTCAATTCATAACCGGGCACCGATTCGGCGATGGTCGGCACCTCGGGCAATGCTGAAATGCGAGTGGCGGTCGTCACTGCAATCGCCTTCAAGCGTTTGGTCGTCACCAGTGACAGCACCGAGATCATCGGTCCGCCCATCAACTGGATCTGCCCGGCCAGCAGATCGTTGAGCGCCGGGCCGCCGCCTTTATAGGGCACATGCACGATGTCCACGTGCGCCATGCGTTTAAATAATTCGAGCACCAGATGCGCCGCACTGCCGTTGCCGGAAGAACCGAAATTCAGGGTGCCCGGTGACTGACGCGCCAGATCGATCAGTTCGCGCACCGTGTTCACGCGCAGCGACGGGTGCGCCGTCAGCAGATAGGCATTGAGCGTGAGTTGCGCCACCGGCGCGAAATCGCGCAGCGGATCGTAGGGCAGATCGCGGTGCAGCAGCGGATTGACCGTCAGGCTCGCCGGCACACCGAGCAATATCGTATAGCCATCAGCCACCGCACGCGCCGCGGTCTGCGTGCCGACGATGGCGTTCGCGCCGCCGCGGTTGTCGATGACAATCGGCTGGCCGAGTTCATCGGCGAGTCGTCGCGCGACTACACGCGCCACTACATCGGTGCCGCCGCCGGGCGGGTAGGGCACAATGAAACGGATGGGGCGGTTGGGATACTCCGGCAATTGCGCATGTGGCGAATTGGAGATCAATGCCATTGCCGTGCCAAACAACGCGACGATACCTGGCGCGGAGTTCATGCAATTGCCCGGAGGTTTAACGCGCCGCCTCGTAAACCACTTTCCCGCCCACTGCCGTCAATACCGGTTTGATGAAGTGGATGTCGTCTTCATTCACCGTTAGGTAATCGCGGTCGAGCACGATGAAGTCGGCGAGCATGCCGGGCACGATGGCGCCTTTGTGGTTTTCTTCCCACGTAAACCACGCCGGCCCGCGCGTATAGGCGCGCAGCGCCTGTTCACGCGTCAGGCGTTCGGTCGGGCGCACCAGATCGCCGCGCCAGTTTTTGCCGCTGACCAGCCAGCCGATGGAAATAAACGGGCGGTAGGACGACGAGGTGGTGCCGTCGGTGCCGCCGGCAAAGGGCAGGCCGCTGTTGACGACGGTTTTTACCGGCGGAATGTCGTTGGCGCGCTCGCCCCAGTTGGCTTTCATCAGTTCGCTGCCGAGGGACTGGCGGTTTTGCATTTGCACGCCCATGCCGAGTTTTTTCATGCGCTCGATGATAGCCGGCGTGATCTGCTCGGCGTGCAGGAAGTTGATGCGCAGTTTGTCGATGGGGGACTGCGCATGCGCGGCTTCGAGGGAATCGAGCATCGCGTTCATGGTGGTTTCGATGGTGGCGTGAAACTGGAAGCTCACCTTGTTGCGCGCGCCACTGGCGACGATTTTCTGCAACTCGGCCTTTGCGTCCGCCGCAATCGGGAATTGTTTCGGGATATAACCGTCGCCCATCGCGCTCAACACCCCTTCACCCAGACCGTTGAGCAGCAGCATGTCGTCACCGAAGCCGGCGGCCGGAGTGTCGAGCCAGCGCTGCGCGTGCTCGAAATTCATGGTCGGAAAGTGCAGGCCCACGCGCAGCGACATCTGGCGCCGCCGCCACGCTTCGAACAGCACCTGATAATCGTCTTCCGCTACGCCAATGCCGAAGGTCTCGCCGGTGCTGGTCAGTCCGGCGGCATTGAAGTCGCGCATCACCAGACGCAGGCCTTCGACCTTGTCGTCGAACGATTGTTTGGGGAAGGAACGTTCGGCCAGCGTCTGTCCGGCGAAGCCGCGAATGCTGCCGTCGAATTGGCCGGCTGTGTCCTTGCCGATGCTCACCCCGGGCGGCAGGGTCATGGCGGCGGTGATGCCGCTCAGCTTCATGGCCTGCGAATTCATCTGGCCGACTTCGCGCAACGCCTGCACGTAGACGGGGTGATTGGGGGCCGCGGCATCAAGTTCGGCACGCGTCGGCATGCGGCGTTCGCGAATCTGGCTGTGGTGCCAGCCGCCGAGTGTGAGGATCCATGTGCCGGGCGGGGTTTGCTGCGCCCGTGCCTTGATGATGTCGAGGATTTCCGCCATCGATTGAGTTTCATCGAGACGCGCTTCGTATTTCCACCAGAAGCCGGCGCGCACCATGTGGATATGGCCGTCGTTGAGGCCCGGCGTGACGGTGCGGCCCTGCGCGTCGATGATCTGCGTGCTGGCGCGTGCCAGTGCGCGGATTTCTTCATTGCTGCCGACGGCGAGGAATTTGCCGTCGCGCACGGCGAAGGCTTGCGCGATGGTTGCGCGGTCATCGACGGTGACGACTTTGGCGTTGACGACGATCAGCGAGGGCGCGTTGCGCGGTGCTTCCACGGCGAGGTCGGCGCATCCGGCGCCGGCGAAGAGCAGGACGAGCAGGGCGGCGACGGCAGGGATCTTCATGTTGAAGTTCCGGTTCAGGTGAATTCGCGCATGATCCAGCGCGCAGCGGCAAAGAGACTGCCGTCGCGGTGGTCAGCGCCGAGCAGTTGGATGCCGAAGGGAATGCCGGCGCTGTGCAGCAGCGGCAGGGCAAAGGCCGGAAAGCCCAGCCACGATCCCGGCGTGAGAAAGGTGCGGCTGCCGCTTTCCTTGAGTCCGCGCGGCGCCGGGCCCGAAGACGCGAGCGTGATATAGGCGTCGGCGCCGAGTTCGCCCAGCAGATTGCGCGCCTGGGCGCGGATGGCCTGACGCTTTTCGAGCAGGGCCGTATAGTCAGCTGGTTGCATGGCGTCGGCGCGCTTGATCAGGCCGTGGATGCGTTTGCCGATTTGGCTGCCGAAGCGTGCGATGTAGTCGCGGTAGGGCCATTGCATTTCGTAAGCAACGATATCGAGCGCGCCATCGACATCGCGCTTGAGCGCGTCTTCGAAGGCCTGCACGCGCGGCTCGTCGTCCTTGCCGACGATCTGCACGCCGGCCGCCGTCAGTGCTTGCAGCGTATGGTTGAATTGTTGTTTGGCGTCGTTGTCGAGTTCGTCCCAGCCGCGCGTGTAGAGCACGACGAGTTTCTGCGGTGCGACGGCCACCGGCAAAATATTGGCAGCACCATTGAGAAAGCCATAGCCGGGGCTGCCGATGCCCAGCGACAGCTGCGAGGCGATCATCCACACGTCTTCGATGGTCGAGCCGATCACGCCGAGATGATCGCAGGTTGACGACAGCGGGTGAATGCCTGCGGTGTTGAAGGCGTGTATGGTGGGTTTGAACCCGACCGCACCGCAGAACGAGGCGGGGCGCAGCGTCGAGCCCTGCGTTTGCGTGCCGAGACCGACCGGCAGCATGCCGGCGCCGACGGAGGCTGCGGTGCCGCTGGATGAACCGCCGGGCGTGCGCTTCGGATCGAAGGGGTTGGTGGTCGGGCCGGCGAAACCAATGGCGAATTCAGTCGTGACCGTTTTGTTGAATATCACGGCGCCGCCGCGTCGCAGCGCGTGCACGCATGCGGCGTCCTGTCCGGAATGCCAGCCCTTGAAGGCGGGGCTGCCCATTTGCGTCGGCAGGTCGGCGGTGGCCATGATGTCCTTGATGGCGACGGGGCAGCCGTCGATGGGCGAGAGCGGTTTACCGGCGCGCCAGCGTTTGCTCGAGGCGTCGGCGGCCTTGCGCGCCATTTTCAGATCGAGGGCGACGAAGGCTTTGACGCGCCCTTCATGGGCATCGATGGTGGCGATGCAACGTTCGAGAAAGTCGCGCGGCGTTTGTTTGCGCGACTGAAAGTCGGCGACGCTTTGCGCGAACGAGACAGCATACGGATTGCGCCAGGCTTGCATGATTTCTCCACAGGGCTGCGGGGCGGGCCGCACGGGGCGGCTGTTATAATCGGCGCGGTGCTGCGTGCAGCGCCGGTGCTGCCTCCGGAGCGCGTCCGGATCAGTTTCGATTGTAACCGATCGTAAAGGAGTGTCTGGCATGTTGATCCTCAGGGTTTTGCCGGGTGTGGCGGTCATGTGTTCGCTGGCATTTGCCGCGGCCGCGCAAAATTTTCCGTCACGGCCGGTGCGCATGATCGTGCCGTTTCCGCCGGGCGGCAGCACGGACCTCGTGGCACGCGTGGCCGCCCAGAAACTGTCAGAGTTGTGGGGCCAGCAGGTGGTGATCGACAACCGCGGCGGCGCCAACGGCATGATCGGCGCCGATCTCGTCGCCAAGGCCAGTGCCGACGGCTATACCGCAGTACTGGGCACCATCGGGCCGTTTGCGATCAACGCCGGCCTTTACAAAATGTCCTACGACATCGCGCGTGATTTCGCGCCGATCACGTACACGGCCAATATTGCCAATGTGTTGGTGGTGCATCCGTCGATTGCGGCGAAGGATGTGAAAGAACTGCTGGCGCTGGCGAAAGCGAAGCCCGGTCAGTTGTCGTTCGGTTCGAGCGGCACCGGTGGCGCGCCGCATATGGCGGTTGAATTATTCAAACTGCTTGCGCAGGTCAACGTGGTGCATGTGCCGTACAAGGGCGGCGGTCCGGCGATGGCCGATCTGGTCGGCGGGCAGATTTCAGCGAGTTTCGCCAGCATGCCTTCGGCGATTCCGTTCATCAAAGCCGGCAAACTGCGCGCACTGGGCGTCAGCGCTTCCAAGCGTTCACCGGCGCTGCCCGATACGCCGACGGTGGCGGAAGCCGGTGTCGCCGGTTTTGCGGTGCTCGACTGGCAGGGACTGTTCACGACGGCGAAAACGCCGCCGGCGGTCGTTGCCAAATTCAATGCCGATGTGGTGCGTGTGCTGGCGATGCCCGATGTCGTCGAACGGCTCAACGCGGCGGGCGTTGAAATCCAGACCAGCACGCCGGCGGCATGGGGCGATTTCGTCAAGACCGAAGTGGCGAAGTGGGGCAAGGTCGTCAAGGACGCCGGACTCAAAGTCGAATAAATCAACCGACCCGCGCGACCATCGCGCATGGAAGAGAATATGAACCTGGCCATTCGATTCATACTTGGCGCAGTGCTGCTGTGCGGCGCGCCGTTTGCCGCGGCGCAATGGACGCCGAAGATGCCGATCCGCGTCGTGGTGCCTTTTGCGCCGGGCGGGCCGACCGATATCACGGCGCGCCATCTTTCAAAAAAACTCACTGAGCTGCTCGGTCAACCGGTAGTCGTGGACAACCGTGCGGGTGCCAACGGCATGATCGGCGCCGAACTGGTGGCGAAATCCAAACCCGACGGTTACACATTGCTGATGCCGACGTCCAGCACGATGGCGATCAATCCGGCGGTTTACGCCAAGATGCCCTACGACCCGATTCGCGATTTCGCGCCGGTGACGCCGGTCGTCGGCGCCCCGGTGGTGATGGTGGTGACGCCCAGCCTGCCGGCGAAGAACCTCAAGGAGTTTATTGCGATTGCGCAGGCGCGACCGAACGAAATCGTCTTTGCGTCATCGGGTGCGGGCAGCAATCTGCATCTGGCGCTTGAACTCTTCCGCGACCAGGCCGGCATCAAGGTCACGCACGTCCCGTACAAAGGCGCGGGGCCGGCGGTCACCGATGTGATCGGCGGTCAGGCGCAGGCCATGTTTGCCGACCTGCCGGTGCTGACACCCTTTATCAAGGCGGGGCGTCTGCGCGCGATCGCAGTGGCGGGGTTTGAACGCACGCCGATGTTCCCGCAGTTGCCGACGATGAAGGAACTCGGTTATCCGCGTTTCAATGCGCGCCAGTGGTACGGCATGTTTGCACCGGCCGGCACGCCGCGCGAGATCGTCATGAAGTTGAATGAAGCGATCCGCCAGGCGGTGGCTACGCCTGAGGTGAAAGAGCGCTACGCCGAAATCGGCGCTGATGTATTCGTGTCGAGCCCGGAGGAATTCGCCGCCTTCGTCAAGAGTGAAATCGAGCGCTGGCACGACATCGTGAAGAAATACGGTATCGTGCTTGAACCCTGATGGCGTGTCGCCTTGATTGCGCAGCACGGTGCGTTACGGCACCTAAACCTACAAAATCGAATAGAACAAAGATCGAGAGTCATTGCATATGCAGATGCTGTTGAAAGTGCTTGCTTCACGCGCGCTGGTTGTCACCGCATTGTCGATTGCCGCGCAGGTTGTCGTCGCCGCGGAATTTCCGAGCAAACCATTGCGTCTGGTCACCGGTTCGGCACCCGGCGGCGGTTCGGACACGGTGGCACGCACCATCGCGGAGAAATTGAATGAGCGTTTCGGCCAGCCAGTGCTGGTGGACAACCGCGCCGGTGCCGGCGGCACCATCGGCGCCGACATCGTGGCGAAAGCACCGCCGGACGGTTATACCTGGCTCGTCGCCACCAGCAGTTCGATGGTGGTCAATCCGGCGATGCAGAAGCTGCCCTACGATGTCGAACGCGACCTCGCGCCGGTGATGCAGATCAGCACGGTGCCGTTCATACTCGCCGTGCATCCGGCGGTGCAGGCGAAAACCGTCGGCGAATTGATACAGCTGGCGAAAGCACGGCCGGGCAAGTTGAGCTATGCGACTTCGGGCATCGGCGCGATGTCGCATCTGGCGATGGAGCAGTTCAAGTACATGGCCGGCGTGAATCTGGTGCACGTGCCTTACCGCGGCAGCGCGCCGGCCGCTTACGATTTGATTGCCGGCCAGGTGCAGGCCGCATTCAACAACCTGATTCCAACACTGCCGCATGTGAAAACCGGGCGCCTGCGCGCGCTGGGGGTGAGCAGCCTGACGCGTGCCGCGGCTTTGCCCGAAGTGCCGACGGTGGCAGAGAGCGGCCTGCCCGGCTATGAGGCCATGCAGTGGTATGGCGTGCTGCTACCGGCCGCCGTGCCCAAAAGCATGGTCACCTTTTTGCACAAGGAACTGGTCAAGGTGCTGCAGAACCCCGCGGTGCGCGCGCGCCTAATGGACGAGGGCGGCGAAGTCATCGGCGGCACGCCGCAGCAATACGCCAAGGTGATCCACGACGATCTCGCCAAGTGGACGAAACTGGTCAAGGCGGCCGGCATCAAGGCCGAATAGGCCGAACCGAATTTGCGTTTGAACAAGCTGCAGCTTTTGCCGATAATGCGCCTCTTCCCATCCTCCCGAGACTTGGAGCTACCGTGAAAATATTTGCGTCGATGCTCGCACTGCTGCTCCCTGCCGTGGCGTTGCCGCTGCATGCGCAGACCTATCCGGCGAAATCGGTGCGCGTGCTGATTCCGTGGCCGCCCGGGGGTTCCAATGACGTCATCGGCCGCATCGTGATGCAGAAATTGAGTGAGACCCTCGGCCAGCAATTCGTGATTGAAAACCGCGGCGGCGCGTCCGGCGCGATCGGCGCCGATCTGGTGGCGAAAGCGCCGCCAGACGGTTACACCATCATGGTGCACTCGACCAGCCACGTCGGCAACGCGTCGATGTACAAGAAACTGCCCTACGACACGCTGAAGGATTTTGTCGGTGTTGCATTGCTGGCGAACCAGCCGGGTCTGTTGACCGTGCATCCGGCGCTACCGGTGAAATCGGTGCGCGAATTCATCGCGCTCGCGCGCGCGCACCCGGACCAGATCAATTATTCCTCGTCCGGCAACGGCAGCACGCCGCATCTGTCGATGGCGCTATTTGCCGCCATGGCCGGCCTCAAGATGGTGCACGTTCCCTATAAAGGCGGCGCACCCCAGGTCACGGCGTTGATGTCGGGTGAAACACAGTCGTCGCTGGCGACGATTTCGACGGTGCTGGTGCATGTGCAATCGGGCCGCTTGCGCGGACTCGGCATTGCCTCGCTCAAACGTTCGACGGCATTGCCGGATATGCCGCCGATTGCTTCGGTCGGATTGCCGGGCTTCGAGATGGACCCGTGGGTCGGCGTCTTCGCGCCGGCGGGCACGCCGCGGGCCATCGTCGAAAAGCTCAACGCTGAAATCAACCGCGCCATGAAGCAGCCGGATGTGCTGAAAAACTTTGCGGGTCAGGCCAGCGATCCTTGGTACAGCACGGTCGATGAATTCGACGCGCGCCTGAAAGCGGATTACGATAAATACGCCAAGCTCATCAAACTGACCGGCGCTTCGGTCGAATAGAAAACACCACAGGGGAGGGGCCATGAAACTCTACGGATCACCGTTTTCACCGTACGCGCGCAAGGCGCGTGTGCTGATTATCGAAAAAAACATCCAATGCGAATTTGTGGCGGAGGACCCATGGACAGCGGATACCGCGATCCCGGCAATGAATCCGCTCGGCAAAGTGCCGGTGCTGGAACTGGCGCCGGGCAATTACCTCTTCGAGTCGCCGCAGGTTGTGCATTATCTCGATCATCTCGATGGCAAACCGCTGCCGCCGCAGGATGCGGCCGGTTACTGGGAAGCGCAGCGCTGGCAGGCGCTTGGCAACGGCATCATCGACGCGGTGATTGCGCGCATCCTCGAGTCGCGCCGCCCGGCCGACAAGCAGATGCCGGAGAAAATGCAGCGCGAGGAAGCGCGCATTGCACGCGCGCTGAAACTGGCCGCTGAAATGTATGACGGCGGCGAGTTTCTTGTCGGCAAAAAATTCAGCCTGGCAGATGCCGTGATGGGCGTTGCCTTGCAGTACATCGACATCCGCTATCCGCACGACTGGCGCGGCAGGTATCCGGCGCTGGCCAAGTGGTGCGCCCGTATTACGGCACGCAAATCCTTCATGGCGACGATGCCCGACGGTTTTGCACGTGTAGAATGAGGCAAAGCGCAGTTTTTATACAAAAGATCAAATTGATCAATCAGGGAGAATACAGTGAAGATTTGTTATTTCGATGATTTCAAGATGGGCGTCGTCAAGGGCGACAACGTGGTGGACGTGTCGGCTGTGGTCAAGGACATCCCGCATACCGGCCCGCACAATCTGATCAACGGCCTGATCGAACGCTTCGACGCGTATCGCGGCAAACTCGAGGCGGCCGTGGCGAAAGAAGCTGGCGTGCCGCTCAAATCAGTGCGCCTGCGCTCGCCGTTGCCGCGCCCGCACAATATCGACTGCATGGCCGTGAACTACATGGAAGACGGCACGCGCAGCGAACCGGCGCCGATCAATGCCTTTCACAAATCGCCGAGTGGCGTGATCGGTGATGGCGACACCATGGTGTTGCAGGACATTCCGGCGACGATTTTCGAAGGCGAGGCTGAACTGGCGCTCGTCATCGGCAAACGCGCCACCAACGTCAAGGCGGCCGACGCCATGCAATACATCTTCGGTTATGTGAACTTCATCGACGGTTCGGCGCGCGGACTGCCGCCGGCCGGCAACACCTTCTACCAGATGAAGTCGCGTGAAACCTTCGCGCCGATGGGGCCCTTCCTGGTGACCGCCGACGAAATCAAGGACCCGCAGAAGCTGCAGATCACGCTGAAGGTCAACGGCGTCGTCAAACAGAACTTCAACAGCGACGACATGGCGCACAAGATCCCGCGCTGCATCGAGTGGGTTAGTTCCATACATACGCTGGAAGCCGGCGACGTGCTGGCCACCGGCACCAACCACCGCGGCCTGAATTCGTTCATGGATGGTGACAAAGTCGAACTCGAATGCGAAGGCCTCGGCGTGCTGCACATCAATGTGCGTGACGATCTGAAGCGCACCTGGTCGCGTGATACGCGCCTGGAACACCACAACAAGGGACTGGAAGGCGTGCAGACGCCGCAGTTGACCGGCAAATACGCGCCGGCAAAGAAGTGAGGATTTTGCGTGCACCAATTTCGAAAAATTATATATAGAACCGTCATTCCCGCGAAAGCGGGAATCCAGTGTTGCGGGAAATGAAAGACTAGCGGAACTGGGCTCCCGCTTTCGCGGGAGCGACGGTTTAGTTCAACAGTTATTCAAGGAGAATTGAAATGGCAAAAGCCTATTGGATCGCCTGTTACCGCGCGATCAAAGACGCCGACAAACTCGCCGCCTACGCAAAACTCGCGGGTCCGGCCATCCAGGGCGCCGGCGGGAAATTTCTGGTGCGCGGCATGCCGGCGAAAATCTACGAAGCCGGCGAGAACCAGCGCACCGTGATGATCGAGTTCGACAGTGTGGCGGCAGCAACTGCCGCACACGACAGCGCCGGCTATCAGGCGGCGCTGGCCGCACTGGGTGACGGCGCCGTGCGCGATATCCGTATCGTCGAGGGCGTCTGATCCCGCAGGCGGATAGGGCGCAATAAGCGCAGCGCATTGCGCCGGAAGCTACCATACGGCGCAATGCCCGTTGGTTGTTGCGCCCGACGAAATGCGTCGACCGCAAAATGCAAAGGCCGTTTCAGTCCATGCTGAAACGGCCTATTGTTTTGATCGTTAGATTAGTAGGCAGTGCGGATCAATCCGATAAGGGCGCGCACGCCGTCGAAGTAATGACCGAGGCGCAGATTTTCGTCGTGACTGTGCTGGTTATTGTCACCATTGACCAGCGGCACAATCACGAATGGTGTATCAAGCGCTTCGACCAGTTTGTCGGTGGGCACGCTGCCGCCCATCATGCGGATGCGCACGGTTGCAGCATCGGCGCCATTCACGCTGAAGGTTTTGCGCAGGACGCCATCGACCCATTGGCCGAGCGGCGATTCCATTGGTGTCCGCGCGGCCTTGCTGCCGCGGCCGAGCGTGAGCGAGGCTATGCGGTCGTGCGCGGCGCGTTCTGCTTCGGTTGGCGCGCCCTTGGTCAGGAAATAGCCCTTGCTGCGGACATGTTGTTCGATCAGGCCGAACAGGTATTCGGGGGGCGCCTCGGGCGTGGTGCGCAGATCGAATTCGGCCAGCGCCTGGCTCGGCACCACATTGGAGGCGCGTTCGCCGACGCCGGAGGCCGCCATGCCGCGAATGTTGAGCGAGGGATACTGGATCGCTTCCTGCAGGGTGGCACCCACCGTTTCGGCTTTCGCGATACCGAGGCGTTTGCGGATGACGGCTTCGTCGTCGCCGACTTCGGCGAGGATGCGGCGCTCGCTGTCGGTGAGTTTCACGCGGTCGTAATAACCGGGAATGGTGACGCGGCCGTTGTCGTCCTTCATCGAGGCGAGCAGCGCGGCCAAACGCTGCGCGGGGTTCGGCGCGTAGTTGCCGTAGTGGCCGCTGTGCAGTTCGCTGCGCGGGCCGTAGACCGTCAGGCGTGCGGTGGTGTTGCCGCGGTTACCGAAGACGAGAGTGGGCTTTTCGCTGGCGTGGCGCGGGCCGTCGTGGATCAGGATGGCGTCGGCGCGCAGCAACTCGCGGTGTGCGGTGGCGACGTTGCCAATATTGATCGAGCCTTTTTCCTCCTCGCTGTCGAGGATCACCTTGACGTTGATGGCCGGTTCTATGCCCGCCGCTTTCATGGCGTCGAAGGCGGCGAGGAACATCATGATCGGGCCCTTGTCGTCGGACGCCGAGCGTGCGAACACGCGCCAATCCGGATTGACGGTCGCACCGAAGAGTTGCGCCATGTCAGTGGCTTCCCACGCACCCTGCGCGTTGCGCTGCTTCAGCACCGGTGTCCACGGATTTTTCTGTGCCCAGTTTTCCGGCGTCACCGGTTGACCGTCGAAGTGCATATAGAACAGCACGGTTTTAGCGCCGGCAACCTTGCGCGGGTATTCGCCATACATCAGCGGCTTGCCATTGTTCGGCAGTTGCTGCGTGGTGAAGCCGCGCTTGCGGAATGCGCCTTCCAGCCATTCGACGTTCTTGACAATATCGGCAGGGTTGGCCGCATCATTCGGCAGCGAGAGCAGATCGATGTATTCGCGGAAGCTGGCTTGTGTGGCCTGGCGCACGACATCCGGTGATGGCTGTTGCGCAGCAGCAGGGGAAAGGAACAAGCCAAGCGCGAGCGCAGAACAAAAGAACTGCAATTGCATTGAAGACTCCCGATGAATGGCGCGAATGAGTGGTCGTGGACGGTAATGTTTTATTTCTTCAACCCGATAAGCTGCATCAGTCGCGCGAGATCGATATCTTCCTTCGCAATGAGTTCGCCGAATTCGGCGGCTGTTGCAAAGGCGGGGCGCACGTTGAGGTTTTCGCTGCCCTTGATGAACTCCGGCTCCTCGACGGTTTTGCGGATGGCCGCTTCCAGCATGGCGATGACGGCGCGCGGCGTGCCTTTGGGCGCCGCAATGCCGCGCCAGGCTTCGAGTGAGACATTCACGCCCTGTTCGAGGGCGGTGGCCACATCGGGCAGCGATGGATCGCGTGCCGTGGTCAGCGTGGCGAGCAGGCGCATGCTGCCGCCCTTGAGGTGGCCGGCCAGCGCGCCGGGCAGCTGCAGCATCGCATCGACATGGCCGCCGAGCAGGCTGGGCACGACTTGTGACGCGCCGTAGGGCACGTCGATGATGTCGACGCCGGACGCCTTGAACAAAGCCGCTGCGGAAATGTGCGTGTGGCTGCCGGTGCCGGAATTGGCGACGCTGATTTGTCCCGGACGCGATTTGGCGTCGGCGATGAAGTCATTGAGCGTTTTCCATTTGGCGTCGCCTTTGACCGCCAGCACCGGTGATTCGGCGAGTACGCGGGCGACCGGATCAAAGGCGCGGTAATCGACGCTGGACTGGCCGGAGTGAAAGGTTGTGGAAATTGAATTCGAATTCCACACCAGCACATAACCGTCGGGCTTTTGTGCGGCAACGTATTTATAGCCGATCGCACCACCGGCCCCCGGGCGGTTGACAATGATGACGTTGGCACCAAGCTGTTTGGACATGCCCTGTGCGAGCAGGCGCGCCGTGACATCGGCCGAGGAGCCGGCGGGGAAGAGTACAGTGATTTCGATGTTGCCGCGTTTGGGATAGGGCGTGTCCTGCGCATTCGCGGTGCTAATGCCGAGCGATGCAGCAAGTAAACACGCCGCAAGTCGCATTGCAAATATCGGTAGCCATCGCCAATCTGTCATTCCCGCGAAAGCGGGAATCCAGTTTTCCGCGTCGTTATTTACAATACCAAAAGCCGGGCTCCCGCTTGCGCGGGAGCGACGCCGAATTGTTAGCAGTTTGCCATTCAACGACCGCATCTTGATTTCCTCGCTGGCTAGAAACTAAAGTTTTACGGCAAGAACCTCCGCGATTTCGATGCGCCGGTCTTCGCGCGCCGACTGGATGCCGGCCAGCAGCACGGCCAGTGAACGCGTCGAAGCGGCGCCACCCATTTCCGGCTGTGCCTTGCCGCGCACCGCATCGGCGAATTCGTCGAGTTCATCGACGATGGCGTCGTTTTTTGCGCAGTTCACCGGTTCGGCGCGGTCGCTGCCGCGCTTGAGCCAGCGCAGGCCCGTATGCATGTCGTAATAGGCGCTGGCTTCTTTGCCGTAGATGTTCATCAGGTAATACTCGGAGGCCGAGGCGTAGCTCGCATTGAGCGTCGAGAGCGCGCCGTTTTCGTGTTCGAGGATGAGGCTCGCGACATCGGGGTTGTCGCCGGGTAGCACGAGCTGGGCGAAGCGGCCGTTGACCGCTTTCACCGGTCCCATTAGATATTCGAGCACGTCGGCGTAATGAATGCCGATTTGCAGCATGACGCCGCCGGGCATGCCGGCGGCGGTAAAGCGCCATGAGTTGAGATCGATTTTGCCGAGACGATCGCGGCTGATGTTGGCTTCGGCGTTGACGAGTTTGCCGAAGACGCCGGCATTGATCTGCTCCTTGATCCAGCGGAAATGGCTTTCGCGGCGGCGCTGGTAACCGAGTGCCAGCACAATGCCGGCTTTGCTGCAGGCTTCGGTGATGGCATTGCCGTCGGCGACGGTATTGGCGATTGGCTTGTCGAGAAAGACGTGCTTCTTCGCGGCCGCAGCGGCGCGCGTCGTTTCCAGATGCACGTTGTTGGGCGTGGTGTTGATGATCGCCTCGACACTGGTGTCGGCGAGCATGGCGTCGTAGCTTGCTGCGCTGCTGCAGCCGTATTTTTTCGCGAAGGCCTGTTTCTTTTCGTCCGATCGCGTGAAGCAGGAAACAATTTTCAGTTTGCCGGATTTGACCATCGCATCGGCGAGCACATCCGACCACCAGCCCATGCCAAGGCAACCGACTCTGACGGGTTCAAAAGCCATGCTGCGCCTCCTATGCTGCGATTGGTTTTATTTTGCTTCGATTTTCCACTGCGCACCGATCGCCTCGACGGCTTCGCGGGCGAGACGATCGTCGAAGGACCAGTCGCCGCCGCTGACACCGATGCCGCCGATGCATTCGCCGTCGACGATGATCGGATAGCCGCCTTCCATCGCCGTCCAGCGTTCGGGGCCGGCGGCGAGCGCCAGACCGATGGCGTGTGCGGTATCGAGGTCCTGGCCGGCCGCGCCCTTGGCGGTGGTGGGGCGCTTGTTCGATGCTGCGCACACCGCTTTGGTGGTCGATGAGTGCACGGTGTGAAAGCGCCCGCCATCCATCCGTTCGAGCATGATGAGGTGGCCGCCGCTGTCGGCAATGGCCACGGCGATCGCCACGCTGGCTTTTTCGGCCGCATGGGTCGCACTGTCCATCATTTTGCGCGCGCCGGCGCGGGTCAGCCGTTTGCTGTCTGCTACATACATGGTGTTTTCCTCCGTTGGCGGCGCTATTTTGCGCGCATTCCATTGGCCGCCATCATAACGACTTTGCCGGACCAGCGCATCGGCGTTGTTATAATCGGCGGTCACACAGGAAACCCCATGCGTCCACTCGAAGGTATTACGGTCGTCGCGCTTGAACAGGCGGTGGCCGCACCGTTCTGCACCCGCCAGCTCGCCGACCTCGGCGCGCGCGTGATCAAAATCGAACGCCCCGGCGTCGGCGATTTTGCGCGCGACTACGATCAAACCGTGAAGGGGCAGTCGGCCTATTTTGTCTGGCTCAACCGCTCGAAGGAAAGTCTGACGCTGGACGTCAAACATCCGCAGGCGAAAGAAATTCTTGCAAAGCTGATCGGTGGTGCCGATATCTTCATTCAGAATCTGGCGCCGGGCGCGGCGGCGCGCCTTGGCCTGGCTGCCGATGCGCTGTTGAAAAATCATCCGCGTCTGATCGTCTGCGATTTGTCGGGTTATGGCGACACCGGCCCTTATGCGGAAAAAAAGGCCTACGACCTGCTGGTGCAAAGCGAGGCGGGTGTGCTGTCGGTGACCGGCACGCCGGAAACGCAGACCAAGGTCGGCATCTCGATCGTCGACATCAGCGCCGGCATGTATGCCTACTCCGGAATTCTCACGGCGCTGTATCAGCGCGAAAAAACCGGCAAGGGCACGCGCGTTGAAGTCACCATGTTCGAAGCACTGGCCGAGTGGATGTCCCACCCCTTGTATTACACCCACTTTAGCGGTCAGCCGCCGCGTCGCAGCGGTCCTGATCACGCCACCATCGTCCCGTACGGCCGCTTTAAATGCGGCGACGACGCCTTCGTCATGCTGGGCATCCAGAATGAACGCGAATGGGCGAAGTTTTGTAGCGGCGTTCTGGCGCGGCCCGAACTGGCCAAAGACCCGCGTTACGATAACAATACCAAGCGGACGGCGGCGCGCACGGAGATGGTCGGATTGATCGAACAGATATTTGCAGGCATGACGGCGGCTGAAGTCGTGAAAAAACTCGATGCAGCGGGTATTGCCAACGCGCGCATCAATACGCCCGATGAAGTGTGGGAGCATCCGCAATTGAAGGCGCGCAATCGCTGGCGCGAGGTGCAAACGCCGGCCGGCCCCATTCCCGCGCTGTTGCCGCCGGTGACCATGCCGGATTTCGAGCCGCGCTTCGATGCGGTGCCGGCAGTGGGTGAACACACGGATGACGTGCTGGCGGGGCTCGGTTTTTCAAAAGACGAAATCAGTGCGCTGCATGCTGGTGGCGCGGTATAGGTGACAGTCGTAATGCCCGTAGAAACTCTTGAGAGGTAACGATGAAATTCGGACGCTTTGAATCGCAGGGCAAAACGTTTTTTGGTCTCGTTGAGGGTGATCAAGTGGTCGAGCTCGACGGTTCGCCGTTTGATGCGTGGAAGGCGACCACGAAGAAGCACGTGCTGTCGGCGCTGAAGACACTGATTCCCTGCGTGCCATCGGTGTTTTATTGCGCCGGCTTCAATTACCTTGCGCACATCGAGTGGGGCAACAAACGCAAAGGCACCACGACCAAACCGCCGGAAAAGGCCGACATCGGCTACCGTTCGAACAACGCGCTGATCGCGAACGGTGAAAATATTGTGATTCCGGCCGACTCGCCGGGCCCCGTACAGTTCGAGGGTGAACTGGTGGCAGTGATCGGCAAGACCGCGCGCAATATGACCGAGGCCAATGCGCTTGACTGCGTGCTCGGCTATACCTTGGGCAATGACGTCAGTGAGCGCACCTGGCAGAAGGCCGACCGGACACTGTGGCGCGCTAAGAACTGCGACAGCTTCAAGCCGATGGGGCCGTTTATCACAACCGGCCTCGATCCGATGGATCTCACGGTGTCCATCGACGTCAACGGACAGCGCGCCGCCAGTTACCATACGGGCAAGATGTTGTTCTCGGCGCAGCACTTCATTGCCAAAATTACGCAGTATTCGACGCTGCATCCGGGGGACGTGATCTGGCTCGGTACGGACGAGGCGACGATACCTGACCTCAAACACGGCGACACTTGCGATATCAGCTGCGCGCCGATCGGTGTCCTGAGCAATCCGGTCATTCGCGCCAAAGGATAAAAAACCATGGATACCATCGAGAAAACCGCAATCACGTCGGCGACGCGCAAGCTGTGCGAATTCCTGAGCGCAATCCGCTACGAAGATATTCCGCAGGATGTGGTGCTGCGCACTGAAGATCTGTTTCTCGACTGGTTTGCTTCGACGCTCGCCGGCAAGGACGCGCGGCCGACCCGCGTCATGGAGCAATTCGCTGCGGAAATGGGGCCGACCGACGGCCCGTCTGAAATTCTGGTGTCGCGCAAACGCAGTTCACCGGTGTTTGCAGCGTTGATCAACGGCGCGGCCTCGCATTATGTTGAGCAGGACGATCTGCATAACAGTTCGGTGCTGCACCCGGGCACGGTGGTGTTTCCGGCGGTGCTCGCGGCGGCCCAGGCCGCCGGTTCGAGCGGACGCGAGTTCATCGCCGCGGCGGTGGCCGGTTACGAATGCGGCGTGCGCGTCGGCGAATTTTTGGGCCGGTCGCACTACAAGGTGTTTCACACCACGGGCACGGCCGGCAAGCTCGCCGCGGCGGCGGGTGTCGCACACATCCTCAAACTCGATGCCGACAAAATGCAGCACTGCCTCGGTTCGGCCGGTACCATGGCGGCGGGCTTGTGGGAATTTTTGCGCGACGCCGCCGATTCGAAACAGCTGCATACCGGCAAGGCGGCGGCGGACGGTTTGATGGCCGCCTACATCGCACGCGACGGTTTTACCGGGGCGCGCATGATTTTCGAAGGCAAGCAGGGCATGGCGGCCGGCATGTCGTCGGACGCAGATGTGAGTTGCCTGACCGACCAACTCGGCACGCGCTGGGCGACCGCGGAAACGTCATTCAAGTTTCATGCGTCCTGCCGGCACACGCATCCGGCGGCCGATGCGCTGTTGGTGCTGATGCAGGAACATAAACTCAAACCCGACGACATCGTCGCACTCACCGCGCACGTGCATCAAGGCGCGCTCGATGTGCTGGGCCCGGTAACCGATCCGCAGACCATACATCAATCGAAATTTTCGATGGGTTTCGTGCTGGCGCTGATCGCCAACCTGGGGCGTGCCGGTCTTGCGGACTTTACCGATTCAGCACTGCGCGAAAAGCCGGTGAGGGCATTCCACGACAAGGTGAAGATGGTGCTCGATCCCGAAGTCGACGGCGCTTATCCAAAGCGCTGGCTCGGCCGTGTCAGCGTCACGTTAAAAGACGGGCGCACGCTGGAGAAAAAAATTAGCTCACCGAAGGGCGATCCGGACAACGTGTTGTCACGCGCTGAGCTGGAAGACAAGGCGATCCGGCTTTGCGGTCACACGGGCGGCGCGACAGCCGGCGAGATGCGCAAGGTTATCGCGCGGGTGTGGCAATTGCACGCTGCGGCGGACGTTCGCGGTTGGCTACGGTGAACTGCCTGAGGTTAGACGTTTTGCCTGAATGAGGTCAATTCGTAACGGTCGGCGATGATGAGGCCGCCGCGCCGGCCGCTATTGGTGTATTCCAGGGCGATGAAGCGCCGCACTTTTTCGGGGGCGATCCAGTAAACGTAACGCCAGTTGGCGCCGGCATTGCGCACGAATCCCTGGCCTTCAACTTTGAACGCGTCGAAGGTGCCGGCCGGCACGGTGATTTTTTCGCGTGCGAGCACGCGGAAGTCCAGTTCCACTTCATCGGTATCTTCCTTGAAGCGCGTAAGGCTGCGTTTCCCCCGCGGCCGGCCATCGCCACCACCGCCGCCGCGCGTCAACAAGACACGGGTGTGCCAGTGTTTGCCCACACTATATTCGGAAACGAAATACTGCGATTCGGTCAACAAGCGTCCGCGGTCGTCGATAATGTAGTTGCCGAGCAGATCGGTGGTCATGCGGCCGCCGTTGTAGGCGACTTCGCTGTCGCTGACCTCGGTCACGGTTTCCGTGCGCCGCCGCGTTTCCATCTTCGTCAGCAGATCCGAGATGGTGTATCTGTAACTGTCGCCGACGCTGAAACGACCGTCGGCAACAGCTGTGCCGCCGCTAAACGGATTCGGTGCGATCGAAGTGTTGGCGGAAAGTGCCGTTGCCGACGCTTGCGCAATGCGCAGTCTGAACGCCGGGAGAATCTCGTTTTTGATCGTGTCGTCGATCTGTTCCCGGCTCATTGCATCCGGAAACTCGATGCGGCCGATCCCTTCGACATTGATGATAGGCATGGTGGCGTCAATTCACGCGGGTGGACGGTCTGACATATTTGAAATCGGCATTCGACCCGCTGGCCGGTTGCAATACGTTGCTTGCAATGGCGGCCTGCACCGTCGTTTCGCGCTGCACCAGCAGACGGTTGAGGCGGAACTGGGCCAGTTCGCAGAACTTGCCGCTCGGATATTTGCGCAGGTATTCCTCGATCGGGGCGGATTCCTTCGCGTTCTTGATGCGCTCCCACAATTCGAGTTCTTCCTCGAACTGTTTTTCCAATTCGTCCTCGGAAAGCTTTTTCAACTGCTTGGGCGGACGGAAGTAAAAGTCCTCTTCGAGCGAAGTGCTCTCCCAGGGGATCTGTTGCCCCTGCGAGCTGCGGCGTACGGCCAGCCGCACGCGCTTGAACACGTCTTCGATCTTGGCGTCCGGCGCCTTGATTTCGCGCAACAGATTTTCGGTGTAGAGCCCGTTGGCGCCTTCGCCGTCACCGGCGGTGTTGCCGGGTGATGTCGCATAGGCAAGCAGGGAGCCTGGCGGCGCATCGAACTGCGACAGGCCTTTGTGCTCGGTCGGCAGCTTGGTGCCGAACGGGTTGTCGCGACAGGCGTCGAGAATGATGACGTTCATCGGGTTGGCGGCTTTGACCAGCCCCTGCAGCAGCGCATTGAGCTCCACCGTTTTGTCCCGCAGATCTTCGAGTTTCTCGATGGTGGCGTCTACCGGGATCAGATAGTTGCGCCACGCCAGTTGCGCGCCATGGCCGGCATAATAGAAGAGACCGATGCCGCGGGTTCTGGTAAGTTCGCCGGTAAAGGTCTGGATCGCACCGGCCAATTGTGCGCGGCTGGTGTCGAGTTGCAGGTTGACCTTGAAACCAACGGCTTGCAGTTCGCCGGCGATGGCTTTGGCGTCATTGCCGGGGTTTTTCAGCGGCGCCTCGGCATAGCGGGTATTGCCGATGACGAGCGCGAGCCGTGGCAGAACATTCAGGTCGTGGCCGGATTGACCGGTGGCGAGCGGAACCCACAGCGGCAACGTCGAGGTGGTGGCCAGTGCGCCTGCCTGTATCAGCCAGCGCCGGCGCGCTTCGCGTGCAGGTTTCTTCGAGAGGGTCATGGATTGGCGATTATCCGCGAGTGTGCGGGTTTCAAAAATTCCCGGTTATGCGTTGCCTGCAGTCAAGGTGACCGGGCATGATTATTTTGCCAGCCCGAGTTCGCCAAGAATAGCTTTGAGTTCCTCGTGTTGGCGCTCAAGGAATTTGCGGCTATCCGCACTGTTCATGTAATCGTTTTCCCAGCCGTATTGCGCGACTTCCTTTGTCCACTCGTCGGTGCGCACGATTTTGCCGAGCAGGTCATCCCAATATGCGATCTGCGCAGGACTCATGCCTTTGGGGCCGATGACGCCGCGCCAGTTCGAGAAAATGGCGGCGACACCCTGTTCGCGCCAGGTTGGCACCGTCGGATTCGAGCGCATGCGCTTGGATGCGGCAACCGCAATTATTCGAAGGGCTCCGGATTCCACCTGCGGTGCGATGGTCGAGGCACTGGAGGCGACAACGTCGACGTGACCGCCGAGCAGGGCGGTGACCGCTTCGCTGGCACCCTTGAAGGCGACGAATTTCATTTTTTTGACGTCAAAGCCGGCGGTTTTCATAACGAGGCCGGCACCGATGTGATTGGCGCTGCCGATGTTGCTAAAGGCGATGCTGAGTGAGGTCGGGTTCGCTTTGAGTTTTGCGATTAATTCGGTTCCGCTCTTGAGCGTCGAATCGGCCTTCACCGAAAAGACGATGGTTTCGCTGTTCAACTGTGCCAGCGGCGTGATGTCGGCGAAGCTCAGATCGTGACTGCCGGTGATACGGTTGGTGACGATGTTGGGCAATGTCATGGCGATGAAATGCGCATCGCCCTGATGCTGGTTTAAATAGAGCCAGGCCAGCGCATTGTTGGCGCCGGCACGGTTGCTGACGCTGACCGGCAGCGTGACCATGCGCTTGTCCTGCAGAATTTTCTGCATCATGCGCGCCGAGGTGTCGGCGGGGCCGCCCGGGGTGACGCCGACGACAATTTCGATCGCCTTTTCCGGTTTCCATTCGGGCGCGCCCGCGGAAAATGCGTTGGCGGTCAGGGCGACGGCGAAGAGGGTAAAGGCGCTGCGGATCATGGTGGTTTGTAGGGGGGTGAATGCGGGAGCAGGATGCTAGCACATGCTAGAATTCCACTGTCACGGTGCAGCGCATTCGCGCGCGCCGCATAGCCGAAAAGCACCGAAATCCATGGACCCACGCATCCGCGAATTGAGCGAGTACGCCGCAGGGCTTTCCTATGGCGAGTTGCCTGACGAGGTCGTGCATGAATGCAAACGCAAGCTGATCGACACGCTGGGCTGTGCCATCGGCGCCTTCGACGCCGAGCCGGCGCGTATCGCGCGCGCGGTGGCCGGACGTTATTCAAGCGACGCACCGGCGCGCATTTTCGGCACGCTGAAAAAAACCAGTGCCGAACACGCCGCCTTTGCCAACGGCACCATGCTGCGTTATGCCGATTTCAACGACGCCTACTTCAACAAGAACAGCGGGCATCCGAGCGACACCTTCGCCGGCGTGCTGGCACTGGGCGAATCGGTGCACGCCGACGGCAAGGCAATCATTCTGGCGACGACGCTGGCCTACGAGGGTTTCTGTAATTTCTCGGACATCCTGCCGCGCGAGCAGGGCTGGGACTACGTGCTCTTCGGTGTGGTGGGCGGTGCATTGTCGGCGGCGAAATTGCTCAAACTCGACGCCGCCCGTATCGGGCAGGCCATCGCGCTGGCGGTCACGCCCAACCTGGCGCTGGAACAGACGCGCATGGGTGAGTTGTCGCACTGGAAAGGTTGCGCCGCCGCCAATGCGGCGCGCAACGGCGTGTTTGCGGCGACTCTCGCTGAAGCGGGCCTGACCGGGCCCGACGACGCGATTGTGGGCAAGGCCGGTTTGCAGCACGCGGTGGGCAAGTTCGAGTGGGCGCCGTTCGGCGGACGCGGCGGGCCGTTCCGCGTGTGCGAAACCCATCTCAAATATTTTCCGGCGGTGGTGCATTCGCAGAGTCCGATTGCGGTTGCGATTGAATTACACGGCAAGGTCAAGCCGGCAGAGATCGAATCGATCGTGGTCGACAGTTACTGGGTGGCCAACCGTTATACCAATCGCGCGTCACCGCTGTGGCAACCTGGCACGCGTGAAACGGCCGATCACAGTCTGCCGTATATCATTGCCGCCGCGTTGATCGACGGCACTATCAGTGAAAAGAGTTTTGATGAAGACCGGCTGCGCGATCCACGCATTGCGGATCTGATGAAACGCATGATCCTGCGCGAGAAACCCGAATTTACCCAACTGCATCCGGTGAAATGGCCCTGCGTCATTGAAGTGACGATGCAGGACGGCAAACAGCACAGTGCGTCGGTCGAATACTTCAAGGGACATGCCAAAAATCCGCTGTCGGACAACGAGGTCGAGCATAAATTCCGGGAACTCACCGCAGGCCGGCTGGAAGCGGGGCAGGCCGATCGCATACTGGAAACCGTGTGGAAACTCGACACGCTGGCCGACATCGGGCAGTTGATCGATTTGATGGCCATCAAGGGGGCGGTATGAGAATCACCGCAATTCGTCAGGCCGTCGCACCGCTCAATTCGGCGATCAGCAATGCCTATATCGACTTCAGCAAGATGACAGCGAGCGTTGTCGCCGTGGTTACTGACGTCAAGCGCGACGGCAAATTCGTCACGGGTTACGGTTTCAATTCCAACGGTCGCTACGCGCAGGCCGGCCTGCTGCGCGAACGCTTCATTCCGCGTCTGATGGAGGCCGCGCCGGCCGCACTGGTGAACGACGCCGGCGACAACCTCGACCCGCACAAGGTGTGGGCGACGCTGATGGCGAATGAAAAGCCCGGCGGCCATGGCGAACGCTCGGTCGCCGTCGGCGTGCTCGATATGGCGGTGTGGGACGCGGTGGCCAAGATCGAGAACAAACCATTGTATCGTGTGCTTGGCGAACGTTACCGTGGCGGCGCGGTCGACGACAAGGTGTTCATTTACGCGGCCGGCGGTTATTACTATCCGAGTAAGAACCTTACCGCACTGCAGGACGAGATGAAGAAGTATCTTGATCTCGGTTACAGCGTGGTAAAAATGAAAATCGGCGGTGCGTCGCTGGCTGAGGACATCAAACGTATCGAAGCCGTGATCAAGATCGCCGGCGCCGGCAAAAATGTCGCCGTCGATGCGAATGGACGTTTCGATCTCAAAACCGCAATCGAATACGCGCGAGCGCTCGAACCCTATGGGCTATTTTGGTACGAAGAGGCGGGGGACCCGCTCGACTTTCAATTGCAGGCTGAACTCGCCAGCCACTACAAAGGCCCGATGGCGACCGGTGAAAACCTGTTCTCGACGCTCGACGCGCGCAATTTGATCCGCCACGGCGGCATGCGCGCCGAGCGCGACTGGCTGCAGTTCGATTGCGCGTTGTCGTACGGGCTTGTCGAGTATCTGCGCACCGTCGAGATGCTGAAAGCCAACGCGTGGTCGCCGCGCCGTTGCATTCCACACGGCGGACATCAGATGTCGCTGAATATCGCTGCGGGCCTCGGGCTCGGCGGCAATGAGTCCTACCCGGATGTGTTTCAGCCTTTCGGTGGTTTTGCGGACGAGACGCCGGTCGAAAACGGATATGTTGGACTGCCGCAGGTGCCGGGTGTAGGGTTTGAGGCGAAGGCGAAGCTTTATGCGGTGATGCGCAGTCTTGCATAGCGACAGATTGCTGAATGCTTATTGGCAACGTCATTTCCGCGTAAGCGGGAATCCAGTTGTTGACGTAGCGCGAATAAAATTCTGGACTCCCGCTTTCGCGGGAGTGACGAAAAATTGGGACAACCGGGAATAACGATGACAACAAGCACACAAGCACAAGCGACGCCGGCCACCGACGGCCGCAAAATTCACCAGCGCGATGGCATGCCGCACCTGTTCCGCCCGATCAGCTTTCGTTCCGTTACGTCGCGCAACCGCATCATGGTCTCGCCGATGTGCCAGTACTCGGCCGTCGATGGCGTGCCGAACGACTGGCATTTGCAGCACCTCGGTTCGCGTGCGGCCGGTGGCGCCGGCATCGTCTGCGCGGAAGCGACCAATACCGAGGCGCGCGGACGCATTACACCGGGTTGCACCGGTTTGTGGAACGACGAACAGCGCGATGCTTTCGCGCGCATCGTCAAACTGATCAAGGCACAGGGCGCGCTGGCGGCGGTGCAGATCGGTCATGCCGGCCGCAAGGCTTCATGCGCGGCGCCGTGGCAGGGCGGCAAACAACTCTCATTGGCCGAAGGCGGTTGGGAAAACGTTTCTGCCTCTGCCTTGACGTTCAGCGAAGGGCAGCGTCCGCCGCAGGCAATGGACCTCGCCACGGTGAAAGCAGCGATCGACGGTTTTGCCGCCAGCGCGCGGCGCGCGCACCAAGCCGGTTTCGACATCATCGAATTGCACGGTGCGCATGGTTATCTGATCCACCAGTTTCTCTCGCCGCTGTCGAACCAGCGCAGCGACCAGTACGGCGGCAGTTTTGACAACCGCATCCGCTTTCTGCTTGAAGTGATCGACGCCACGCGCAGCGAATGGCCGGACGACAAGCCGTTGTTCGTGCGCCTGTCCTGCGTCGACTGGGTGGAGGGTGGCATTGCCTTCGACGACACGGCCAAACTGGTGCAGTTGCTCAAAGACGGCGGCAAGGTTGATTTGATCGACAGTTCGAGCGGGGGCCTCGATCCGCGCCAGAAAATCCCGTTGTATCCGGGCTACCAGACGCATTTCGCCGCTGACCTCAAACGTCGCACCGGCATCGCCACCGGCGCCGTCGGCATGATCAGCGCGCCGAATCTCGCCGAACATATCGTTGCCAGCGGGCAGGCCGATCTCGTCATCATGGCGCGTGCGCTGTTGAACGACCCGTATTGGCCGTTGCATGCGGCAAAGGTGTTGAAAGCGAAAATCGCCTGGCCCCCGCAATACGAGCGCGGCGATGTGTTCTGAGCGCTAAGCGAAGCTACGTACGCCCGACTACAGATTGCAGGGCAGTGCCGACGCGCTATTGTGGCTTTGCATTATCTCCAGCAAGACATTCCGGCCGCGCAGTCCCTGCGCGGCCTTTTTTTTGCGCGCCGGTTCAGGCGATGGCCGGGCGCGCCGCACCGCAGTTCCAGCAATCGGTGAACTGGCCCTCCAGCGCTTCGCCGCATTGCGCGCAGGTCCAGCGTTCGTGACGGTGCCGCCAGGCCGGCGTGCCGCGCAGAAATTCGCCGACCAGCCGCTGCGCCTCGGCATCGGCCGACGCGTCGAGGATCCACACCGTCGGCAGCACCGGCAGTTCACCAAAAGCGCCGTAGAGCTGGTCGCCGCGCACTTCGGCGCGTATGCCTTCAGCTTCAAGCATGCCACGGATCAAATGCGCCTCAGTCGGATGTTTGGCGGTGAAGACGTGTTTCATACATGCCATTGTGCAACGAACGCGATGCAAGTCAACCGCCGCTGCGGGTTGCAACAGTCGCGCATGTTAAACTTCACGTTCAGGAGCACGCTCCGTCCATCCGGGATTGCGCGCAAACACCATGTTTGAAAACCGGCATCAGAAGGTCATCCCGCGGCCGCGTTTTGTGCGGCGGGTGATTGCATCCGTGGCGGTGTCGGTGGCGATTGCGACGGCCGCGCTGGCGATCGGCGTGCTCGGTTATCATCAGATCGCCGGCCTTGCCTGGATCGATGCGCTGCACAATGCCTCCATGATCCTCGGTGGCATGGGGCCGGTGGCGGAGATGAAAACCGATGAGGCAAAGCTATTTTCGTCGGCGTACGCGCTGTTTTGCGGCCTGGTGTTCATCAGCATCGTGGCGGTAACGCTGGCGCCGGTGCTGCACCGGATACTGCACCGTTTTCATATGGACGAAACTGATTTGAAGCGTTGAGGGGAGCGAAGCATGACGACATTGAATATTTTCTGCGCCGGCGCCGGGCAGGCCGTGGTGAGTCAACTGGCGGCAAAGTTTCAGCGCGAAAGCGGCAATCGTATGCACGCCGAATACGGTGCGGTGGGGGCAATGAAGGCGCGCGTTCTATCCGGTGCGCCGGCCGACATCATCATACTGACCGCCGCGTTGATCGATGAATTGATTGCCGCCGGCGAAGTGAATGCGGCGACGCGCGTCGATCTGGGCAAGGTCGGCACCGGTGTCGCGGTGCGTGCCGGTACGCCGCGTCCCGATGTGCGCAACGTTGATGTGTTGCGCGGAAACCTACTGGCGGCCACGCGCATCGTCTGCCCGGACCCGGCGGTGGCGACCGCAGGCAAGGTGGTGTTGAGGGTGCTTGACCAACTGGGGGTCGTCGCTGAAGTGACGCCGCGCCTGCAGTATTTTCCCAACGGCTATGCGGCGATGGCGAACCTGGCGCAGAGCGACGGTCTGCTCGAAATGGGCATTACTCAGGTCACCGAAATTCTCGCCAATCCGGGCGTCACGCTGGTCGGACCGTTGCCCGGCCCGGTGCAGAACATGGCGGTCTACACGGCCGGCGTTGCCGTGCGTTCGGCGCATCCGGAACGCTCGCGCGAATTTATCCGGCGGCTGACCGGATTCAGCGCGCAGCCCATATTGTGCGCGGCGGGGTTCGTGGTCGGCAGCTGATTTTTTCGGGGTGTGGTGATGCGCGGGAAGCGGCAGAATGTGGACTAGAGCCGCTGGCAGAAGAGACCGGAAAAAACGGTTTGCTTCCGCTTCAATAATATTACGCTCTTAGTATACCATCGCAACCTTGCGCCAGCGGGACGCATTGTGCGAACGTCGCGGCCTGGCTTGAGCCGGGGAGGTGCCCGCGACCGGGGCTTCCACCAATTGCCGTAACCACACTTGCAGGAGATACCATGAACCGCATCGTTCATCTGGCACTGAAGGTCGAAGACCTTGAAAAGACCACCGAGTTTTACGAAAAAGTGTTCGGCTTTCGCGAAGTCGAAACGCGCAAGACGCGTGACCACCTGTCGCGCCATCTGTCCGACGGCGCGATCGATTTTACGCTGATCCAGTACGACCAGGGCACGCAGTCGGCCGAATCGAAGGCATCGGGTGAAAAGCCCTGCATTCATCATTTCGCCGTCGAAGTCGAGGACATCGAAAAGTCGACGGCCGAAATCAAGACCTACGGTTGCGAAATCATCAGCGACCCGGGTGTGATACCGGTCAAATTTCGCGCGCCCGGCGGCACCGTGGCCGAACTCGTGCCGATCGGGCGTTACAAGAAGCCCAAGTTCGTCTGAGCACAGATGCGCCGTCGTTGAGCGACGGCGCAAAGGATCGCATGGAAGAAAAATCGCAGAAAACCGGCGACCTCTGGTCCGGACTGGCGCTGGCGGCGCTGGGTGTTTACATCGTCGTTGAAGCGCAACATTGGGATTATCTGGGGCCGGACGGCCCCGGTGCCGGGTTCTTTCCGTTGTGGTACGGCATCGCCATGATCGTGCTGTCGCTGGCGCTCGTCGTGTCGAGTGTGAAGCGCGCGCGTTCCACCGCCGATACCGCCATGGACTGGCGGCGTGTCATGCGCGCGCTGCTGGTGTGGGCCGCACTGGTGGTCTGTGTGGCAATGCTTAAACTGCTTGGCTTCGTGCTGAGCTACGCGCTGTTCACGTTTATGGTGGTGGCGGTGATGTACCAGCGGCCGCTGAAAAGTGCCGCGGTGATCGCCGTGACGAGTGCGGCCGGGTTTCATCTGATTTTTCCGACGGCGTTGGGTGTGACGCTGCCCGTCGGCGTGTTCGGTTTTTAGGGCTGACATGGATATTATTACCGGCCTGTGGAACGGATTTGCGGTTGCGCTGGCGCCGATCAATCTGTGGTGGTGTTTCGTCGGCGTGTTTCTCGGCACCATCGTCGGTATCATGCCGGGCCTCGGACCGCCGGCGACGATTGCGATGTTGTTGCCGCTGACCTTTCAGATGGCGCCGGCCAGCGCGATGATCATGCTGTCCGGCATATATTACGGCGCCAAGTACGGCGGCTCGACCACCTCGATCCTGCTCAATGTGCCGGGCGAATCAGCGTCGGTAGTGACCTGTCTCGACGGTTATCAGATGGCGCGCAAGGGCAGGGCGGGGGCGGCGCTCGGCATCGCGGCGATCGCCTCGTTCATCGCCGGCACCGTCGGTGTGCTGGGTCTGATGCTGGTGGCGCCGCCGCTGGCAAAATTCGCGCTGTCGTTCAGTTCGCCCGAATATTTTGCGCTGATGGTGCTGGGCCTGGCGATGGTGGTGCTGCTCGCCGGTCGCTCGATGATCAAGGCGCTGCTCGCCATGCTGGTCGGGCTGTGGATCGCTACCATGGGCACAGATCTGTTCAGTTCGACCTCGCGCTTTACCTTTGGCAACATGGAGATGCTCGACGGCATCGATTTCGTGGTGGTCGCCATCGGCATCTTTGCGCTGGGCGAGGTGTTCTGCAACATGGAAACGCGCGAGTCGGCGCAGGTGCTGCCGGTGCCCAAAGGCCTGCGTAATCTGCTGCCGACCATGCAGGACCTGAAAGACTGCCGCTTTGCCTTTATTAACGGTTCGGTCGTTGGGTTTATCACCGGCGTGCTGCCTGGTGCGGGCTCGACGATTGCCTCGTTTATTTCCTATGGCATCGAAAAAGCGGTGTCGAAGCGGCGCGAACTGTTCGGCACCGGCGTTATTGAGGGCGTAGCCGCCCCCGAGGGCGCCAATAACTCGGAAACCGGCGGCGCGCTGGTGCCCTTGCTGACGCTTGGCATCCCGGGTTCGGGCACCACGGCGATCCTTCTGGCGGCGCTGGTGTTGTGGGGTTTCAAGCCCGGCCCGCTACTGATCCAGGAACATCCGGACCTGTTCTGGGGGCTGGTTGCCAGCATGTATATCGGTAACGTCATGCTGCTGGTGTTGAACCTGCCGCTGGTGCCGGTGTTTGCGCAATTGCTGCGGTTGCCGGTGCACATACTGTATCCGTTGATCTTCGGCATTTCGATCGTCGGCGTCTACACGGTGTCGAGCAGTCTGTTCGATCTCTCGATGCTGATGGCGTTCGGCCTGCTTGGTTACCTCATGCGCAAGCTCGATTATCCGGCCGCGCCCATGGTGCTCGGCCTGGTGCTCGGTGATGCGATGGAGCGCGCCCTGCGCCAATCCTTGATGATGTCGCAGGGTGACCTGACGATACTGGTGGCGCGGCCGATATCTGCCGTCATGCTCGTAATCGCTGTTTTGGTGCTGCTGGTCCCCGTCTTCGGCAGTCTCAACCGCCTGCGCCTGCAGGCGATCGAATCGGAAGATTAAATTTAACAGGAGGATCTTATGCGGATTGCTACCCTGATACTTGCCGCCGGCATCGCCGGCGTTGTTGCATTGCCGGCACCGGTTGTGGCGCAAGGCTGGAAGCCGACGCGTCCGGTTGAAGTCGTTGTGCATACCGGACCCGGTGGCGGCAGCGACACGCTGGCGCGCGCCGTCGCCTCAATGATCGAAAAAGAAAAGCTGGTGCCGGTGCGGCTGCAGGTGGTGAACAAGACCGGCGGCAACGGTTCGGTGGCAGCGGCCTATCTCGCCGAGAAAAAAGGCGACGTCAACACAATCGGATTTTTTACCGGCGTGTGGCTGACCAACCCGCTGGTGGCGACCGAAGCCAAGGTCACGCTGCGCGAGTTGACGACGGTCGCGCGCCTGGTGCTGGAGCCGGCGGTCATCGCCGTGAAATCCGATGCGCCGTTCAAAACGATGAAAGATTTCATTGAGGCGGCGAAAAAAGCGCCGGGCACACTCAAGCAATCCGGCGGTTCGATCACGAGCCGCGACAACGTGGTGCGACAGCTGTTGCAAAAAAGCACCGGCGCACAGTGGGCCTATATTTCATTTCCCGGCGGCGGCGAACGCATTTCCGCGCTGCTCGGCGGCCACGTCAACATGATGGTGATCGAGCCGCAGGAGGCCGGCGAGCACATCCGCGCCGGCAGCATGCGCGTGCTTGCGCAAATCGCCAGCAAGCGCCTGCTGTCGTTCCCGAACGTGCCGCTGTTGAAAGAGGCCGGTTACGACGTTCCGGTGGTGCCGCAGGTGCGCGGCGTGGTCGCGCCGCCCGGCATTCCCAAAGAAAACCTCGACTACTGGGAAGGCGTTTTCCAAAAGTTTGTGCAGACTGCGACCTGGAAGAAATATCTGGAGGACAACCAGTTCGAGGACGGTTATCAGAACGGCGCCGACTTGCTGAAGTTCGTCGATACTTTCAGCGCGCAGATGTCGGAGATCCTGAAAGACGCCGGCGTCAAAGTCGTCCGTTAGGCGGCACATGACGACAACGACCACCGGCCCGGCGGTTGCCGAGCGGCTTGCCGACGCTGTCATCGCATTACGGCAGCGCACGCTGCCGGCGGCATTGCGCGCGCGCGCCGAGGAACTGCTGATCGATGTGTCGGGCCTGTGCGTTGCCGCGCGTCACAACGACTATATAAAAGCCTTGATCGCCAGTGTGGATGCCGGCGGCGGTTGCACGGCGCTTGGTCACGCGCAGACCCTTCGCGCCGAAGACGCGGCGATGATCAACGGCACCGCTGCACATGGCGAAGATTTCGACGACACGTTTGAAGGTGGCCCGGTGCATAGCAGCGCGGTGGTGGTGCCGGCGGTGCTGGCGGCCTGCGAGCGCTTCAATCTCGACGGCCGCGCGGCGCTCACGGGCATCATTGCCGGCGTCGAGACGCTGTGCCGGCTTTGTTTTGTCATGCCCAAGGCCATTCACAAGGCGGGTTTTCACCCGACCAGTGTGCTCGGTTCGATGGCCTCCACCGTCGCGGTGAGCGCGGCGCTCGGACTCGATCGCAAACAGATGGTCGATGCACTCGGCACCGCCGGCAGCATGTCGTCCGGCATTATCGAATACCTCGCCGAGGGCGCGTGGACCAAGCGTCTGCATGCGGGCTGGGCTGCGCGCATCGGTGTGCATGCCGCGCGCATCGGAGAGCAGCGCTTTCTCGGGCCGCGCACGGTGTTCGAAGGCACGCACGGATTGTTCAATGGTTTTGCGCGCACCGGCGCCGGCGATTTCGAAGCGATGCTGCGCGGTTTCGGCGAAGAGTGGCATATGCTGAAGCTGACCTTCAAGCCGTACGCCACCGGCACCATGAACCAGCCCTACATTGATTGCGCCCTGCGGCTTGCACAAAAAGGCTTTCAGGCCGAGGAGGTGGAATCGGTGCTGTGCGAAACCGCCGAAGGTTATGTGCACCGCTTGTGGGACCCGCTCGCATCGAAACACAAGCCGGCCAACGATTACGCGGCGAAATTCAGCGCGCCATTCAATATCGCGGTGGCTTTTGTCACCGGTGGCGGCGGACTTGAGGCCTTTAGCGAAAAGACGGTGCGCGATCCGCGCATCCTCGCGCTGGCTGGCAAGGTGAATTACGTTGTCGATCCGAACAACCCGTACCCGAGAGCTTATACGGGGCACGTGAAAATGACGTTGAAAGACGGCCGCGTGTTCGAAGAGCGCCAGCCGCACATCCGCGGCGGCGTCAACGATCCGCTGTCGCGTGACGACATCGAGTGCAAGTTCCGCGGCAACGTCGCCTTCGGCGGCTGGGGTGAACAGCAGGCATCGCAGTTTCTGCAATTTGCGCGCGGCGTCTTCGACGGCCCGCTGGATTTCTCGCCGTTTCGCGGCTAGCAAAAGTTAAAAGTTCCGCCACAGGGATCACCGAGAAAAGCCGTCTGAAATTTCGCGTATACGTTGTCTGTATCCTGATGGTGTTCTCTCTGGGTCCTCGGTGAAATCTGTGGCAAAGGGTTTAAGGGGAGGCGCCATGCAAAGCACGATGATGGATTTTCCGCTGACGCTGACGCATATACTCAAGCGCGCCGGCCAGTTGTTCGGCGCCTCGGCGATCGTCTCCCGGCTGCCGGACAAATCGCTGCACCGCCATCACTACCGCGATTTTCACCGTCGCGCACTGGCGCTCGGCGGCGCGCTGCAGGCGATGGGTCTCGCGCCGGGCGACCGCGTCGCCACGCTGATGTGGAACCACTATGCGCACCTCGAAGCCTATTTCGGCATTCCCTGCGCCGGCTTCGTGCTGCACACACTCAATCTGCGTTTGCATCCCGACGACATCGCCTATATCGCCAAACATGCCGGTGACCGTGTACTGATCGTCGATGACGTGCTGTTGCCGCTCTACGAGAAATTCCGCGACCAGATGAAATTTGAACGTGTCATCGTGGTGCCGCTTTCCGGCGCGCCGGTGGCGGCGGGGTATGAAAATTACGAAGAGGTCATCGGGGGCGCACAGGCGCTTGTCGCACCGCGGTTGGACGAAAACGCGGCCGCCGGCATGTGCTACACCTCGGGCACGACCGGGCGGCCGAAAGGCGTGGTGTATTCGCACCGCGCGCTGGTGCTGCATTCGATGGCCAGCGCGATGGGCGACACGCTGGCGCTGACGCAGACCGATTCGCTCTGTCCGGTAGTGCCGATGTTTCACGTCAATGCCTGGGGTCTGCCGTTCACCGGCGTCATGGTTGGTTGCAAACTCGTGTTACCGGGGCCACATCTCGATGCGGCGAGCCTGCTCGATTTGTATGAGACCGAGCGCGTGACCTTTACGGCCGGCGTGCCGACCATCTGGATGGGCGTCTTGAATGCGCTGGAAAAAAATCCGGCGCAGTGGAAACTCATGCCTGGTATGCGCATGGTGGTCGGCGGTGCGGCGGCATCAGAGGCGATGATTCGTGCTTTTGACAAACACAACCTGCACGTTCTGCACGCCTGGGGCATGACCGAGACCACACCGCTGGGGACCACGGCGCATCTGAAGGCATCGCTTAAGTCGTTGTCCGAAGATGAGCGTTACGCCTATCGCCTCAAGCAGGGATTGCCGGCGCCGTTCGTCGAGGTGCGCACCATGACCGACAACGGCGAGGCGCCGTGGGACGGCATAACCATGGGCGAACTGCAGGTGCGCGGGCCGTGGATCGCCTCGGGTTATCACGAATTGCCGGCAGAGGCCGATAAATGGACGGCCGACGACTGGTTTCGTACTGGCGACGTCGCCACCATCGATGCCGAGGGCTACGTCAAAATCACTGACCGCACCAAGGACCTCATCAAATCGGGCGGCGAGTGGATCAGTTCGCTCGATCTTGAAAATGCATTGATGGCGCACCCGGCGGTGCAGGAGGCCGCGGTGATCGGTGTGGCACACCCGAAATGGGACGAGCGTCCGCTCGCAGTCGTGGTATTGAAAGCCGGTGCGCAGGCGGACGAGGTGGGGTTGCGCGCCTTTCTCGCGCCCAAACTGGCGAAGTTCTGGCTGCCGGAGGCGTTTGTGTTTGTGAGCGAGATTCCGCGTACCTCCACTGGAAAAATGCTGAAGGCGGCGTTGCGCGATCAATATCGGGGCTGGCGCTGGCCCTAGACGCCGAACGCGCGGCCCGGCCAACCGCGGCGCGGCGTCGCGCGTTGTACCCGCGGTGGATTTTTTGCGGCGTGTGCGAGATGATAGGAAAAACGAATATGACGCGCGAATGGTGCCGGGCGCCGGCACCGGCGTGATCGATCTGGCTGCGAGGCATTGGTGTCTGAAACCCAGACTTACCGCAATTCGCTGACGTTGGGCACGATGCTGCTCGAATACCGGCTCGACGCGGTGCTCGGCGCCGGCGGTTTCGGCATGACGTATCTCGGCTGGGACATCAATCTCGAAAAACACGTCGCCATCAAGGAATATCTGCCCGGCGAACTGGCCGTCCGCGCGCTCGACGGCAGCGTCGTGCCGGTCAACACCGAGAGCGAATATAACTACAAGTGGGGCCTTGAACGTTTCATTCAGGAGGCGCGCACGCTGGCCAAGTTCAGCCATCCGAACATCGTCCGCGTCAACCGCTACTTCGAGGCCAACGGCACCAGTTACATGGTGATGGATTACGAGGCGGGCGAGTCTTTGCATCAATACCTCAAGCGCAATCCGATGCCGCCGGAGGCATGGCTCAAGCAGATGCTGATGCCCATCCTCGACGGCCTGCAGGCGGTGCACCAGGCGGGTTTTCTGCACCGCGACATCAAGCCGTCGAATGTATTCATCCGCGAGAACGGCACGCCGGTGCTGCTCGACTTCGGCTCGGCGCGTCTGGCCGGCGGTGCTGCATCGCGGAACCTGACTGCGATCATTTCGCCCGGCTATGCGCCGCTGGAACAATATGCGGCCGACGGTAACCAGGGGCCATGGTCGGATATTTATGCGCTGTCGGGAGTGATGTATCGCGCGGCCACCGGCGAGAACCCGCCCGACGCGGTCAAACGCATGCGGGTGGACGATGTGCCGGCGTCACTGGCTGCGGCGCGCGTGCGTTACGACGAGCGCTTCCTGCGCGCCATCGAGTGGGGCATGCAGGTCGAGGAACGTGTGCGCCCGAAGGACATCGGTGAATGGCGCGAGTTGTTCAGCGAGAAGCCACCGGTCACCGCGTTGAACCGCGGCGGCGTGCCAGCTGCCGATATCCCGACCGCGGTGCCGACCATGCGCAATCCGTCAGTTCCGCCGCTGGCGGTGGGCGCGCCTATCGCCACCGCGGCAGCGCATCCGGCAAACACGCGCGTCTTGACGCGTACGCGCTGGAAGTGGCTGCGCCGCGCCGCGTTTTTTCTGATCCTGGCAGTCAGTGCTTCGATCTACATGAAGCAGCGTAGCATTGAGAAGTCGCTGCACGAGGCGGCGCGACAGCAGCGCAACGAGGAGCTCGCCCCGGATCTTGAGCGCCGCATGACGCAGCGCTTCGAAGCCACCGACACCGACAAAAGCGGTGCAATCAGCCGTGACGAGTTGGCGCAACGCCTGCCGGCCTATGCCAGCCGTTTTGCAGAAATCGACAGCAATGGCGATGGCATGGTGTCGCTGGGCGAATTGACCGCCTTTATGCAGAAGGAGGGGCTGTCCGACGAACTGCGCGACAGTGAACCCAAGCCTGCCACCGCGGAAAAGGCGCCGCCCGCGGCCAAACATGAAACAGTGACCATCGCCGTGCCGCCGGGGAAGGCGGAGATTGCGCCGAACTCTTCGCAGGATCCGTCCGTGCCGCAAACGGTCATGCAGGAATTCACCGGCGCCGACCGCGACGGCAACGGTTACCTCACGCCTGACGAAGTCAAAGGTCGCTTTCCGTATATCGAACGCAATTTTTCGCAGGTCGATGCCAATGGCGACGGTCGTATTTCGCCGCTCGAACTCGCGCACCTGCGGCGCCAGCAGATGCAGCAGAAGGCGCGCCGCTGAATGCCGGTGGATATGCTTTTTCGCTGCGCCGCGAAACCAAGGCAAGGCTTGGTTTTAACTGGAAAATCAGCGATGATGCGCGGGCTGGTGATATTCCACCGGTATTGCTGTCGCGGGGCCCATGGTTGAAATTCTGAATTATCGTAATGCACTGCCGCTGGATTCGATGCTGCTCGAATACCGGCTGGAGTCCGTGCTCGGCGCGGGTGGGTTCGGCATGACCTATCTCGCCTACGATACGGTGCTCGAGAAAAAGGTCGCGATCAAAGAGTATCTGCCGGTGGAACTGGCAGTGCGCGCGCCCAACGGCGGCATCGTGCCGGTCAATTCGGGCAGTGACTACAACTACAAGTGGGGCCTTGAGCGCTTTTTGCAGGAGGCGCGCCTGCTCGCCAAATTCAGTCATCCGAACATCGTTTCGGTATTGCGCTTCTTCGAGGCCAACGGCACCGCCTACATGGTGATGAATTACGAGTCGGGGCTGTCGTTCAGCCAGTTTCTCAAGCGCACGCCGCAGCCTGACGAAGCGATGCTGGTGGGAATGCTGCTGCCGCTGCTCGAAGGTCTGCAGGCTGTGCATGAGGCGGGTTTTCTGCACCGCGATATCAAACCTTCGAACCTGTTCATGCGTGACAGCGGCCAGCCGGTATTGCTCGACTTCGGTTCGGCGCGCCTGGCCGCCGGCGCGACGACGCGCACCATGACGTCGATCCTGACGCCCGGCTATGCGCCGCTCGAACAATATTCAAACGATGGCAATCAGGGGCCGTGGACTGATATCTATTCGCTCGCCGCAGTGCTGTATCGCGCCGTGACCGGTGACAATCCGCCGGACGTGGTGACGCGTCTGAAAGATGATGCGGTAATGGACCAGCTGGTGGCGCGGCGCGACCGCTTCACCGCGGCATTTCTGCACGCCATCAACCGCGGGCTGGGAGTCGACGAAAAGAAACGGCCGCAATCGGTGCCGGAATGGAAGGCGATGTTTGCCGGTGAAGCCCATGCGTCGCCGCCTGCCGCGCATGCGGACGGCGATCCGGCGACGGGGGAGAAAACGCTGCGCGTGGAGTCGTCCGCGGCGGGCGCGCCATTCTGGAAAAAAATGTCGATGGCACAGATGACGACATTTGCGGCGGGGGCGCTGGCGCTGTTTATGGTGATCGGCGGTGCCGAGCTGTTTGACCGCTTCAGCGATAGCGGTTCTGGCAACGGCGGTAATGGCGGCGACAACGCGGCAATCGAATCACCGGGAAAACTGACGCCGCGCGAATTTTATCTGCTTGACCGCGACCGCTCGGGTTATCTGACACCAGAGGAGGTGAAGGGCGACGCGGTGATCGAGCAGAATTTCCGCAAACTCGATCGCAACCACGACGGTCGGCTGTCGCTGGAAGAATTTACTTCGAGTCGTTAGTTCCCTTATTGCCCGATTGCCGGGCGCGCGCTTCATGCAGATTCACTTCGGCTTCCCTGGCCTCCATTGAACCCTGTGGCGCATAAGTTTTCATGCGCGTCCAGTATTCGACAGCCTGTTTATAGTGACCGCTTCTCGAAGGCTGCGCTTCCCGCCAGCGCCAAAGCTTTTAAATGTCTGGCATCCGCCGGCAGGGCGCGCCGGGCCTAGCCCTCCTGCAACAGGAATTCCCGCACCACCCGGATCTGGTCGTCAGCCATCAGCATCGGCGCGTGGCCGACACCGGGGAATTCGACCAGACGCGGACGCGGTCCGCGCGTCTGCATTTCGGCGGCGGTTTCTTGCAACAGCAAATCTGAATTGGCGCCGCGCAAGAGCAGCGTCGGACAGTGGATGGCGTCCCAGTATTGCCACAGGTCGACGTCGATGACCGGGCCCCGGCGAAACGGTGCGGCGATGCCGGGGTCGTAACGCATGCCCCAATCACCGTTGTCGTACTGCTTGGCGCCCGAAATTGTCAGGTGGCGCCATTGCGCGTCGGTCAGCGGGCCGAACGGCACTGAAATCAGCCGTATGCAGGCCTCGAGTTCGTCGTAGGTTTTGAAGCGCGGATCTTTTCCAAGATAAGCGCCGATCCGTTCGAGGGAGGCTTTGGGAATCAGCGGGCCGACGTCGTTGACCACCAGTTTTTGAATGGGGGAGCCGGGCATCGCCGCGAGCAGCATGCCCAGGATGCCGCCCATCGAAGTGCCTACCCAATAAACAGAACGCGGCGCATGGCGGCGACGCAGCGCGGCGGCCAGTTTTCCCAGCCAGCCGGCGACGGCGGGATTTTCGGTCACGCGCGCAATCAATGCGTTCATGTCGGCGAGGTATTGCGGGTAGGCGTAGTCGTCCTTGTTGGCGAGCCAGTCGCTCAGGCCGCGGCCGGCGACGTCCGGGCAGACAACGCGGAAATCACCCGCCAGCGCGGCGGCGAGAAAATCGAAATCGCGACAGTTGCGCGTCAGTCCGTGCACGCAGATCACCACGCGCTCATTCGCGGGGTCGCCCCAGTTGGTGTAGTGGATGCGGTGAAAGCCGCTGTTGCTCAAGCCGAGAAGGTGGTTGGTGTTCATGTGGTGTCCGTATCCGGTTGCGGCCCGCATTGTTGCACGGTTTGAGACTAAAAGAGCGCTACCGCTGCGCCGCTCGCGCCGATGCAAACGATGGCGTGTCCCCAGGCCCAGCGCGTGTAGCGTGATTGCAAACGGTCGGGCAGGTAGTTCGACAGCAGAAACAGCCGGTCGTCGCGTGGTTTGGACAGCGTGTGGGTGCCATTGCCGGCGCGTATGTCGCGATGGCTGGCTTCGACTTCGCGCCGCGCCTGGCGTCGCGCCAGTTCCCATTCTTTGAGGTCGATGTTGCCGTTTTTGTCGAGATCAAAACGTTCCAGTAATGCGGCCGGTTTGCGTTTCCATTCGGAGAGTAGCGCGCCGGTGTCGGCCTCGGCATCCAGTGCGCTGTTGGCACCGCCGACGGTGGCGAATTCGCCAAGGCCGTAGATGCGCTCACGCGGCAGCAGCAGGCGTTCGATGTAACGATAGTTGCCACTGGTCCAGGTTTCATCATGCGAGGTCACTACTTCGGCGCCGTGCGGGTCGATGACGCAGGCGTCAGTGGCGTCGCGCACGATGAACGGCGCGTCACTGGTGCCGGAGTCGCGCAAAGTCCAGTTGTCGTCGCCGGATTTTTCGTGGATCTCGAACTGGTACCAAAGGCAGGGCAGGCTCGTCAGCCGCGACAGGATGGGCGCCGACTGTGCTTCGGCGCGGCCGGCGATTTCGACGTAGCCCTGCGCGGCGGAGGCAATGTGCGACAGGGGCGTATCGGTGATGCGGCGCAGGCGCCGGTAATTGCCGATCCACGCGGCAAAGCTCACCGCCGACATCGCGAGCAGCGCAGTTGGCCAGGCCGCCGGTGTGTCGAACTGCGCGGTGACCGCAATAATGCAAAAATGCGCGCCGCCGTTGAGCCAGTTGCGGACGTTGAAGACGGAAGAGGTGATCTGCATTGCCGACACGCGCAATGCGGCCCTACTTGAAGAGATCCTTTACATCGACGTCGGTTTTTTCCGCGGCGTCGAATTCAAGCAATTGGGCAGGCTTCATGTTGCAGAAGCGCGCCACGAACACGTCGGGAAACTGTTCGATGCGCACGTTGTTGATGTTGACCGTCTCGTTGTAAAACTCGCGGCGGTCGGCGATGGCGTTTTCGAGGCCGGAAATGCGCGCCTGCAATTGCATGAAGGTCTGGTTTGTTTTCAGGTCCGGATACTGCTCGGCGACGGCAAATAGACTGCCGACGCTGGCGCGCAGTCCGGCTTCGGCCGCACCGAGCGCGTGCATGTCCTGCGATTCGCGCGCGGAAAATACGCGGGAACGCGCGTCGATGACCTTCTGCAGCGTGTCCTGTTCGAATTTCATGTACTGCTTGCAGGTCTCGACCAGTTTCGGCAGTTCATCGTGCCGCTGTTTGAGCAGCACATCGATGTTGGCCCAGGCTTTCGAGACATCATGCTTTACCTGGATCAAGTTGTTGTAAACCATGACCAGATAGACAGCAACAATGACGGCGGAGACCAGCAGTATGGTGGCAAAAACAGTCATGAATGCGCTCCGGCAGGCGTAATGTACGGCAAGTATAGCACCGCATAATTGCAGCGATTCCGGTGCGCACCGGGGCGGCACGGAACGCACAAAGACGGTGCGTTTTGCGCGATCCGGGGCGGCGCGCAATGGTTCTTTGGATATGCATCAAAACGTGTTGAAAAACAAGACAAACCGCTTGCCCAAGATGCAATAAATCGGTAGCCTAATAAATCCTCTGCCGGTTTGCAGCCGGCAATTTTTCCCCAACTCCCAGAGAGGCTGACATGAGTGCGGATTTGACCAACACCAAAGATAAACTGGCGCAGGATCTGAAGATTATCGGTGCCGATGTCGAAGAATTGTTCAAGGCGTTTGCGAGCGGTGCCGCTGACAAGGCTGCGGTCGCCAAAGAGCGCCTGCAGGACCATTTGCACAGCGCGAAGGTGAAGCTTGCCGATGCGGAAGAACTGGTCATCCAGTCGAGCAAACAGGCGGCGCGTGCGACCGATGATTTCGTGCACGAGAATCCGTGGCGCGCGGTCGGCGTCGGTGCCGGCATCGGCCTGATCGTCGGGTTGCTGATCGGACGTCGCTGAGCCGATGGCCGGGGAAGATTCCGCGGCCGGATCAGCGCGTGCGGGCGGGCTGCTCGGTTCACTCAAGGGGCTGACGTCAACGCTGATTGCAGCCGCCTATACGCGGCTGCAACTGTTTGCGAACGAACTGGCTGTTGAAGGCCTGCGCCTGCGGCAGATGGTTTTGCTGCTGGTGCTCGCCGTAATCTTTTTTGCGCTTGCCCTAGTGCTGCTGACTCTGCTGGTGGTCGTCATGTTCTGGGACGATCACCGTCTCCTCGCCATTGGCGGCCTCGCGCTGCTCTATCTCGCGGCCAGCGCACTGTTGTTGCTGGCGGCAAAGAACCGCGGTGCGGCGGCGCCGCGTCCTTTCGCGGCGACCCTCGGTGAACTGAAAAAAGACCACGAGCGGGTGGCGCGGTGAGCCGTGCCGAAGAACTGCTGCGCGGGCGTGAAGCGTTGATCGCGCAGTGCGAGACGCAGCGCGCAGAACTCGCCCTACACGTCGGCGCGCTGGGCACACCGATACGCATCGCCGACCGCATTGCAAATTTGATGCGCTATCTGCGCAGCCATCCGGTGGCGCTCGGGGCGTCGGTTGCGGCGCTCATCGTAGCGCAGCGTCGCGGTCTGTTGAAATGGGGGCAGCGTGCCCTGGTCGTCTGGCGTGTCTGGAACACGCTGCGCAGTCGTCGCGGCAGCGTCTGACCGAGCGCCGCGCCCATGCCACGCTTTCGCGTCAAAGAATTCCGGGTCGCCAGCGGCATCGCGTTCCGGCGCATCCGCGACCTTACCGATCGCGAAAAGAAATACCTGCTGAGCGAGATTCTGCAGGTCAAGGGCCTGATGCCTTTGCTCATGAAGCCGCGCAACAAGCAGTGCTGGACCCCGGAGGACAAGGCGGAGTTGCAGGTCCATCTGCGCCGCTTGTCGAACATCAGTCCGTATCTGATTGTGCTGGCGTTGCCCGGCTCTTTCATTCTATTGCCGGCGCTGGCGTGGTGGCTGGATCGCCGCCGCAATCGTACCCAGCCAGGTTCGCCCAGTCCGGCCTGAGCGGGAACCGGTCGGCCGTATGACCGCATCGTCAACGCATAAAGTGCATGGTAGCGTAGAGATCAGCCACGAACAGCTTTGCGCCGTGTTGCGCTTCATTCACGAGAGCCCGTCACTCAGTGTCAACATCCTGCTTAAAATCGTCATGTTGATGAGCCGTCGTTTGCGCCAGACCAGCGGGCAACTGGTTGACTCACTCGAGCATCGCGAAGCCGGACGGGCGCCGCAATGACGGCCGCACGCATGGCGCCGCTTGCATTCGTCGTTTTGCCCGTCTTCGCCTGATTCGCCATGTGGTTTTTTGTCGCGGGTTTATGGATCGTGATGGTGGCAGCCATTTTCTGGGCCTATGGCAGAAAAAGAAAACAGGCGCTCAGTGCGCGCGCCAAGGAACTCGAGGCGCTGATTTCCGGTGCGAAAGGGGGCGCCCTCCCGCCGGATTTGCCGCAAGCCGCGGCGCCGGTGTCCGATGCCAAACCGGTCGTTACGGTTGCGGCGGAGAAATATTCGAAGAAGCTGCGCCTGCTCGAGAAGGCCGATGCCCTGCTTTACCTATTGCTGCGTAGCGGCCTGCCCGACCACGAGATTTTTGCGCGCCTGTCGCTGCTGGATGTTGTCGAGCCGGGCGCGTCCTTGCACGGTTTCGAGCGTGAGCAGAGTGTTCGCAGATTGTCGCAGTCGATGGTCGATTTCGTCGTCTGTAACAAGCAACTGGAGATTGTTGCGGCGGTGCTGTATGCAGCGACCGATGCTTCGACGGCGGAAATGCGTCGCGCCACCGAAACCTGCCTGCGTGCAGCGGGTATACGCATCGTGACCATCGATCCGGCCGCGCTGCCGCGCCATCACCAGGTGAGGGCGCTGATCTACGGCGATGACCCGCCGTCAGCCGCCTGAAGTTGCAGGCATGGAGTATTTCATTTGACGCGTCGCAGCTGGGACATTTTTTGTTCCGTCGTTGATAATTTCGGTGATATCGGTGTGTGCTGGCGGCTGGCACGACGGCTGTCGCATGGGCTCGGCCAGAACGTGCGCTTGTGGGTGGATGATCTCGGCAGTTTTAAGCGGCTGCGGCCGGAAGTCGATGTGGCAATGTCCGCACAAAAAGTCGGGGCGGTGGACGTGCGGCACTGGACGTCGCAGTTTCCCGATGTGGGGCCGGCGCAGATTGTGGTCGAGGGCTTTGGCGTGCGTTTGCCCGATCCTTATCTTGAGGCGATGGCTGCATTGCGCCCGGCGCCGGTCTGGATCAATCTCGAATATCTAAGCGCCGAACCGTGGGTTGATGAACATCACGGTCTGCCATCGCCGCATCCGCGGCTGCCGCTGACCAAATATTTTTTCTTCCCGGGATTCACCCGCGCGACTGGCGGTGTGTTGATTGAAGACGGTCTGCTCGATGCGCGCAACGCATTTCAGGCGGACGCTGAGGCTATGACAAGGTTCCGGCGCTCGATTGGTCTGGCGGGCGCCGGGGCGCATGCGAGGTGGGTTTCGCTGTTCTGCTACGAAAACGCGGCTTTGCCGGCACTGGTGGCGGCGTGGGCGGCGGATGCGCACGGCATCCAGTGCATCGTGCCGGAAGGTTACGCGCTGGCACAGGTGGAAAAAATCGTTGCGCGCAAAATTGCGGTCGGCACCAGTGCCGACATCGGGCGACTGACCGTGCACGCGATTCCGTTTCTTGACCTTGATCAGTATGACCGCCTGCTGTGGTCCTGCGACCTGAATTTCGTGCGTGGCGAGGAGTCATTCGTGCGTGCGCAGCTCGCCGCGCGGCCGCTGATCTGGCAGGCCTATCCGCAGGATGCCGACGCCCATCTGGACAAATCGGCGGCGTTTCTGACGCGTTATATGGACGTTCTGAATGAGGCCGACCGCGAGGCTGGCGCCGCCCTGTTTGACGGATGGAACCGGCAGTCGATCAATGGTGGCGCAGTGTGGCCGGCTTTTGCGGGGCGCCTGGGCGCGTTTTCTGCAAATGCAGTCCGCTGGGCAGACAAGATTGCCGAAAACGGGGATCTTGCGGTCAATCTGGCTAAATTCTGTGAAGATCAGCTAGAATAGCGCGCTTTTCCGCCAATCAAGCAGGGCAGATCATGAAAATCGCACAGGAAATCAGGGCCGGCAACGTCATCATGCTCGGCAAAGAGCCGATGGTCGTGCAGAAGGCCGAATTTTCAAAATCCGGCCGCAATGCATCGGTCGTCAAAATGAAAATGCGCAACCTCCTGACGGATGCGCCCACCGAGGGTGTTTACCGCGCCGACGAAAAATTCGATGTCGTCAACCTTGACCGCAAGGCAGTGACGTTCTCGTATTACGCCGATCCGAGCTATGTGTTCATGGACGAGGAATACAACCAGCACGAGGTCGACAAAGAAAACATGGGCGACGCGCTGAACTACCTTGAGGAAGGCATGACCTGCGATGTCGTGTTCTACAACGAGAAGCCGATTTCGGTGGCTATTCCGCAATCGCTCGAACGCGATATCGAATACACCGAACCGGCTGTGCGCGGCGACACCTCGGGCAAGGTTCTGAAACCGGCGAAACTGAAAACCGGTTTCGTCGTGCACGTGCCGCTGTTCTGCTCGACCGGTGACAAGATCGAAATCGATACGCGCACCGGCGAATATCGCCGCCGCGTCTAGACCAAAGTCGCGGGTTTTGCAAAACGCCACCTGCGGGTGGCGTTTTTATTGGCGGTGCTGGTCGCCGTTCGATTCAACCGGCCGTAGAACCGGCGCAAGCAGCCGGTTTGCAGAGGGTATTCAGTATGAGCAATCCGATTCGAGTGTTGCTGCCGGACGGCACGGGCTACCGCTTTGCCCCGAAAGTCGAGGCGATGGCCGCGGGCAAGCCGTTCGAACTGGTGCTGCCGCTGGATTCGACAGAGGCGGGGATCGCTGCGGTGGCGGGCGACGTCGATGCGATACTTGCCTACAAGATGCCGCTGACGCGCAAGATCATTGAAGCCGCACACAAGGCGCGCATGATCCAGAAGTTCGGTCTTGACTGCAAAAATATCGATCTCGCCGCAGCGCGGGAAAAGGGCATACCGGTCTATACCCGGTCGCTGATACGCAATGCCACCGTCGCCGATCACGCCATGGCCTTGATGCTGGCCTGCGCGCGCCGTCTGCTTGAAGGCCATCGCGTAGTCGCCGAGGCGCGTTATCTTGAGCATGGTTACGTGCCGAAATCGACCGGGCAGCAGAACGTGCATCATGGCAACTGGATCAAGGTGCAGGGTGTGGCCGATCTGCTTGAATCCACCGTCGGCATCGTCGCGCTGGGTGACATCGGCACCGAGATCGCGCGGCGCGTGCGGCCGTTTGGCCCGCGCATCTGTTATTTCCAGCGGCACCGCCATAGCGAAAAGATGGAAGCCTCGCTCGGCGTGCATTACATGCCGCTCGACGCACTGATCGAGGCGTCGGACTACCTGATTCTGGTCCTGCCGCAGACGCCGGAAACGGAAAATCTGCTGAGCCGCGAGCGCATTGCGCGCATGAAGCCGACCGCCAGTGTGATCAACGTCGGGCGCGGCGGTTTGATCGATGAAGAAGCGCTAGGTGACGCCTTGCGCGAGAACCGTCTTGCCGCGGCGGGACTTGATGTATTTCGCATGGAGCCGGTGCCGCAGTCGAGCCCGCTGTTGCAACTGCCGAACGTCGTGTTGTCACCGCACATGGCCGGCGGTTCGTCCGATCGTTACTGGAAGGTCGATGTCGCCGGCGTGCTCGAAAATATCCGCCGTCATATTTCGGGAGAAGGCGCGGACGGCCGCATTGACGACTGAGCGTTGTGCAGACCCGGCACTGCACGCGCCGGATCTGCGCCTCCGCCTTGCTTACAGGCCGGCCTGTGTGACGAACTTTGCGACGAGGTAGGGCTCAATGGCATCGGCGCCGCCCTCCGAGCCGTAACCGGAATCCTTGACGCCACCGAACGGCACTTCGGGCAGTGCAAAGCCGAGATGGTTGATGGTTATCATGCCGGTCTCGACCTGTGAGGCGATCGCGTTTGCCGTTTTCGCGGATTTCGTCCACGCATACGCGGCCAGTCCGTAGGGCAGGCGGTTCGCTTCGCTCACCGCATCGTCGAAGGTTTTGAATGGATTGATGATGGCGAGCGGGCCGAAGGGCTCGGTGTTCATGGCCATCGCATCGGTTGGCAGTTCGGTGATTACCGTGGGTTCGAAGAAGTTGCCTTTCTCGCCGATCGGGTAGCCACCGGTCTGCAGTTTGCCGCCGTGTTTCTTCGCGTCTTCGACGTTGGCGACCATCGCGCTTTGCCGGCGCGGATTAGCCAGCGTGGCCATCCGGGTGGCGGGGTCGAAGCCGTCGCCGACCTTGACCGCCTTTGCCCCCTCGGTGAATTTTTCGACAAACTGCTTGTAGACGCCTTCCTGCACCAGAAAGCGAGTGGGTGAGACGCAGACCTGGCCGGCATTGCGATATTTCATGAACGCCATGGTTTTTGCCGCGAGTTCAATATCGGCATCGTCAAAAATGATCACCGGCGCGTGTCCGCCGAGTTCCATCGTTGCGCGCTTCATGTGCTGGCCGGCCATGGCTGCGAGCTGTTTGCCGACCGGTGTGGAGCCCGTGAAGGTGATTTTACGGATGACCGGATGTGGAATCAGATAGCTGGAAATCTCCGCAGGGCTGCCGTAGACCAGATTGATGACGCCGGCGGGCACGCCGGCATCGACGAACGCGCGCACCAGTTCGGCCGGTGAAGCGGGCGTTTCTTCCGGCGCTTTCAGAATGATCGAACATCCGGTCGCCAGTGCTGCCGACAGTTTGCGCACGGCCTGGTTGATCGGGAAGTTCCACGGCGTAAACGCAGCCACCGGGCCGACCGGCTCCTTCACCACGAGCTGATAGATGCCTTCGGCGCGTGCCGGAATCACGCGGCCGTAGGCGCGCCGGCCTTCTTCGGCGAACCAGTCGATCAGGTCGGCACCCGCCAGCGTTTCCAGTTTCGCTTCGCCGACCGGTTTGCCTTGTTCAAAGGTCATGTATTCCGCAACCGTGTCAGCACGCTCACGGAACAGATCCGCCGCTTTGCGCATGATCTTGCAGCGCTCAAAGGCCGACACTTTGCGCCACGCCTTAAAACCTTTTTCCGCGGCATCCAAGGCGCGGTCGAGGTCGTTTTTTTCGGCATAGGCAACGGTGCCGATCTGTTTGTGGTCGGCCGGGTTGACCACCGGCAGCGTGCGGCCGGAAGCCGCGGGGCACCATTGACCGTCGATGTGAAGCAGCGTGTTTGGATACATGGGCGATAACCTGTATTGAGTTGGAAAGGATGCGTGCAGGCGGTATTTTAAGGGCAATGCACGGAAAAGCGCTTGCCCGTGGTGCGCGCAAAACAAAAACGGCTCTACTATTGCAGAAGGCGGAATTTTGGCGTGAATGTCTGGTTGGAGCAAAACGACTGACAGGTAATTTCGGGAAAGGACTACGACGCTGGCGTGTTTGCGGCCAGCACCAGCACACCAGCGGTTACCGGCAGAGTTCGCATGCGATGAGCGCCTTCCATTGGATATCTTTGACGCGGCAAGCGCAGATAACCATGTGCAAACTGTCAAGACAGTTGCAGTCCGCCCGGGGTCCGAGTTACTTCTTCCGCGCGCTGAAAAACCGGTTGCGCCCCGAACCCTCGTTGAAGCTGCTCCACGCAAAGTCGTAATTGCCGGTCGCGGCAATACTGAACGCCGCGGCAGTCATCGCGCTGACAAAGGTGATCTGCTGCTCTTCCGAGGCAACGCCGACGTCGGCGGGATATTGCGCGTCCTCGTGCACTGCGTCGCGGATCGAAATTTCGGCAATGCCGCTGCGCATAAAGCGGTAAAAGTAATCGCGATTGCGCATCAATGAATAATATTCGTCGGCGCCCAACAGCAACACCGGCACGGCGACCTGCGCCAAATACCGCGGCATGTCGCTGGCGATCACCGAAGGGTCAAGCAAAATGCCGCCGGCGACCGGACCGCGCTCGGCGAGCGCCACGATGACCGAGGTGCCGCCGAACGAATGCCCGGCGAGAATGATTTTATTCGGATCGATGCGGCGGCCGATGAGGTCCGGCCGCGCATGAATCAACTTAACGAGTTTGGCCAGCGTTCTGCCGTTGCCGACCCACGGCCCCTTGTTGGGCAACTGCACGGCGAGCGTGTGTATCCCCCACGACGCCAGATGCGCAGCCTGATAGGCATGCGTCTCCTTGGTGCTTTCATAGCCGTGCAGGATGATGACGAGCGGTGCCGGATCCGCATGCACCGACAAATACAAATCCGCATTGACCGCTTCGGTGGCTGACAGGCGGATCTCGCGATCGCTCGTTTCGACAACCTCGAATGGCCCGCGCAATCTGAATTGGTCGAGGTTGGGTTCGCGCTTGAGCAAATTTTGCTGCAACTCGCTGAACGTGGTTGCCTTGAGCGGCGTCTTGGGCGTGGCGGGCGGCTTTGCACAACCGAAGGCGAGCGCCAGCCACGCGATGAGAATAACAATCCGGCCGGTGGCGATCGAGAGTCGGTTCATGGCGGAAAATTCTCATTTCGCCGGGCATTGCTGCGCAGCGGGAAGGCCTCGCATTGTTTGATAGAATCCTCGGGCGCCGCTCTGCATACTCTGCTTGCCACCCCGGATGGAGAACCCAGCATGATAAAAAACAGTATACGCGTCTTTGCCCTGCTGCTATTGCCCGCGCTGTGGCCCGGCACATCCGGCGCGGCGGACGCCGGCGCAGCGCCGTTTGCCGACGAAATCACCAAACAGGAGAACATTTACCAGAGCCGCGGCGAAAAGCAGCCCGAGGGTTACGTCGTTGACCGCTCGTTGCTGTCCTATACCCACACGTTGGCCGCCGGGTTCGATCGCTCGCTTGCGGATCTTGGCCCGACGGACCGCTGGCTCGATATCGGCGCCGGTCAGGGCCAGGCCGTGTTGGATTATTTTGAGTCCCGCTTGCGCCGCGATGGCCTTGAGCACGCCGAGCGCAAGGCAAAAGCCGTCGCCATCTCGATCGAGGACCGCCGATTACCAGCCTGGAACGAGACTGCGGCAAAACTCGGTGGCGATCAATTACAGTACCTGCCCGGCAAACCCCTGCGCGAATATTTGCCGGGCGAACTCGGACGGTTCCGCCTCATCACCGACGTCATCGGCGGCTTCTCGTACTCGACCAATATTTTCGACTTCATGACGACGGTCCTGTCCATGCTGGAAACGAACGGAACCTTTTACTCGCTGCTACAGGACGTGCATGCCGAAAACGGCGCGAACAAACCATACTATGCGGGCGCGACCTATCTCACTGAAATCGCCGGCGCGGACGGTTCTGAAGTGAGGATCTGTGCGTGGCTCAAAAGCATTTCCTGTGTTGAAGTCAGCTGCAACCTGAAAACGGACTGGATACCGCCGATTGAAACCTACCGTGTTCGCAAAGTCTGCGATGACGTGAAGGTCCCCGCATTGACTGCAAACCGTTTTTTGGCCGGCACGCCGCCGGAACGGGGATTCAAATTGAAATGAATGGGTAATGGACGGGGTTAGAATCAATTCTCATGAGCACGCAGAATAAATATGACTCTGATGTTTTGCTCGTTCAACGATTGATACGAACACGATGCTCGCAGCAGCGAGCAGGCGCTGCGATTGCAGTGATGCCTGTTTCATGCGCACCGCCAATCGTAACGAAGTTTAGTGCTGCAACGTCGCTGGCTTTGATCGGTCACGGCATCACGAACGCAAGACTTCATCCGTAGGCACGGTGGTGATGCTGTCATTGGAGATGAACGAATATAAGATGGCGACGACAGCCACATTTCCCATGCCTCTGCCAGCGCAGCACAACCACCAGACATGGCGGGCAACTTTTAGCTTAATAAACCCATGAACGGCAATAGGCAGATGCCGGTGTTTGGGATTCATGGGGTGACGCTCCGGCGCCGCGACGTATAAAACTAATCAGCAGAATATGCGCGAGATGAACGCACAAACCGTTGCGACTTGGTGGCGAGGGATTTAGGGGGGGGCTTCCTCGCGGCTTGTTGGCGTCATTGGATGCGTTGCGCCGATTGTCTTCACCGCATGCCGAATCATTGTCTTGGCTCTCGCCACCGCGCGCGCTACGTAGCACAGATCCCGCGGCTCTTTGGGTTTTCTGTGGCGCCGTGGCCGTAGCCGGGCGTCATAGTGACTTTGGATATCGACGCTCTTGTTTTGCCCGCAGCTTTGACCTTTCTGGTCATCGTTCGAGCGGTCGCGGCGCATTTCGTCTCGCTTCAAATATCCCATCGCGACTACCTGCGCCAGCGAGTCGAACCCGATTTTCCAGTCCTCGGTCAGCGGGTAAATCGGCCGTTGCCGTTCCGCGCACACTTTATTTGTCCTGGCGTGTTCTCCGCCCCAGATCGTGTTCAAGCATTATTTGCGCATGCGGTTGCGGCCGAATGAAAATTGACCCGGGTGTTCAATCGACCTGCTTACTTTTTAAGCAGGGAATCGGGGTGATTACGATGGACATGTTGAAATGGTAAAAGTGGTTGTTTTGTGTAAAATAACGAGGCAGCTCTCTGTGCCTTTGTGCTATAGTCTTTGATCAATGAATTCTGTGTTCGATTGCGCATATTGGGCGCGAGCACAGACTTAAAAGTGTAGCAATTGTCTGGTTTTACACGATGACCGATGCGACAACATCAATCGATTCTTGAGTTCAAACACGGACGCTATTTCAAGGTCGCGCTTCTATTGTGCGTGGCGGCGATCGGCGTTTATTGTTGGCACGAGCCGCCCGCGGCATATCTAAAGCCGTATGGTGGAACCTGGCTGGGTTACACGCTGGGAACCATCGGCGCGGTGCTTATTCTCTGGCTCATGCTGCTCGGCGTGCGCAAACGCAGCTATCAATCCAGTCTCGGCAGCGTGCAAGGGTGGACCTCGGCGCACGTCTATCTGGGCACCAGTCTCGTCATTGTTGCGTCGCTGCATTGCGCGTTTGAGTTCGGCTGGAATATTCACACGCTCGCCTACGTGCTGATGATGCTGGTAATCGCCAGCGGCTTCTTCGGTATGTATTCCTACCTGCGCTACCCGGAGTATATGACGGCCAATCTGGCCGGCGAGACGCTGGAAACGATGCTGTTGAAAGTCGCCGACCTGGAGAGCAAATGTAAACGCATTGCGCTCGAGTTGCCGGATGAGGTTAATACGCTGGTTATGGATGCCTCCAAGCGCGCTGCGGAGAAATCCGCGCTGCAGGGCAGTTTCCGCCGCCAGTTGGCGGGCGTCGATCCCAAACACCCGATGCGCGTCGCGCGCGACAACTTGCTTAAATCGAGTACGCTGAAGCTGAGCGCGGCGCAGACCAAGGCGCAGGAGCAACTGGTCGGAGAGATGTCGCGCATTGTCACGCTCACGGATCGCGTGCGGCGCGATTTGAAGTTTCGCGCGCTAATGCAGGTCTGGCTTTATTTTCACGTGCCCTTGTCGTTTGCGCTGCTTGCAGCGTTGACCGCGCACATAATTTCCGTTTTTTACTTCTGGTAGCACAGCGGCCTACACCGTGGACATACAAGTCACCTATATCAGTCTAAACCGGCGCGGCCAGCAGCAGCGCGATCAGCAGCGGGTTGCAGGGCCGTTGATAAACATCGGTCGTGGCACGCAATGCCAGGTTCATCTGCCCGATCCCCGTGTCGCGCTCCAGCACGCGCAGATAACCGTGGCGGAGGCCGGCGTGACGCTGGAGGCCGAACCGGGCCGCATTCAGATCAACGGCCGTGCGGTCGACGGTGCAAAACTGGCGTTGGGTGATCGGATTGAAGTCGGGCCGTATATATTGGAGGTAGAAGTGCCGCCGGCAGGTCTGCCGCTGGCGCTCGCGGTTACGCTGGCTGTCCCGCTGCCATCGTTCGGTGGTGAAGGTCAGCGTTTCGTGTTGCGGTCGCCGCGCGTATCCAAGCGCCGGCTTGCGTATATAGGCTTTATCGGGATATTGCTGCTGTGCCTGCTGGTGCCGATTGGCGCGGATCTGCTTGGTTATGCGCAGGCACCGGATGCCAAGTCGGCGTCCAGTAGCGCCGAGAGCGTGGTGCGTACCATGTCGGCGAAGTTCGCGCAGACCTGGAATCCAGGGCCTGTTTCCCGCAGCCACCAGCCGTTCGGCGCCGACTGCCGCGCATGCCACGGGTTACCATTCGTGCAGGTCAAGGATCTGTCGTGCATCGAATGCCACAAGCAGATCAAGGAACACGTGCCTGCCGCAGAACTGACCGGGGCGCAAGGACAGGCGTTTCGCGATACGCGTTGCGCCGAGTGTCACCGGGATCACAAAGGCGTGCAGATGGCGCCGCGCGCCCAGGAGCAGTGCGCAGATTGCCACCGTGACGTTAAGATCGTCGCGGCCGACGCGAAATCGGAAAAGGCCGCGGACTTCCGCACTGCGCATCCGGAATTCCGGCTCTCGCTGATGGATGCCGACAAGCCCGAAGTAATTCGCCGCGTGCGTCAGGGCAAACCCGCGTCGCCAGACATGGTGGAGCGCTCAAACCTGAAATTCAACCATAAGTTGCATCTCGACCCGGACGGCGTACGTGACCCGGAAGGTAAACGCGATACCGCGGGCACTCTTGATGCGCAGGGGCGGCGCACAATTCTCAAATGCGCGGACTGCCACCAGCCGAACGAAGGCGGCCGTTTGATGGCGTCAATATCAATGGAATCGCATTGTCAGAGCTGCCATTCGCTCGCGTTCGAGCCGCAAGTGACCAAGCGTCAGGTGGTGCACGGCGACGAAGCCGAGATTGCGACCATGTTGCGCGAGTTTTATGCCCGCCTCGTGCTCGGTGACGTGCCGCCGGACGTCAATCCACCGAAAGATTTACCACGCATGCGGCCGGGTGCGGTGCTCACTTATCAGGAGCGCCAGGCGGCGCTGCGCATCGCCGATCAAAAGGCGAATCTGGTGTTGCGCGAATTGTTTGAAACGCGCAAGGTTTGTTCGACCTGCCACGAGGTTGCCCGCAAGGCCGACGGCGCAGGCTGGAAGGTCGCGCCGGTGCGCATCACGCAAATCTGGATGCCGCAGTCCATGTTCAGCCACGCCAAGCACACGACAGAAAAATGCACACTCTGTCACGACGTGTCTAATTCGAAAGACTCCAAGCATATCGCGATGCCCGACATCACGTCGTGCCGCGAATGCCACGTCGGTGCCGTCGCGGTCGTCGGCAAGGTGACGTCGGATTGCGCCACTTGTCACAAATTCCACGCCGGTCGCGATTACTGGCATGGGGTGGCCCAGGCGCAGATGCTCGCGCGAGGGAAGAAATGAGGTTGCTGGTTGGCGCGCTGCTCGCTTTGGCGCTGCTAGGTTGCGGCGGCGGCGAAGGTGGCGATGGCGGTCCGACGGTCGCTGCGCCAGGTTGTGAAGGTGGTTGCGCGGCGGCGACGCCCACTGCGCTGACCGCGGCTGAAGTGAATCGCATCCTGAGCCAGGCGGTGCAAGAGGCGCAGGCGCGTGGTGCGCTCGGTACCATCGCGGTGGTTGACAGGTCGGGTAACGTGCTGGGGGTTTTCAAAATGACCGGTGCGGCGGCTACGTTTACGATTTCGGGCGGGCGCGGTGTGGTCGGCGGACTTGAAGGCGTCAATACCGTGCCTTCCGAGTACGCAGCCATCAGCAAAGCCATTACCGGCGCCTACCTGTCATCCGAAGGCAACGCATTCTCAACGCGTACTGCGAGCCAGATCGTGCAGGAGAACTTCAATCCGGGAGAAGTGAACGCGCCGGGGGGGCCTTTATTCGGCGTGCAGTTCTCGTCTTTGTCGTGTTCTGATGTTGTTAACACCGCCGTGAGCACCGCGGGGCCCAGACCGTCACCATTGGGATTGGCGGCAGATCCCGGCGGGTTGCCCCTTTACAAAAATGGCATCGTTGTCGGGGGTATTGGCGTCATTGCCGACGGCGTTTATGGTCTCGATCTAAATATCAATGACATCGATCAAGACCTCGATGAACTCGTTGCGGTGGCTGGTGCGAGCGGCTTTGACGCGCCGGTCAATCGCCGCGGCGACCGCATTACTGCGGATGGACGCACATTCCGTTATATCGACTCCGCGGCGATTGTTTCCAATCCCGCCGCGGCGCCGGCAGTACCGGCCGGCGGCGCATTGTTGATAGTGCCCACCTACAAGGCCGTCGCGGCGGTTACCGCGGGAGTTGCTTTCAGCACGAATGCATCCGGATTTCGCCTCGATGCCGCTACGCCTGAATTTGCTGGCCTTGGCGCCTACGTTCTCGATAACGGCGCCGGCGTAAATCGCTTTCCGCCCATCGCAGGTACAGATGCTTTGTTAACTGCGGCCGAGGTCAAACGAATCCTGGCTGAGGCGATCAAAATCGCCAATCGCGCGCGCGCACAGATTCGCCAGCCACTGGGCACTCGCGCGCAGGTGACCATATCTGTGGTCGATACCGCTGCGGTAATCCTGGGTGTGATTAGAACTCCAGACGCGCCTGTATTCGGCACCGACGTCGCGATTCAGAAGGCGCGAAGTGCGCTGCTCTTTTCTAAAACAACCGCGGCTGCTTCGTTGAACGGTCTGGGCGGAACTATTCCCGGTTATGTTGCTGCAATGCAGGCGTTGATCGGCGGTGCTCTTGCCAACGGTATTGCCTACAGCAACCGCGCGATCGGTAACCTCGCGCGTCCGTTTCTGCCCGACGGCATCAACGCTAACGGGCCGGGACCGCTGTCCAAACCGTTCGCGGCGTGGAGTCCATTCGCGGACGGCCTGCAATTGGATTTGGTACAAACGAAAGTTGTCGCTAATATAAATGGCGGAGTCACAACCGGCCCGTGCAGCGCGGTGGCCGAAGCTGCCAACGGAATACAGATATTCCCCGGCGCTGTGCCGATCTATCGTGGCGCTGTACTGGTCGGCGCCATCGGCATTTCCGGCGACGGTATTGATCAGGACGACATGGTTGCGTTCCTCGGACTTGCCAACGCCGGCGTGGTGCTGGGCACCGGCATCGCGAACGCGCCCGGCGCCACTCGTGCCGATACGATTGCAGTGCCCGGCGGACAATTGCGCTACGTGAACTGTCCGGTAAGCCCCTTCCTCGACACCACCGCGACGAATGTGTGCAATGGAATCTAATAATAATCGACGCCATTGGTCTGTAGCCCGCGCGCTCGCGTTATTCGCGCTGTCGTCCGGGTTCTCGGGGCAGTTGTCCGCGCAGGTGGAGGCACAGGCGCCGGTCAGCGAGCCTGCAGCAGCGGTCGCGAAACCGGAGGCCAGCGCTCCCGAACGTTACCTGCTGCACGTCGAGGTTCCG
>CALQCM020000011.1 GCA_943329075.2 Chitinophaga pinensis | reverse complement strand
CGGCGATGCGCTACCCGCAAATCGACAAGGCGGACGGCGGCCTGATCAATCTTGAGGGGCGTATCCAGCAGTGCCGCGAACAGCGCCAAAACGCGGCGCCACTCAAGTACGAGTCGGAGGAACTGCTCGGGCTGACATCGTATATTCGCATGCAGTCGAACGGCATGCCGCCCAACATCAGCATCGAGGGCGCGGCACGCAGGCATTTCGAACAGGGCCGCGACCTGTATTACAAACGTGTCGGCCAGATGAATCTCGCCTGTGCGCATTGTCACCAGGATAACTGGGGCAAAAAGCTGGGGCCCGAAACGATCAGCCAGGGACACGGCAATCCGTATCCGATCTACCGGCTGGAGTGGCAGACCATGGGTTCGCTGCACCGGCGTTTCCGCAGTTGCCTGTCAGGCGTGCGCGCGGAAATGCTGCCGCAGGGTGCGCCCGAGTATCTCAATCTGGAACTATATCTGGCGTGGCGCAGCGGCAATCTGCCGATCGAGGCGCCGGGGGTGCGGCGCTGAAGATGCATCGCGGGGGCACCCGCGGGAACAATAAAAAAGGGGGCGATGCCCCCTTTTTTATTTCAGGATCAAGGAACCGGACTAACGCATCGAGGCGTTGATTTTTTCCAGCATGACGTTACCCGGGCAGAGATCGCGTGCGCCGAAGGTATTCAGCGGCGCGCTCGTGGTTTCCATGTGCTCGTGCAGATCCTGTGAATCCGGATTGACGTACAAGAGGCCGGTGACGACCTCGCCTTCCGCTGCACGCTCCTGCAGATAGTTCATGACCTTGATGCGGTCGGTTGCATCGTAATCCTCCGCCAGCTTGCGCAGGCGCAGGATCGAGCCGTCGTGCTGCTTGACGGTGGTGACGGTGCCAGGCGCATAGTCGGCAGTGATTTCCTCGCGCTCGGTGATGAAGTCGAGGCGGTTGACCGCTTCGTTATGCTCGCGCACATAGTCGTAGCTCTTGGTCGAGCCCGGGTGATTGTTGAACGCCACGCAGGGCGAGACGACGTCGATGAAGGCCGCCCCCTTGTGTTCGATCGCGGCCTTGATCAGCGGCACCAGTTGGGCCTTGTCGCCGGAGAAGCTGCGACCGACGAAGCTGGCGCCAAGTTGCAGTGCGAGACCGACCATGTCGATCGGCTCTTCGCTGTTGATGATGCCGCGTTTCGATTTCGAGCCCTTGTCGGCGGTGGCGGAGAACTGGCCCTTGGTCAGGCCGTAAACGCCGTTGTTCTCGACGATGTAGACCATGTTGACGCCGCGCCGCATGCAATGTGCGAACTGCCCGAGGCCGATCGAGGCCGAGTCGCCGTCGCCCGACACGCCCATGTAGAGCAGCTCGCGGTTGGCGAGATTGGCGCCGGTCAGCACCGACGGCATGCGGCCGTGCACGCTGTTAAAGCCGTGCGAATTGCCGAGGAAATAATCGGGCGTCTTCGAACTGCAGCCAATGCCGGACAGTTTGGCGACGCGGTGCGGCTGGATGTTCATCTCCCAGCACGCCTGAATGATCGAGGCCGAAATCGAATCGTGGCCGCAACCGGCGCACAGCGTCGAAATCTTGCCTTCGTAATCGCGGCGCGTATGGCCGACTGCGTTCTTCGGCAGGTCGGGGTGATGCAGGGACGGCTTGGCGATATAGGTCATGACACCACCTTTTTGAGCGGGACCACGGTGCGCGCGGCCGCATGTTGCGAAATCTGTTCGACGATGAAGCGCGCGGTGATCGGCGTGCCGTCGTAATGCAGAATCGAGAGCAGTCGCGACGGGTTCACCTTGGCTTCATTCACCAGCAGTGTTTTCAGCTGGGCGTCGCGGTTCTGTTCGACCACGAACACCCACGGGTGCGAGGCGACGAAATCGGCGATCTCGTCCTGGAACGGGAAGGCGCGCACGCGCAGCGCATTGACATGGATGCCGCGTGCGGCGAGCACATCGAGCGCCTCCTGCATGGCGGGGCTCGTCGAGCCGTAGAAGATGGCGCCGAAACGCGCCGGCTTCTCGGCCGGGTAGAGCAGCGGCGAGGGCACACAGGTTTTCGCGGTTTCAAATTTGCGCAGCAGACGCTGCACGTTGTAGATGTAATCGGGGCCGGCTTCGCTGTATTGCGCGTAGCGGTTCTTGGTGGTGCCGCGCGTGAAGTAGCCGCCGCGCGTCGGGTGCGTGCCCGGCAGCGTGCGGAACGGAATGCCGTCGCCATCAACGTCGTTATAGCGGCCGAAATCGCGGCCCGCCTCGAGTTCTTCGTAGGTCATGACCTTGCCGCGGTCGTACTCGACGCTGTCGTCCCAGACTAGCGGTTCGCACAGACGCGTGTTCATACCGATGTCGAGATCGGTCATCACGAAGATCGGCGTTTGCAGGCGCTCGGCCAGATCGAAGGCCTTGGCGGTGAGTTCGAAACTCTCGCGCGGATCTTCCGGAAACAGCAGCACGTGTTTGGTGTCGCCGTGCGAGGCGTAGGCGCAGGCTAAGAGGTCCGACTGTTGTGTGCGCGTCGGCATGCCGGTCGAAGGGCCGCCGCGCTGCACGTCGACGATCACCGCGGGAATTTCGGCAAAGTAGGCGAGCCCGATGAACTCGGTCATCAGCGAGATGCCGGGGCCGGAGGTTGCGGTGAACGAGCGCGCGCCGTTCCAGCCGGCACCGATCACGATGCCGATCGAGGCGAGTTCGTCTTCGGCCTGCACGATGGCGTATTTGTGTTTGCCGGTCGCCGCATCGACGCGGAATTTCTGGCAATGTTTGATGAAGGCTTCGGCCACCGACGACGACGGCGTGATCGGATACCACGCGCACACCGTGGCGCCGCCGTAGACGGCGCCGAGGGCGACGGCATTGTTGCCTTCGAGGAAAATTTTGTTACCCACCGCATTGGCGCGTTTGATGCGCAGCCCGAGCGGGCAATCGAGGTGCTCGAGCGCGTAGTCGCGGCCGAGGCGCAGCGCCTTCACGTTCGATTGCAGCAGCGCTTCTTTGCCCTTGTATTGTTCGGAGAACAGGCGCTCGATTTCAGCGGGGTCGATTTCGAGCAGCGCCGACAGCGCGCCGACGTAAACGATGTTTTTGAAGAGCTGGCGCTGGCGCGGATCGGTGTAGGTCGCGTTGCAGATGCCGGTCAGCGGCATGCCGATGACGGTGATGTCATCGCGGAATTTCGATTTCGGCAGCGGCTTGGTGTTGTCGTAGAAGAGGTAACCGCCGGCCTCGATTTCCTTGACGTCAGCGTCCCAGGTCTGCGGATTCATCGCCACCATCAGATCGACACCGCCGCGCCGCGCCTGGTAGCCGGCTTCGGTGACGCGCACCTCGTACCAGGTCGGCAGCCCCTGGATGTTCGACGGGAAGATGTTGCGCGGCGCCACCGGCACGCCCATGCGCAGGATAGCGCGCGCGAACAGTTCGTTGGCGCTGGCCGAGCCGGAGCCGTTGACGTTGGCGAATTTGACGACGAAGTCGTTGGTTGATTCTATGCGTTTCATTCGAACAGACCCTTTGTTGTCCGTGGTTTTCGCGACTGAATACGGAATGCGTGTCTCATCGTGTTGCTCAGGCCGCGCGTCTTTGCGGCTTGCTTCTGCATCCCGGACCTGCATGCGTCATATCGAGGAGGAATTTCTGCATGTCCCAGGCCCCGGTCGGGCAGCGTTCAGCACACAGGCCGCAATGCAGGCAGACGTCCTCGTCCTTGGCCATGATGCGGCCGGTCTTGAGTATGTCCGACACATACAGCGCCTGATCGGTGTTTTCAGCCGGCGCCTTGAGTTGCGTGCGCAGTTCCGCTTCTTCGGCATTCGGTGTGAAGGTGATGCAGTCCATCGGGCAGATGTCGACGCAGGCATCGCATTCGATGCACAGTTTCGGCGCGAACACCGTCTGTGCATCGCAGTTCAGGCAGCGTTGTGCCTCGGCCAAAGCGAGCTTCTGGTCGAAGCCGAGTTCGACCTCGATCTTGATGTTCTTCAGCGCGATCTTCGAGTCCTTCAGCGGCACTTTGTAGCGCTGGTCGTTGGAGATCGAGTTGTCGTAGCTCCACTCGTGGATGCCCATCTTCTGCGAGATCAGGTTGACCATCGGCGCGGGGCGCTCCTGGAGGTCTTCGCCGCTGCAGAACTTGTCAATTGAGATCGCCGCATCGTGGCCGTGCGCCACCGCCCAGATGATGTTCTTCGGGCCGAACGCGGCGTCGCCGCCGAAGAACACGCTGGGAATCGTCGATTGCATGGTGAGCTTGTCGACCACCGGCATGCCCCATTTGTCGTCGAATTCGAGTCCGATATCGCGCTCGATCCACGGAAATGAATTCTCCTGTCCCACCGCGACCAGCACGTCGTCGCATTCGAAGAGTTGATCCGGTTCGCCGGTCGGCACCAGTTTGCGGCGGCCCTTGGCGTCGTATTCGGCCTTGACCTTCTCGAAGGTCATGCCGCTCAGTTTGCCGTCCTTGTGCACAAAGGTCTTCGGCACGAGGTAATTCAGGATCGGGATGCCTTCGTGTGCGGCGTCTTCTTTCTCCCACGGGCTGGCTTTCATTTCCTCGAAACCCGAGCGCACGATGACCTTGACGTCTTCGCCACCGAGCCGCTTCGACGAACGGCAACAATCCATTGCCGTGTTGCCGCCGCCCAGTACGATCACGCGTTTGCCGATCTTCTCGGTGTGGCCGAACGACACGCTGGAGAGCCAGTCGATGCCGATGTGGATGTTTTTGGCGGCTTCCTTGCGGCCGGGGATTTCAAGATCGCGGCCGCGCGGTGCGCCGGTGCCGACGAACACGGCGTCGTATTTTTCATCGAGGATTTTTTTCAGGCTCTCGATATTGACGCCGTTCTTGAAATGCACGCCGAGGTTGAAGACGTAACCGACTTCCTCATCGATCACTTCCATCGGCAGGCGGAAACGCGGGATCTGCGACCAGATCATGCCGCCGGCGCGTTGATCGCGGTCGTAGACCGTGACGTCGTAACCGAGCGGCGCGAGATCGCGCGCCACGGTCAGCGATGACGGGCCGGCGCCCAGACAGGCGATACGTTTGCCGTTTTTCTTCTCCGGCGCTTTCGGCATGCGCGGATTGACGTCATCCTTGTAGTCGGCGGCGACGCGCTTCAGGCGGCAGATCGCCACCGGTTCGGGCTTCTCACCGTTGTTTTCTTCGACGCGCCCGCGGCGGCAGGCCGGTTCGCAGGGGCGGTCGCAAGTGCGGCCGAGAATTCCCGGAAACACGTTCGAATACCAGTTGATCATGTAGGCATCGCTGTATTTGCCTTCGGCAATCAGACGGATGTATTCGGGAACCGGCGTGTGCGCGGGACACGCATGCTGGCAGTCGACTACTTTGTGGAAGTAGTCGGGGTTGGAAATATCGGTGGGCTTCAAGCGTTCTCCTCGTTTCTCCCGCTGCGCATCTTTGCGGATTGCTGCGGGCGCTAGGAAACACTAACGCGCGAGCGCTACAACAGACTGACGGCGGTTTGGGTGGGCGCTATCTTACGCTTCCATTGCTGCGGTGAAAAGCCCTGAAATTTCAAGCACTAGAGGCGCAAATGGCGGCGTGCGTGTGCGCAGCGCAATGCCGCTGCGAGTAGGGTTATTGGCGGGCCGGTAAAGCGTTAATTTAGCGGCGGAAAAACACTACTGCAGGCATTCGGCCGCGAATCCGGGCGCGGGCGGCGGCGCCGTCCGCGTCCGCCGCCCTGGTCTTGTCAAAAGTCAGTTTTTGACCGGTCCGGTGTAGCGCAGAATGTAAATGCCCTGTTGCGCCCCGCCAGTGAGGTAGATGTAACCGCGGCTGTCGACGAAGACATCTTCCATGCGCACATAATTGCCGTAGGACTCGATGTAGAGTTTCTCCGGCAGGCCGGCGACGAAGTTGCCGATTTCGCGCGGCAGGCGCTTGTCGGAGACATCGTAAACGCGCAGGCCTGCATTGAACCACGTCAGGTAGGCGAGGTTGCCCTGTTGCTGGACGTTCGGGTTGTATTGCAGCTGGTTCATGTTGTGCGGCCCGAAGCGCCCGCCCTTGTCGCAGAAATTCTTGTAGGGCAGGCCGGCCGGCGGCACCGGTACCGGGAAGCGCGATACCGCGAACGGCTTCGCCGGGTTCGACACGTCGACGATGGTGGCGTGATCAAGCGGGCCCTTGCAGTCGGAAATCACGGCCTCCGAATTGACGTAGACCAGTTTGCGTTTGAAGTCCGGCGACACGGTGTGCACGTCGAACTTGTGGCGCGCCTGAAACTTGGTTTGCGAGACCGGTTTCGGTTTTTTTGCGTCGCTGATGTCAAGCACCACCATGCCGGCGTCGCCATACGACAGATACATCAGGTTGCCATCGACGAAGTTCGGGTTGTGCAGATTGACGTTCGGATCTTTCTGCGGTGTTTCGCCGCCGGCCACATGCTGCCCCGGCACCCACCAGCGGCCGGCTTCAACCGGTTTGGCCGGGTTGCTGATATCGAGGATCACATAGATGTCGCCGTCGTAACCCTTCATGTCGGCAGCCAGATGCACATAACGGCCGCCCTGATAGGCATTGCGGTGCGTGCCGCGACCGGACGGATTGTCGGTGTGCCAGCGGCCGAGTTCTTTCGGATTAAGCGGATCTTTAACGTCGATCAGAATCACGCCCGCTTCATACGGCTTTTTAGGATCCATGCCGGTGCCGGCGCGGTTTTCCGGACGGCCCAGCGCGGCAACCATGATGCCGTCGGCGATATCGACCTGCACCGTGTTGGTGTTGGGCGGGCCCGGAATGAATTTAACCGTCTTCGGATTGCGCGGATCGGTGACGTCGACCACGCTCCAGCCCGGCACGTTGTAATGCGCGGTGATCGCGTACCAGCGGTCGCCGGCGCGCGTCATCGAAATCTTGAAACCGGGCCGGCCATCCATGATGGTATAGCCGAGCACCTCCATGTTTTCAGCGGACCAGCCCGGCGGGACCGGATCGGCATGTGCGAGCGGCAGCGCGTTCATCACGGTGAGCAGCGCTGCATATTTCAAGACGTATTTGATTGAACCGGCGATTTTGCGGTGCATGTTTCCTCCTCAGGAAAGAACAACAATGAAGCTTATTTTTTCGGCATGTACAAATCCGTAATGCTGCCCTCGGCGATTTCTGCAGCGAAGAACACCGTTTCCGACAGCGTCGGATGCGGATGAATGGTGAGTCCGATGTCGGTGGCGTCGGCGCCCATCTCGAGCGCGAGCACGGTTTCCGCAATCAATTCGCCGGCGTTGACGCCGACCATGCCGGCGCCGAGGATGCGCTTCGTATTTTTGTCGAAGAGCAGTTTGGTCATGCCCTCATCGCGGCCGGTCGCCAGTGCGCGACCGCTGGCCGCCCAGGGAAACACCGCCTTGTCGTAGGCGATGCCCTGTTTTTCCGCTTGTGTTTCGGTGAGGCCCATCCACGCCAGTTCGGGATCGGTGTAGGCGACCGACGGTATCGTGCGGGCATCGAATGCGACCTTGTGTCCGGCGATGACTTCGGCGGCAAGCTTGCCTTCGTGCGTGGCCTTGTGCGCCAGCATCGGCTCACCCACCACGTCGCCGATGCCGAAGATATGCGGCACGTTGGTGCGCATCTGCTGGTCGACGGGGATGAAGCCGCGTTCATTCACGGTGACGCCGGCGGCTTCGGCTTTTATCTCGCGGCCGTTGGGGCGGCGGCCGACCGCCATCAGGGCGTAATCAAACGTATCGGTTGAGTTCTCATTTTTGTTATCCGCGCCTTCGAACGTGACTTTGAGCCCGTCTTTCACCGTTTCGATTTTTGTGACTTTGGTTTTCAGCAGTATTTTTTCATAACGCTTCTCCAGCCGCCTGGCGAGCGGGCGCACGACATCGCGGTCAGCCCCCGGCACCAGTCCGTCCATCAACTCGACCACCGTGATCTTCGAACCCAGCGCGTCGAACACCGTGGCCATTTCAAGACCGATGATGCCGCCGCCGATGACCAGCAGGCGCTTGGGTATTTCCGGCAGCGCCAGCGCGCCGGTCGAATCGATCAAACGCGGATTGTCGTAGGGAAAGCCCGGAATGCGCGCCACGCTGGAGCCGGCGGCGATGATGCAGTGATCGAAGGAAACGGTTTTCACGCCGTCCTTTGTTTCGACGCGGATCATGTTGGCCGAACTGAATTCGCCACGACCTTCGACGACCGTGACTTTGCGTTGTTTGGCGAGACCGGAGAGACCTTTGGTCAGTTTGCTGACAACGCCGTCTTTCCAGCCGCGCAGTTTGTCGATGTCGATTTTCGGCGCGCCGAAGGTGATGCCGTGCGCGCCCATTTCGCCCGCTTCGGTGATGACCTTGGCGACGTGCAGCAGCGCTTTCGACGGAATGCAGCCGACATTCAGACACACGCCGCCGAGCGACGGGTAGCGTTCGATCAGCACGGTTTTTTTGCCGAGGTCGGCGGCGCGGAAGGCGGCGGTATAACCGCCGGGGCCGGCGCCGAGTACCACGACTTCGGCGTGGAGGTCGCCTTTGGGGCCGCTGTAGGGCGCGGTGGCCGGTGTACTGGCAGCAGTTACCGGTGCCGGGGTGCTGGCGGGCGTGGCCTTTGCTGTTGCAGCGGCCGGTGCCGGCGATGCTGCGGGCGCCGCTGCGGCAGCTGCAGGGGTGTTTGCCGCATCGGCATCCAGGGTCATGATCAGCGTGCCCTTCGATACCTTGTCGCCGACTTTGACCCTGAGTTCTTTTACGGTGCCGGCGGTGGGGGCGGGCACTTCCAGCGTCGCCTTGTCCGACTCAAGCGAGAGCAGCGGATCTTCCGCCTCGACGTGGTCGCCGGGTTTGACCAGAATTTCGATCACCGGGATGTTTTTGAAGTCGCCGATATCGGGGACTTTGATTTCGATTTCTTTACTCATCTGCAAATTCCTTTGGCCACAGAGAACACCGAGAAGATCCCCGCGCTCGGCAAGCCTCTTGCTGTTTAACTCTGTGACCTCTGTGTTCTCTGTGGCAAAAAATTAGTTTCTGATCTGGCCGTCGCCGAACACCACCCATTTCAGCGACGTCAACCCTTCGAGTCCGACCGGGCCGCGCGCGTGCAGCTTGTCGGTCGAGATGCCGATCTCGGCGCCAAGACCGTATTCGTAGCCGTCGGCAAAACGCGTCGAGGCGTTGACCATGACCGAACTCGAATCGACTTCGCGCAGGAAACGCTGCGCGCGTGCCGTGTCTTCGGTGACGATCGCGTCGGTATGCTGCGAACCGTAGGTGGCGATGTGTTCGATCGCCTGATCGAGACCGTCGACCACGCGCACGGAGAGGATGGCGTCGAGATATTCGGTGCGCCAGTCTTCCTCGGTCGCGGGTTTCATCGTCGGCACAATCTTGCGGGCCGCTGCATCACCGCGCAGTTCGATGCCCTTGCTGTGGTAGACGGCGGCGAGCTTTGGCAGGATGTCGCCGGCGATGGCGCGTGCCACCAGCAGCGTCTCCATCGTGTTGCAGGTGCCCAGGCGCTGTGTCTTGGCGTTGTCAGCAATACGGATAGCCTTGGCGACGTCGGCCTTGTCGTCGATATAGACGTGGCAGATGCCGTCGAGGTGCTTGATCATCGGGATGCGCGATTCATTCATCACGCGTTCGATCAGGCTTTTGCCGCCGCGCGGCACGACGATGTCGATGCAATCGTTCATGCGCAGCAGCACGCCGACCGCGGCGCGATCGGTGGTGTTGACGACCTGCACCGCATCTTCGGGCAACCCGGCACCGCGCAGGCCTTCGTGCACGCAGACCGCGATCGCCTGATTGGAATGAATTGATTCGGAACCGCCGCGCAGAATGCAGGCATTGCCGGATTTCAGGCAGAGGCCGGCCGCATCGGCGGTGACGTTGGGGCGCGATTCGTAAATGATGGCGATCACACCCAGCGGCACGCGCATGCGCCCGACCTTGATGCCGCTCGGCCGCGCTTTGAGTTCGCTGATTTCACCGACCGGATCGGGCAGTGTGGCAATCTGGCGCAGGCCGTCGGCCATGGCGGTGATGGTTTTGTCAGTCAGCGTCAGACGGTCGATGGCGGCCGCATCGAGTTTGGCGGCGCGCGCGGCGGCGACGTCTTTGGCATTGGCTGCAAGGAGGCGTGCGCGATCGCGTTCGATGGCGTCCGCGGTCAACGCAAGCGCTCTGTTTTTGGTCGCGCTGTCGGCCTTGGCAACCAGGCGCGACGCGGCGCGCGCGCATTGGCCGAGGTCGTGTATGTAGGTTTCGAGTTCCACGCGCGAATGATACCGTGATTCGCGCCGTCGCCCGAAGCACGGCGCTACTGCGGGGACGGCGCCGGCTAGGCGGCGCGCGCCGGTTTCGCCGGGCGGCTGGCGAAGCGCAGCCCGAGTTGCAGCAACTCGTCCCACACATCGCCTTTGGCCAGGCCCTTGCTCATGCGGTCGATGCGTGCGGCGTGCAGCAACGCCGCTTCCACCTGTTTGCGTTTAATGCGGTTGATGTGGCGTTGCAAGAGCTGCTGACGCGGGCCCCAGATGCGCAGGTCGCGCAGCGCCTGCTGGATCGGCAGACCGCCTTCGATGGCGGCGAGCACGCGGCCGGCAGTGCGGATTTCCTCGCTCATCGCCCACAGCACCAGCGGCGGTGCGACACCTTCACCGTCGAGCCCGTCGAGCGTGCGCGCCAGTCGCGCGGCGTCGCCCGACAGCACCACTTCGCCGAGATCGAACACATCGAAGCGCGCCACGTCGAGCACGGCATCCTTGACCTGCTCAAAGCTTAACGGCCCGGCGGGGAACAGCAGGGCGAGTTTCTGCACTTCCTGAAAGGCGGCGAGCAAGTTGCCTTCGACTTTGCCGGCGATAAAATCGAGCGTGGCTTCATCGGCGCTTTGCTGCTGCAGGCGCAGGCGCGCGGCGATCCATGTTGGCAGGCGGTCGCGTTTTACCGTCGCTGCTTCCACCATGCTGCCGGCGGATTCCAGTGCCAGGAACCAACCCGACTTGCGCGACCGCCAGTCGATCTCCCCCATCTGGATCAGCGTCACCGTGTCCGGTGGCAGGTCGGCGCTGAACGCCTGCAGCGCCTTGCCGCCGTCGACGCCGGGTTTGCCGCTGGGCACGCGCAGTTCAAGAATGCGCAGCGCAGCGAACAGCGATTGCGACACACTGCTGATGCGCAGGCGCGACCAGTCGAAATGCTGTTCGGCGATCAGGACTTCGCGTTCGCCGTAACCCTGCTCGCGCGCGCAGGTGCGGATGCGGTCGGCGGCCTCGATGACCAGCAACGGTTCGTCGCCGAATACCGTGTAGAGCGGGGCAAGCTTGCGCTTGAGGTGTGGCGCGAGATCTTCGGCGGCGATGCTCACGGATGCGGCCGGTGACCGCTCAGGGCGTGCTTTTGGGCGTTAAATCGATGTGCGCCAGCTGCAGGCGCCGCACCACCTGCTGTATGGCATCGCTGCGCATGTCGCGGATCAGCAGCGCTTCTTCCTGTTCCTTGCCGAGCACGTCCGTGTCGCTGTAGGTGAGGTCGCGTTTCAACTGCACTTCGCTGGTGGGCAGCAGTTCGCGGCTTTCGCGGTCGGTCAGGCGGTAGGAGATGCGGTAGCGCAACTGGATTTCGCGCACGCGGCCGCTGCCGGAAAGCGAGAGGATGACGCGTTCGTTCTGTTCGCCGACGACCTGCAGCGTGACCTGCGCGTCTTTCGGGTTGTCGATCACACGCGTCTTGCTGCCGGCGCGGATGGCGCGCGCCAGTTGTGTCGAGAACGACGGCGAACCCGAAATGAACAAGGTATCGAACGGCAGCGCCGCTTCGCCGCGCAGATGGAAGCCGCAGGCGGCGAGCGCGAGGCACAGCGCGAGTGCCGCGAGGCGCGAAACCCCTGCAAAAAAACGGCCGTTGGATGTCATGAATTTACGCCTCACACTTAAGCTCTCTCACCTTGCGCTTCTACACTACCACGTTGATGAGGCGGCCGGGAACGACGACCACTTTTTTCACCGTCTGCCCGGCAATATGTTTTTGCACGCCGGCGTTTGCCAGTGCCAGCTTTTCAATTTCCGCGCGGTCGGCGCTTTTGGCCACGCGCAGGCTGCCGCGCAGCTTGCCGTTGACCTGCACCACCAGTTCGATCTCGTCGGTATCCAGTGCCGCGGCGTCGGCCTGCGGCCACGGCGCAGCGAGGATGTCCTTGCCGTAACCGAGACCCTGCCACAGCGCATGCGTGATGTGCGGTGTGATTGGCGCGAGGATGCGCAGCAGAATGCCGGTGGCCTCAGTGATCAACAGCCGCTGCTCGGCGCGTTCGGTGTCCCCGGCCGCTTTCGTCGCAGCGAAGGCCGTTGCCGCGTTGAGAATTTTCATTGCTGCCGAGACAACCGTGTTGAACTGAAACTTGGCGAAGTCGAAGTCGGCCTGCTTGAGCACGCTGTGAATTTCGCGGCGGAAATCCGCGTGTGCCGCGACGCCGGGTTTCCAGCCGTCGGCCACCAGCACACCGTCCGCCTTGCCCTGCAACACCTGCGCGATGTCACCCTGCTGGTCGTACGCGTAGCTCCACAGCCGTTTCAAAAAACGCGAGGCGCCTTCAACGCCGCTGTCCGACCAGTCGAGCGTCTGTTCGGGCGGGCTGGCGAACATCATGAAGAGACGCGCGGTATCGGCGCCGTACTCCTCGATCAGCGATTGCGGATCGACGCCGTTGTTTTTCGACTTCGACATGGTGCCGATGCCGCCCGATTCGACCGGCTGGCCGTCCGCCCTCAGGGTGACGCCGGTGCGCTTGCCGCTGGCATCGACCGTGATGTCGACTTCGGTCGGGTTGTAGTAAACGATGCGACCGCCGCCGGCCGCGCCTGTGGCGCCGGCCGGGGGGATTGCGGGTTTGCGGAAAAAAATCTCGTTCAACACCATGCCCTGTGTGAGCAGGTTGGCGAAGGGTTCGTCGAGCGTGACGAGGCCCAGATCACGCATGACCTTGGTCCAGAAGCGCGAGTAGAGCAGATGCAGAATCGCGTGTTCGATGCCGCCGATGTACTGGTCGACGGGCAGCCAGTATTTGACGCGCGCGTCGACCATCGAGTTTTTCTGGTCGGCGCAGGCGAAACGCGTGTAATACCAGGACGAATCGACGAAAGTGTCCATGGTGTCGGTTTCGCGCTTGGCCTGCTTGCCGCATTGCGGACAGCGGCAGTCGAGAAAGTCGGCGCGTTTGTTGAGCGGATTGCCGGTGCCGTCGGGCACACAGTCTTCGGGCAGCACCACCGGCAGTTGATCGTCGGGCACCGGCACCACGCCGCAATCACCGCAGTGAATCAGCGGGATCGGCGTGCCCCAGTAGCGCTGGCGCGAGATGCCCCAGTCGCGCAGGCGCCACATCACCTGCTTTTCGCCCAGATCTTTGGCTTTGAGAGCGGCGGCGACGGCATCGACGGCTTCCATGTAACGCAGGCCGTCGTATTGGCCCGAATGCACGCAAACGCCGTTTTCCTTGTCGGCGTACGATTCCTGCCAGCCATCGAGGTTGAACGGTTTTCCGGCGATGTCGATAACCTGCTTGATCGGCAGGCCGTATTGCTTGGCGAAATGAAAATCGCGTTCATCGTGCGCCGGCACGCCCATCACCGCGCCGTCGCCGTAGCTCATCAGCACGTAGTTGCCGACCCACACCTCAATTTGTTCGCCGGTCAGCGGGTGCGTCACCGAGATGCCGGTGGGCAGGCCTTTCTTTTCCATCGTCGCCATGTCGGCTTCGATCACGCTGCCGCGTTTGCATTCATCGATAAAGGCGGCGAGTTTCGGATTGTTTTTCGCCGCGTGCGCGGCGAGCGGATGTTCGGCCGCCACGGCGCAGAAGGTGACACCCATGATGGTGTCGGCGCGCGTGGTGAAGACCCACAGCTTATCGGGAAGTGCGTTGTCGCCCCCACCTCCAACTCCTCCGCCGCGCGCGGGCGAGGAGAGCGCAGAGCCGCCTGCAGCGGGCCATTCGATCGGAAACGCAAAACGCACGCCGAAACTTTTGCCGATCCAGTTCGCCTGCATGGTTTTCACGCGCTCGGGCCAGCCCGGCAGCGTGTCGAGTGCGCCGAGCAGTTCGTCGGCGTATTTCGTGATCGCCATGTAATACATGGGGATCTCGCGCTTTTCGACCAGCGCGCCGGTGCGCCAGCCGCGGCCGTCGATCACCTGTTCGTTGGCGAGCACGGTCTGGTCGACCGGGTCCCAGTTGACGGTGCCGGTCTTTTTATAGACGAGGCCTTTTTCCAGCATGCGCAGGAACAGCCACTGGTTCCAGCGGTAGTAATCAGGCTTGCAGGTGGCGAGTTCGCGCTCCCAGTCGATCGCAAAACCGAGCGACTGCAGCTGCTTTTTCATGTAGGCGATGTTGTCGTAGGTCCACTTCGCCGGCGGCACGCCATTGGCCATCGCCGCGTTCTCGGCCGGCAGACCGAAGGCGTCCCAGCCCATCGGCTGCATGACGTTGTAACCGCGCATGCGGTGGTAACGGGAGAGCGCGTCGCCTATGGTATAGTTTCGCACGTGCCCCATATGCAGTTTGCCCGAGGGGTACGGGAACATCGACAGGCAGTAATATTTGCGCTTGCCGGGGGCTTCGACGGCGCGAAAGCTATGGTTATCGTTCCACCACGCGCGTGCTTTGGGTTCGATGTCGTGGGCGTTGTATTTGAATTCTAGGGTTGCGGATTGCATGATGGCCTGCGGTTGCGACAATGGCTTGACGAAGCGCGAATTATACCTTCAACAAATCCGGATTCTTGCTCACTGCGCAGGGCCGGTTTGGTCAAGATCGGGAGTGTCCCCATGAAGATAAAAGCATTGTTGTTGGCGAGCTGCGTGCTGCTGGCAGGGGTTGCCGGCGCCGCCGAACGCGCCAGGCCGGCGCCCGCAACGCCGCCGGTCATCGTCGTCGAGGGTGTGCAGATGCCAGCCTGGGTTGAACATGCCAGCGGTGCGCGCGATCCGCTGGTGATTGGATCGCGGCTGGTCAACAGTGACCGCATCTACACCGGTCCGGGCTCGCGTGCCCTGTTGCGGCTGGTGGACGGCAGTCAGGTCAAACTCGGCGAAAACGGCATCCTCGCGCTCGATGACCTCGGCAATAAAAAAGTCCAGATGAAGGATGTCGTCACGGCTTCGCTCGATGTGGTCAAGGGCGCGTTCCGGTTTACGACCCAGGCGCTGAGCAAATTCCGCGGCGAACGCGACGTCAAAGTCAGGATCGTCACCATCACCGCCGGCATCCGCGGCACCGACCTGTGGGGCAAGGCCGACGACACGCGCGACGTGGTTTGCCTGATCGAAGGCAAGGTCACCGTGGTGCGCGCCGAGGAGGCGTTTACCATGGATCAGCCGATGTCGTTCTACATCGCACCGAAAAATAAACCGGCGGAGCCGGTTGCGAAGATCTCGCAGGAGCAATTCAATACCTGGTCGGCGGAAACCGAAATCGCCGCCGGCAAGGGCGCCATCCGCAAGGGCGGCAAGTGGCGCGTATACCTGGCCGAACTGCCGACGCAGGACGACGCGTTGAAGGTCTACGACGATCTGCGCAGCGCCGGCTATGCCGCGGAGATCCGGCCGTTGAAGAAGGAAGAGACAGGGACTACCTACCGCGTGCGCATTTCCAATCTGATGAGCAAGCAGGAGGCAGGGTTGCTCGGTGCCGCGCTCAAGGGCAGGTTCGGCATTACCGAAACGCGCGTGTCTCAGTAAACAGGCAGTAACATCGCGATGCAATCCGCAGCAACGGCCGGCGTGCAGCCGGCCGTTGCTTTTTAGGCGGACCTTGCCGTCAACCAACGACGAAAACGTAAAACGAAACGCATGACATGAACCCGGAATTTCTCACCGGCCTGAACGAACGCCAGCACGAGGCGGTGACGCTGCCGCACCAGTCCGCGCTGATCCTCGCCGGCGCGGGCAGCGGCAAGACGCGCGTGCTGACCACGCGCATCGCCTGGCTGATCCAGACCGGGCAGGCGAGCCCCGCGGGGCTGCTTGCCGTGACTTTCACCAACAAGGCGGCGAAGGAAATGCTCGCGCGCATCAGTTCGATGCTGCCGATCAATACGCGCGGCATGTGGGTCGGCACCTTCCACGGCCTGTGCAACCGCCTGTTGCGCGCGCACCACCGCGACGCCGGTCTGCCGCAGACCTTCCAGATCCTCGACAGCCAGGACCAGCTGGCACTGGTCAAGCGCCTGTTGAAGGCGGCCAATGTCGACGAGGAGCGCTTTCCGCCGCGGCAGGTGGCGTGGTACATCAACAATCACAAGGACCAGGGCCGGCGCGCCGCCGATGCCGACGCCTACGACGGCGACACGCGGCGCAAGCAGGAGCTCTACGCCATCTACGACGAGCAGTGCCAGCGCGAAGGCGTGGTCGATTTCGCCGAACTGCTGCTGCGTTGTTTTGAACTGCTGTCGCGCAATGAAATTCTGCGCCAGCATTATCGCGAGCGTTTTCGTCACATCCTCGTCGATGAGTTTCAGGACACCAACCGCCTGCAGTATCAATGGCTGCGCCTGCTTGCCGGCGGTGATAACGCAGTGTTTGCCGTCGGCGACGACGACCAGTCGATCTACGCGTTTCGCGGCGCCTCGGCGGCGAACATGCAGGAACTACAGAAGGATTTCGGCATCGAAACGGTGATCAAGCTCGAGCAGAACTACCGCTCGCACGGCCACATTCTTGACGCCGCCAATGCCCTGATCAAACACAACGAGCGGCGCCTCGGCAAGGAACTGTGGACCGACGAGGCCAAGGGCGAGCCGCTGCGCGTTTATGAGGCCGACAGCGACATCGACGAGGCGGGTTTCATCGTCGACGAGGTCAAATCACTGGCCAACGATGGCGTCAGCCTGTCGCAAATCGCGCTGCTCTACCGTTCGAACGCGCAGTCGCGCGTGCTCGAACACGCGCTCTTCAATGCGGCGATGTCGTACCGCGTCTACGGCGGGCTGCGCTTTTTCGAGCGCCAGGAAATCAAGCATGCGCTGGCCTATCTGCGTCTGCTGGCGAGCGACGAAGACGACGGCGCAATGCTGCGCGTGATCAATTTTCCGGCGCGCGGCATCGGCAACCGTTCGCTCGAACAGTTACAGGAGTCGGCGCGCACCGCGGGCGTGAGCCTGTGGACGGCGGCCAAAGCGCTGGCCGAGGCGCGCGCGCCGAAGACGGCAGACTCGGCCGACCTCATTCCGCATCCGGCTTCTCTCAAGGGCATACCCGCGTTTGTCGCGTTGATCACGCAGATGCGCAATGCGACGGCAACATTGCCGCTGCCCGAGATCATGGAACATGTGATCGAGCACAGCGGCCTCAAGGCGCATTATCAGGGTGAGCGCGAAGGCGCCGACCGCCTCTCGAACCTCGACGAACTGATCAATGCCGCCGCCGGTTTTATTGCCGACGATGCGCTCGAGGACACCGGCCTCGCCTCCTTTCTTGCGCACGCCTCGCTCGAGTCCGGTGACAATCAGGCGCAGGCCGGCGCCGATGCGCTGCAGTTGATGACGGTGCATTCGGCCAAGGGCCTTGAGTTTCACAGCGTCTTCATCAGCGGGCTCGAAGAGGGCCTGTTTCCACATGAAAACAGTCTGTCCGAAGCCGACGGCAAGGAAGAGGAACGGCGTCTCATGTATGTGGCGCTGACACGGGCGCGGCGGCGCCTGTATTTGTCGTTTGCGCAAAGCCGCATGCTGCACGGACAGACGCGTTACAACATCGCATCGAGTTTTCTGCGCGAGCTGCCGGAGAAGCTGCTCAAACCGGTGAACCGCGCGCGCCTGTTCGGCGCGTCATCGCCGCGCACCGCCTATCCGTCGGCGGGCTCGTATGCGCAGGCGGGGCGCGGTGGCAAACCGCCGGTGGTGCGCGAAGCCGGTATAGCCGACACGGCATCGCCGTGGCGCGTCGGGCAGAACGTCACGCATCCGAAATTCGGCGCCGGTGTGATCATCAATGCCGAGGGGCGCGGCGCCGACGCGCGCGTGCAGGTGAATTTTTACCGTGACGGCAGCAAGTGGCTGGCACTGGAATTCGCGAAGCTGGAACCCGCCTAGGCAAACGTCAGGGATGCACTGAACAGGGGGGGCTTGCCCCTTGTATATCCCCCGACATTTGAGGGGGGCGAATTGAACCAAGAGCTTAATCAGCGCCCCCCTGGGGATTTTGCGGCGGTTCGTCGATCACCGGCGTGGGCACGAACAAGTCGCGATAGCTGGCGTAGATCGACGGCACTATCAGCGGCGCGAGCAGCCACAGGCCGAGGTCGACCTGGCCCAGCACGAGGCCGATGCGCGTGAAAACAAACAGCGGAATCATCAGCGCCACGCCGTAGATCAGCAGCGCGCGCATGTTTCTGAGGCAGGCCAGCAGGCTCAGATACAGCGCAGCGGACGGCTTGATGCCGTCGAAAAACACCAGCAGCGGCGCGTACCAGGTCGCCATCATCAGCGGCAGCGAAACGGCGAAACCGGCCAGTACGGCCAGAGTCATGCGCGGCGCCGCATTTTGCAAGGCGCTGATGGTTTCCGGCTTGCCGGCGCCGTCGGCGATGCCTTTGGCGACTTCGTTGAAGGCGTCGCCACCGACCGAAAGGATCACCATCAGCGTCAGCACCTGCCCGATCAGCGAGATGCCGCCGATGGTCAGCAGCGGCGCCGCGTTGCGCAGAAATCCGCTGACCAGATAACCGCTGCGGAGCGCTTTGTTTTGTTCAAGCGCCTGCGCGCCGTGCGCAAGGCCGGCGAGAAAATGCGGCGCCACCAGTACCGCCAGCAGCGGCGCCAGCGGCAGCAGAAACAACAGGCGGCTGGCGACGAACAGCGTGCCGATCAGCAGCAGCCATTGCGCCGGGGCGCGGCGGAACATCTGTATGCCGGCGACGATCCAGCGCCAGCCGCAGCGCGCGTCAACAATGCGGATGTTCATGGTGTCAGCAGGGCGTTGAGTTCGCCGGCGCGCGCGATGCGTTGTTCGAGCACGCGCTGAAAATGGCGCGGGTCTTTGGCGTGCGTCAGTGCGCCGGCCCGCGGCAGATGTTTGTCGTAAAGGCGTGACACCCAGAAGCGCAGTGCACCGGCGCGCAGCAGGGCCGGCCACGCCGCACGCTCTTCCGCGCTGAGCGGGCGCAGCTGCTGGTAGGCGGCGAGCAGGGCGCGCGCGCGCGCGCCGTCGAGTGCATGGTCGGCACCGTCGCACCAGTCGTTGACGGTGATCGCGACGTCGTAGAGCAGGCAGTCGTGGCAGGCGAAATAAAAATCGATGACACCGCCGATTTTCGCGCCGTCCCACAGCACGTTGTCGCGAAACAGATCGGCGTGGATCACGCCCTGCGGCAGGGCGGAAAAACGCTGTGCTGCATTAAACGCCACTTCCGATTTGAGCAGGGCGGCGCCCGGCGCATCGAGAAAGGGCAGCACCTGCGGCATTGCCGCGCTCCACCACGCCGCGCCGCGCGGGTTCGGCATGGCGACGCCGTAGTTTTGGCCGGCGAGGTGCATTTTTGCCAGCAGGGCGCCGATCGCCGCACAGTGTTCGACGCCGACGTCGGCGAGATCACGGCCCGGCACGCAGCTGAAGATGGCCGCCGGTTTGCCGTTCAGTGTGCCGAGGTAGGCGTTGTCGTTGCTGGCCACCGGCTGCGGGCAGGGGATGCCCTGCCCGGCGAGGTGTGCCATCAGGCCGAGATAGAAAGGCAGTTCCGCCGGCGTGAGTTTTTCGAACAGCGTCAGCACATAGCGGCCGCGCGATGTGCTGACGAAATAGTTGGTGTTTTCAATGCCGGAAGCGATGCCCGCGAGGCCGCCCGGCGTGCCGAGGTCGTATTGCGCGAGCCACGACTGCAGTTGTTCGATCGTGACGGTGGTGAATACGGACATGGGTTCAACGCGACGATCGGCGCGGCATTGGTTTTACGGCATCAGGGTTACTACTATCACCGGCCGGTGTTGCGCGGCCGAAGATCAACGGTGTTGCAGGACTGCGGCGCTGCTACCAGGAATGAATGACCCACATCGGCGGACGCAGACCGGTGTCGAAGCTGTCCTGGCGCGTCATTCTGCCGTCGCCCTTTTCATCGATGAGGTAATAGGGCGCACCGGTTGCCGGCGTCACCTTCAGCATGTAGAGCTTGCCGCCGACACGGTGTTCTTCGATGGTGTCGGTGCCGCGCTTGATGATCGTGATCTGCGGCTCCAGTGCCGGGTCGAGGCTGAAATCCGGCGGCGGCGGCAGATCGGGCACCGGTTGCAGGTTGGCCGGGCGCTCCGCGGCGGCGGCCGGCAGGGCGATGGTGATCAGTAGTATGGCGAGCAGATTGCGCATGTCGTTTCCTCGGTTCGCGGACGGCTATTATCGGCTTTCCAGCCAAAAATATAAAGCCGGCCGCTTGCGGGCGGCGCCCGCCGGTCTTGCTACAGATTGAGCAGGAGCTCGCGTTCCGCCGCCGAGGGCTCGAAACCGCGTTTTTCGTAGTGCTCGAATATCGCATCGACGACTTCCTGCGGGTCGTCAATCACGCGCAGCAGGTCCATGTCTTTCGGATTAATCGTGCCATTTGTGACCAGCGCGTTGCGCAGCCAGTCGAGCAGGCCGTTCCAGAACGGCGAGTGCACGAGGATGATCGGCATGTTGCGCGTTTTGCCGGTCTGCACCAGCGTCAGCGCCTCGAACAGTTCGTCCAGCGTGCCGAAGCCGCCGGGCAGCACCACGTAAGCCATGGCGAATTTGACGAACATGACCTTGCGCGCAAAGAAGTGGTGAAAGGTGTGGCTGATGTCCTGATAGGGGTTGGGCTTTTGCTCGTGCGGCAGCACGATATTGAGGCCCACACTCGGCGACTTGCCGAAATAGGCGCCCTTGTTGGCGGCTTCCATGATGCCGGGGCCGCCGCCGGAGATGACGCTGAAGCCGGCGTCTGACAGACGGCGCGTGATCTGCTCGGTGAGCGCGTAAAACACGTGCTCGGGCGGAATGCGTGCGCTGCCGAAGACGCTGACCGCCGGACGGATCTGGCTCAGGCGGTCGGTGGCCTCGACAAATTCTGACATAATGCCGAAGGTCCGCCACGACTCGCGCGCCGATATCTGGCGGTCGGGCGCGACGCAGCCCGGTAATTTATCTGATTGGCTCATCTGGATTCCCTTGAATAATCCCGCTATCCCGAATGGCAAGACGCTGCTGCTGGTCGACGGTTCGTCGTACCTCTACAGGGCATTTCACGCCATGTCGCAGTCCGATCTGCGCAACGGCCGCGGCGAGCCGACCGGCGCAATCTACGGGGTGCTCAACATGCTGCGGCGCCTGCACAAAGATTACGCGGCTGATTATAGCGCCTGCGTTTTCGACGCGAAGGGAAAGACCTTTCGTGACGACGCCTACCCCGAATACAAGGCCAACCGGCCGCCGATGCCGGATGATCTGGTCTGCCAGATTGCGCCGCTGCACGAGGCGATCCGCGCCATGGGCTGGCCGCTCTTGATGATCGACGGGGTCGAGGCCGATGACGTGATCGGCACGCTGGCGGTGGAGGCGAGCAAACGCGGCATGCACACCATCATTTCCACCGGCGACAAGGACATCGCGCAGCTGGTCAATGCGGACGTGACGCTGGTCAACACCATGAGCAACGAAACGCTTGATGTCGCCGGCGTGGAGAAAAAATTCGGTGTGCCGCCCGCCCGCATCGTCGATTATCTGGCGTTGATCGGCGACACGGTCGACAACGTGCCGGGCGTGCCGAAGTGCGGGCCGAAGACCGCGGTGAAGTGGCTGGCGCAGTATCAAACGCTCGACAACGTGATGGCGCATGCCGGCGAAATCAGCGGCGTGGTCGGCGAAAACCTGCGCAAAACGCTGGAATGGCTGCCGAAGGCGCGCGAACTGCTGACGATCAAATGCGACGTCGCGTTGCCGGTGGCAGTCGATGGTCTGTCGCACGAACAGCACGACGAGGCAAAACTCGCGGAACTCTACGCGCGTTTTGAATTCAAGACCTGGCTGCGTGAATTGCAGGAACAAAAGCAGGATCGAGGATTGAGGATTGAGAATGGAGCAAAACCGGTGGCTGACGCGGAAGCACCAGCTCGATCCTCAATTCCGAAGCCTCAATCCTATCCGCGCCATTACGAAACCGTATTGACGGAGGCGCAGCTTGAAGTCTGGCTGAAAAAGATATCGTCAGCGCCGTTGACCGCGGTCGATACCGAAACCACCAGCCTGGAACCGCTGCGCGCGCGCATCGTCGGCATTTCGCTGGCGGTCGAGGCGGGGCACGCGGCTTATATACCGCTCGATCACCGTTACGCCGGCGCGCCGCAACAGCTCGGGCTCGAGGCGGTGCTGGCGAAAATGAAGCCCTGGCTGGAAGATGCCGACGCACCCAAACTGGGCCAGAACCTGAAATACGACACGCATATCTTCGCCAACCACGGCGTGCATCTGGCCGGCATTCAACACGACACGCTGCTGCAGTCGTATGTGCTCGAAAGCCACCGTTCGCACGACATGGACAGCCTCGCCGAGCGGCATCTCGGCGTGAAGACGATCTCCTTCGAAGAGGTCGCCGGCAAGGGCGCCAAACAGATTTGCTTCGACCAGGTCTCGATCGAGACCGCCGCCGAATATTCCGCCGAGGATGCGGACATCACGCTGCAACTGCATCACGCCTTGTATCCGCAGATCGCCGCCGACGCGAAGCTGGCGAAAATCTACGGCGAACTCGAAGTGCCGGCGATGGTGGTGCTGCAGAAGATGGAGCGCCACGGCGTGCTGCTCGATGCGCGGCTGCTGGAAATCCAAAGCCGCGAACTTGGTCTCAAGATGCAGGAGCTCGAAGCCTCGGCGCACGCGCTGGCAGGGCAGCCCTTCAATCTCAATTCGCCGAAACAGATCCAGGAAATTCTCTTCGTCAAACAGGGCATCAAACCGGTAAAGAAAACGCCGACCGGCGCGCCCTCCACCGATGAAGATGCACTGGAACAACTGGCGCAGGACTACCCGCTGCCGAAACTGCTGCTCGAATACCGCGGTGTGGCGAAACTGAAATCGACCTACACCGACAAGCTGCCGCGCATGGTCAATCCGGACACCGGGCGTGTGCATACCAACTACGCGCAGGCGGTGGCGATCACCGGGCGGCTGGCCAGCAACGATCCGAATCTGCAGAATATCCCGGTGCGCAATGCCGAGGGCAGGCGCATCCGCGAAGCCTTCATTGCGCCGCCCGGCAGCCACATTGTCTCGGCCGACTATTCGCAGATTGAACTCAGAATCATGGCGCACATCTCGCGCGACGCGAGTTTGTTGAAGGCCTTCGAGGCCGGCGAGGACATTCATCGCGCCACGGCGGCGGAAATTTTTGGCGCCGAACCGGCGGCCGTTGATGCAGAGCAGCGCCGCTACGCCAAGGTCATCAACTTCGGTTTGATTTACGGCATGTCGGCCTTCGGGCTCGCCGGGCAACTCGGCATCGAGCGTGCGGCGGCACAGCAGTACATGGACCGCTATTTCGCGCGTTATCCCGGGGTCGCCGAATACATGCGCACGACGCGCGAGCAGGCGCGCAACAACGGTTACGTCGAAACCGTGTTCGGTCGCCGGCTGTGGTTGCCGGAGATCACAAGCAGCAACGGCGCGCGGCGTCAGGGCGCCGAGCGCGCGGCAATCAACGCGCCGATGCAGGGCACCGCCGCCGATCTCATCAAGATGGCGATGATCGCCGTGCAGGGCTGGCTTGAAAAGGGCGCCTGCAAAAGCAAACTCATCATGCAGGTGCACGACGAACTGGTGCTTGAAGTGCCTGATGACGAACTCGATGCGATCAAACGCGAGCTGCCGGGCCTGATGTGCAACGTTGCCGCACTGGCGGTGCCGCTGGTGGTGGACGTGGGGGTCGGGCCGAACTGGGACAAGGCCCACTAATCGTGCGCTTTGTTCTTGTGGCGCAGGCGCCTCGCCTGCGTCACAACCGCGATTGGGATTGCCGCGAGTTTGGCCGCAGCAGCGGCGTGTTGATACGGATTGCTTATTCCATCCACGCCTTGGCGTAAAACTCGCACACCACGCGCTTGTCCGCATCATAGGCGAGACCTTCGCCGGACTTGATCTCGGTGACCGTGAACGAGTGATGTTCGACGCCGAGGTGGTTGACCAGTGTCTGCATGACGTCGTTCAGGCGCGCGTCGAGCGCGAACAGCCATGAGTATTTGGACAGTTGCCGGCGCTTGGTGGCATCGCGGTTGAGCGCCAGCAGCGCCGCCTTGTAGCGGTCAATTGGCTTGGCATCCTGTCCGGAAAACGACAGCTCGACGGTGACGACAAAATTGCCCTGGCTGGTGACGTTGGACGCCTTCCAGAGTTCTTTTTCGCCGTCTTCGAGGCCGATGTAGAAGCGTGGCATGGTGGTCGTCGTTGGTTTGTGTAGACGCTATTTTAATGCGCCGAACACTTTTTGCACGAGGCTGCTTGCCGCGCTGACCGGGTCCTGGCGCAGCGCTTTTTCCTCGTCGGCGATCATCAGGTAGAGGCCGTCAAGCGCCTTTTTCGTCACGTACTGTTCGATCGTCGCCTGGCTGGCATCGATAAGCCCGAGTTGCGAACCTTTGCCGGCGATCGCATTGTATTTTTCCGCCAGCCCCACCTGAGCGGTGGTTTTCTTCACGATCGGCAGGAATTTCTTCGCCAGCGGATCGGCTGTTTTGCCGCGGAAATAATCGGTTGCCGCGGTGTCGCCGCCGGTGAGTATTTTTTTGGCGTCCTGCACCGTCATGGTTTTGACGGCATCGACGAGCAGGGGCTTCGCTTCATTCACTGCGCTTTCGGCCGCGCGGTTCATCGCCAGTTCGAGTTCATCGGCCTGGCGCTTCATGCCCATCGCGCGCATCAGCCCTTCGACTTTCTGCAGCGATTCGGGCAGCGGAATTTTCACTTTGGCATTGCTGAAGAACCCGTTCTCGACGCCGAGTTTGCCGATCGCCGCGGCCGAACCTTCGGTCAGCGCCTGTTTCAGGCCGGCAACGGCGTCCTGATTGGTGATGTTGGCGATGCCCAGGGCGAATGCGGGGGCGGTGATGAGCAGCGCGAGCAATACAAGCAGGCGTAGACGCATGAATGGTCCGGTTGTTTTAAGTTTCAAATCGCACCGGCGAGGTGCGCTTGTTGATCGGCATGATAGCTGGAGCGCACCATCGGCGCGCTGGCGGCGTGCGCGAAGCCCATGGCTGCCGCTGCGTTGGCGAACATTTCGAACGCCGCCGGCTCGACGTAGCGTTCGACCGGCAGATGATGCGCGCTCGGTTGCAGATACTGGCCGAGGGTGAGCATTTCGACGTCATGCGCGCGCAGGTCGCGCATGACGTCGAGTATCTCTTCATTGGTTTCACCGAGCCCCAGCATCAGACCGGACTTGGTCGGTACCGACGGCACGCGCGCCTTGAACTCTTTGAGCAATTGCAGCGAGTTCGTGTAATCGGCGCCGGGCCGCGCGGGTTTGTAGAGCCGCGGCACGGTCTCGAGGTTGTGGTTCATGACGTCGGGTGGTGTGGCGGCGAGGATATCGAGTGCCGCGGCCAGCCGGCCGCGGAAATCCGGCACCAGAATTTCAATGCGGGTGTCGGGCGATAACTCGCGCACCGCGGTGATGCAATCGGCAAAATGTTTGGCGCCGCCGTCGCGCAGATCATCGCGGTCCACACTGGTGATGACGACGTAGCGCAGCTTCAGCGCGGCGATGGTGCGCGCGAGGTTCAACGGTTCGCCGGCATCCGGCGGTTTCGGCCGGCCGTGGCCGACGTCGCAGAACGGGCAGCGCCGCGTGCAGAGATCGCCGAGGATCATGAAGGTCGCCGTGCCCTTGCCGAAACACTCGCCGATATTCGGGCAGGAGGCTTCTTCGCAGACGGTGTGCAGCGAATGGTCGCGCAGGATTTGCTTGATGTCGGCGAAACGCTGCGAGTTGCCGGCCTTGACGCGGATCCAGTCGGGTTTTTTCAGGCGTTCGACCGGCACGATCGGTATCGCGCCCTTGCCGTGCGCGCGCGCTGTTTTTGCCGCACCTTTTTGTTTGGTCGTCAGGTCGCTCATGTCGGGCGTGCCGTCAGCAGTCGTGTCAGATGTTGCATCAATTGTTCGCCTATCGAGTCGGGCGTGTCGGCAAGGCCGAGGTCGCGTGTCTGCGTGACATCAAGGCCGGGATAACCGCAGGGATTGATGTCGCGAAACGGGCCGAGATCCATGGCCACGTTCAATGCCAGCCCATGATAGCAGCAGCCGCGGCGAATGCGCAGGCCGAGCGCGGCGATTTTCGCGTTATCGACATACACACCGGGCGCATCGGCACGATAAACCGCATTGACGCCATGGTCGGCGAGCAGGTTGATGACGGCCTGCTCCATTAAACGCACCAGCGGCCGCACGGAAAGGCCGCGCCGTTTCATGTCGAGCAGCAGGTAGACCACAACCTGGCCGGGGCCGTGATAGGTGATCTGCCCGCCGCGATCGATACGCACGACCGTAACACCGTTGTCGACGCGCGGCAGATGCTCGTCCTTGCCCGCGAGGCCCAGGGTGTAGACCGGCGGATGTTCGAGCAGCCACAATTCGTCCGCGGTGTCGTCGTTGCGGTCGGTCGTGAATTGCTGCATCGCTTGCAGCGTCGGCGCGTATTCGACGCGCCCCAGACGCTTCACCAGGATCGGGGAATCCGACGGCAGGATTGAGGATTCGGACCGCAGGATTGAGGATTGAGGATGGAGGATTGAGGAGGTCATTTGAAATAGGGGCTGGTTATTTCAGGCGGAGCATTTGCTCAATCCTGAATCCTCAATCCTGCTCAAAGTGCCATCACCACCATCGGGTGATCGCACAGCTCACCGTAGAGCGCGTCGAGTTGCGCGCGCGAAGTGGCGTTGATGGTGCAGGTGATGCTCAGATACTTGCCCTGTTTGCTGGCACGCATTTCCATTGTCGCGCCGTCGAAATCCGGTGCATGGCGTTTGACAATTTCCAGCACGGTTTGCGCGAAGCCGGCCTTTGTGTGACCCATCACCTTGAGGGGAAATTCACACGGGTATTCGATCAGCGAAGCTTCGCTCATGCGAGAGTTTGATCCCTGGCGGCTGGTCAGGCGGCGCGGCGCATGACGGTTTGTTTGAAATCCTGATAGAGCGCGTGCATGCGCTGGAACAGCGGGCCCGGTTTGCCATTGCCGACAGGGCGGCCGTCGAGCGTGGTGACGGCGAGCACTTCCTTGGTCGACGAGGTGAGCCAGATTTCCTGCGCGCTGCGCACTTCCTGTTCCGACACTGCGCGCATTTCGAGCGGGATTTTGTTGGCTTCGGCGAGTTCGAGCACGACGTCGTAGGTGATGCCGGGCAGGATCAGGTTGTTTTTCGGTGGCGCCAGCAGCACGCCGTCTTTCACCGCCAGCACGTTGCAGGCGGCGGCTTCGGTCAGAGTGCCGTCGCGGAACAAAATGATTTCAGCCGCACCGGCATCGACCGCCGATTGTTTGAGCAGGCAGTTGCCGAGCAGTGCCACCGATTTGACGTCGCATTTGAGCCAGCGGAAATCGGTGCCGGTGATGCAGGCGACACCGTTGTCGATTTGCTCGCGCGGCGGCGTCACCAGCGGCGTGCTCATCATGAACACCGTCGGCTTTACCACTGCGGGAAATTCGTGCGCGCGTTTGGAAACGCCGCGTGTGATCTGGAAATAGATCGACTGGTCGTCGCCGTCATTGTGCGTAATGATTTCGAGCACCAGCTTCGACCACTCGGCATCGGAATAGGGGTTTGCCAGGCGCACGCTGTCGAGGCTGTTCTGCAGACGGCGCAGATGTTCGGCGAGGCGGAACGGATGGCGCGAATACACCGGAATCACTTCGTAGACGCCGTCGCCGAAGATGAAGCCGCGATCAAGCACCGGCACGCGCGCTTCGTTGAGCGGCATGAATTCGCCGTTGAGATAAACGATATCGGTAGCCATCGGGTTCCCCGCCTCGTATTGGACTGCGTTATTTGAAGAGCAGCCGGAGCGCATCCCAGCCGCGGCCGAACACACCCGTCAGCGGCACGGCTTCGAGCGCGAGCACCGGGATTTCCGCGTATGGTTTTCCATCCAGTGTCAGTTTCATCGCGCCGAGCCTCTGGCCGGCCGCGAGCGGCGCCATCAGCGGTTGCTGGCTTTCAAGCTGCGCTTTCAATTTGTCGACCTGGCCCTTGGGGATGCTGACGTACATCTCGTTGATGAAGCCCGCCTTGACGCTGTTGAGCGTGCCTTTCCACACCGGCACACTTGCCACCGCCTGGCCGGCCTCGTAGAGTTTCACGCTATCATAATTCTGAAAACCGTAGTTGAGCAGCTTCTGGCTTTCGGTTGCGCGCGCGCCTTCCGATGCGGTGCCGAGCACCACCGAGAGCAGGCGCCGCTCGCCGCGCTTGGCCGAGGTGATCAGGCAGTAGCCGGCGTTTTCGGTGTAGCCGGTTTTCATGCCGTCGACCGTCGGGTCCGACCACAGCAGGCGGTTGCGGTTGGCCTGTGTGATGTTGTTGTAGCGGTATTCCTTCATCGAATACAACGGATGGTATTCGGGGAAGTCGCGGATGATCGCCGAGGCGAGCAGCGCCAGATCGTAGGCGGTTGAAAAATGCTGCGGGCTGGGCAACCCCGTCGCGTTCATGAAGCTGGTGTTCTTCATGCCGAGGCGCTGCGCTTCTTTCGTCATCATCTGCGCGAAAACTTCTTCGCTGCCGGCGATCAGTTCGGCGAGGGCCACGCAGGCGTCGTTGCCCGACTGAATGATCATGCCGTGGATGAGTTCGCCAACGGTGACGGGCTTGCGCGGTTCGATGAACATGCGCGAACCCTCGGCCCGCCACGCCCGATCCGAAACCGGCACCGCCTGCGTTGATTCAATTTTTTTCTGTTTCAGCGCGCTGAAGGTCAGGTACGCCGTCATCAGCTTGGTCAGCGAGGCGGGTTCAAAGCGCTCGTCGGCTTTCACGCTCGCCAGGGTCTGCTGGCTGTGATAATCGAGCAGCAGGTACGACTTGGCGGCGATCGCCGGTGGCGGCGTGACGGCGGATTGCGCCGGGCAGCAGGCCGCGGCGAAAAACAGGGCGAAGAAAAGGAGGGCGCGCATGGGTTTCGAAAAGTGCGCATTATAACAAAGCGCGCGCGGTCACCCGCTGCGCCGGCGCACGAGCTAGACGTCGTCGCGCACGCGACGCACCGCAGCGCGTATCAATGCCAGCTGGCGGTTGAAATTCGAACAGCCGCGGCAGATCAGCAGATGCAATTGGAGAAAGAGGCGCAGGCGCAAACCGAGCGGGCGGTCCTGCGCCTGCGACAACAACACACTTGCGTCTTTGCAGGTCAGCATGACATCAGGCCGTGGCGGCGCCCCATTTGATTTCGATGCATTCGCGCAGGGCGAGGCGTGCGCGGTGGAGGATTACCCACAAATTGGTCGGCGTGATGTCGAGTTCCTTACAGATTTCCTCAGTCGACATTTCGAGCACCTCGCGCATCATGAAGACGCGCGCGTTGCGTTGCGGCATTATCCGGGCGCACAGCTCGAAGGCCTCGCGAAAGCGTTTGTCCTCGAGCGCGCGCGACGGGCTGCCCCAGTCGGACGGCGGTTGCTGCCAGTGGCCGTCGCGCTGGAAGATCGCGTCGACCGCATCGGCTTCGGATTCGTCATCGCTCGCCAGCGGCTGTTCGCGCGCGCGGCGCCGGATCAGATCGATGATCTTGTGCTTGAGAATGCCGGTCAGCCAGGTCTTGGCCGACGATTTGCCTGCGAAGCGCGCGCGTCCCTCGAGCGCCGCCAACATGGTTTCCTGCACTACGTCCTCCGCACTGTCGCGGTCGCGCAACTGCAGCAGCGCGTAGCGCAGCAGGTAGGGTCGCAACTGCTCGAGTTCTTCGGTGCCGGGCTGGCTCATGCGGGGATTGAAAAGGTGCGGAATGGCGCAATTTACGATCTTTCGTGCCTGCGTTCAAGCAAGCAATCCGGTCGCGGCGGCAGGCTTGAAATCCTGCGGGCTGCACGCATATAGCTGGTGTGGGGCCGCGGCACAAAGGCCCGAACAAACAGGAGAGTTGACCATGGCAAATCTTGCACGCTTTAACGTAATCGACAACACGCTGGACGACGTGCTGCGCGGTTTTTTCGTGCGTCCGATGAACTTTGAAACGACCGCGGCGCCGGTGCAGTTGCGCGTCGATGTGAGTGAAACCGAGGGCGGCTATACCGTCCGCGCCGAAATTCCCGGCGTGAAAAAAGATGACATTCACGTTGCGATCGACGGCAACCAGGTCGAGATCAGCGCCGAAGTGAAGAACGAGAAGGAAGTGAAGGAAGGTGAGAAGTTGCTGCGCTCCGAGCGCTACTTCGGCAAGGTTTACCGCGCCTTCGCCCTGGGCAGCGATGTCGACGAGGCGGCGACCGAGGCGCGTTACGCTGACGGCATTCTTGAACTGAAGCTGCCGAAGAAGACCTCGGCCAGGGTCAAGCGCATCGCCATCCAGTAAAGCGGCAGGCGTTTTCCAGCGCGGTCGTTTTGCAACCGGCGGCGGGTCTTTGGGGCCCGCCGTTTTTTTGTGCGGTCCCCCTTGAAGGATGGCGCAGTCATGTAAAATGGGTGAACCCTCACACACGTGGCCCGGATCCGACCCATGGCACTCATCGCGACATCCGCCGAAATCAAGGCACAGGTGCTGGACGAAGCGCTGCCCTACATCCAGCGCTTCCACGGCAAAACCATCGTCATCAAGTACGGCGGCAATGCCATGACCGAGGCAAAGCTGCGGCGCAGTTTTGCCAGTGACGTCGTCATGCTCAAACTGGTCGGCATCAACACGGTGATCGTGCACGGCGGCGGGCCGCAGATCAACGACCAGTTGACCAAGATCGGCAAGAAGGGTGAGTTCATCCAGGGCATGCGCGTCACCGACGCCGAGACCATGGATGTGGTCGAGATGGTGCTCGGCGGCCAGGTCAACACCGACATCGTCAACCTGATCAACCAGCACGGCGGTCGCGCGGTAGGGCTGTCGGGCACCGACGGCCCGCTGATCCGCGCGCGCAAGATGATGATGCGCGGCAAGGACAACCCCGAGGAGCTGATCGATATCGGCCAGGTCGGCGAGGTCGAGTCGATTGACCCCGAAGTCGTGCAGTTGCTGACTTCGCAGAACTTCATCCCGGTGATCGCACCGGTTGGTGTGGGCAAGGACGGCGAGTCCTACAACATCAATGCCGATCTGGTTGCCGGCAAACTGGCGGAAATTCTCAAGGCAGAAAAACTCGTCGTGCTGACCAACACGCCGGGCGTGCTCGACAAGGCCGGCAAGCTGCTGACCGGCCTGACGGCGCGCCAGATCGACGAATTGTTTGCCGACGGCACCATCCACGGCGGCATGCTGCCGAAGATCGGCTCGGCGCTCGAGGCGGTGAAGAACGGCGTCAATTCCTGCCACATCATCGACGGCCGCGTCGAACACGCCCTGCTGCTCGAAGTGCTGACCAGCGAGGGTGTCGGCACGCTGATCAAGCGGCGCTGACTGCGGCTTGTGAAATTCAACCGTGTCTGGGTGTTTGATCTCGACAACACGCTGCATAACGCTAGTCCGCATATCTTTCCGCACATCAACAGCGCGATGACGGCTTACCTGCAAACGCATCTCGGGCTCGACGCGGCCGCCGCCGGCGAACTGCGCCGCCATTACTGGCTGCGTTACGGTGCCACGCTGATCGGCCTGATGCGGCACCATGACACCGATCCGCAGCATTTTCTGCGCGCCACCCACGACTTTGCCGATCTGCCGGCGAAGATCGTCAGCGAACCCGGCCTGCGCGCCACCCTGCGCCGGCTGCCCGGGCGCAAGCTGGTGTTTTCCAACGCGCCGGCGCATTATGCGGCGGCGGTCCTGAATGCCCTTGGCATCGCCGATCTTTTCGACGATGTGTTTTCCATCGAGCACACCGGTTACCGGCCGAAGCCCGACAGCTTCGGCTTTCTGCGGCTGTTTCGCCGCAACCGCGTGCGCGCCGATCGCTGTGTGATGGTCGAGGATACGTTGGCGAATCTGAAAACCGCGAAGAAGCTCGGCATGGCCACGGTGTGGGTCGCACGCAGCGCAAAAGCACCCGGCTACGTCGATTTCAACATTCGTAATCTGATGCAGTTACCGCGCCTGGCGTGGCGCTTGAATTAACGGAGACCGCAATGATCAAACGCGGCGATCGCAAACTGCAGATATTGCAGACCCTGGCCGGCATGCTCGAACAACCGGCCGCCGAAAAAATCACCACCGCCGCGCTGGCGGCGAAGATCGACGTGTCGGAGGCCGCGCTGTACCGCCACTTCGCCAGCAAGGCGCAGATGTTCGAGGGCCTGATCGAATTCATCGAGGAGACGCTGTTCGGCCTCATCAACAAGATCAGTGCCGAGGAAAAAAGCGGCCTCAGGCAGCTCGAGGCGGTGACGACGATGCTGCTTGGCTTCGCGCAGAAGAACCGCGGCATGACGCGTGTGCTGATCGGTGATGCGCTGGTGCACGAGAACGAGCGCCTGCAGGCGCGCATCAACCAGTTGCACGACCGCGTCGAGGCGACGCTCAAGCAGGCGATCCGCTTTGCGGCAAGCCAGAACGAGTTTCCTGCCGACATCGATGCCGCGGCACGTGCCAACCTGATCATGAGTTGCGTGTCCGGTCGCTGGCAGCTGTTTGCCAAAAGCGGTTTCAAGCGCGATCCGATGCAATACTGGCCGGATCAATGGCGCACGCTCATTTCGCACTGATCTTCGGGAGGTCACATGAACGTCACGACGCAGCAACTCGCCGAACTATTGATCGGCATCGCGCGCTCGCAGCAGGCAATCATCGAAGCCATCGAGTCACAGAAGGCGGGATTCAAGGGCACTTATCTCTCGCCGGCGCTCGACAGCGTGGCGAAAATCCGTTCGACCAACCGCGCGCCTTCATTGCAGGAGTTTCCCGCGCGCGTGCTGTCGCAATGCCAGAGCCGTGTCGGCCCCAACGTCGAACAGGTGGTGAGGGATCTTGAGGCACTGTTGTCGGGACAGGTTGCCATGCCCGCTGCGGTGTCGCCGGCCGAAGCACGCGCGGCTGCTGCCGCACCACCCGCGTCGGCAGTGCCGGCCGCCGGCGGTGGCGACGACGATCTGGATATGACCAAGCCCTAGAGATTGCAGATCACAGGCAAGCCTTGGCCAGCGCCTGCGCTCCGGGCTTGCGAAGAATAAAGACAAATCCGTTCACGTCGCCGCGGATATGGTGCGCGAAGGCCTCGACCTCAGTCAGGCCGAGATGGCCGCTCAGGTTACGGATGTAATTCACCGCATGGGCGTAACGGCCGCTGGGCTGCAGCACAAAGGTGTCCTGCCCGGTCAGCTCGATCGAAAATGCATAGAGCCCGCCGGCGTCGAGTGCGCGCGCAATCAGCGTGAAAAGTGGTTCAAGGTCGCCGAAATAAACCAGCACATCGGCCGCCAGCACCAGATCGAAGCCGGCCGCCGGCGCCTGTTGCAGCCATTCCACGATGCTGGCATCGGCGAGTTCGCTATAGAGATTGCGCGTACGCGCTTTATCCAGCATCGCAGGCGAGAGGTCGATACCGGTCAGACGGCTGTAGTGCCCGGCCAGTTGCACGCCGCATAATCCCGTGCCGCAACCCAGATCGAGCACTCGCAGTTTGCGCTGCGGTTCGATTGCTGCAATGCGCGCCGCCAGTGTTTCGGGGATGCGATAGCCGAGTTCATCCACCAGCCGGCGGTCGAAATCGCCGGCGAAATTGTCGAACAGGCTGCGCGTGTAATCGTCGGGCGCGTGCGCGGTGGTTTCGCCATGCAACGCGCTCAGCAGATGGCGGAAAATTTCAACGTCGATGCCGCGCGCAACGGCTTGTTGAAACGTTGCCGCCGCCTGGTCACGTTCGCCTGCCGCCGCATACAGGCGGCCAAGGTTGAGATAGGGTTGCGCGAAGTCCGGGCGCAGCGCGACCGCGCGACGATAGGATTCGAGCGCCGCGGCGTTATCGCCCTGCATCTGCAAAACCGAGCCGAGATTGTTGTGCGCTTCGACGTAGTCCGGGCGCAGCTCGATGGCGCGCCGGTAACAGGCGGCGGCGCGCCCGAGTTGCTGCTGGTCGCGCAGGGCGAGGCCGAGATGGAAATGCGCCTCGGCGTTGCCGGGTGCAATGGCCCGTGCGCGCTCGAACGCGCGCGCCGCGTTGGCGTGGTCGCCGGCGATGCTGCATTGTTTGCCGGCTTCAATCGCGGCATGGGCATCTGCGGCAGCGGGTCGCGCGCCGGCGCCGAACAGGCGACGGAACAGTGCACGAAAGGGCGCGGCCAGCACGGCTTAACGCACCGCGCACACCGCGCAGGCGGGATCGCGCTTGAGACGCATGCTGCGCCATTCCATCGTCAGCGCATCGAGTAGCAACAGGCGCCCGGCCAGCGAGGTGCCGGCGCCGGCCAGCAGCTTGAGGGCTTCGGCCGCCTGGGTCGAACCGACGATGCCAACCAGCGGCGCGAACACCCCCATCACCGCGCAGCGCATGTCGCTGTCGTCGCCGCCTGCGGGAAACAGGCACTGATAACAGGGCGACCGGGCGTCGCGCATGTCGAACACGGCCAGTTGTCCGTCGAAGCGCACGGCGGCGCCGGAGACCAGCGGTTTTTTATGCGCGACGCAGGCGGCGTTGATGGCATGACGCGTGCTGAAGTTGTCGCTGCAATCGAGCACGACGTCGGCGGCCGCAACGCGCGCATCGAGTGCGGCGCCGGCAAGGCGTTCGCACACGGCGTTGACGCGCACTTCGGGATTGATCGTCGCCAGCGTGTTGCGCGCCGATGCGGCTTTCGCGGTGCCGATCGATTCAATGCGGTGCACGATCTGGCGCTGCAGATTGGTCAGATCGACGTTGTCGCCGTCGCAGATGGTAAGGGTGCCGACACCGGCAGACGCCAGATAGAGTGCCACCGGCGAGCCGAGGCCGCCGGCGCCGATGATGAGCGCATGGGCGGCGCGGAGTTTTTCCTGGCCTTCGATGCCGATTTCCGGCAGCAGAATATGGCGGCTGTAGCGCAGCAGTTGTTCGTCGTTCATGCGGCTAGCTTACGCGAAACCGGCGCTAAAACAAAAACGCCCGGCGCAGGCCGGGCGTCATCGCGGGTCGTGAATCTCAGTTGGCGCTGGCGCGCACGCCGGGCGCGCGGCCCTTGAGGAAATTGATCGCCTGCGACAGCTCGTAGTCGTATTTGGCGACCACTTCACCCGGTTCGGGTTTGAGGTCTTTTTCCGCGACGTCTTTCTGCCGCGGCACCGGCACGAAATTAAAGGCATTCGGCGCCGGCGTGGCCGGTGTTGCCGAGGGCGCCGCCTTGGCTTCCGGTTTCGCGTCCTTGTCGCCGTCGAGATGCTTGGTCAGATCGGCCTCGCGCAGCTTCAGACTGGGCTCGCTGCGGCCGGCGCTGCCATCGTCAAGCTCGATGTCCGGCACGATGCCCTTGGCCTGGATCGAGCGGCCGTTCGGCGTGAAGTAACGCGCGGTGGTCAGCTTGATCGCCGTGTTGTTGCCGAGCGGCAGGATGGTCTGCACCGAACCCTTGCCGAAGGTCTGCGTGCCCATGATGACCGCGCGTTTGTGGTCCTGCAGTGCGCCGGCGACGATTTCAGACGCCGAGGCCGAACCGCCGTTGACCAGCACCACCATCGGCACGTTGCGCACATCGGCCGGCAATCTGGAAATGTAATCTTCCTTGGCGCCGCGGCTGCGCAGGTAATTCTCCGGGCTGGCGGTCAGTCGCATCTTGGCGTCTTCGGCACGGCCCTCGGTGTAAACCACCAGCGCGTTTTGCGGCAGGAAAGCGGCTGACACCGCAACCGCGCCGTTGAGCAGCCCGCCCGGGTCGTTGCGCAGATCAAGCACGATGCCGCGCATCTGGCCCTGATTCTGTTTGTAGAGCGTCTGGATCGCGGCGGCGAGCGTTTCGCCGGTGTGTTCCTGGAACTGCGTGACGCGGAAATAGGCATAGCCCGGTTCGATCAGTTTGTATTTCACGCTCTGGATCTTGATGACGGCGCGCGTCAGCGTGAGCATCAGCGGCTTTGGTTCGTTTTTACGCACCACCGTCAGCGTGATCTGTGTGTTGGGACGGCCGCGCATGCGTTTGACCGCATCGTTGAGCGTCATGCCCTTGACCGACGTGTCGTCGAGTTTGACGATGAGGTCGCCGGCCTTGATGCCGGCGCGCGATGCCGGTGAATCGTCGATCGGCGAGACGACTTTGACGAAGCCGTCTTCCATGCCGACTTCGATACCCAGACCGCCGAATTCGCCTTGCGTGCCGACCTGCAGTTCCTTGAAAGCGTCCTGGTCGAGGTAGGCCGAGTGCGGATCAAGCCCGGCCAGCATGCCGGTGATGGCTTCGGTGATGAGCTTCTTGTCTTCGACCGGCTCGACGTAATCTTTTTTGATGCGCCCGAACACTTCGGTGAATGAACGCAGTTCCTCGATCGGCAGCGGACTCAGCGCCTCGCGTTGCGCGACCGCGGAGAAATTCAGCGAAATCATCACGCCCAGGCAGGCGCCCAGCGCGATTAATCCGAGTTGATTCAGTTTTCCACGCATGGCCAAAGGCTCCGCAGTCGCTTAAGTTTGTTGCAGATTTATTTCGGACTTATTTCAAATTAACCCACGACAACGGGTCAAATGCTTTTCCCTGATGCCGGATTTCAAAGTATAAACCGTAATCCGTGTTCCCGCCGCTGTTCCCGACCGCGGCGACTGCCTCGCCGCCCGTCGCCGGCTGTCCAACCTGCTTGAACAGCGACTCGTTGTTACCGTAGAGGCTCATATAACCGCCGCCATGGTCGATGATCAGCAGGTTGCCGAAGCCCCTTAACCAGTCGGCGAAAACGACCCGTCCGTTGGCGACCGCACGCACTTCCTGCCGCGCTTGCGTGGCGATAAAAACCCCTTTCCAGGAAAGGCCTCCGTCCGCTCTTGGGCTGCCGAAGCGGCCTTTAAGTTCCCCGCGCACCGGCAAACTTAACTTGCCCTTCAGATCGACGAAGGCGCTGCCGTCGGTCGCGGCGTCGGGCACACGGTCGTTGCGCAGGTTGTCGGCACGCGACCGCGCGATGACCTGGCCGATTTGTTCGACCAGCCTGGTCAGCCGCTGCTCATCGCGTTGCAGCGTCGAGACCTCGCGGCGCTGGCTTTCGATCTGGCGCGACACCTTGCGCAATACGTCGCGCCGCGCGGTTTTGTCGCGTTCGAGTTTTTCGCGCTGCGCCTGTTGTTCGGCCTGCACCGCGGCGAGCTTGTCGCTTTGCTGGCGCGTTTCCTGCGCCAGGCCGTCGAGCTGTTTGATGTTGCTGCGCAGGCCGCGGATGAGATCGGCGCGCAGGCGTGCGAGATAGGTCAGATAGTGCAGATCACGTGCGATCTGGTTGGGGTCTTCGCGGTTCAGCAACAGCTTGACGGCGTCGGGCTGGTTGCCGGTGTATTGCTGGTAGAGTTGCCGCGCCAGCATGCGTTGCTGCGACTGGATGTCGTGGCCGGCGCGCCGGCCCTGCTGCTGCAGTTCGTTGAGCTTGGTCTGGATCTCGCGCTGTTTGCCGGCAAGATCGCGCAGCGAGCGGTTCGCTTCGGAAATGGCGTGTTCCGAATCGCGCAGCGCATCGGTGGCTTCGCTGCGTACGCCCTCGGCGGCGGCGATGCGTTTTTGCAGGGCTTCGATGCGGCCGCGCAGTTGCGCCAGTTCTTTCTTGGAGGGCGCGGCGGCGGCCGCAGCAACGCCGGCGCAAGCAGTGGCCGCACAAAAAGCAGCCGCAATCAGCAGTGCATGCGCGCGGCTAGACAAATTCGATCAGCGGCTTGCCGGTCATTTCCGGCGGTTGCGGCAGGCCCATCATTTTGAGCAGTGTCGGCGCCACGTCGCACAGCGCGCCGCCGCCGGCGATGGTCGCCTTGCGCCCGATATACAGCGCCGGCACCAGATTGAGCGTATGCGCGGTGTGCGGCTGATGGTTGATTTCGTCGAGCATGGTTTCGGCATTGCCGTGGTCGGCCGTGATCAGCACTTCGCCGCCGATGTCCTGCATCGCTTTGATGACGCGGCCCAGACACTCATCGAGCACTTCAATGGCGCGTGTCGCCGCCGACAGAATGCCGGTGTGTCCGACCATGTCGCCGTTCGCATAGTTGCAGACAATGGCGTCGTATTGGCGCGATTGAATTGCCGCGACCAGTTTGTCGGTGACTTCAAAAGCACTCATTTCAGGTTTCAAATCATAGGTCGCCACCTTGGCCGAGGGCACCATGATGCGGTCTTCGCCCGCGTTCGGCGTTTCGATGCCGCCATTGAAAAAATACGTCACGTGCGCGTATTTCTCGGTCTCGGCAATGCGCAACTGTTTGAGTCCCTGCCTGGCCAGATATTCGCCGAAGCCGTTGGCCACACTCTGCGGCGCGAAGGCGGCAGGCAGTTTTCTGAATTCCTCGCCATAACTGGTCAGCGTGCAGTAATAAGCGAGTTTCGGCACGCGCGGGCGTGCAAAGCCGCTGAACGCCGGATCGGTCAGCGCGCGCGTCATCTGGCGCGCGCGGTCAGCGCGGAAATTCATGAACACGCAGACGTCGCCGTCCTTCATGGGTGTCGCCGCGCCGCCTGCGGGCACGATGGCGGTGGCTTTGACGAATTCGTCGTTTTCGCCGCGCGCATAGGCATCGCGCAGCGCGTCAAGCGCGCTGGCGGCCTGGTACGGCGCGTGACCGTCGGTCAGCAATGCATAGGCTTCCTGCACGCGTTCCCAGCGCTGGTCGCGGTCCATCGCGTAGTAACGGCCGACCACCGAGGCGATGCGCCCGCCCTTGAGTGCGGCGCATTTTTTCTGCAGCAGCACGAGCGAGGCTTCGGCACTTTTCGGCGGCGTGTCGCGGCCGTCGAGGAAGGCATGCACGCAAACGTCTTTGACCCCACCTTTGACGGCCATTTCCAGCATCGCCGCGATTTGCGCTTCGTGACTGTGCACGCCGCCGGGCGAAACGAGTCCCAGGATGTGCAGCGTCGAGTTGTTGGCACGCGCCGTTGCAACGGCATTCGACAAGGCGGCGTTCGCCATGAACTCGCCGCTTTCAATCGCTGCTTCGATGCGCGTGTAATCCTGATAAACCACGCGGCCGGAGCCGATGTTGAGGTGGCCGACCTCGGAATTGCCCATTTGCGCCTGCGGCAACCCGACCCATTTTTCCGACGCATCAATGGTAGTGTGCGGGAAACTCTTCCAGAAAAAATTCCAGTGCGGCTTGCGCGCCTGGCAGATGGCATTGTTATCGCATTCTTCACGGTAGCCGAAGCCGTCGAGGATGATCAGCAGAACGGGTGTTACGGGCATGATTAAATGGCGTTCTTTAAGGTGGGACCGCATGGAAAGGTGATTTTCATTTTATGCCAAATTGCCTGCTTCAAGCGCTGCGCCACCGCTTGTTTTGCCCGCGCCACGCGGTATTGCTAAAATCCGCGCTTCCGCACGCCAAGTGCCAAAGGAAAAAAGTTGGATTCATCATTTTTCATCTTTCTGCAAAAAAGTCCGTTCAACATGATGTTGTTCGGCACCGCGTTGGTGACCGGCGGCATGCTGGTGTGGCCGTTGTTCGGCCGGCTCGCCGGCGGTGCTGCGCCGCAGGTCGGCGCATTTGAAGCGGTCAATCTGATCAACCGCCGCGATGCCCTCGTGATCGACGTGCGCGACAAGGCCGCCTACGATGCCGGTCACGTGCCCAATTCGCGCCATGTGCCGCTGGCCGATCTGGCCGGCCGCCTCGGTGAACTCGATAAATTCAAGTCGCGCCCGCTGCTCGTCAATTGCGTGCCGGGTGCGGCGGCGAGCAAGGCCTGCGCGACCCTGAAGCAGGGCGGCTTCAAGGAGGTTTTTGCACTGCGCGGCGGCATGAGCGGTTGGGCGGAGGCCAGTCTGCCGGTGGAGAAATAAATGGCGACGGTTCGCATGTACAGCACCGGGGTGTGCCCCTATTGCGTGATGGCCGAGCGCTTGCTCGTTTCCAAAGGCGTTGCAATTGAAAAAATCCGCATTGACCTCGATGCGGAAAAACGCGGCGAAATGATGCAGCTCACCGGGCGCCGGACGGTGCCGCAGATTTACATTGGCGAAACGCACGTCGGCGGTTACGACGATCTTGCTGCCCTCGATCAGGCCGGCAAGCTGGATGAAATGCTGCGCAGCTGATCTCGCGCAATACCGTTTGGAAAAGACATGAGTGAAGCGCTGCAACCGATATTTGCCATCGAAAAAATCTATCTGAAGGACCTCTCGGTGGAAGCGCCGAACACACCCGAGGTGTTTGCGGAGCGCGAAGCGCCGACGGTCAACGTTGACATCAACAGCCAGGCGCGTGAAGTCGAGCCGGGCATGTTCGAGGTGGTGCTGAAGGTGACGATCACCGCGCAGTCGAAGGACAAGGCGATGTTTCTGGTCGAGGCGGCGCAGGCCGGCCTGTTCCAGATCCGTAACGTGCCGGCCCAGGACATGGGGCCGCTCCTGGGCATTGCCTGCCCCAACACCCTGTTCCCGTATGCGCGCGAAACCATTTCGATGGTGACCTCGCGCGCCGGTTTTCCGCCGGTGGTGCTGGCGCCGATGAGCTTCGAAGGCATCTACCAGCAACAGGTCGAGCAGCAAATGCTGGCGGCGCAGGCGGCGGGTGGCAAACCGAACTGATGCCTTGATGCGTGCCGCGCGCATATGGTGGTGCGCCGTTCTTTTTGCGGCGGCACCGGCGCTGGCGGTCGAGTTTCGTTCCGTCGGTGAGAGTGCGGCCGTGTTGTTCGACGCGCCGTCGCTGAAGGCGAAGAAAACGCATGTGATGAGCCGTGGTTATCCCGTCGAGATTATCGTCGCCGTCGAAGGCTGGTACAAGGTGCGCGACGCCGGCGGCGAACTGGCCTGGATCGAAGCCAAAAACCTGGGTGAACGCCGCAACTTGATGGTGAAGGTCAAGCTTGCCGATGTGCGGCAGACGGCCGCCGACAATGCGCCGCTGGTGTTTCAGGTCGAGCAAAACGTCCTGCTCGATCTACTTGAATTGACCGACACCGGCTGGGCGCGCGTTGCCCATCGCGACGGGCAGGGCGGTTACATCAAAATCAACCAGGTCTGGGGCTTATGAAGCTCGCGGTGCTCGGCGCCGGCGCCTGGGGCACGGCGATCAGCATCAGCCTCGCCACGCGCAATGAGGTCACGCTGTGGGCGCGCGATCCTGCGTTGGCCGCCGACATGCAGACAACGCGCGTGAACGCACGTTATCTGCCCGAAGCGTTGCTGCCGACTTCGATCAAAATTTCCACCAACCTTGAAGAAGCGATCGCCGCCTGCGATTTGATCCTGGTGGCGACGACGACGGCGGGCCTGCGCCCGACGTTGCGGCGGGTCGCCGCTGCGGGAGCCGCGTCCCCCGTGGTCTGGTTGTGCAAAGGATTCGAGAGTGAAACCGCACGCTTGCCGCATGAAATCGCCGCCGCCGAATTGCCGTCTTCGACACCGCGCGGCGCGCTGTCGGGGCCAAGTTTCGCGCAGGAAGTCGCGCGCGGCTTGCCGACCGCGCTCACACTCGCAAGCAGCGATGGCGATTTTGCCGCGCGCATGGCACGCGAACTGCACGCGCAATCGCTGCGCATTTATTCGAGCGACGATCTGCCCGGCGTCGAAGTCGCCGGCGCGGTCAAGAATGTGATGGCGATCGCCTCGGGCATCAGCGACGGCCTCGGCCTCGGCGCCAATGCGCGCGCCGCGCTGATCACGCGCGGGCTGGCTGAAATCACCCGTCTGGGACTCAAACTCGGCGGGCGCATCGAAACCTTCATGGGGCTTACCGGTGTCGGTGACTTGATTTTGACCTGCACCGGCGACTTGTCGCGCAACCGCAGGGTCGGTCTCAGGCTTGCCGAAGGACTTAAGCTTGACGCCGTACTGCGCGAACTGGGCCATGTTGCCGAGGGCGTCTACACCGCGCGCGAAGTGGGCCGCATCGCCCATTCGCTGGCAATCGAAATGCCGATCACGCGCGCAGTCTGCCGCGTCCTTGATGAGAATGTTTCTGCGCGCGATGCCGTGCAGGAACTGTTGCAGCGCGATCCCAAAGCCGAATATTGACGACGGCTTCCGCTGCACCCGGCGACGCTCTTTCGTCTGCTCAATCAAACGACCTCATCCAGAGTGTGCGTTCACATTGAAGGCATTCCTCGAATAGGGCCACTTTCCTCCCGGCAGCCTGCCCTAAGTCGTGGAAATAATGTCATTTTATGCATGTGTGACTTATTTCACGCTTGAAATTTTAATTTATTATTAAAATTCCGTTACTTGGCGCGAAGTTTGCGAGTGTCTTCTGATCATTTTCGACGTTTTGGAAATGAATGCTTGGAGGCATCGCTAGGCGGAAGTATTTCCGCAACGCGTGTTGACGCGGATGAAATGAGAAAACACACAAACAGCGCATACCGGCGCAAGCTGGTTTCGGTGGCGGTCGCGGCGTGCTTCGCCGGCCGGTTTGCGTACGCGAACCCGGTCGGGCCGACGGTCGTCAGCGGCAAGGCGACAATCACCAGCCAGGCTGGCTTGTTGTCGGTCATCAACACGCCCGGCGCAATCATCAACTGGCAGCAGTTCTCGATCGACGCTGCCGAGACCACGCGTTTTATCCAGCAATCCGCGGCGAGCACGGTGCTCAATCGCGTCACCGGTGTCGATCCGTCGATCATCCTCGGCACGCTGCAATCGAACGGCCGCGTTTTTCTCGTCAATCCGAACGGCATGTTTTTCGGCGCCAACGCCCGCGTCGATGTCGCCGGCCTCGTCGCCTCGACGCTGAACATCAGCAACGAAGATTTTCTCGCCGGCCGCATGCGCTTTGCGGCCGACCGTGCGTTTGCCGCCCCCGTCGTCAATCAAGGCAACATTACCGCGGCCCCGGGCGGCCGCGTCATGCTGATCGGTTCGGCCGTCGATAACCAGGGCGTGATCAGCGCGCCTGGTGGCGACATCGTGCTGGCCGCGGGCAAATCAGTGCGCGTCGCCGAAGAGGGCGCGCCGCGCCTGCAGGTTGAAATTGCCGCGCCGGAGGATCGCCCACTCAACCTCAGCAACGTTGCGTACGGCAGCCGCGGTATCTATTCGGGCCTGGTGCGCAACAGCGGGACCATCACGGCGAACTCGGTGGTGCAGACAGCGGATGGACGCATCGTATTGAAGTCGTCGGGCGATGTCGCCGTGGTTGCCGGTGGCAGCGTCACCGCGAGCGGCGCCAAAGCGGGCAGCATTGAAATCGACGCCGGTGCCAATGCAACGGTCGCGAGCACTGTGGAAGCCAACGGCGATGCGAGTGCCGGCGGCACCGTCAGCCTCAAGGCCCTGATCGATACCACGCTCGCCTCGGGCAGTCGCATCACGGCCAATGGTTCGAGCGGCGGCAGTGTGACGATTACCGCGGGCGGCACCGCCAGCACTGCAGGCGCCATCGAAGCCAAAGGCGACAGCGGTGTCGGCGGACAGGTCGCGATGGTTGGCGACATGACCGGCATCTTTGACGGCGCGCGCATCGATGTGTCGGGGGCGACGGGCGGCGGCAGCATACTCGCAGGTGGCGACAAGCAGGGCGCTTTCATTTTTAGCGGTGGCCAGTTGTTACCGAACTCGCGCCGCACGTTTGTTGGTCGCGATACCGAACTGCGCGCCGATGCGATCACCGGTGGCGATGGCGGCAAGATCATCGTGTGGTCGGAAGATTACAGCGCCTTCCTCGGTTTGATTTCGGCACGCGGCGGTGCCAATGGCGGCAACGGTGGCTTCGTTGAAACGTCGAGCCATCAGCAGCTCAACGCGAGCGGCCTGGTGAATACGTCAGCGCCGTTGGGTAGGGCGGGATTGTGGCTGCTCGACCCGACGGACATGACGATCACGACGTCGGCGGATGCCAATGTCAGCGGCGCAACTCCGTTTCAACCCACGGCGTCGGGATCGGTGTTGACGTGGGCAACCATCAACACAGCCTTGGGCGTAGGCAACGTCAGCGTTCAAACGACGACCGGTTTTAATGCAGGGCAGAGCGGCAACATCACGATTGCAACCGCATTCGCTTATAACCGTGCCAATGCACTGACGTTTACCGCAGCGAACAATATTATTGTCAACGGCGCGGTTACCAACAATGGCGCGGGTGCGTTGACTTTGACCGCGTCCGGTGCCGGCTCGGTGGCCCTCAATCAAAACGTCACGACTACCGGCGGAAATATCACGGTAACCGGCGGTGGCGGTGGCGTAACGCAGGCTGGTGCGACGACCGTGAACGCTGGTGCGGGAACGATCTCGGTGAACGGTGGTGGTGGTGCGATCAATCTGGCCGGTGCGCTGACGACGACGTACGCTGCCGCTGTCGACACTGGTAGAAAAGCGCGCCGGTACGCCGGAGGCCGCCGCGGCGGACAAACAGGCGCTGAGCGAGGGCAATGTGTTCAAGCACGGCGTCGAAGTACGGGTCGCCGGCAGCTATGCCGATCTCTACGATTATCTGCAGCGCCTGGAGAAACTGCCGGCACGCATGTTCTGGTCGCGCGCCACGCTCAATGCCGGCGATTACCCGAAGGTGACGCTGACGGTGACGATCTACACCCTGAGTCTGGACAAGGCATGGCTCGAAGTATGAAACCGCGCCGCCCGATAACCGGTGTTTATGCAGCGTTGTGGCTGCTGGCCGCCCTGCCGGCCGGCGCGCAACTGGCGAGCGACCCGACGCGGCCGCCGCCGGCGATTTTGCTGAACACGCCGGGCATGGATGTGCAGGCCGGCAGCCCCTTGCTGCAGAGCGTGATGATCGGCGCGGGCGGACGCTCCGCCATTATCGGCGGTGAACTGGTGAAACTGGGCGGCAAGTATGGCGACGCGAAAGTCGTGAAAATCACCGAAACCGAAGTGGTGCTGCGCTCGTCGGCCGGCACCGAAACCCTCCACCTCTACGCGGGCGTGGAAATGAAACCGGTGGTGGTCGCGCCACCTGCAAAAGCAAAGCCGTCCGCTCAGAAAAAAAGCGGTACCGCGACAAATACCCTAGGAACGCAGAAATGAAAAACCCGCTGATTCTGATTCTGATTGCACTGGCACTCGCCGGTTGCGAATCGCGACAAATCAAAAAAGACGTCGTGCAGTCGCAAATCGAAGCCGAGATGGCGCGCGCGGCACAGGCGCGCGTCAAGCCCGCGCAACCGGACGCCGTCAACCAGGCGCTGTTGCCGTCGCTGACCGTGGACATGCCGAAGGGATCGGGCAAGCCGGCCGATCCGCGCTTCGATCTGAACGTCAACGTGGCGCCGGCCAACCAGGTCTTCATGGCGCTGGTGTCGGGCACGCGCCACAGCATGCTGGTGCATCCGGACATCAAAGAAAATATTTCGCTCAATCTCAAAGACGTGACGATGACCGAGGCGCTGGAGGCAATCCGCGAACTCTATGGTTACGAATACAAGATCCAGGGCACGCGCATCTACGTCCAGCCGGTGACGGTGCAGACGCGCCTCTACCAGGTGAATTATCTGGCCGGACGCCGTTCGGGCAGTGCCGACATGCGGGTGTCTTCGGGTTCCATCCAGCCCGCCACCGGTGCGGCCGGCACGCCGGCCACCACGACAACGAGCGCCGCCGCGCCGACCGCCACCGGGCAGCGCTCTGACAGCAGCCGCATCACCACCACGTCTGACAATGACTTCTGGACGGACGTCGGCAATGCCATCCGTACCATCATCGGCAGCGACAGCGGCACCAATGTTGTCGTCAACGCGCAGGCCGGCGTGATTCTGGTGCGCGCGCTGCCGGTTGATCAACGCGCCGTCGAGCAATATCTGAAGGCGATGTCGCTGGTGGTTGAACGGCAGGTCATGCTTGAAGCGAAGATCATCGAAGTCACGCTGAGCGACCAGTTTTCAACCGGCATCAACTGGGCGGCGTTCAAGGGCAATTTCGCCGGTGGCGTCGTGCAACCCGGAACCACGCTTGCCAACAGCGGCACGCTGTCCGCATTTACCACGCGCGCGCCCGACGGCACGCCGCTGCAGAACTCCGGCGTGCTCGCGTTGCCGGGCGGCGTTGCCAGCCTTGCCGCCGGCAGTAACGTGCCGGCGTCGGTGTTCGGGCTTGCGTTCCAGTCGAGCACTTTTGCGTCCCTGTTGTCGTTTCTCGAATCGCAGGGCACCGTGCACGTGCTGTCGAGCCCGCGCATCGCCACGCTGAACAACCAGAAGGCGGTGATCAAGGTCGGCACCGACGAGTTTTTCGTCACCAATATTTCGACGACGACGACGACCAGCGGCACCGGCAACACGATTTCACCCACCATCACGGTGCAACCGTTTTTCTCCGGCATCGCGCTCGACGTGACGCCGCAGATTTCGGACGACGACCAGATCACGCTGCACATTCATCCGTCGGTCAGTCTGGTCACCGATAAAACGAAAACGCTCAACCTCGGCACGCTGGGCACCATCACGCTGCCGCTGGCGTCGAGCAATATCAACGAAAGCGACACTATCGTGCGCGTGCAGGACGGCACCATTGCCGCGATCGGCGGCCTGATGAAGCAATCGCAGACCAACGCCGATTCGGGGCTGCCGGGCACCCGTGGCATTCCCTTGCTGAATAACGTGTTCGGCAGCCGCAGCCAGCAGCTGTCGAAGAGTGAGCTGGTGATTCTGCTCAAGACCACGGTCATCAAGGGCGATGCCCTGTGGCAACAGCAGGCGCAAGAGGTCAACGAGCGTATGCAGAATCTGCGCCGGCCTGATCCGGCGTCGGCCAATTCCGCGCCGCAGGGCAAGTAACAGGGTTCCATGTATCTGGCCCACTTCGGTCTGCAGGAACTGCCGTTCGGCATCACGCCCGACACCAGTTTCGCCTATGCCTGTGCCAGCCACCAGGAGGCGCTCAACACGCTGCTGGTGGCAGTGAAGAACGGCGAAGGGTTCATCAAAATCACCGGCGAAGTCGGCACCGGCAAGACGCTGCTGTGCCGCAAGTTTTTATCCACGCTCGACGACAGCTATGTGTCCGCCTACATCCCCAATCCGTACCTGGAGCCGCGCACATTGCTGCTGGCACTGGCGGAGGAACTCGGCGTCACACTCGTCGCCAGCGACGACCAGCACCATCTGATCAAGGGCCTGACGCAGGCCTTGCTGCGCTTCGCGGGCGAGGGAAAATCGGTGGTGCTGTGCCTTGATGAAGCGCAGGCAATGCCGATCGAAAGTCTCGAAGCATTGCGCCTGCTGACCAATCTTGAAACCGAAAAGCGCAAGCTGCTGCAGGTGGTTTTGTTCGGCCAGCCCGAACTCGATCACAAACTCGCGGAAAATTCCGTGCGCCAGTTGCGCCAGCGCATCACTTTTCAGTGCTGCCTGGGCGAACTCGGCCGCGACGAGCTCGATTACTACCTGACGCACCGTTTGCGGGTGGCCGGGTATCTCGGCAACCGGCTGGTCACGCAACGCGCAGTGCGCGCCCTGCATCGCGCCAGCGGTGGCATACCGCGGCTGGTAAACGTGCTGGCGCATAAATCGCTGCTGCTCGCCTTCGGTGAGGGCGCGCAGCAGGTGCTGCCGCACCATGTGCGCGCGGCGGCCGTTGATACGCCGGCGGCGCGCCAGCGGCAATGGTGGTGGATGGTTATTGCCATTTTGCTGCTGGCCGCGGGCAGTGCCGGCTGGATGATGTTTAGTTAAAGACCGCGCATGAGTCTGATCAATCAAATGCTGCAGGACCTGGAAAAACGGCGCGCCTCGGGCGCCGAGCGTGGTGCCTTGCCCAGCCAGGTGCGTGTGTTGCCACGCGCTGAGTCGCACAGCCTGTGGTGGAAGGCGCTCGGCATTGCCGCCGTCGTCATCGTGATCGCGCTGCTGGGTTGGCAATTCGGCCCGCGTAAAGCGGTGACCGTGGTTGCCGCAGCCGGTGACCCGAACCCGCCCGCAACTGAGGCGCTCGAGCCGGGCGCGCCGGTCTCAAGGCTTGCGCTTGAACTGGGGCGCGTGCCGTCCAATGCGGTGACGCCGTCGCCACTGCCGTCCCCGGATTCCGCGGTGCCTGTCGCGCGCGCAGTGCCAAAGGCGGACGCCCTAGCAGTCGCCGGCGCTAAACCACCCCAGGGCGCGCCTGTTGCAACAGCCGTCGTTGTTGCCAGCGAACCCGCCGCAGCAAAGGTTGGCCCGACCAAGGCTGCAGCGGCTGTCGTCGAACCGCCGCGAGCGGCGAACCCGCCGCTTGTTGCAACCAAACCGCCGGTTGCGCCGCGTGTCGTTGATGTGGCTGCGGATGCGAAAGTGCAGGCGGCCGCCACAAACGCACAGATCGACAAACGCATGCAGGTGCTGACACCGCAGCAAACCGCGGAAAATGATTATCGCGAAGCGGCGAATTTTTTGAATCAGGGCCGGCTCGGTGAAGCGCAGGAGGGTTTCCGCCACGCCTTGCAAAACAATCCGGCGCACGTCGGTGCGCGGCAGGGTCTGTTCGGTCTGCTGCTCGACGCGAAGAAAAACGCCGAGGCCGAACAGGTGCTGAAGGATGGTCTGAAAATCAATCCAAATCAGCCGCCGTTCGCAATCGCGCTGTCGAGCCTGCAGTTCGAACGCGGCGACATCGGCGAGGCGATCGAGACATTGCAAAGGACCGCACCGGCGGCACAATCGAGCCCCGATTACATTGCGCGTCTCGCCGGCATGTTGCAGCGCCAGTCGCGCCACCGCGAGGCCGTCGAGCAATATCAGGCGGCACTGCGTCTGGCGCCACAGTCCGGTGTGTGGCAAATGGGCATGGGCATTTCATTGCAGGCGCTCGGACGCAACGCCGAGGCGCAGGATGCATTTCGTCGCGCCAAATCCAGCAATGCACTGAACGCCGAACTGCAGGGATTTGTCGATCAGCGTCTGCGGCAGTTGCAGTAATCAGGTTTGCGCGGCGCGTTCCCCGCTCAATCTTTCTTCAGCGTTCGCGCCACTACCCAGGCATGCACTTCCGAGGCGCCCGCTTTGCGCAGCGTGCGCGCGAGTTCATTCAGCGTCGCACCGGTGGTCATCACGTCATCGACGATGGCGATCGAGAGCCCCGTCAGATCGGCGTCGTAAACAAAGGCGCCGCGGATGTTTTTGGCGCGTTCGCGCCACGGCAGCATCGCCTGCGGCACGCGGTCATCAACACGGCGGCAGGCATTTGCGTGCACCGGCGTGTGCGTCAGCGCGCCGGCCACGCGCGCGAGTTCCAGTGCCTGGTTGAAACCGCGCTCGCGCAGTCGCGCCGGCCCCAGCGGCATTGGAATGATGAGATCGACGCGTGGCGGATGCGCGGCGCACAGTGCCTGCGCCAGCATCGGTGCGAGCGCCAGATTGCCCGCGTATTTGAATTGCTGGATCAGCGGTGCCAGCGGCCACGCATATTGATAGGCGGCGGTGGCGGTGGCGAAAGCCGGCGGATGGGCGATGCACGCGCCGCACAGCCGGCCGAGCGTGGTTGGCGTTGCGCATTGCGGGCAGCGCGCGCCGGCAAGGTGCGGCAATTGCGCGTGGCAGGGGTCGCACAGCGGGCGCAGCGGTGCGGGTGCCGTGCAAAGCAGGCACTGCTGCGGCAGCGCGAATTGCACAAATTGTGTGCAGTAGTCCAATATCGCCGCGGTTGAATTTGACAAGCGGGGACGCATGAATGATGATGCGAAGCGCATGATCTAAAGCAGTTTTCTTCCAAAGACGTTCGTCATTTTCCGGGCCCACCCATGGATTCCATTAGTCACAACGCAGTCGCGGCGGTTGCCGCCGACACGGTCGCTCCCGCACGCTGGAACGTCGATCAGGTCGAGGCCTTGTTCGACCTGCCGTTCAACGATCTGATGTACCGCGCCGCCGGCGTGCATCGCGAACACTTCGATCCCAATGCAGTGCAGATGTCGACGCTGTTGTCGATCAAAACCGGGGGGTGTCCGGAAGACTGCGGCTACTGTCCGCAGGCGGCGCGTTACCACACCAGCGTTGAAACCGAAGAACTGTTGTCGGTTGAAGACGTCGTGGCGGCGGCGCGCGCGGCGCGCGACAACGGTGCGACGCGTTTCTGCATGGGGGCGGCGTGGCGTGGCCCCAAGCAACGTGAACTCGATCGCGTGCTCGGCATGGTCAAGGCAGTGCGCGAACTCGGCATGGAAACCTGCGCCACGCTCGGCATGCTGAAAGAGGGGCAGGCCGAGCAGTTGAAGGAAGCGGGTCTCGATTACTACAACCACAATCTCGATACGGCCCCCGAGTTCTACGGCAACATCATTTCGACGCGCACGCAGGAGGACCGTCACAACACGCTCGACAAGGTGCGCGCTGCCGGCCTCAACGTCTGCTGCGGTGGCATCGTCGGCATGGGCGAAACGCGGCGCACCCGCGCGGCGCTGATTGTCGAAATCGCCAATCTCGATCCCTATCCGGAAAGCGTGCCGATCAATAATCTGGTGCAGGTGGAAGGCACGCCGCTGCACGGCACCGCCGCGCTCGATCCGCTCGAATTCGTGCGCACCATCGCCTGCGCGCGCATCACCATGCCGAAAGCCATGGTGCGCCTGTCGGCTGGCCGCCAGGAAATGTCCGAGGGCATCCAGGCGCTGTGTTTTCTGGCCGGTGCCAATTCGATTTTCTACGGCGACAAACTGCTGACCACCGGCAATCCGGAAGCCGAGCGTGACCGCGCACTGATGCAAAAGCTCGGTTTGCACGCCATGCGCAGCGGGTGTTGAACCATGTCGCGTGAAGCTGCCGGCGCGGACGCCGGTACTTCCGCGCAGTCGCCCGCGGCGGCGCTGGCACCGCAGCTCGACGTGCTGCAAGCAAGCGGCCTGCTGCGCACGCGCCGCCTGCTGCAGTCGCCGCAGCAGGCGCAGGCGCGCGTCGATGGCCATGACGTGGTCGCCTTCTGCAGCAATGATTATCTCGGGCTGGCCGCCGATGCGCGCCTGCGTGATGCGGCGTGCGAGGGCGCGGCGCGCTACGGAGTTGGCGGCGGCGCTTCGCATCTGATCCTCGGGCACAGTGAGGCGCATCACGCGCTCGAAGTGGCGCTGGCGGAATTCGTCGCGTTGCCGCGTGCGTTGTTGTTCTCGACCGGTTACATGGCCAACCTCGGCGTGGTGACGGCACTGGTCGGGCGCGGTGACGCCGTTTTTGCCGATCGTTTGAACCACGCGTCGCTCAATGACGCCGCGCAGTTGTCGCGCGCTGAATTCAAGCGCTACGTGCACGGTGATCTGGCGATGCTGGAGCGCGCGCTGGCCGCGCATCCCGCACGCCGCAAGCTGGTGGTCACCGACGCAGTGTTCAGCATGGACGGCGACGTGGCACCGGTTCCCGAGTTGGTTGAATTGTGCGAACGCCACGACGCTTGGCTGTTGCTCGACGATGCGCATGGTTTCGGCGTGCTGGGTGCGACGGGTGCCGGCGTGCTGCAGCATTTCGGCGTTGCCTCGGAGCGCATCATTTATATGGCCACCCTCGGCAAAGCGGCCGGCGTGTTCGGCGCGTTTGTCGCGGGCGCGCCCGCGGTCATCGAATGGCTGCTGCAGCGCGCGCGGCCCTATGTTTACACCACGGCAATGCCGCCGCTGCTGGCGCACACCCTATTGACGAGCCTGGAAATCATTGCGAAGGAAAACGATCGACGCCAACATCTCGCGCAATTGATCGCGCAATTAAAACTCGGTTGTGCCGGACTGCCGTGGCGCTTGATGCCGTCCGATACGGCGATCCAGCCGCTGCTGGTCGGCGCCACTGAGGCGGCGATGCGCGTTGCCGACGCGCTGTTGGCGCGCGGCCTGCTGGTGCCGGCGATCCGTCCGCCGACGGTGCCCGAGGGTAGCGCGCGGCTGCGCATCTCACTAAGCGCGGGACATGAGCCGGCGCAGATCGACAAGCTCGTTCGCGCATTGCATGAGATCGGCGCCGGCGCATGAGCGTGCAGGTGCATGTCGAGGGGCATGGCCCCGCTCTGGTGCTGCTGCACGGTTGGGGCATGAATGCGGCAGTGTGGCAGGCCTTCAGTGCGGAACTTGCGCAGGATTTTTGCGTGCATGCGGTGGAGATGCCGGGCTTCGGCCTCGGTGGCGCCGACTGCGGCGGCGACAATATCGCCGCGACAGTTGATGTGCTGGCCGCCGCCATGCCGCCGCACGCAACGGTCTGCGGCTGGTCGCTGGGCGGGCAGGTGGCGCTGGCATGGGCGCACCGCCATCCCGCGCAGGTGGCGCGACTGGTGTTACTGGCGACGACGCCGCGGTTTGTCTGCGGCGATGACTGGACGCATGGCATGGCGGTGGACGATTTCGAAGAATTTGCCGGCGATGTCGGCGCCAGTCTGCCGCGCGCGCGGCTGCGTTTTCTGACGCTGCAGGCGAATGGCGACAACCTCGCGCGCATGGTGTTGCGTGAATTGCGCGAGGCGGTTGCGCGCGGCGGCGAAGCGGACGCGACGGCGCTGGCCGCCGGCCTGCGCATGCTGCGCGAGGTTGATCTGCGCGCCGAGTTGCCGCAAATCGCGCAGCCGGCGCTGATCGTGCATGGTGTGAACGACGCGCTCGTTCCGCAGGCGGCCGGTGAATATCTGGCGCGCCTGTTGCCGCACGCAGAATTCGAAAGCATGGCGGGAGCCGGGCATGCGCCGTTCGTGACGCGCGAGGCGCAGGTGGCGAAATGGATCAGGGAATTCGATGGCAGACACTGAATCAATAATCGACAAACGGCTGTTGCGTCTTGCGTTCGAACGCGCGGCTGCAAGTTATGACGGCGCCGCGGTGCTGCAGCGCGAAATCGGTTCGCGCATGTTGTCGCGGCTCGACTACGTGCGCCAGCAGCCCGCGGTCGTGCTCGACGCCGGTTGCGGCACTGGACACGCCACGGCGGATTTGCAGCAACGCTACCCTGCGGCGACTGTGTGTGCGCTGGATCTGGCGTTATCGATGGTGGGCCGCGCCTGCGCGCGCAGCGGCTGGGCGCGCCGGTTGACCGGCCGCGGCCTGCGCGGCGTTTGCGCGGATATTGAAAATCTGCCGCTGCGCGCCGGCGCGATCAATCTGCTGTGGTCCAATCTCGCCTTGCAATGGGTCAACGATCCGCTGCGCGCGTTTGGCGAATTTCGTCGTGTGCTTGCCCCGGGCGGGCTGCTGATGTTCAGCACCTTCGGGCCCGATACGCTGAAGGAATTGCGCGCTGCCTACCAGGGCACCGATCAGCACACGCACGTGAACCGCTTTGTCGATTTGCATGATCTGGGCGATATGCTGGTGCAGGCGGGTTTCGCCGATCCGGTGATGGACATGGAGTGCCTGACGCTGACGTACAAGGACGTGCGCGCGCTGATGCACGACTTGAAGGCGATCGGTGCGCACAATGTGACGGCGGGCCGTCCGCAGGGCATGAGCGCGCGCGCGACGCTGGCGGCGGTCGAGCGCAATTACGAGCAGTGGCGGTGCGACGACCGACTGCCGGCGACCTTCGAAGTCGTCTATGGTCATGCGTGGGTCCCGATGCCGCGCACCACCGCTGACGGCAGGCCCATCATCCCGATCAAGGCGGGCAGAGCCTGAGCATGGCACCTGCTGCGCCGCGCGGCTACTTCATCACCGGTACCGACACCGGCGTCGGCAAGACGCGCGCCGCGTGTGCGCTCTTGCGTGCGCTGGTGCAGGCAGACATGCGGGCTGTCGGCATGAAGCCGGTGGCTGCCGGCGCGGTGCGCGATGCAGAGGGCCTGCTTAACGAGGATGTCGCTGCACTGTGCGCCGCCAGTGCGTTTGTCGCGCCGCGCGCACTCGTCAACCCCTATTGTTTTGAACCGGCGATTGCGCCGCATATCGCCGCGGAACGTGCCGGCGTGAAGATCGACGCCGACAAGATTGTGGCCGCGTTCGATGCGCTGGCGTTGACCGCCGACGCGGTCGTGGTCGAAGGGGCGGGCGGCTTTTGTATTCCGCTGGGTGACGAACTCGATAGTGCCGGTCTTGCCGCCCGGCTGGGCTTGCCGGTGGTGCTGGTGGTTGGCATGCGCCTGGGCTGCCTCAATCACGCGCTACTGACGGCACAGGCCATCCGCGCGCGCGGTTTGACGCTCGCCGGGTGGGTTGCCAACGGCATCGACCCGGGCATGGTGGCGGTTGCCGAGAACGTATCCGCACTGGCGCAACGTTTGCGTGCGCCACTGCTGGCCGATTGGGCCTATTCGCCGTCTGCGCAGCCGGAGATGTCTGTTGACCGACTTGATCTTGCGCAAAACTGCGCTAAATCCGCAGGTCGAATCGAGGGTCTCGTTACCCCCCGATAATGTCTGTGCCGGCTGGTGAAAAAATGTGCAAACCGAAGCCTAATCCCGAGGGAATTAGGTGGGTATTCGGTTGCCGCACAGGGCATCTCTATGATAAATTCCAGCAGGTTTTTCGGATGTTAGCTCTGATTTATATCAACATAAATTAACAATAATTCGAGGGGGGGTTTCGCGCGCCGGACGTTGCACCCGGCAAATCGCGTTGCCCGCAGCGAATTTCAGTCGGGCATGCGGCAATCCCGTTCTGGCACTGTTCCCTGAACTCGAGGGAAGCTTGGTCTGGCCTAAAGACCGTTGAGCGGAAGCTTCCTTAGGAATTTAACGTACAGTTGGAGTGAAGTATGATCAGTAAGTGGGTACAGTATTTTCTGGCAGCATTGATCCCGGCGCTGCTGCCGGGCATCGCGGGGGCGGAACGCTACAACCTGCAGGCCCCGCAGTCGCTCATTGCGCATGAAATTTATGATCTGCACACCCTGATCTTCCTGATCTGCTGCGCGATCTTTGTGGTGGTGTTTGGTACGATGACGTACTCGATCATCAAGCACCGCAAGGCGGCCGGCCACAAGGCCGCGCAGTTTCATGAAAACACCACGGTTGAAATCATCTGGACCGTCGTGCCTTTCATTATTCTGATCGGCATGGCGATTCCCGCCACCAAAACCATTCTGGCGATGAAAGACACGTCCAACCCCGATATCACGATCAAAGCCACCGGTTACCAGTGGAAATGGGGTTATGACTACCTGCACGATGGCGTGAGTTTCTACAGTTCGCTGGCAACACCGCGCGATCTGGTGACCGACAAGTCGCCTGAAGGCGCTAAAAAACGCGCCGAGCATGCCAACTATCTGCTTGAGGTCGACAACCCCGTGGTGGTGCCGGTCGGCAAGAAGATCCGCGTCATCATCACCGCAAACGACGTGATACACGCCTGGTGGGTGCCCGCCTTCGGTGTCAAGCAGGATGCGATCCCCGGTTTTGTGCGCGACACCTGGTTCCGTGCCGACAAGGTCGGCATTTACCGCGGCCAGTGCGCCGAGTTGTGCGGCAAGGAACACGGCTTCATGCCGATCGTCGTCGAAGTGGTTGAGCAGGAAAAATACGATCAGTGGATCGCCGAGCAGAAAAAGAAGACCGCGGCTAACGCCGCAGCTTCCGGCACGATGGACGGCAAGGCAGTTTACGAAAAATACTGCGTCGCCTGTCACGGTACGGGGGTCGCCGGTGCGCCGAAGCTCGGTGACAAGGCCGCCTGGGCGCCGCGCCTCAAGCAGGGCCAGGAAGTGCTCTACACGCACGCGCTGAAAGGCTTCAAGGCGATGCCGCCCAAAGGCGGTGCTGCCGATATGTCCGACGCGGTAATCAAAGCGACGGTGGACTATCTCTCGGCGGCTGGCAAATAAGCAGCGCGCCGACCGGAAACCCAATACGGATTTGCAGGAGAGCACAATGGAAGCAGCACACACACACGATCACGCGCACGGCCACGACGATCACGCCCATCACCCGACAGGCCTGATGCGCTGGGTTACAACGACCAACCACAAGGACATTGGCACGCTGTACTTGCTGTTCAGCCTGACCATGTTCTTCATCGGCGGTTTGCTCGCCTTTGGCATCCGCGCCGAACTGTTTCAGCCCGGCCTGCAATACTGGGAGCCCGAGTTCTTCAATCAGCTGACCACCATGCACGGACTGATCATGGTGTTCGGCGCGATCATGCCGGCGTTCGTCGGTTTCGCGAACTGGCAGATTCCGATGATGATCGGCGCCCCCGACATGGCGTTCGCGCGCATGAACAACTGGAGTTTCTGGTTGCTGCCGCCGGCGGCGATCCTGCTGGTCTCTTCGTTCTTCGTCCCGGGCGGCGCACCTGCCGCCGGCTGGACCATCTACGCGCCGTTGTCGACGCAGATGGGGCCTGGCATGGACCTCGGCATTTTCGCGCTGCACATCATGGGCGCGTCGTCGATCATGGGTTCGATCAACATCGTGACGACGATCCTCAACATGCGCGCACCCGGCATGACGCTGATGAAGATGCCGCTGTTCGTGTGGACCTGGCTGATCACCGCCTATCTGCTGATCGCCGTGATGCCGGTGCTGGCCGGTGCGATCACGATGGTGCTGACCGACCGTCATTTCGGCACTAATTTCTTCAACGCGGCCGGCGGCGGTGACCCGGTCATGTTCCAGCACATCTTCTGGTTCTTCGGGCACCCCGAGGTTTACATCATGATTCTGCCGGCCTTCGGCATTGTCTCGCAGGTGATCCCGGCCTTCGCGAGGAAACCCCTGTTCGGCTACGCGTCGATGGTTTACGCGACGTCGTCGATCGCGATCCTCTCGTTCATCGTCTGGGCGCACCATATGTTTACCACCGGCATGCCGGCGGCGGGTCAGTTGTTCTTCATGTTCGCCACCATGCTGATTGCGGTGCCGACGGGCGTGAAGGTGTTCAACTGGATCGCCACCATGTGGAAGGGTTCGATGACGTTCGAGACGCCGATGCTCTTTGCCTGCGGCTTCCTGTTCGTGTTTTCGATGGGTGGCTTCACCGGCCTCGTCTGCGCGATCACGCCGATCGACATCCAGATCCAGGACACTTACTACGTGGTGGCGCATTTCCACTACGTGCTGGTGGCCGGCTCGCTGTTTGCAATTTTCTCAGGCACTTATTTCTGGCTGCCGAAATGGACCGGCCACATGTACAGCGAAACGCTCGGCAAGGCGCACTTCTGGCTGTCGATTGTGTTCTTCAATATCACCTTTTTCCCGATGCACTTCCTCGGTCTTGCCGGTATGCCGCGCCGCATCCCGGACTATGCGATGCAGTTTACAGACTTCAACATGATTGCTTCAATCGGCGCACTGGGCTTTGGTCTGGCGCAACTGCTGTTCGTTGCCGCAATCGTCAAGTGTGCACGGGGCGGTGAAAAAGCACCGGCCAATCCGTGGGAAGGCGCCGATACACTCGAATGGACGCTGCCGTCACCGGCGCCGTACCACTCGTTTGTGACGCCGCCGGTCATCAAATAAAAAATGGAAATGGCGTCGCCAAAACTGAAGACCGCGCTGCTGCTCGCATTTGCGGCGCTGGGCTTCTTTATCGCCGTCATCATCCGCCACTGGTAATGGTCACTCTCACACAATCGAACCTGCAGACGATGCGCAAGCTGTTCATCGTCGCGCTGGCGATGTTCGGCTTCGGCTTCGCGCTGATTCCGTTTTATCAGAAGATCTGCGAGGTGACCGGCGTCAATCTTTTGCTCAAGCCGGCCGAAATTTCGAATACCCAGGTCGACGTCACGCGTTTTGTCACGATCGAATTTGATTCAAATCTGCGCAGTTCACTGCCGTGGACGTTCAAGCCGCTGGAAACCAGCGTGCGCATACATCCGGGCGAATTGACGACGGTTTTGTATGAGATACGCAACACGTCGACGCGTGCGATCACCGGGCAGGCCGTGCCCAGCTACGGCCCGAATGTCGCCGAACAGTATTTCAAGAAACTTGATTGCTTCTGCTTCACCCAGCAAACGCTGCAGCCGGGCGAATCGCGGCAGATGCAGGTTGTTTTCGTGATCGAGTCGGGGCTGCCGAAGGATGTCGGCACGATCACGCTGTCGTATTCGTTCTTCGAAGTCGAAGGCGCCGCGAAAAAAGCGGGTTGATGCGGTGAGTGAGCCGGGCAAAGTGAAGGCGACGCCGCTGCAGGTGGCGAAAGCGGTGTTCTGGTCGTTCTTCGGCGTGCGCAAGCGCGCGCAGTACGAGAAGGATGCGGTCACATTGACGCTGCAGCAGGTTGTGGTGGCGGGCATAATCGGTGGAATTATTTTTGTTTTGAGTCTCGTCATGCTGGTGCGTTACATCACCCGCTGACAAACTGTAATCAAGGCTATCAGGGAGAAAGCATCATGTTGAACCAGTCTGCGCGTTATTTCGTTCCGGATCCTTCGCACTGGCCGATCTTCGGCTCGTTTGCGCTGCTTAGCATGGCGTCGGGCGCCGCGTTATGGATGAACGAAGCGGCGTGGGGCAAGTTTTTGTTGCTCGCCGGCGTGTGCGTGCTGTTTTTTATGATGTTCGGCTGGTTCGGCACGGTCGCCCGTGAGAGCGAAGGCGGCCAGTACAACCAGCAGGTCGATGCCGGTTTTCGCTGGGGCATGGGCTGGTTCATCTTTTCCGAGGTAATGTTTTTCGCCGCATTTTTCGGCGCCTTGTTTTACATGCGCGTGCTGTCGGTGCCCTGGCTCGGTGATGTCGAGCACAAACTGCTGTGGCCGGACTTTACCGGGCAGTGGCCGACCGCCGGCCCCGGCGCTGCCGAAAAATTCACGCCGATGGCGGCATGGGGCGTGCCGGCGATCAACACGCTGATTCTGCTCACCTCGGGCGTCACCGTGACGATTGCGCACTGGGGCCTGCTGAAGAACAACCGCAAGCAGCTGATTGTTGGTCTGGCGCTGACGGTTCTCCTTGGCATGACCTTCCTGTATCTGCAGGCGACCGAGTACCACGAAGCCTATGCCGACCTGAACCTGAAGCTGACTACCGGTGCCTACGGGGCGACGTTCTTCATGTTGACCGGCTTCCACGGCTTCCACGTCACCGTTGGCACGCTGATGCTGATCGTTATTCTTGGCCGCAGCATTGCCGGCCATTTCACCGCCGAGCACCATTTCGGTTTCGAGGGCGTGGCCTGGTACTGGCACTTTGTCGACGTGGTCTGGCTGCTGTTGTTTATTCTCGTCTACTGGCTGTAACCGACGGCGTTGCCATCACCGGAACCGGGTTCCGGGCAAAAAAACGCCGCATCGAATGCGGCGTTTTTTTTGAATCTTCCGGCGCTGCGGTGATCAAACCTTGTTCGGGAGTATGCCGAAGTGAAAGCCCAGCATCAGCATTGCGAACAGCGCGATCGAAAATACGACGCGCCAGGTCAAGGCGCGCACCGTTCGCGTTGACGCACCTTTGTCCTTGACCATGAAGAACAGCGCCGATGCCATGCTGGCGATGATGAGCACAATGAACAGGATGACAACGATTTTCATGAATCCGAGTGTAGCCCAGAGCCGCAGGAGGCGCCACCGATGCCACCGGTAAGGGCATGGCTGCCGACGCTCGCCGCCCTCGCCGGCATCGCGCTGACGGTTGCGCTCGGCATCTGGCAACTGGACAGGGGTAATGAAAAAACCGCCATGGCCGAGCGGCTGAAGTCCGCACAAGCGAGGCCGCTGATCGCGATCCCTGCAGCGGAACTCAACGCCGCCGATGTGGCGTGGCAACGCGTCGAGGCGAACGGCCGGTTTGCCGCCGAGTACACGGTGTTCATCGACAACCGCGTGCTCAACGGTGTCGTCGGGTATCACGTTGTCACGCCGCTGAAGATTGAAGGTGGCGAGCGTTACGTGCTGGTCAACCGCGGCTGGGTTGCAGCAACGGCCGACCGGCGCACACTGCCGAAGATCGTCACACCGCCGGGCACGCTGCGCGTCAGTGGCATCGCCAGCGTGCCGGGCGAGCGCCAGTTCGAACTGTCGACACGCGTTGCCGAGGGCAACGTCTGGCAGAACCTGACGCTCTCGCGTTACCGCGCCAGCGTAAATATTCCGCTGCAGCCGGTCGTCATCCAGCAGGACAGCGTCGTCGAAGACGGCCTGAAGCGCGAATGGCAGGCCACCGGGCCGAGTCCGGACCGAAATTACGGCTACGCCTTCCAATGGTTTGCAATGGCCGCGGCTATTCTTGTTTATTACCTGGTGACTCATGGCAGAAAAAAAGCGGCCTAGCCGCGCCAGCCTTTGGCTGATCTTTGCGCTGTGTGTGGCGCCGGTGGCGGCGTCCTACATCGCCTTTTATTTTTTTACGCCGAAGGGCCAGGTCAATTACGGCGAACTGGTCGGCACGCGCCCGTTGCCGGCACCGGCGATGCAATTGACCGACGGCACCGCATTCAGCATTGACCGGCTGCGCGGAAAATGGATGCTGCTGATGACGGACAGCGGCGCTTGTGCCGCAGAATGCGCCGGCAAGCTCTTTGCGTTGCGGCAATTGCGCCTGTCGCAGGGCAGGGAGATGAACCGCATCGAACGCGTTTGGCTGATCAGCGACGGCGTCTCGCCCGCCGCGGGAACCATCGCTGCGTTCGAGGGCACCTGGCTGGTGCGGGCGGCGGGCAGCGAGTTGCTCAAGGCATTGCCGGCCGACGCCGGTGCAGAGCACTTTATCTACCTCGCCGATCCGCTCGGCAACCTGGTTCTGCGTTATCCCCGCGATGGCGATCCGGCGCGCATCATCAAAGACCTGACGCGCCTGCTCAAAACCTCCGGCATCGGCTGACGTCGCACATGCTGCGGCATTTTCATTATTAATAAGACCGTTTTGTCACGCCCGCCGGCAGTGATAAACTGCGCGCTTTCCAGCGATACCCCCCGATGACCTCGATCACCTGGCAGCAGACCACCACACGACTTTCGCAGTTCATGGCGCTGACCAAGCCGCGCGTCGTGTCGCTGATCGTCTTTTGCGCCATCATCGGCATGTTTCTGGCCGTGCCGCCCGGTGTGATCGACGCGCGCTTCGCGTGGAGGGTAATAGCGGCGACAATCGGCATTGCGCTGGTCGCCGGTGCCGCGGCCGCATTCAATTGCATCGTCGAGCAGAAGATCGATGCAGTGATGGCGCGCACGCGCGGCCGGCCCCTGCCGCGCGGTGAACTGACCACGGCGCAGACGCTGGTATTCGCCAGCATCATTGGCGGCATCGGCCTGATCGTTCTCTATTCCGAAGTGAACCCGCTGACCATGTGGCTGACGCTGGCGACGTTTGTCGGTTACGCGGTTATTTACACCGTTGTGCTCAAGCCGATGACGCCGCAAAACATCGTCATCGGCGGCGCCTCCGGCGCGATGCCCCCGGTACTGGGTTGGGCGGCGGCCACCGGCGACGTGCCTTTTCAGGCGTTGCTGTTGTTCCTGATTATTTTTGCGTGGACGCCACCGCACTTCTGGTCGCTCGCGCTCTACCGCAAAAACGAATATGCGAAGGCCGGCGTGCCCATGCTGCCGGTGACCCACGGCGACAGTTTCACGCGACTGCACGTTCTGCTCTACACGCTGATCCTCATTGCCGTGACGCTGTTGCCGTTCGCCACGCGCATGAGCGGTGTTTTATACGTCGTCTCGGTGCTTGCGCTTGATGCGGTGTTTCTTTATTACGCGATCCGCATTTACCGTGATTACAGCGACCGTCTGGCGCAGACGACGTTCCGCTATTCAATTCTGTATTTGATGCTGTTGTTTACCGCGCTGTTGCTCGATCACTACATCACGGCATGAAGTAATGACGGCAACCGTCGTGCATCGTCTGGTAAACCCGTTGCTATTGCTGCTCGGTCTTCTGCTGGCCGGTTGCGATAGTGGCCCTGCAAAGCCGGCGTTCCAGCTGACGGACTTGAGCGGTGCCGATTTCGGCCGCAACTTCCAGCTCACCGACCACAACGGTAAATCACGCACTCTTGATGATTTCAAGGGCAAGGTGGTGGTGGTTTTTTTCGGCTATATTTTTTGCCCCGATGTTTGTCCCACCACCATGGGCGAGCTGGCGGTGGTTATGAAGGAACTCGGCCAAGATGCCGAACGCGTCCAGGTGCTGTTCATTTCGGTGGATCCGGAGCGCGACACACCGGAGTTGTTGTCGAAGTACGTGCCGACCTTCCATCCGTCGTTTCTGGGTCTCTACGGCGATGCCGATGCGACCCTGCGGACCGCCAAGGAATTCAAGATTTTTTACCAGAAGCAGCCGATGGCCGGCGGCAGCTATACGGTGGACCATTCGGCCGGCACCTATCTCTACGATCCCGCGGGCCGGCTCAGACTTTTCTCCGCCTACGGACAGGGCGCGCAGAAGCTGTTGCACGACATCCGGCTTCTGCTGCAATAGACCGTGCCGAAGGTTCGTTGCGGCACTGATAGTGCATGCAGCCGCGGCAATAAAAAACGGGCCGGCATTTGCCGGCCCGTTCAATTTATTCGGCCCTGACCGGGATTCAGGCCGCCGCGCCGATAATGCCGCGCATTTTCTGCATTGCCTTGTTTTCAATCTGACGGATGCGTTCGGCCGAGACGCCGAATTCAGCGGCGAGGTCATGCAACGTCGCCTGGTCGGTTTCGCGCAACCAGCGTGCTTCAACGATCCGGCGGCTGCGCGCATCAAGGCTGGCCAGCGCTTTTTCCAGACCGCCGCTGCGCAGTCGGGCCGATTGTTCCTGCTCAAGGATGTGATCGGGTTCGGCGCGCGTATCGCGCAGGTAAGCGATCGGTGCGAAATTGTCTTCGCTGTCGTCGTTGAGCGGTTCGAGCGCGACGTCCTTGCCGCCCAGGCGGGTTTCCATCTCGACAACTTCCTCGGCTTTGACGCCGAGCTGCTTCGCCATGGCATTGACTTCAGCCGCGCCCAGCGTGTCGAGGCCGCGCTTCATGCTGCGCAGATTGAAGAACAATTTGCGTTGCGCCTTGGTAGTTGCGATTTTCACGATGCGCCAGTTGCGCAGGATGTATTCGTGCATCTCGGCGCGGATCCAGTGCACGGCGAACGAAACCAGACGCACACCGCGTTCCGGGTCGAAGCGTTTGACGGCCTTCATCAGGCCGATGTTGCCTTCCTGAATCAGGTCGGCCTGCGGCAGGCCGTAACCGAGATAACCGCGTGCAATTGACACGACCACGCGCAGGTGCGACATGATCAATTGCCGGGCGGCATCAAGGTCTTCGTGGTCGCGAAAGCGGCGCGCAAGGTCGGTCTCGTCCTGTTGCGACAGGAGGGGAAACCGGTTGACGCTCTGGATGTAGGTATCCAGGCTTCCGGTTGCTGACGGAATCGGCAATGCGTAGCTGGGCATGGTTGGGCTCCCTTAGGTGCAAATATTAGCACTCTCTTCGTATGAGTGCCAAATCACCAATTAGTTCCAGCGGCTGCGGTGGAAGTTGTTGCCAAAACATCATAAATAACCGTTTTATTGTAGCGATTTATGAATATAAGGTTCGATCAGGGCGAGATGCCGGCTGACCGAAATCCAAGCGCCCAACCAGCCGAGCGCGGTTGCTGTCAGCAGCAAAACCAAGCTATCGCCGGGCGTCAGATTATTCAGTTGCAGGAGCGCGGCATAGACGTGTGACAACTCGCCCAGGCTGCGGTTCGCCAGATAGGCGCCGGCACTGACGATGCCCCAGGCGACCGCCCCCCCGGCAAGTCCCTGCAACGCACCGAAATACAAAAAGGGCCGCTGTATGAACGCGTCAGTCGCGCCGATCAGCTTGATGACTTCGATCTCTTCGCGCCGCGTCAAAACCTGCAGCCGGATGGTATTGAAGGTGACGGCCACCAGCGCCACGCCCAGCAGCGTGCCGAGGATGGCGGCGACAAGCCGGGCGAGGCGCAGGCCGGCATCGAGCCGGCGCGCCCATTGTGCATCGAGCTGCACGTGCGCCACGCGCGGCCATTGGCGGATTTCATCGCGCAGTCCTTCCAGCGCCTCCGGTGACGCGTCGGCGGCATCGATGACGAAAGCATCCGGCAACGGGTTCTGCGGCAGGCCTTCAATCACGTCGTTCAGGCCGCTCGATTTTTTGAACTCGGCCAGCGCCTGTTCGCGCGGCACCAGACGGAACGCAGTGATGCGCGGCGTCTGTTTTAACCGCACTTCAATTTGCGCAATTTCTGCGCGCGATGCGTCAAGCGCCATGAAGGCGCTGATTTGCGGCGCGGCGGTCAACTGTTGCGAGGCGGCCTGCAGGTTGGACACCAGCAAATACAAGCCGACCGGCAGGCTTAGTGCGATGCCGATCACCAGTGCATTGAGCGCGCTGCCGAGCGGCGTGATCGATAGCCTTTTCAGTGCGGCGCTGAATCCGCCGGCATGCGCTGCCAGCCACGCTCTCATGCGGCCGCCCCGGGTTCAAGCACGCCCTGCCTGAGCGAAATGACGCGCGGCGCCAGTTGCGCCAGCAAACTCTGGTCGTGTGTGGCGATGATGGCGGTGACGCCGACCTGGTTGAAGGAGCGGATCAGTTCGCCGATCTCCAGCGCGTATTCGGTATCGAGATTGCCCGTTGGTTCGTCGGCCAGAAGAATGGCAGGGCGGTGCACGATGGCGCGCGCCATGCACAGACGCTGCTGTTCGCCGCCCGACAGCGTGATCGGCATCGCCGCTTCGAATTTCAGGAGACCGACCTTGTCGAGCGCCGCGCGCACGCGCCGCGCCGCGTCTTTGCCCGGAAAGCCGGCAATCTGCAGCGGCAGGGCGACATTGTCGAAGACGTTGCGATCGAACAGCAGTTTGTGATCCTGGAATACCAGACCGAAACTGCGCCGCATGAACGGCACGGCGCGACGGTTCAGGGCGCCGACATTTTGCCCGTTGACGATGACACTGCCGCTGGTCGGCCGTTCGATCGCGACCAGCAGTTTGAGCAAAGTACTTTTGCCGGCGCCGGAATGGCCGGTGACAAAAACCAGTTCACCCGCGTCAATCGAAAAGCTGACGTCCTGCAGCGCCTGGTGCCCGCCGGGGTAACGTTTCGAGACGTGGCTGAAGGAAATCATGCGAGGCAGGATCGAGGATCAAGGATTGAGGATTGAGCAACCCAAGGGCCGAAGCCTCGATCCTTGATCCTCAATCCTGTTCTAACCCAGCAACGCATCGACAAACTCCTCCGCATTGAACGGCTGCAGGTCGTCGATGCCTTCGCCGACGCCGATGAAACGCAGCGGGATCGCCTGCCCCTTGCCGGCGGCGGCGTGGAGATGCGAGATAGCGCAGATCACGCCACCCTTGGCGGTGCCGTCGAGCTTGGTCAACACGAGTCCGGTGACACCCAGTGCCTCATCGAAAGCCCTGACCTGATTCACGGCGTTCTGGCCGGTGTTGGCATCGAGCACCAGCAGCACTTCGTGCGGCGCCCCCGGCGTGGACTTGGCGATGACGCGTTTGACCTTTTTGATTTCTTCCATCAGGTGCAACTGGGTCGGCAGGCGGCCGGCGGTATCGGCCAGCACGACGTCGATGTTGCGCGCGTGGGCCGCATTCACTGCGTCAAATATGACCGCCGCCGCGTCGCCCGATTGCTGGGTGATCACGGCCACGTTGTTGCGCTCGCCCCAGGCCTGCAACTGCTCGCGCGCCGCCGCGCGAAACGTGTCGCCCGCAGCGAGCAGAACCGATTTTCCGCTTTTCTGGAAATAGTGCGCCAGCTTGCCGATCGAAGTGGTTTTGCCCGCACCGTTGACGCCGACCAGCATGATGATGAACGGGCGCTGTGTCTCGACGTTGAGTGGGACGGCGATCGGAGCGAGCATGTCGAGGATGGCCGAACGCAGCGCGCCCTTGAGTTCGCGCGGCTCGCGATAACCGCCGCGGCGCGCGTCTTCGCGCAGGCGTTTGATCAGAAAAGCGCTGGCGGCGACGCCGACGTCGGCGGCGAGCAGCGTGGTTTCGAGATCCTCGAAGAACGCCTCGTCAATTTTCCCGCCGGCGAACAAATCGCCGAGATCGGTGTTAAGGACCTGGCGCGTGCGCGCCAGTCCGTCGCGCAGGCGCTGGCCCCAACCGCCGGCCGCGGGCGCTTTCTCTTTGCTTTTGAGGAAACTAAACATGCCGCGCGCGGTCAATAGCCCTGGCGCCGCATTTCTGCGGCCGTCGGGAATCGGATCGATGTGAAGACACTGTGGTGGCCCGGATAAATATTGACGGCGACATTGACGGCGCGATGTCCGCGCATGAGATGGGCGCGGGTGCTGCAATTGACTTAAAATTCTAGCCGGAAAGCCGCCCGCGGGCTACCACTCAAACCAGGATGATGCATGGCACACCCGTTTCGCATGAAAGCGATGCACGCAGTAATTTGCCTCTTAGTCGCACTGACCGCACTGGCACAGCAGCCGGCGCGTGCGCAGGCCGTAGAACAGACGCTGGGCAACGGCCTGCGCGTCATCGTTAAAGAGGATCATCGCGCCCCCACCGTGGTGTCGATGGTTTGGTACAAAGCCGGCAGTGTCGACGAGTTCAACGGCACCACGGGTGTGGCGCACGTGCTCGAACACATGATGTTCAAGGGCACGCGCGAGGTGCCGGGTGGCGAGTTTTCGCGGATTGTTGCCGCCGCCGGCGGTCGCGAAAATGCGTTCACGTCGCGTGATTTCACCGGCTATCACCAGCAGCTGCACAAATCGCGCCTCGAACTTGCCTTCCGGCTCGAGGCCGATCGCATGGCCAATCTCGTCATCTCGAAAGAAGAGTTCGACAAGGAGATCAAGGTCGTCATGGAAGAGCGGCGTCTGCGCACTGAAGACCAGCCGCGCGGCGTGGTCAACGAGCAGCTGATGTCTGCCGTATTTACCGCACACCCCTACGGTCGCCCCGTCGTCGGCTGGATGAGTGATCTGCAAAATATGACTTATACCGATGCCCTGGATTGGTATAACCGCTGGTACGCGCCGAATAACGCGATCATTGTTGTCGCCGGTGACGTCGCTGCAAAAGACGTTTTCGCGCTGGCGGAAAAATATTTCGGCGCGCTCAAACCCAAGGTATTGCCGGCGCGCAAACCGCAGGATGAACCGGCACAACGCGGCATGCGCCGTATTTCGGTGAAGGCGCCCGCGGAACTGCCGGCGCTGACCATGGCCTGGCGGGCTCCCGTTTTGCGCGACCTTGAAAACGAAACCGAGCCCTATGCATTGGAAATGCTGGCCGGCGTGCTCGACGGCAGCGATGCGGCGCGTCTGACCGGCACGCTGGTGCGCGAGGAGAAGATCGCCAACTCGGTCCACGCCGGCTACGACAACACGCAGCGCGGCCCCGGCCTCTTCATGATTGCCGGCGTTCCGGCGACCGGGCGCACGATCGACGAGCTCGAACGCGCGGTGCGGCGCGAGCTGGCGAAAGTCGCCGCCGACGGTGTCAGCGAAGAAGAACTCAAACGCGTCAAGGCGCAGGTCATCGCCGGGCAGGTGTTCGAGCGCGATTCGATTTTTTTCCAGGGCATGCAGATCGGCACGCTGGAAGTCGCCGGCTATCCGCATCGGACCATCGACGTCATGCTGAAGAAGCTGCAGGCGGTGACGGCGGCCGAGGTGCAGGCCGTGGCGAAAAAATTTCTGATTGACGACAGTCTGACCATCGCCGTACTCGATCCACAGCCGGTTGAAGGCCGTAAGCCGGCACCGGCGCCGCAAGGAATCCGTCATGGGCAATAAATTCGCTGCGGCGCTGGCCGCACTCGTCATGGCGCTGGCCGCACTGCCCGCCGCGGCGCTGCTGCCGATCCAGCACTGGCAGACCAAAAGCGGCGCGCGCGTCTATTTTGTCGAAAGCCACGACCTGCCGATGCTCGACGTCAGCGTCGATTTTATCGCGGGTTCGGTGCTCGATACGCCGGAAAAATCCGGTGTCGCCGGCATGACGCTCGGTTTGATGCGCCTGGGCGCCGGCGGATTGTCGGAGAGCGAACTGTCGCGCCGCATGGCCGACACCGGCGCGCAACTCGCCAATCGTTTTGACAGCGACCGCAGCGGCCTCTCGCTGCGCACGCTGACCAGCAAGGCGGAACTGCAGCAGTCGCTCGATTTATTTGCGCGCATCCTGCAGCGGCCTGAATTTCCGGCGGCGGTGCTTGAACGCGAAAAAGCGCGCGCGGTCGGTGCCATCAAGGAGGCCGATACCAAGCCCGAAACCCTCCTGAACCGCAATTTCAGCCGCATGATTTACGGCACGCATCCGTACGGGCTGCGCGGCTCCGGCGAGGCGGCGACGGTCGCCGGCATCACGCGCGACGATCTCGAGCGTTTTCACCGGCGTTTTTATGCGGCCAAACGCGCGGTGGTGGCGATGATGGGTGATGTCACGCGCGAGCAGGCCGCGGCGATCGCCGAACAACTGACCACCGGTTTGCCCGAGGGCGAGCCGGTCGCGGCGCTGCCCCCGGTCGCCTCGCTTGAGCGTGCAGAGACGCGCCTCGTTGCGCATCCGGCCACGCAAAGCCATCTGCTGGTCGGCATGCCCGGCATCCGTCGCGACGATCCCGATTATTTTCCGCTCTACGTCGGTAATTACATTCTCGGCGGCGGCGGTTTCGTTTCGCGCATCACCGATGAAGTGCGCTCCAAACGGGGCCTCGCTTATTCCGCCTACAGTTATTTCATGCCGATGAAAGAACGCGGCCCGTTCGTGATCGGCCTGCAGACGCGGCGCGACCAGGCTGCCGAGGCGCTGGCGGTGGTGCGCGAAACGCTCGCCGAGTTTCTCGTCAAGGGCCCGACCGAGGACGAGTTGGGCAAAGCCAAACAGAACATCGTCGGCGGCTTTGCGCTGCGCATCGACAGCAACCGCAAGATCGTCGAGAACCTCGCCGCCATCGGTTTTTACGATCTGCCGCTGACCTATCTTGACGATTTCACGGTCAGCGTCGAGAAGGTCACGAGCGACGACATCCGGCGCGCTTTTGCGCGGCATGTTGATCCGGCGCGCATGGTCACCGTGATCGTCGGCGCCGAAGACAACGCGGCCGCGGCGACGCCAAAGTAGGCGTTGCGGGATCCAATGCCTGCCGCCGCCAACCGGGTGCGCATCATCGGCGGCGCCTGGCGCAGCCGCATCATCCGCTTTGCGTCGCGCGAGGACCTGCGGCCGACACCCGACCGCGTGCGCGAGACGCTGTTTAACTGGCTCGGTCAGGATCTCACGGGGAAATGCTGCCTCGATCTGTTTGCCGGCAGCGGTGCGCTGGGTTTCGAGGCGGCCTCGCGCGGTGCGGCGAAAGTGCTGATGGTCGAGCGCGACAAGGTTGTCTATCGCACACTGCAGGAAAACGCCCGCCTGCTCGACGCCGGTACGGTGGAACTGCGCTGCGCGGATGCGCTAGAATTTCTGCGCCTCGACACGGGGCGTTATGACGTGGTATTTCTCGATCCGCCGTTTCGCATGGACGTGTTGCCACAAGTGTTGCAGCTGCTGGCGCCGCGTCTGGCCGACGGCGCGTTCGTGCATGTCGAGGCCGCGCAGCCGCAGAACGTTGGCGCTGCGTGGGAATGTGTGCGCAGCGGGCGTGCAGGCGCGGTATCCCATCAACTGCTGAAATGGACGGGTCATGAAACGTAAAGTGGTGTATCCCGGAACCTTCGATCCGATCACGCTCGGTCACCAGGACCTCGTGCGGCGTGCCGCGCGCATGTTCGACGAGGTGATCGTCGCCGTTGCCGACAGCCGCGCCAAACAGCCTTTCTTTACGCTGGAAGAGCGGGTCGCAATGGCGCGCCGTGTGCTGGGCAACCACAAAAACGTGAAGGTCACCGGTTTCTCCGGCCTGCTCATGCATTTTGCGCGCGAGCACGGCGCCACGGTCGTCATGCGCGGACTGCGCACGGTCTCGGATTTCGAATACGAATTCCAGCTCGCCGGCATGAACCGCAACCTTTATCCCGAAGTCGAATCGATTTTCCTCACGCCGGCCAATGAATATCTCTTCGTCTCGGCGACGCTGGTGCGCGAGATTTCGACCCTCGGCGGCAATGTCGACGAATTTGTCTCGCCGCACGTGCGGCAATGCCTGAAAAAGAAGATCACGTCGCTCGGCGACAAGGGCTGAGTTCCGCATGGCGTTGATTATTACGGACGCCTGCATCAACTGCGACGTTTGCGAACCCGAATGCCCGAACGATGCGATCTCGGCGGGCGAGGAAATCTACGAGATTGACCCGGCGCGTTGCACCGAATGCGTCGGCCATTTCGACAAGCCGCAGTGCCAGATCGTCTGCCCGGTTGATTGCATACCTAACGACCCGCGGTATGTCGAAACGCACGAACAACTCGAGGCCAAGCTGCGCGATCTGGCACCGCTGAAGAAATAGCGGCGGGAATTTTCAGCGCGCCTGGCAGCGCGGACAGTAAAAGGTCGAACGCTGCCCCAGTACCAGGCTGCGGATCGGGCTGCCGCAGACCAGACAGGGTTTGCCGGTGCGGTCATAGACCGAAAAATTATTCTGGAAATAACCGGCTTCGCCTTTGGAGTTGACGTAGTCACGCAGGCTTGAACCGCCGGCCTTGATGGCATCGGCCAATACTTCGCGCACGGTCTGCACCAGCGTTGCGCATCGCGCCGGCCCGAGCCGGCGTGCCGGCAGTTTCGGATTGATGCGCGCCCGGAACAGTGCCTCGCTGGCGTAAATGTTACCGACCCCGGCCACCAGATGGCTGTCCATCAACGTCGTTTTGATCGCGCCGCTGCGCGCGCGGGTTTATTTGTAAAGCTGCTGCGCATTGAAGGCGTCCGAAAACGGCTCGGGTCCGATATCACGCAGCAGTTTGTGCGTGAGCGGATCGCCGCGCTGCCACAGCAACAGGCCAAAGCGGCGCGGATCGCGATAACGCACGATGTTGCCGTTGTCGAGTGCGAGATCGAAGTGGTCGTGTTTGGCGGGCGCCGTGTCTTTCGTTACGACCCACAGGCGCCCGGACATGCCCAGATGCACGATCAGCGTGCCGTCTTCAGCGCGAAACAACAGGTATTTGCCGCGCCGTTCGAGTGCGTCGATGCGCTGGCCGGTGAGCGTGCGTGAGAGTTCGCGCGGCACCGGCTGGCGCAGTGAGCGGTTACGCACGACCACGCCGCTGACGGTGGCACCACGCACCAGCGGTTCGAGACCGCGCCGCGTGGTTTCGACCTCGGGCAATTCCGGCATGATTATTTCGTCGGTGGCGGGGCCGCCGGAGCGGCTGCGGGCGGCGCCAGCAGGCGTGTGGCGGTTTCTGCGGCCATCACATATTCAAAAGGCTCGTCGTCGCGCGCCAGTGCCGTATTGGCGCCGCGTTCGAGAATTTTGACGGCGACGGCCTTGCCGTTTTTCAAACGCACATTCAGCACGGCGAGCGGCTTGCGTTGCGTCGGCGCCTGTATGCCGAGCGCGCTGGCGAGCCGCCATTGATCGACCCAGCGGTTGATGTCGTCGGGGCCGGCCTCGGTTTTCGCCGCACCGGCCGCCGCCATTTTCAGCGTCCATTTCGTGTCGAACTGTTCGACCTTGAATATACCCAGATCGAAACCGACCGGCGCTTCGTCTGCGGCAAACAACTGTTTGCTGACAAGGTTGAGCGCACTCTTGGGCAGCGCCGCGCCATAACGCAGCGGCAACAGGTAAACGGCGTCGCCGCTCTGCACGTACTGTTCGCGGCTCATTTCGTTGGCGGCGCCGAAACTGAAATCTTGGCTGCCGATTTTGATGCGCGCATATGGCTCGCTGAGTCCATAGCGCGCGAGGCCCGTGGCCGCAAAACGCGTGTTCGATTTTGCGTCGAGCAGTTCAAGCAGGCGCTGCACCTGAAAGGCATCAACGCGTGCCTTGAGCGGCGCGGTCATCTGCCAATCGCTGTCTGTGCGCTCAAGCACGAACGGCGGCGCCGCCCCGATGGTCAGCGCGATGGCCTTGACCTCGGCCGCCTTCAGGGCTGACAGCGGGTGGGACGGTTCGCTGCCCGACGGCTTGTACCACGCCACCAGCCCGAGCACGATGATCGCAACGAGCAGGCCGGCATTGATCAGCAGGCTTTTCTTCATCCCTTGCGACGGCGCCACCAGATCATCACGCCGATCGCCGCAAACGTGAGTGGCAGGAAGACGAAATAACCGAAGAGCAGGAAATACTGCGCGGCGCGCCCGAGCTCAAGGCTGCTGTCGACGGTCGCGCGCGGTTGCAGCGTGATCATTGCGTCGTCGCCGGCCAGCCAGTTGACCATGTTCATGCCGAGGTCGAGATTGCCGCCGTTGCCGAGAAACTGGTTGGCGAGAAAACCGCCATTGCCGACCACGACGACGCGTTGCGCGCGGTCGTTGACGGCGCGTTCCAGCGCCAGTGCGATCGTCACCGGACCCGGAATGTCGCGTCCCTTGTCAAAACCGATCTTGTCGTCGAGTTTGCCCATTTCGATCCAGCCGCGCGGGGCGACATCGATCAGCCGCGTGACGCGCCAGTCGCGTCCTTCGTTGGCGCCGATCTGGCGCGCAAACGGGAACACCGTGTTGAGGGTGAAGTTGTCGGTGATCGCATGACGTCCGTAACCGGCGCCGATGGCGACCGCCGGTGATGCCTTCAGGCGCGCCGCGTCGGGATCGACCACGGTGCCCGGTCCGAGCACCAGTCCGAGTTGTTCAGCGATCGGTTGCAGGCCGCGCAGCGGTTCCTGATCGATCAGCCATAGCAGATTGCCGCCGCCTTGCACGAACTGGCGGATCTTCTGCACCTCGGCCGGTTGCAGATCGACCTGCGGTGTGGCGACCAGCAGCAGGCTTGCATTGGCCGGCACTTCGGGCGCGATGGCCAGATTCAGGCTGTTGGTCTGGAACCCCTTGGCATTGAGCTGTTTGCCGAATTCGCCGAGATCGTGGTTGGCTGCGCCATTGAGCCGGCGTTCACCATGGCCTTCGAGCGACATCATCAGGCGCTCGCCGGCGCGCATCAAACGCATCAGTGCGTTGATGAAAGTCTGCTCGTTGTAATTGGTGAGATGTTCTTTCTTCGAGCCGTATTCGATGATGGCTTCACCCGGCATGCGGATGCCGGCGGCCTGCGCGAGCTTGGGTTCTTCGCGCGGATCGACGAAGCTGACCGTGATGTCGGTTTTCACGCGTTGATACGGCGTAAAGAAATCGCGCAGCTGTTTGCGCAGGTCGCCGCGCACGTCCTGCTGCGTGGCGTAGAGGGTGATTTTCACCGGCTCGGCCAGTTTGCCCAGCACGTCGCGCGCCTGCTGCGACAGCGTGTTGCGGCCGTTTTGCGTGACGTCGCGCACGACGCGGTATTCCTGCGCAAAATAGGCGAGCAGCGCGGTGAAGGCGACGAGCAGGACGACGAAGAGGCCGTTCTGGGCGAGCATTTGCAAACGCAGTCTGGTGTTGGTGTGCATCTGCGTCAGCCCAGACGCGCCGCATCGAGGCGGCGGATCGACAGAATGAGAAAGACCACGGTGAGCATCACCATGCAGGCGATGCTGTAGCTGTCGAGTGTGCCTTTGGCGAAGGACTCGAAATTCTTCAGCGGCGAGAGCACCTGCGCCAGCGCAGCGGGCACCGTCCAGCCGCGTTCGCGCAAACCGTCGCTGGCGGTTTCACCCGTCAGCAGCATGCCGAGCAGCAGACTGAAGGCGACGATGGCCGCCGAAATCGGCTGCGCCGTCAGGCACGAGGCGTAGAGCGCGACTGCCGCGAAGCAGGCGGCGAGCAGGGCGACGCCGCCGATCACGCTGGCGAGCAGGCCGAAATCAAGGCTGCCGCCGGCGAGCAGCGCCAGCGGCATCAGTGTGGTGACGCCGACGATCAGCAGCAGAAAAACCATCAGGCCGGCAAATTTGCCGAGGATGATTTCGGTCATCGACAGCGGCGCCGAGATCAGCAGCACCATGGTCTGGTTGCGCCGCTCCTCGGCGATCAGGCGCATCGCCAGCAGCGGCACTGCGAACAGCATGATGACGGCGCAGGTCGCATACACCGGCACCACCACCAGCTCGGTGACGCCCGGCGGATTCGGCGCCTGCATCAACTGCGGCTGGATCTGCATGAAGTCATCGAGCCGTTTGAGAAAACCGAACGACAGGATCAATTGCAGCAGAGTGAGGACAATCCACGCCAGCGGCGAGGAGAACAGCGCCTTGAGTTCCTTGCCTGCGATCGTAATGATCATGCCGCAGCCTCGTCTTTCTGCGTGAGCTGCACAAAAACCTCCTCGACGCTGGTTTGCGCCGGCACCAGCTGGAACAGTCCCCACGATTCTTCCACTGCGCGGCGCACCAGCGCGTCGGTCGGGTCGGCCTTGTCATCGAAACTCAGGCGGAAAATATGTTCACCATCCGCATCGACGCGCGCAACACCCGGTATTGCGGCCAGCACGCCGGCGGCCGGCGGATGGCGCAGCCCAACGTGCACGATGCGGCCGCCGTGAAATTTCTTGAGGCCATCGATGGTGTCGGCAAACACGGTTTTGCCGTGATGCAGAATCACCACGCGGTCGCACACGCTTTCGACTTCCGGCAGGATGTGCGTTGACAGAATCACGCTGCGGTCGCGACCGAGCGTGCGGATCAGGTTGCGGATTTCGCGGATCTGGTTCGGGTCGAGGCCGACGGTCGGTTCGTCGAGTATCACGAGGTCAGGCCGGTGCACGATGGCCTGCGCGATGCCGACGCGCTGTTGGTAACCTTTGGACAGCGTGCCGACGAGTTTTTTCGAGACCTCGGCGAGACCGCAGCTCGACAACGCTTCGCCGACTGCGGCCTGGCGTTCGCCTTTCGGCACACGATGCAAGCGCGCCGCCAGATCGACGTACTCGCCGACGGTGAGTTCGCGGTAGAGCGGCGGCGTTTCCGGCAGATAACCGATGTGTGCCTTTGCCGCCGACGGTTTGTCCAGCAGATCGACGCCGCAGATGGTGATCGAACCGGCCGACGGCGCGAGGTTGCCCGTCAGCATCTGCATGGTGGTTGTTTTGCCCGCACCATTGGGGCCGAGAAAGCCGAGGATTTCACCGCGTTTCAATTCGAGGGTGACGCCATCGACGACAGTGTGCGCGCCGAACCGGCGTAAAAGCCCTTGGGCCGAAACGGTAATCTCAGTGGTCGTTGCAGTCATGCAATTTTTGGAAGCGCGCAGCGGCGCGGGTTCTCGCTTGTGGCGGGGGTCAAATATACCTAATATGCGATGGTTTATGAAGAACTTGCTGGATAATATTCACTCCAAATCGAGTCGGGCTCCATTCCCGCACACCCAATGAAGATAACTCGCACCATTTTGCCGGCACTGACCGCCTTGTTTGCCGCTTGCGCGCAGCAACCGGTGCAACAAGGCGATGCGCAGTCCGGCGCCGCGGCCAAGCCGCCGGCGGCCAAACCGCGCGTGGTCGCGCGGGCGCCGTCGAACGATCCCGCGCTGCCCAAACTCGAAATGAGTCAGGCCATCCTGTTCAGACTGCTGCTGGCCGACATCGCCTTGCAGCGCGGGCAGGTCAATGTCGCGGTGCAGGCTTATCTCGAACTGTCGCGTGAGACGCGTGACCCGCGCATTGCGCAGCGGGCCACCGAGGCGGCATGGAATGCGCGTTTTGTCGGCGCGGCAATCGAGGCGGCCGGCATCTGGCTGGGCGCCGATCCGGAATCGCAGCAGGCGCGTCAGGTGCTGGCGGCGTTGCTGATCAACCAGGCGCGACTGGCCGATGCGCAACCGCATCTCGAGAAGTCGCTGGCCGCCGACCAGGAGAATGCCGGACAAAGTTTCATGCAGTTGAACACGTTGCTGGCGCGGCATCCGGACAAGGCGGCGGTGTTGCAACTGACACAAAATCTTGCCAAGCCCTACGCCAAACTGCCCGAGGCGCATTTCAGCATCGCGCAGGCGGCCGCCGGCGCCGGCCAGCCCGCGCTGGCGTTGACCGAGGCGCGCGAAGCGTTGCGCCTGAAACCGGATTGGGAACAGGCGGCGCTGTTGACCGGCGGCCTCCTGCAGCAGAGCAAATCCAATAGCGAGGCGGCGGCGTATTTCGAGGATTTTCTGAAGCGTTATCCGCGCGCGATGGACGTGCGACTGAACTACGCGCGTTTGCTGGTTTCCGAAAAGAAATACACCGAGGCGCGCGGCGAGTTCCAGAACCTGCTCAAAGAGTTTCCGGACAATGCCGATGTCGCGCTGGCGGTCGGTCTGCTGTCGCTGCAGCTCGGCGATTTCGAGGCGGCCGAAACGCAACTGCTGCGCGCCCTCGAAAACAATTACAAGGACCCGGACGCGGTGCGTTTTTACCTCGGCCAGGCCAACGAAGAGCGCAAGCGTTTCGACGCGGCGCTGCAGTGGTACGGCAGCGTCACCGGCGGCGACCAGTTCGTGCCGTCGCGCGCGCGTCATGCCGGCGTGCTGGTCAAGCAGGGCCGCATGGCCGATGCGCGCAAGTATCTGCAGGAGGCCGGACGCAATGCACCCGAGCGTTTGCAGTTCATCATGGTTGAAGCGCAGGTGCTGCGTGACGCCGGCGATTTCCGCGGCGCCTTCGACCTGCTGGGCCGCGCGGCCGAGGCGAACCCGAACTCGGCGGAAATTCTCTACGACTACGCCATGCTGGCGGAAAAAGTCGAGCGGTTCGACGTGCTCGAAACGAGCCTGCGCAAGGTGATCCAGATCAAGCCCGATCACGCGCATGCTTACAACGCGCTCGGTTATACGCTGGCCGACCGCAATCTGCGTTTGCAGGAATCGTATACGCTGATCGAGCAGGGGCTGAAGCTGGCGCCCGAGGATCCCTTCATCCTCGACAGCATGGGCTGGGTGCTGTATCGCATGGGCCAGAACGACACGGCGCTGACCTTTTTGAAGCGCGCCTACGAAATCCGCGCTGACGCTGAAATTGCCGCGCACTACGGCGAGGTGCTGTGGGTGGCCGGCAAACAGGACGAAGCGCGCAAGGTCTGGAGCGGTGCGCTCAAGCAGAGCCCCGCCAACGAACTGCTGCTGGCAACGGTCAAGAAGTTCTCGCCGTAATACCGGCAGGCGCTGGTTTTCATCATGCCCCCGATGTTGCGATGCTGCGCGTGGTTGATGGTGGCGCTGCTCGGCGCCTGCGCCGGCAATCCGCTCGCGCCGGTGCCGCTCAATTCAGCCGCCTTCGAACTTGCCGGCCGCATGTCGGTGCGTTCACAGGAGCGTACGTTTTCCAGCGCGCTGCGCTGGAAGCAGGGCGCGGATGGTGACGAAGTCTGGTTGAACACGCCGCTCGGCCAGACGCTCGCCTACCTGCAGGACGGCCGCGAGGGCGCCACCCTGACCACGGCGGAACAAAAACAATATCGCGCGCAATCGATCGAGGCGCTGACGCAAAGCGCTTTCGGCTGGCGTTTTCCGCTGGCCGGCCTGCGCTACTGGGTGTTCGGCCAGACGGCACCCGGCGTGGCGTCATCAGCGCTGGTGCGCGACGAGCACAATCGCATTGCACGATTCACGCAGGCCGACTGGCAGGTGGCGTTCGAATATGCGGCGCCGGTCTCGACGCGGCCCTCGCGGCTTGATGTGACCGGTGTCGAGGCGCAGATCCGTTTCGTCGTCGACAGCCTCGAGCTCGCGCAGCCATGAACCTGCCGGAAATATTTCCCGCCCCGGCCAAGCTGAACCTGACACTGTTGGTCACCGGCCGGCGCGCCGACGGGTATCACCTGCTGCAGACGGTGTTCCGTTTTATCGATTTCGCCGACGAACTTCGCATCGCGGTCCGCCGCGACGGCCGTATCGAACGCCTGACTGACATCCCGGGTGTGGCGGTCGATGATGATTTGACGGTGCGCGCGGCACGCCTGTTGCAGCAGGCTGCCGGCACTAGGCTGGGTGCCGATATCGCACTCGAAAAACGTCTGCCGATAGGCGGCGGACTGGGCGGCGGCAGTTCGGATGCGGCCACCGTGCTGATCGCGCTTAACCGGTTGTGGGGGCTCGATTGGCCGCGTGAGCGTTTACAAACCCTCGCCCTGGCGCTGGGCGCGGACGTGCCGGTATTCATTTTTGGCGCATCGGCGCTGGCCGGCGGGGTGGGGGAGCAATTAACCGCGCTGGAACTGCCGCCGGCGTGGTATGTTGTGCTGGTGCCGCCGGTTGGCGTAGCCACTGTCCGCATATTCCAAGATCCGGATTTGATTAGAAATTCGATTCCGCTTACAATACCGCCCTTTTCGTTTGTAGCGGGCCGGAACGACCTCGAAGCCGTGGTTTGCCGGCATTATCCCGACGTTGCGAAGCATCTGGCGTGGCTGCGGCAATATGGCGCGGCGCGGATGAGTGGTTCGGGTGCGTGCGTGTTTGCAGAGTTCGGCAGCGAAGCCGAAGCGCGTGAAGTGGCAGGCCGTTTGCCGCCAACGATGCGTGGCATTGTCGCGCGAGGCCTTGATCGCCATCCCATGTGGTCCATGGGTGAGATCGGGGTGTAACAGGATTTGCAGGATTTACCGCCGCCGGCGCGTGTGCGCCGCGACAGAGTTTACGCGTTGGGGAGTCGCCAAGTGGTAAGGCACCGGATTTTGATTCCGGCATTCGTAGGTTCGATCCCTACCTCCCCAGCCATTTTTTCAATCCGCGGTTTGCTTTCGGAAGGGTGACTGTGCCGTACGATCGCTTAATGGTGTTTACCGGTAACGCGACGCCGAAACTCGCCGCGGACGTGGTTCAACACTTGAACATCAGTCTGGGCAAGGCCAAGGTCGGTCGCTTCAGCGACGGCGAAGTCATGGTCGAGGTGCTCGAAAATGTGCGCGGCAAGGATGTCTTCGTGCTGCAATCGATCTGCACGCCGCCCAACGACAATCTGATGGAAGTGCTGGTACTGGTCGATGCACTCAAGCGCGCCTCAGCGGCGCGTGTCACCGCGGCGATCCCGTATATGGGTTACGCGCGACAGGATCGACGGCCGAGCTCGGCGCGCGTGCCGATCACAGCGAAAGTCGTCGCCAACATGCTCGATTCGGTCGGGGTCGACCGCGTGCTGACGATGGACCTGCACTCCGAACAGATCCAGGGCTTCTTCGACATTCCGGTCGACAATATTTATTCGGGCCCGATCCTGCTCGGCGACGTCTGGAAGCACGATTACAAGAACCTCGTGGTGGTGTCGCCCGACGTTGGCGGCGTGGTGCGCGCCCGCGCGCTGGCCAAGCGCCTCGAAGCTGATCTGGCCATCATCGACAAACGCCGTCCGCGCCCGAACGTCGCCACCGTGATGAACATCATCGGCGAAATCGAGGGCCGCACCTGCGTCATCATCGACGACCTCGTCGACACGGCCAACACGTTGTGTGAAGCCGCGCGCGCGCTCAAAGAGCGCGGCGCCTCGAAAGTGATCGCGTATTGCACGCACCCGGTGCTGTCGGGCAAGGCGGTCGAACGCATCGCCAATTCGGCGCTCGACGAAATCGTCGTCACCGACACGATTCCGCTCAGTGCCGAGGCCGCGCAATGCCCGCGCATCCGCGTGATCTCGATTGCAGGCCTTTTGGCCGAAACCATGTTGCGCATCAGCAACGAGGATTCGGTGAGTTCGTTGTTCGTGGAATGATTTTTTGGCGCGGCACCATGCGGAACATCGCGTGAACGCCGCATTTTGAAACCGGATCGACTGGTCGCGGCCGGTCCGACATGTGGGGACTGAAATGAAAATTGAATTTACAGCTTTTCCGCGCAGTGCGCAGGGTACGGGTGCGAGCCGCCGTATGCGCATCGCCGGCAAGGTGCCGGGGATACTCTACGGCGCCGACAAACAGGCGGTGCCGATCGAGCTCGATCACCAGGCGCTGTTCCGTCATCTGAAGATGGAGGCGTTTCACGCCTCGGTGCTCGACATGAACCTCGAGGGCGGCAAGCAACAGGTGCTGCTGCGCGACGTGCAGATGCACCCGTTCCGCCAGATCGTTCTGCATGTCGACTTTCAGCGTGTCGACAAGAACAAGAAAATCCACATGAAGGTGCCGTTGCACTTCGTGAATGCGGAAATCTCCCCCGGCGTGAAAATCGGCGGCGGTATCGTCAACCACGTCTACAACGAACTGGAAATCCACTGTCTGCCGGACGATCTGCCGGAATTCATCACGGTGGACCTGGTTACGCTCGACATCGGCCACTCGCTGCACATCAATGATGTGGCGATGCCGAAGGGTGTGGAGCCGATTCCGCGCCTGAAGAAGGAAAACCCCGCGATCGTCACGGTGCAGTTGCCGCGCGCGGTGGTGGAGGCAGAAGAAACCTCGGCAGCACCGACGACCGAGATCACCGGTCAGGCCGCTGTGGATGCCGCAGCCGCCGCCAAGGATGGCGACAAGAAAGCCGGCGACAAGAAGGCCGGCGACAAGAAAGACGGCGACAAGAAGGACGCGGGCAAGAAGGCCTAACGGCAATCGGGCTCCTGCCTACCGCCCGCCATGTTGCGCGCAATATGGCGGGCTTTTTCTTGTCCTACGTATTTTTCCCTGATTCGTATCAGCGAATCAGGGCTGTTCTCACCCTCAGCATCTCCCTCCGGGAGAGGGTGAGGGCACATTCTGATTGTCCTTACACTGAATGTCCCAATGTCTTACTATCGGTGAACCATGAGACTGGTCGTCGGGCTCGGCAATCCGGGCAAAAAATACGAACGCACGCGCCATAATGCCGGCTTCTGGTGGGTCGAGCAGCTGGCGCGCACGCTGCGCGCAACGCTGCGCGACGAAGGCAAGTTTCACGGCCGCGTCGCCAAGGTCGGCGGGGCGGGCGAAACCTGGCTCCTGCTGCCTGACACCTTCATGAATAATTCGGGGCGCGCGGTCGGTGCGCTGGCGACGTTTTACAAAATCGTGCCGGGCGAGATACTCGTCGTGCATGACGAGCTGGATCTGCCGCCGGGCGCTGCCAAGCTGAAACTCGGTGGCGGCAGCAGCGGGCACAACGGCCTGAAGGACATCGCCGAGTGTCTGGGCAGCCGCGACTTCTGGCGCCTGCGGCTGGGCGTCGGTCATCCGCGCGAGACCGCCGCCAGCGAGCAGGAGGTGGCTGATTACGTGCTGCATCCGCCGCGCAGCGAGGAGCAGTCGGCGATCGATGATGCGATCGCGAAGAGCCTCGACATCTGGACGCTGTTGTCCGAAGGCAAAACCGAAGCAGCGATGCTGAAGCTGCATACCAAAGAGAAGAAACCCAATGAGTCTTAAATGCGGAATCGTCGGCCTGCCGAACGTTGGCAAATCCACGCTGTTCAATGCGCTGACCAAGGCGGGTATCGCGGCGGAGAATTATCCGTTCTGCACGATCGAGCCGAACGTCGGCATCGTCGAAGTGCCGGACCCCCGTTTGCAGCCGCTGGTTGAAATCGTCAAACCGGAGAAGACGATTCCGGCGGTAGTCGAGTTCGTCGACATCGCCGGCCTGGTGGCGGGCGCCTCGAAGGGCGAGGGCCTTGGCAACAAGTTTCTCGCCAACATCCGCGAGACCGACGGCATCGTCAACATGGTGCGCTGCTTCGTCGACGAAAATGTGATCCACGTCGCCGGCAAGGTCGATCCGATCTCCGACATCGAGACCATCCACACCGAACTGGCACTGGCCGACCTCGATACTGTCGAGAAAGCGATGCAGCGCGCCGGCAAGACGGCCAAGGCCGGCGACAAGGAGGCGATCCGCCTCGGTGCACTGCTTGAAAAAGTGCGCGCGCAGCTGAATGACGGCAACCCGGTGCGCGCGCTCAAACTTGAGAAGGAAGACTTCGCGCTCCTCAAACCGCTGTGCCTGATGACGGCCAAGCCCGCCATCTACGTCGCCAACGTCGACGACAAGGGTTTCGAAAACAACCCGCTGCTCGACCGCGTGCGCGAATACGCCGCAAAAGAACACGCGCCGGTGGTCGCCATCTGCGCCGCGCTTGAATCGGAAATTTCCGATTTGTCGGACGAAGACAAGAGCGTGTTTCTCGCCGATGTCGGCATGACGGAGCCCGGCCTTAACCGCCTGATCCGCGCCGCCTACGACCTGCTCGGCCTGCAGACCTATTTCACCGCGGGTGTGAAGGAAGTGCGCGCCTGGACCATGCACAAAGGCGAGACCGCGCCGCAGGCGGCCGGCGTCATCCACACCGACTTTGAAAAGGGCTTTATCCGCGCCGAAGTTATCGGCTACGATGATTTTGTGAAATTCAAGGGCGAGCACGGCGCCAAGGAAGCGGGCAAGATGCGGCTGGAAGGCAAGGAATACGTGGTCAAAGACGGCGACGTCATGCACTTCCGCTTCAACGTTTAAGTGTGGATGCAGAACCTACGCAAAGGAGTCGCGGCATGAAATCATGGAAATCGTTTGTGCTCGTATTGTTGTCCGGCCTCGCCGGACTGGCCAGCGCGCAGTCCTACCCGAACAAACCCGTGCGCGTGATCATTCCCTACCCGCCGGGCGAGGCTGCCGACTTTATCGCGCGCGTGATCGGGCCAACCTTGTCCGAGCGCATGGGCCAGCAGTTCGTTGTTGAAAACCGCGCCGGTGCCAGCGGTCAGATCGGCATGGAACTCCTGAAGAACGCGCCCGCTGATGGTTACACCATCGGCATCGGTCAGGGTGGCAATCTGGTCGTGGCGCCGCACACCTACAAAAAAATTCCCTACGACCCGATCAAGGATTTCACCGGCGTTGCCTTGAATGCGACCAACTATCTCGCCGTGGTCGCGCACCCGACCGCACCATTCAAGAACGCCGCCGAGATGATCAAGTGGGCGAAGGCCAATCCCGGCCAACTGACGCTGGCGTCGAACGGCGAAGGCGGTTACCCGCATCTGGCATTCGAACTGCTGGCCTCAATGGCGGGCTTCAAGTTTCTGCACGTGCCCTACAAAGGCGCCACGCAGATCGCCACGGACGTCATCAGCGGTCAGGTGCTGACCGGCATCGGTTCTTTTACCGGCATGTCGACGCAGATCAACGCCGGCCGCATGCGCCTGATCGGCGTCACCAACCATGTGCGTGTGCCGAACAACCGCGAGCTGCCGATTTTCTCCGAACTGGTGCCGGGCTACGACATGCGCGGCTGGTTCGGCTACGTGGCACCCGCCGGCACGCCGCGCGATATCGTGCAGAAGCTCAACGCAGAGATCAACCGCGCGATGCAATTGCCGGAAGTGAATGCCAAGCTCACCGGCTCGGGTCTCATCGTTGTTAACGAATCGGCCGATTACTACACCGAATTCATCAAGACCGAATACGCCAAGTACGGCAAGATCGTGCGCGACATCGGTTTGAAGCCGCAGTAATCGCAGGATTGCGACGGCCATGAGCGACCAGCGCCTGCCGAAGCCGCCCGCAATCGATGCGATGCAGGTGGCGCCGGCGCCGGGTTCGAATTACCCGGACGCCTTCAAGCCGCGCGTTGCCGGCCGCGCCAAACGCAAGCTCGGCGACGCGCTGGGCCTGAAGAATTTCGGCGTCAATCTGACGACAATCAGACCGGGCGCCGCCTCCGCGCTGCGGCACTGGCACCTGACGCAGGACGAGTTTGTTTACATCCTCGAAGGCGAACTGGTGCTGGTCACCGATGCCGGCGAGCAGGTGTTGCGCGCAGGCATGGCGGCGGGTTTTCCCGCCGGGAAGGCCGATGGCCACCATCTCGTCAACCGCGCCGACCACGATGCGGTCTATCTCGAAGTAGGCGACCGCAGCGCCGGCGACGCTGGAAATTATCCCGACGACGATCTCGTCGCGCGGGCGGTCAATGGCGTTTGGAAATTTACGCACAAGGACGGCACGCCGTATTGATGGCGCGTGCGCCAACTTAAAGGGGCAGGCGATGCAACTCGACAAACTGGTGACCGGGCTCGACGTTCCGAACGACATCTATGTCGTCATCGAAATTCCCGCCCACGGGCCCGGCCTCAAGCTGGAACTCGACAAGGAGTCCGGCGCGCTGCTGGTGGACCGCTTCATGGCGACCCCGATGCATTACCCCTGCAACTACGGTTTTGTGCCGCACACGCTGTCGCTGGACGGTGATCCGCTCGATGCGCTGGTCATTTCGCCGATCCCGCTGATTTCCGGCGTGGTGGCGCGTTGCCGGCCGGTGGGTTTTCTTGCCGCCGAAGACGATGCAGGCCCCGACGCCAAGCTGTTATGCGTGCCCGTGCCGAAACTGACCTCGGTCTACGATGACGTGCATGAATACCGCGACCTGCCGCCGTTGATCATCCAGCAGATCGAGCACTTTTTTTCGCACTACAAGGATCTCGAGGCAGGCAAGTGGATGAAAGTGCTGGGCTGGCGCGATGCGGCCGCCGCAAAGGCCGAGATACTGGAGAGTGTCGCCCGCTACCAGTCGACGAACCCGCATCCGAATTTCTGACGCAGGCCGCAATCAGGATTTGGCGCTGAGGGATTCCACCCTGAGCCCCACCAGCAGCACACCGGCCAGCACCAGCAGTGCGCCGGTGAGCTGGATTGCAGTGACCGCTTCGCCCAGTATCAGCCAGCCCAGATAGATCGTGATGACCGGCCCGATCGCGCTGATCATCGACACCTGGCTGGCGCCGATTCTTTTTACGCCTTCGGCCATCAACCAGATCGGCAATACCGTCGACACCACCGCCATCGTCAGCGAGAGCCAGTAGACCTTCGCCGGTTGCGCCAGGCCGGCGATGCCGTGGCTGATGAAAAACTGGCCGGTTGCGAAGCCGCAGGCGATGATGGAGGCGTAGCCGGTAAAGCGTGCCGCACCCATGCGCGGGATCACGGTGCCGCTGCCGATCAGATAACAGGCGTAGGCCAGCGCGCTCAGGAAGACGAGGCCGCTGCCCAGCAGGACGGCATGCGGATCCTGCGCCAGCGACAGGTTGCTGGCGAACACCAGGGCGATGCCGCCGTAGCTCAGCGCAATCGAAATCAGGTGGTGCCGGCGCACCGGCGTTTTGAACAGAAACGCCGACAGCAGCACGACGATGGTCGGTTGCAGAAAAAGAATCAGGCGTTCGAGACCGGCCGAGATGTATTGCAGGCCGAGAAAGTCGAGATAACTCGACAGGTAATAACCGACAAAGCCGAGTGCGACCAGCGCGCGCCAGTCGCGCGCACTGAAGGCGCGCGCGCTGCCGCCGGCCAGCAGCGCCATCAGTATGAAGAACGGCAGCGCGAAGAGCAGGCGCAACGCCAGCAGCGTTTCAGCATCGATGCTGAATTCCGCGTAGAGGATCTTGATCAGGATCGCCTTGAAGGCGAAGCCGGTGGCCGCGACCAGCACCATCAGCGGACCGAACAGACGGTGCGAAAGCGCGGCGTTGAACATGCGTCAGCGCCGGCGTCCGCCGCCGAGGATGCTGCCGAGCACGCCGCGCACGATTTCGCGCCCGACCTGCGAACCGATGGTGCGCACCGCGCTTTTTGCCGCGGCGTCGATCAGCCCCGCATGGTGCGCGCCGCGCGGACCGGTGGTGCCGAGCAGCACGCCGCTAAGCGCGCTGCCCAATGCGCCGAGCAGGCCGCCTGCCGTGGTGCCTGCCTCGTTTGGTGTCTCCGCCGACGATGCGATCGCGGCACCCGGTTGTTTTTCCGCCGTGCGGCCCTTGAGTTTTTCGTAGGCCGACTCGCGGTCGATGACCTGTTCGTAATGGCCGAAAATGAGCGATGACTTGATGATGGCGGCGCGTTCGGCCTCGGTGAGCGGGCCGATGCGGGTGGCCGGCGGCAGGATGGCGGCGCGTTCAACCATGCAGGGGCGGCCTTTTTCATCCAGCAGTGAAATCAGCGCTTCGCCGACCGACAATTCGGTGATTGCGGTTTCGGTATCCACCGCCGGATTGGTGCGCATGGTCTGCGCCGCCGCTTTCACCGCCTTCTGGTCGCGCGGCGTGAAGGCGCGCAGCGCGTGCTGCACGCGGTTGCCGAGCTGGCCCAGCACAGTGTCGGGAATGTCGAGCGGGTTTTGCGTGACGAAATAAATGCCGACACCTTTGGAGCGGATCAACCGCACCACCTGTTCGATCTTGTCGAGCAGCGGTTTCGGTGCTTCGTTGAACAGCAGGTGTGCCTCGTCGAAAAAGAAGACGAGCTTGGGTTTGTCGAGGTCACCCACTTCGGGCAGATGCTCGAACAGCTCCGACAGCATCCACAGCAGGAAGGTCGAATAGAGCTTGGGCGCATTCATCAGGCGGTCGGCGGCGAGGATGTTGATCACACCGCGGCCCTTGTTGTCGGTCTGCATAAGATCGTTCATGTCGAGCATCGGCTCGCCGAAAAAGGCGTCGCCGCCCTGCTGTTCGATTTCGAGCAGCGCGCGCTGGATGGCACCGATCGAGGCCGCCGAAACGTTGCCGTATTCGGTGGTGAAGTCCTTGGCGTTGTCACCGATGTGCTGCAGCATGGCGCGCAGGTCTTTGGCGTCGAGCAGCAGCAGGCCGTGATCGTCGGCAATCTTGAAAACCAGCGATAACACGCCCTGCTGCGTGTCGTTGAGATTAAAAAGGCGTCCCAGTAGCAGCGGCCCCATGTCGGAGACCGTGGCGCGCACCGGGTGCCCCGCCTTGCCGAAGACATCCCAGAACACCGCCGGGCAGGCGGCCCATTGCGGCTCCTCGCATTTGAGCGCGGCGAGGCGTTCTTTCATTTTCGGCGAACTGGCACCCGCGGCGGCGAGTCCCGCGAGATCGCCTTTGACGTCGGCCATGAACACCGGCACGCCGATTGCCGAAAAACGTTCGGCCAGCACCTGCAGCGTGACGGTCTTGCCGGTGCCGGTGGCGCCGGCGATCAAACCGTGGCGGTTGGCCAGTGCCGGCAGCAAGGCGATATCGATTTTTGACCTGGCGATGACCAACGGTGCAAGCATGGCGGCTCCCGACGAGGGGTATGTTAAAATTTCAATTATATCAGCGCGATATTGCCGGCCCGGCAACGCCGTCGGGCCATGCACGCAATGCTGCAATTACCAACGCAAATATCAGCAGAGGTTGCAATGGCCGGTCACAGCAAGTGGGCAAACATCCAGCACCGCAAAGGCAAGCAGGATTCCAAGCGCGGCAAAATTTTCACGCGCCTGATCAAGGAAATCACCGTCGCGGCTCGCATGGGCGGCGGCGACCCCGGCGCCAATCCGCGCTTGCGCCTCGCGGTCGACAAAGCCTACGAGAACAACATGCCGAAGGACAACGTCGAACGCGCGATCAAACGCGGCACCGGCGACCTTGAGGGCGTGAACTACGAAGAAATCCGCTATGAGGGCTACGGTATTGCCGGTGCCGCAGTGATGGTCGATTGCATGACCGACAACAAGACGCGCACCGTGGCCGATGTGCGCCATGCGTTTTCAAAATACGGCGGCAATCTCGGTACCGACGGTTCGGTGGCGTTTCTGTTCAAGCATTGCGGCCAGATGATGTTTGCGCCGGGCACCAATGAAGACACGCTGATGGAAGCCGCGCTCGACGGCGGCGCCGAAGACGTTGTCGCCAACGATGACGGCAGCTTCGAAGTCATCACCGCGCCCTATGAGTTGTCGAAAGTGAAAGCGGCGCTGGAAAAAGCCGGTTTCAAGCCGGAGATGGCCGAAGTGACCATGAAGCCCGGCAGCGAAACCGAGTTGAAAGGCGACGACGCCGCAAAAATGCAGCGTTTGCTCGATGCGCTTGAAGCCATCGATGACGTGCAGGACGTCTATACCACCGCGTTGATGGAAAATCAGGATTGAGCAATCAGCATCAAGGATCGAGAGGGGCTGAGTGAAACGGAAATCCTCCCGGCTTCGCGAGCTGCCTTTAGCGGCGCTACCCAGAGGGAGTTTGTCTCAAGCCTCAAGCTTCAAGCCTCAAGCCTCCCAAGGACGCATTCGCGTCCTTGGAATAGACCCCGGCCTGCGCATCACGGGCTTCGGCGTCATCGACAAAACCGGCAACACGCTTGATTACGTCACCAGCGGCTGCATCAAGACGCCGGCCGACGGCGGCCTTGCGCTGCGTCTCAAAACCATTCTCGACGGTCTTGGTGAAGTCATCGCCGCCAACAGGCCCGACCAGGTGGCGATTGAAAAAGTCTTCGTCAACAGCAACCCGCAATCGACACTGCTGCTCGGGCAGGCGCGCGGCACGGCGATTTGCGCGGCGGTGCTGCATGATCTCGATGTCGCCGAGTACACTGCATTGCAAATCAAGCAGGCGGTGACCGGACAGGGCAAGGCGGCCAAGGAGCAGGTGCAGGACATGGTCAAGCGCCTGCTGCGGCTTGCCGGCGACCCGAGTGCGGACGCCGCGGATGCGCTGGCCTGCGCCATCTGCCACGCGCACGGCGGGCAGGGACTCGGTAAACTGGCGACGGCGGGTTATCGCATGAAGCGGGGGCGGTTGGTGTGATCGGAAAAATTACAGGCAGGCTGCTCGAACGGCGGCCGCCGCAGATACTGGTCGATGTGCATGGCGTCGGTTATGAAATCGACGTTTCCATGAGCACCTTCTATCAACTGCCGGCGACCGGCGAGGATGTCTCGCTGTATACGCATTTCGTCGTGCGTGAAGACGCGCAACTGCTCTACGGTTTCGCCACCGAGCAGGAACGCCATGTGTTCCGCCAATTGCTGAAAATTTCCGGCGTCGGCGCGCGCACCGCACTGTCGGTGCTCTCGGGCATGAGCATTTCCGACCTCTATGACACGGTGGCCGCACAGGACGGCGCGCGCCTGACCAAGGTGCCCGGCATCGGAAAAAAAACCGCCGAGCGCCTGCTGCTCGAATTAAAAGACAAACTCGACGTCACGGTGGTGCCGGCTGCAGGCGGTGGCCACAGCGGCGACATCCTCAATGCGCTGCAGGCGCTCGGCTACAATGACAAGGAAGCGGCGTGGGCGGTGAAACAGTTGCCGGGCGGCACGGCGGTTGCCGACGGCATACGGCAGGCGTTGAAGCTGCTGTCTAAAAGCTAGGATTGAGGATTGAGGATTGAGGATTGAGGATCGAGGATCGAGGGGGGTGACAGGTGAAGTACAGTGAACTCCTTGTGTGGCAGAAGGCGATGGATCTCGTTACTGAAATTTACAAGTTGACCGGCGCGTTTCCTCAAATCGAGAGATTTGGATTGGTTGCACAATTGCAACGCGCTGCGGTATCTGTTCCCGCAAATATCGCAGAAGGGCATGGTCGCAAGTCGACCGGGGCTTACCTAAATCACCTCTCCATTGCGAACGGATCATTGATGGAAGTCGAAACGCTGGTTCAAGTTGCAAGCCGGTTGGGCTATATGACGCAGGATCAGAGCAAGGATGTGCTGCAACGTTCCGATGAGATCGGAAAAATGCTGAGCGGGCTGCATCGCTCTCTCAATCCTCAATCCTCAATCCTCAATCCTGCCTCATGATCGAAACCGACCGCCTGATTTCCGCCGCACCGGTCTCGCCGCAGGAAGAGGCCTTCGAGCGCGCGTTGCGGCCGAAGGCGCTCGACGAGTATATCGGTCAGCAGAAAATCCGCGGCCAGCTCGAAATTTTCATCGAGGCGGCGCGCCGTCGCAAGGAGCCGCTCGATCACGTGCTGCTGTTCGGGCCGCCGGGCCTTGGCAAAACGACGCTGGCGCACATCATTGCGCGCGAAATGGGGGTGAGCCTGCGCCACACCTCGGGGCCGGTGCTCGAACGCGCCGGCGATCTGGCGGCAATGCTGACCAATCTGCAGCCCAACGACGTGTTGTTCATCGATGAGATTCACCGGCTGAGTCCAGTGGTGGAAGAGATTCTCTATCCGGCGCTTGAGGATTTTCAGATTGACATCATGATCGGCGAGGGGCCGGCGGCGCGTTCGGTCAAACTCGATCTGCCGCCGTTCACGCTGATCGGCGCCACCACGCGCGCCGGCATGCTGACCAATCCGTTGCGCGATCGTTTCGGCATCGTTGCGCGGCTCGAGTTCTATACGAACGACGAGCTGACGCAGATCGTGCAACGCTCGGCGAAGCTGCTCGCCATCGAAACCAGTGCCGAGGGCGCGCGTGAAATCGCCTGTCGTTCGCGCGCCACGCCGCGCATTTCCAACCGCCTGCTGCGGCGCGTGCGCGATTATGCCGAGGTCAAGGCCAACGGCAAGGTGACGCGCGAAGTTGCCGACGCCGCGCTGCAGATGCTCGACGTCGATGCCTTGGGCCTCGACGTCAT